>NZ_JBHUYV010000017.1:124891-186539 GCF_042667905.1 Streptomyces sp. NPDC057287 | reverse complement strand
CCTGGGCCGTTTTGGGTCCGCGGGGGGCCCGGCCCGGGGGTGGCTCACCGCCCGGGGGGGGGGGCCGGTGCGTACGCACCGGCCCCGCTCCCGTTCCTCGCAGGCGACCCCCTCTAGCGGGCGCCGTTCTCGTCGACCAGCGTTCCGTGGAGGCCCCTGATGTGCTCCTCGACCAGGTCGGCAGCCTCGTAGCCCCGCCCCTCGCGCACCAGTCGGAGCAGGTGCGCGTGCTGGGTGTTGAGGGCGGCCGCCGTCGCCGGCCAGTCGTCGGTCTCCTCCAGCGCCCGCAGGATCAGCGGGCGGACGGACTCGCGCACCGCCGAGGTGAGCGTGGAGGTGAGCGCGTTGCCCGAGCTCCCGGCGATCAGCACGTGGAAACGGGTGTCGAGGTCGTTGAATTCGGCCACACCCACGTCCGGCTCCCCCATGCGCCGGACGAGCTCTCCCGCCGCTTCGAGGTCCTCGGCCCGCGCGTGACGCGCGGCGGCCTCCCAGCTCGACCGCTCCAGGACGACACGTGCCTCCAGGACGTCGTGCAGGCTGTAGCTGCCGAGCGCGAAGTGGAGGCGAAGCAGACGGCCCAAGGCGTCGTCGGGGTTGCGGACGATGCGCGCCCCGGAGTCCGGACCGCGGCCGGGCTGGGCGGTCAGCACGCCGATGGTCTCCAGCACCCTGAGCGCCTCGCGCAGCGCGGACCGGCTGACGCCGAGCACCGGCGCGAGCTCCCGCTCGGGCGGAAGGCGGTCGCCCGCTTTGAGCTCTCCGGCGAAGACCCGCTCCTCGATGCTCTGGAGCACGAGCTCGTGGGTGCGGGACTGCCGTACGGGTTGCCACTCGACGGGCATCCGCTACTCCCTGCTCCGGGCGATACTCATGCTCCGACTATGTCACACAGGACGTGTGGTCGGACCAAAGCCCCGAGGTGGCTCAACGGGGGCGCGGCACCCTGTTCCGGTGGTTGCTCCGCTGCGGGTCGAGGAGCTGGCCGGCCATCCCGGCCACCACCAGGCCGGCGGCGATGAGCAGACCGTGGCCCATGACGATGCCGGCTGCCAGGCCGACGATTCCGACGGCGAGCCACAGCCACTTCGGGCCTGGGCGGTGTCCGCGCGGGGCGCTCGCGCGTTCGGGGTCGTCATGGCGGAGCCGGTCCTCGTGACCGCGCGGCCGCTCGTCGTGCTGGGGCATTCTGACTCCCTCCCTGATCGGAACTCGTCGGGTTCCGATCCATCGTCGCCGCGGGCGGGGGCGCGGGACATCGGGGTCGGCACCCATCTTCGAGGGGGTCCGCCATGCAGACGCGGCCGCGGGCCGGGCGCGGGGCCGTGCACGGCGCCCGACCGGCGATAGTGGAGACAGTCGCCCGCCCGCGACCCGATCGAAGGAGGCCGTGCGGTCTTGTCCCTGTTCTGGCGCATCTTCCTGCTCAACGCCGCTGTCCTGGTCGCGGCCGGAGCCCTGCTGCTGCTCGGCCCGATCACCGTCTCGGCCCCGGTGGTGCTGACCGAGGCACTGATCCTGGCCGGCGGCATGGCCCTGATGCTCGGCGCGAACGCACTGCTCCTGCGGCTGGGGCTCGCGCCACTGCAACGGGTCACCCGGGCGATGACGACCACCGACCTGCTGAGCCCGCGGCCCCGCCCGGAGGTCGCCGGGGAAGGAGAAGTGGCCGCCCTGATCGAGACGTTCAACAGCATGCTCGACCGTCTGGAGGCGGAGCGGGCCACGAGCAACGCACGCGCCCTCGGAGCACAGGAGGCCGAACGCCGAAGGGTCGCGCAGGAGTTGCACGACGAGGTGGGCCAGACCCTCACCGCGGTCCTGCTGGAGCTGAAACGGGTCACCGCACACGCCCCGGAATCCCTGCGCACGGAGCTGGCCCAGGTCCAGGAGATCACCCGGGGCAGCCTGGACGAGATCCGCCGGATCGCACGGCGGCTGCGCCCCGGGGTGCTGGAGGAGCTGGGGCTGGTCAGCGCGCTGACGGCCCTGACCACCGAGACACCGACGCCGGCGGGGCTGCGGATCCGGCGGCGGCTGGAGAAGGACCTGCCTCCGCTCGGCGAGGAGGCGGAACTCGTCGTGTACCGCATCGCCCAGGAAGCGGTCACGAACACCGTCCGGCACGCCCGGGCCACCCTGCTCGAACTCTCCCTGCGCCGCAGTCCCGCCGGGGTGGAGCTGCGCGTCCGCGACGACGGCCGCGGCCTCGACGGGACCCCTGAGGGCGCGGGCCGGCGGGGCATGCGTGAACGCGCCCTGCTCATCGGCGCCACACTCACCTTCGGCAGCGGTGCGACGGGCGGCACCGATGTGCGCCTCGACGTGCCCGTACGGAACGGAGACGCCTGACCATGCCCCACTCCCCCGCCGGTTCCAGGAGGACCCGCATCCTGCTCGCCGACGACCACGCGCTGGTCCGCCGGGGCGTGCGGCTGATCCTCGACGGTGAACCGGACCTACAGGTCGTCGCCGAGGCGGGCGACGGCGCCGAGGCCATCGAGATGGCGCGCGCGGAGCGCCCGGACCTGGCCGTCCTGGACATCGCCATGCCTCGCCTGACGGGCCTTCAGGCCGCCCGCGAGCTGTCCCGGGTGATGCCGGGGCTGCGCATCCTCATGCTCACCATGTACGACAACGAGCAGTACTTCTTCGAGGCCCTGAAGGCCGGCGCCTCGGGCTTCGTGCTGAAGTCCGTCGCCGACCGCGACCTCGTCGAGGCGTGCCGCGCGGCCATGCGCGACGAGCCGTTCCTCTATCCGGGCGCCGTCACCGCCCTCATCCGGAACTATCTGGACCGGGTCAGGGACGGCGGCGACGTACCGGACCGGGCGATCACCGAGCGCGAGGAGGAGATCCTCAAGCTGGTCGCCGAGGGCCACTCGTCGAAGGAGATCGCGGGCATGCTGGTGATCAGCGTCAAGACGGTCGAGCGGCACCGAGCCAATCTGCTGCAGAAGCTGGGGCTCCGCGACCGTCTGGAACTCACCCGGTACGCGATCCGGGCCGGGCTGATCGAACCCTGACAGAAGTGCCGGAACCCGGCCCCGCCACCGGCAGTTCGCGGTGGCCGTGGGCGATGAACGACTTCTGAGGCGCGAGCTGTTCGGGGGTACGGCGAGCGCGGTGTCCGGGATCGCCGAGGCGTCCCGGCCGGCACGGCGCCCCTGGGACGTGACCACGGCCACGCTGTGCGTTTCATAGGATTCTCACCCAGTGCCCCTACGGTGCTCTCGTGACCCAGACGACCCCGCCCGGCTGGCATCCAGACCCCGGGCACTCAGGAATCGGCCCCCTTCAGGAACGCTGGTGGGACGGGAGCCGCTGGACCGACCAACTCCGGATACCTCCCGCGACGGTCCGGCGCCGTCGCATACGCATCGGCGCGGGCATCGCCGCCGCCGTCGTCGTACTCGCGGCCGTCGGCGGCGGAGCGTATCTGCTGGGCAACAGCTCCGACGACCGCGCAGGCTCGTCCGACTCGGCCCCCGCCCCCTCGAACAGCCCTCGCCTCCCGGGCGCCCCGGGAGGAGGCGGACAGGACGGCGGGCAGGACGGCGGGCAGGACGGCGGCGGACAGAACCCCGACGAGCAGATGCCGCAGACGGAGGACGGGTACGCCACCGACGCGGCCAGCGGCATCAGCATCCCCGTACCCGACGGCTGGACCGGCCGGTCCGGGCCGATCGGCGCAGGGGTGCAGACCGGCGAGTACGCCTGCCCCGGCAGCGAGTCGGATACGTGCGTGCGCGGCGGAGTGTCCTCCGCACCGGCACAGGCCCTGAAGATCGAGGCGACCACGGCGAAGGCCGCGGCGGAGGCCGACATCAAGGCCAACGCCGAGGAGTCGTACGGCGAGAAGGTCTACGGCGGGATCACCTCGCACGAGGAGCTCAGGTCCGGGGCCGTCACGGTCGCCGGGCAGAAGGGCTACGCCGTGCGCTGGAAGGTGGTGACGAAGAACGGCGACGACGGATACGTCGAGTCGCTCGCGTTCCCCTCCCCCAACGTCAAGGGCATGCTGGTCGTCGTCCGCTCCGGCTTCGACATCAACGCCGAGGCGCCGAAGCTCTCGGTGCTGGACGACATCACCAAGGGCATCAAGGAGGCCGAGGGAACCGGCTCCACCGCCGGTTCCGGCGAGACCGCCTGAGGGATCCCCGCACACCCGTGAGGCCGCACCGGACCGTTCCGGTGCGGCCTCCGCCCGTCCGGCTCGCACACACCGGACTCGTGACTCCGGGGTATTCCAGTTGCCCCGTCAATGCAACCGATCCCCACCGGAAACAGTCTCGAACAGTGAAGGACTGTCCACCCCATAGGACATCGTCCGCCCAACTGCGTCCAACAGAGGTTCATCTCCATGCCGATCCCCCCTCACCGCGCCGCCCTCACCCTCGCCGCCGCCCTGAGCGCTGCCGGCCTGGCACTGCTGTGCATCGCCCCCGTCGCGTCCGCCGATGAGACCGAGCCCCAGCTGGCCGTTCAGGATCTCGCCCCGGTCGACGGCGTGAAGCCGGGCAGCACCTTCGACCAGCCGGTCGTCCTGACGAACAAGGGCACCTCGACCGCCGACAAGGTCTGGGTCATGTACTCCGTCACCCGAGGACTCGGCTATGCGGACGTCCCGTCCAACTGCCGGACGCACCAGGTCACCTCCTACGACGAGATGACCGCCAAGTCGAACGTGGTGTGCGAGTTCGACCAGGCGGTGGAGCCCGGTGCCACCTTCACGCCCGAGAAGCCCCTCGCGATCAAGGCGCTGGACAACGCGCTCAACGACGTGCTGCGTGTGAGCGTCTGGCCTTACGCCCCGGGCCTGGACGACGCCGCCACGCCGCCGGTGGCCGGGACCGCCCCCGCGGTGAAGCTGGTGGAGAGCCCGGCCGGTGGCGAGGCCAAGGAGGAGGCCGTCGACGTGCCGGTCACCTCCGTCAACACGGCCGACTTCAAGGTCGAGGGTGCCGCGCTCGCGGGCAGCCCCGGCGACACCGTGACCCTGACGACCAGGTTCACCAACGCCGGACCCGCCTGGGTGCTGACCGAGGAGGGTGGCCCGCTGCCCAAGGTCCTGATCACGCTTCCGGCCGGAACCTCCGTCGTCAAGGCAGACGGATACTGCGAGCCCGCGGGCAAGGTGTACGAGTGCGGCACCAGCCAGCGGTGGGTCGACGAGGGCAAGGGCGAGACCTACACCTTCAAGCTGAAGATCGACAAGCGGGTGGAGGGCGCGAAGGGTTCCGTGGCACTGAACGCCGAGGCCCGGCCGTTCGACCCGGACAAGGGCAACGACAAGGCCGACATCACCCTGGATGTGAAGAGCGGCGGTTCCACCGGCTCCACAGGTTCGACGGACGGCTCGACCGGCTCGACCGGCTCGACCGGAGGTAACGAACCCACGACGCACGGCAGCGAGCTGGCAGCGACCGGGGCCTCCTCCACGACGGCCGTCGCGGGCACCGCTGCCGCAGCCGCGATCGCGGGCGGGGGTGCACTCCTCTTCGTGCGCCGCCGTCGCACCCAGGGCGCGGCCTGACGGAAGCGACGCGGTGGTACCCCGAGCCACGGGAGCTCCGAAGCAGCGAGCGGAGCTCAGCCCGCGCCGGAGTGGACACCGCAGTCGCCAGGGCAGGACGATCCGGTCGGAGCAACTGCTCCGGCCGGATCCCGGATGCCCTTGCCGACGCCGGGCCTCTGGACGCCGACCACCTCAACCGCCTTCGGGCGGGGGCGATTCGCAGTCCCCCGCACACGCAGGAGCGCGTGCGGGGCCGGGGTGGCGGTCAGACGGGGAGCCGCGCCAGGATTCCCGCGAAGTCCGTGTCCGGCGGCAGCGTCCCGAAGGCGAGCCCTCGGTCCCCGGCGAGCCGCGACGCGCAGAACGCATCGGCGACCGGAGCGGGCGCGTGCCGGACCAGAAGGGACCCCTGCAGCACGAGCGCCACACGTTCGATGACCCGGCGCGCACGCAACGGGGCGTCGTCGGTGACCACGAGTTCGCCCTGGAGCGTGCGCCAGGCGGCGTCGAGCCGTCCGTCGGCGCCGGCCGCAGTCTCGATCTCCGCCCGGAGGGCCTCCAGCGATTCCGGCTCACGCGTGAACGCCCGCAGCATGTCGAGGGCGTTGACGTTGCCCGAGCCCTCCCAGATGCCGTTGAGCGGGGCGTCCCGGTAGAGGCGGGGCATCCCTGAGGTCTCGTCGTAGCCGTTGCCGCCGAGGCACTCCAGGGCTTCTGCGACGGCGACGGGCTGGCGCTTGCACACCCAGTACTTTCCGACAGCTGTGGCGAGGCGGAGCAGAGCGCGCTCACCCTCGTCGCCGTGCTGGGCCCGGTCGGCGGCACCGGCCAGGCGCAGGGCGAGTGTGGTGGCGGCCTCGGACTCGAGCGCGAGGTCGGCGAGGACGTTGCGCATCAACGGCTGATCGATCAGCTTGGCGCCGAACACCGAGCGGTACCGGGCATGGTGAGCGGCCTGGCCGAGAGCGGCGCGGATGCCGGCGGCGGATCCGAGGACGCAGTCGAGCCGCGTCATGGTGACCATGTCGATGATGGTGCGTACGCCCTTGCCCTCGGCACCGACCAGCCAGGCCACCGTGTCGTCGAACTCGGGTTCGCTGCTGGCGTTGGAGCGGTTGCCGAGCTTGTCCTTGAGGCGCTGGATGCGGAAGGTGTTGCGGCTGCCGTCCGGCAGGACGCGGGGGACCAGGAAGCAGGACAGGCCGCCGGGCGCCTGGGCCAGGACGAGGAACAGGTCGTTCATGGGGGCACTGGTGAACCACTTGTGCCCTCGCAGTCGCCAGGTTCCGTCGGCGTGCGCGGTGGCCGTGGTGGTGTTGGCGCGGACGTCGGAGCCGCCCTGTTTCTCCGTCATTCCCATGCCGGCCAGCAGGCCCCGCTTGCCGGCCGGAGTGCGCAGACCCGGGTCGTACACGCGGCTGGTGAGCAGAGGCTCGTACACCTTGGCGAGGTCAGGGGCGTGCCGTAGGGCCGGGACCGCCGCGTACGTCATGGAGACCGGGCAGCCGTGGCCCGCCTCGGTGCCGCTCCACACCATGAAGCCCGCGGCCCGCGCCACATGGGCGCCCGCCCGCTCGTCGGCCCATGCGCTGCCGCCGAGCCCTTCGCTGATCGCCACCTCCATCAGCGCGTGGTAGGCGGGGTGGAAGTCGACCTCGTCGACCCGGTGGCCATAGCGGTCGTGGGTGCGCAGCACGGGCTCGTACCGGTTGGACTGGTCGGCCCAGCACTGCACTTCCTCGCTGGCGGCCCGTCGGCCTGTCCGGTGCAGGTCGTCGAGACACCACGCAGCCCCCTCGCGGCGGACACCCTCGATCAGCACCGGGTCGTCCGCGGCGTCATGACCGGTCAACGGTGGTACCTGGTTCGTCACTTCGTGGGTGACGGAGCCGGTCGTGGGCATGGGCCCTCCTTCAGGACGAGCGGATGTGTCAGGAGTCGGGAGCGCCCGCGCAGCGCAGAGCAGTGGCGGTGAGGTCGGTGAGCAATTCCTCGGTGGCGCTCTCATCGGGATCGGCGAGTGGATCGACGAGCACTTCACCGATCGCGCCGGTGAGAGCGGCGGCGGTGATCTCGGCGTTCTGCTGCGGCAGCCGGCCTACGGCCATGCCCTCGCGGACCACTTCGGCGAACAGCGCGCGGTAGTGCCGCCGGAATTCGAGGCGCTCGGCGCCGACCGCGGGCTCCGCCGGGGCGGCGAGCAGGGCATAGGCGAGTCCGCGGTTCTCCAAGGCGCGGCGGGCGAACACCTCGGCACCCCGGCGGAGGCGATCGACGGGGCAGCCCGGGCCGTGCAGCACCTCGCCGAGTACCTCCACCTCGCGTCCGGCGGCGCGCCGGAAGACCTCCACGGCGAGCGCGGCCTTGGACGGGAAGTGCTGGTACACCGAACCGGCTGCGATGCCGGCCGCGTCCGCGACAGCGGTCACGGTCGCCTGTGACCAGCCCACTTCGGCGACGACCGAGGTGGCACAGGAGACGAGGCGCTCTCGCGCGGCTTCGAGCCGACTGATTTCGGCTGGGGTCTTGCGGTAGGGCATGAAAGGAGTGAACCATCATTCAGAGTTTCCCGCCATGACCGATTCAGAGTTTCCGCCGTGACCGGTTCCCGACGGCTCGGCTCGTCAGGAGAACGTGATGCATCTCAGCACCCTGCTGGAAAGCGCGGCTCGCTCGGCCGGCGTGAAGGAAGCGGTCGTCTACCGCGAACAGCGCTGGACCTACCAGGAGGTTGCCGACGCCGCCCGTCGCGCCGCGACCGTACTGCGCGAAGCCGGGCTGCGACCGGGTGACCGGCTGGCGGTCATGACGTACAACACCCCCGCTTTCCTCTTCGCCGCGTTCGGCGCCTGGCACATGGGCGCCACGCTGGTGCCGGTGAACCACAAGCTCCGGACGGCCGAGGTGTCACGCCAACTTCGGCACTGCGGAGCACGGTTGGGCATCGTCGACGCAGAGATCGGCGAGCGCGCGACCTCCACCGACGTGGACATGCCCTGGCTGGTCAGCCACCCCGACGCCGGTGCCGGCACGCGCCCCGCGGACTGCTTCGAGTCTCTCGTGGCATCCGCCGAGCCTTGGATCGGCGAGCCGGGAGCGGACGACGAGATCGCCCAGATCCTGTACACCTCGGGCACCTCCGGAAACCCGAAGGGCTGTGTGCACACGCACCGGTCCATCGCCCTGACCGCGACGTACACCGCCGCCGCCATCCCCCTCCACCGCGACGAGCGGTTCCTGATCTGCATGCCGATCTGGCACGCGTCCCCGCTCAACAACTGGACGATGAGCACCCTGCTGCTCGGGGCCACGGTCGTACTGCAGCGCGAGTACGACCCCCGCGCCATGCTGGAGACGATCCAGCGCGAGCGGATCACCGCCCTGTTCGGGGCCCCGATCGCGCTCATCGCCCCGGTGCGGACCGTCGCCGACTTCGCCGACTTCGACCTGACGTCCGTACGCGCCTGGATCTACGGCGCCGGGCCTCTGGACGCCGGGACGGCTCGCCGCCTGATGAAGGCGTACGGCTCGGACGGCTTCCACCAGGTGTACGGGATGAGCGAGACGGGCCCCGTGGGGGCCTCGCTCTCCCCGGCCGAGCAGGTCGCCAAGGCCGGTGCGATCGGGCGCGGCGGCATGCCCGGCGTGGACCTGCGCGTGGTCCGGCCGGACGGCTCGGACGCCTGCGCCGGGGAGACCGGCGAGATCTGGCTGCGCTCGGACACACGCATGGTCGGCTACCTCGACGACCCCGCCGCCACCGCGGAGGTCTTCGCCGGAGACTGGTACCGCAGCGGCGACCTGGGGCGACTCGACGAGGACGGGTTCGTGACGGTCGTGGACCGCCTGAAGGACCTCATCATCACCGGCGGGGAGAACGTCGCCTCCCAGGAGGTGGAAGGCGCACTGCGGGGCCACCCGGACATCCTCGACATCGCCGTGGTCGGCCGTCCGCACCCGCAATGGGGAGAGACCGTCGTGGCCGTCGTGGTGCCGCGCGACGGGACGGAACCCGACCTGGACGGACTGCGTGCGTGGCTGGAGACACGGATCGCCCGCTACAAGATCCCCCGCGAGCTGGTGCTGCGCCGGGAGCTCCCCCGCACCCCCTCGGGGAAGATCACCAAGCATGTGATCCGGGCCGGCCTGGCCGAGGCGGAGCGGCAGTGAGCGGTTGCGGTTCCGCACCCCTCGGGCGGCAGCAGCCGAGGACCGCATAGGGTCTCGGCATGGCCGACGAGCACGATCAGCAGACGCGGAGAGGGCCTGGGCGGCCGCGCCAGGCCCATGTCACCCGCGCCGTCCTGGACGCCGTCGTCGACCTGGTGGCGGAGAGCGGCATGAGCGCCTTGACCATGGACGCCGTGGCTGCCCGTGCCGGGGTGAGCAAGCCCGCGATGTACCGGCGCTGGCCCACCAAGCAGGATCTCGTCATCGCCGCCGCCGAGTCCCGGATCGGCCCGCTCGCCGTACCCGACATGGGAGACTTCCGCGCTGAACTGCGGGCCCTGCTGACCTCACGCATGGAGGCGTACCGCCGGCCGGGCGTCGACCGGCTGCTGGCAGGGGTGATCGGCGCGGCCGCAGAGGCCGGAGCGGAGCCCGGCGCCTATCGCGCCTACACAGCGCGCGTGATGAGCGAGACGCGGCACCTGCTGGAGCGCGGAGTCGCGCGCGGCGACGTGAGAGCGGACGTCGACGTGGACGCCGCCGCGACACTCGTGGCAGCGTCACTGGCCTTCCGCATGGTCGGAGAGCAGCGGCTGCCCGACGAGGTGCTCGTCGAGTCCGTGGTGGACCTGATCGGCCGGGCGGTCGGCGACCGGCCGTGACCTGACGCAGGCACCGGACCTCAGCACCCTTCCGTGCGGCGCCCTCTCGCGCCCGTGCGCCTTCCGGGCTGTCCGGAAGCAGTGGCGACGGTCCGTACGCCGGGCCAGGAACCCGCAGAAGATCAATCCCTCCCAACCCCTTGCACAGCCGCCGGACAATATCGATACTGCCGGTTACGTAATGAGTGCCACCATCGGGAGGAACCTCATGCAGGACGTCGCTTCGACCCCTGTGACCAACCCCAGGCCCGTACTCGACAAGCCCCTCATGCACTACGGGAACCGCGTCCTGGAGCGACTGGCTCCCGGAGCCGAGCAGTCCGGCTACCGACTGCTGGACATCGCCCCCCTCACCCCCCACTTCGGGGCCGTGCTCGGCGGCGTCGACCTGACCAGGACGATCACCGACGAGCTCGCGGCGGAGCTCCGCCAGGCGCTGCTGGAGTGGAAAGTGATCTTCTTCCGCGGTCAGACCGGCTTCACCCCCGAGCATCAGCTCGCCCTGTCGGGCGTCTGGGGCCCGCCTGAGGCCAACCCGTTCTTCGCCCGGACCGGGACCCCGGGCATCTCCAGGCTCGCCAAGGACGCGAAGGCCGCCGGCAACAAGAACATCTGGCACAGCGACCACTCGTTCATGGCCAACCCGTCGCTCGGCGCGGTCCTGCGAGCCGTGGAAGTGCCCGCCGCGGGCGGCGACACGATGTGGGCGGACATGGCCTCCGCCTACGACAACCTCCCCTCCGGCCTGAAGGAGCGGATCGAGGGGCTCACCGCCGTCCACGACTGGGAGGCCAGCTGGGGCGCCCTCATGAACGACGAGCAGAAGGCCGACTTCCGTGAGTCCTGGCCGCAGGTCGAGCACCCTGTGGTCGTGAGGCACCCGCGCAGCGGCCGCAAGACCCTGTACGTGAACGAGCCGTTCACCCGGTACATCAAGGGGCTGTCCGAGGCCGGCAACCGCGAGCTGCTGGACATCCTGGTTCTCCAGGCGCGCATACCCGAGTTCCAGATCCGCTTCCGCTGGGAGCCCGACTCCGTCGCGATCTGGGACAACATCGCCACCCAGCACTACGCGGTCAACGACTACTTCCCCCGGCGCCGGGTGATGGAGCGCATCGCCATCGCCGGCGTCCCGCTGTCCTGACCCCGGGCCACACGACAACGTAGGGAGATCTCATGACCGCGGCACCGCCCCTGCCCCAGCACCGGCCCGTGAACACCGGGGCCACCAGCAGCAAGGTCCGCGCCTGGACGGTGACCACGCTGCTCGTGGTCTTCATGATGGTCAACTTCGCCGACAAGTCCGTCCTCGGCCTGGCCGCCGACGAGATCCGCGCCGACCTCCATCTGAACGCCACCCGGTTCGGGCTCGCCAACAGTGCGTTCTTCCTGCTCTTCTCCGTCGCCGCGGTCGTCGTCGGCCTGGCGGCCGACCGGGTGTCACCGAAGATGCTCCTGCTGATCATGGCCGCCCTCTGGTCCGTGGCACAGGTGCCCGCGGCGATCGGCGGCGGCCTCGCCGTGCTGATCGCGTCACGGGTCTTCCTCGGGGCGGCGGAGGGGCCGGCCTTCCCCGTCGCGCAACAGGCCACGCTCGCCTGGTTCCCCAACGACCGGCGCAATCTGCCCGGTGCCCTGATCACCCTCGGCATCACTCTGGGGGTGATCGTCTCCGCACCCGGGCTGTCGTGGGTGATCCAGCACCATGGCTGGCGGGCGGCCCTGTGGGTTCTCGTGGGCGTCGGAACGGCCTGGGCGATCGCGTGGGCGGCACTCGGCGCGGACGGCCGGCACCGTACGGGACAGCAGGGCTCCGCAGCCGCACGGGCCGAGGAACGGGCCGACCTGCCGTACCGGAGGATCTTCGCCAGCCGGACCTGGCTCGGCGCCACCTTCGCCTACTTCACCAGCTACTGGTCGGTGGCCCTGATGCTGGTCTGGCTCCCGTCCTACCTGCGCAACGCCCTCGGCTACTCGGCCCACGACGCGGGCACCGTCGTCATCGCCCCGTGGGCGATCGGTGCCGTCGTCCTGCTCGCCCAGGCCGGCGTCACCGGGCGGATGATGCGTCGCGGCGCAGGCAGCCGGCGTGCCCGCGGCTGGGTCGGCGGCTGCCTCCTCGGCGTCGGCGCCGTCTGCTGCCTGACTCTGCCCATGGCCGACGGACCGACCGCGAAGACCGTGCTGGTCGCACTCGGGTTCGGGGTCGGCGGATCCTACGCGGCGATCGCCGCCACGACCGTCGCCGAACTCGCCCCGCCGTCCAGGAACGGCGGCGCCCTGGGCGTCATGAACGCGGTGGTGACCGTGGCGGGCCTCGCCGCGCCCGCCGTCGTCGGGGCGCTCGTCGACGCACACGGCACCTCCGGCTATCAGAGCGCCATCGTGCTGGCCGGCGTCCTGCTCGCCGCAGGAGCTGCCGCGTCCTTCGTCCTCGTCGACCCGGACCGGGACATCGCCCGGCTGGGCGGCCGGCCTTCTCACCCCACCCGAACAGGAGCTGACTCTTGAGCACCGCACCGACACTCGACACCACCACGATCGACCGCGCCGTCGCCGAGCTGCGTGGCCACGCCGACTCGTGGACCGCGACACCGCTGCCGGAGCGCATCCGTCTGCTGGAGCGGATACTCCCCCGCATCAGGGAGGCTGCACCCGGCATGGTGGCCGACTCCGCCCACGCCAAGGGCTACGCCCCCCTGTCCGACTGGGCTGCCGAGGACTGGGTCTCAGCCCCCTGGGCGCTGGCCCAGACCGCGGGCGCGTACCTGCACGTACTGCGCCGCATGGCCGCCGGGCACGACCCGGTGCCCGCCAAAGCCATCCGCTCACGTGACGACCGCACCGTCGTGGACGTCTTCCCCGCCACGGGGACGGACCGCCTGCTGTTGAACGGCTTCACCGCCGAAGTGTGGACACTCCCCGGAACGACCCGCGAGCAGGTTTTGGCCCGCGCCGCCGGCGAATACCGCGGCCGGCCGGGTGAACCGGCTGTCGCGCTGGTGCTCGGCGCCGGGAACGTCCCGGCCATCACCCCACTCGACATCCTGCACAAGCTCTACGCCGAGGGACAGGTCGTCCTCGCCAAGATGAACCCGGTCAACGCCTACCTCCGACCGCATTTCGAGGAGGTGTTCGCCGACTTCGTGGAACACGGCTGGGTACGCTTCGTCGACGGTGGCCCCGCCGAGGGCGCGTACCTCACGACTCATGAGGACGTCGACACCATCCATGTCACCGGCAGCGAGCGCACCCACGACGCCATCGTGTGGGGCACCGGCAAGGGGGCGGAGGAACGCCGGCGCGCGGACTCCCCCCTCAACGCGAAGCCGTTCACGAGCGAGCTGGGTGGTGTCAGCCCTTGCATAGTGACACCCGGACCGTGGAGCGCGGCAGACTTCCGCTTCCAGGCCGAACACATCGTCACCAGCAAGCTGAACAACTCCGGACACAACTGCGTCGCCACACAGATCCTGCTCCTGCCCCGCCACTGGGACGGCACCGAACGGCTCCTCGCGGAGATCCGTCACGTACTCCGCGAACTGCCCCGGCGCAGCGACTACTACCCGGGCGCCGCCGCCCGCCTCGACGCGGTGACCAGCGCCCACCCCGAGGCGGAGACCTACGCCGGCGACACCTGCCGCGTACTCGTCCCGGACATCCCCGACGCGGACGACCCCATGCTCACGGACGAGGTCTTCGCCAGCGCCATGGGTGTGGTGCGCCTCCCGGGCGAGGACGCACCTCAGTTCCTGCGCGCCGCCGTCGAGTTCGCCAACGACAGGCTCCCCGGCACCCTCGGCGCCACGCTCCTGGTGCACCCCCGCACCGAGCGCGCCCACCGAACCGCCGTCGACCGGGCCGTCGCCGACCTGCGCTACGGCACCCTCGGCGTCAACTGCTGGTCCGCTTTCGGCTTCCTGCTCGGCTACACGCCCTGGGGGGCCTTCCCCGGTCACACCCGCCAGGACATCGGCAGCGGGATCGGGTTCGTCCACAACGCGTTCATGCTGGAGGACGTGGAGAAGACCGTGCTGCGCGCCCCCTTCGCGCCCGCGCCACGCGGCCTGTTCACCGGCTCTCCGTCACTGTCGCCACGCCCGCCGTACTACGTCACCAACCGGACCGGGCGTACGACGATGGAGAGGCTCACGAATTACGCGACGGACCCGCGACCGACGCGCCTGCCGGGCATCTTCGCGTCGGCCCTGCGAGGCTGAGCCGGCGCAGCGGCCACATCAGGAGTTCAGGACCCTGGCCTTCTCCGCGGCGAACTCCTCTTCCGTCAGCAGCCCCTGGGCCTTGAGGTCGGCGAGCGCCGTGAGCCGGGAGACGCGGTCCGTGGACGGAGCGGCGGCGGGCGGGGGCGCCGGCTGCGTCGCCGCCGGGCTCGCCCACCCCTGCTGCTGGTCCTGCGCCTGCCTGCGCTCGTCGCGCCGTTCCACGCGGTTGGACACAGCGGTGGCCGTCCCGGAGATGACCGCTGTGCGCGCGATCGTCCCCAGCAGGCCCGGCCTTCCGAATCGTCGAGGCATGCCGATCCCTTCCACGTCTTTCGGTCATCCGGCGTCGAGCGCGGCGGCCGCCGCGACAACAGCGTCCCTGGGGATGCGTTCGAGGAGCGCCATTTCGCCCCGTGATTCCCGCAAGGCAGTCGCAAGACGCGCGGCCCAGGTGTTCTCCCAGGCCACAACCAGTGCCGAGGACTCCACCGGAAGACCGTCCGCGACGGTGCGCAGATCCTCGTCGCTGAGCAGATCGAACTGGACCTGCGCGACCTGCTGGAACCCGTCCGCCACCCGCTCGTCGCCGAGCTCGATGATGTCGACGGAACCGTCGCCCGACTTCCTGACGAAACTCATGTCGAGGATGCGCACGGTGCCGTTGTTCTGCAGCTCACGCAGCGCCGGCGCGATGTCTCCGTTGAACCGGTTGCCTTCGAAGGTGACTACTGCGACATCGACCGGACCGATGGCATCGACATCAAGGCCACTGAGCACGAGCAAGCCACCTCCCATATCGAACAAAACGGACGGACATCAGCATAGATCCGCAATCCGGGAGGTGCACCGCCAACGCACCGCCGGCCTGCCGCCGTCCCCTCACAGACGGCGTCGAGCGGCCGGGACCGGTCCTTCACGTCGGGCAGCTGACGAGCTGATCGGCATCCACCGGACGGTCACGTTCCTGATCCGGCCCCCCTCACACGGTCAGCCAGCCCCGCAGCGCCGCCTGCACCCCGGCCTGGAACCGGGTCTCCGCGTTCAGGGCCTGCATCAGGCGGGTGATCCGGCGACGGACCGTGTGCACGTGGATGTCGAGGCGCCGGGCCATCGCCTCGTCCTTCAGACCTGAGGCGAGAAGGGTCAGCAGTTCCCGGTCCTCGTCCGTGATCCGGTCGGGCGTGACGGCCCCGATGGGGACGGCCCGCTCCCAGACCGACTCGAACAGCGGCACCAACGCGTTGCTCAGGAGTGAGTCGCTCACCACCAGGGCCGAGGCCGTCGGGTCCGCCGCGTCGGTCGGCGGCAGGAGGGTGACCCGCCGGTCCACCGTGATCATTTTGGTGGGCAGATCCGTTCCCACCCGTATCCGAACACCCTGCACGGCCAGATCGCCCAGCCCACGGGCGCGCCCGTGGAAGCTCAGCCCCTCGCGGTCCACGGCGACGCGCACCCGTACCCCGCGCCGGACCGGTTCGGCCACGTCGAGGGGCGCGGGCATCCCGTCCGGCTGGCTGGCCGCGTAGGGCGGCCGGTCCAGAAGCGCCACTTCCTCACTCGCCGACACCAGCAGCGAGGCCACCCGTGCGGCGATCGCCGCACCACCACGGACCGTCTCGATGCCGACGGCGCGGGGGGTGTTCACAGAGCTCAGCAGCTGGGCCGCGATCCGGTCGACAGATCCGGTCAGCTCCTCCAACTCGGCAGATCTGTGCAGGAGTTCGGCCTGTCTCAAGTGGATCAGACTGCGCAGCGCGGTGGAGGGAGCGACGGCGACGGGGAGCGCTGCCGCACCTCGGGCCGGGTGCGTGAAGCCGTACTCGGCCAGGTGATCGAGCGCGTTCGCGACCCGGCGCGTGGTCAACCCCAGGGACTGGGCGAGGGCGGTTCTGGACCTGTGCCCGGTCAGGTCGAGCAGCGCCTCGTACACCCGGAGTTGGTCCGCACCGAACCCGAGCGCCTGCCATTGCGTATCCCACCCAGTCAGCCCCACCGGCGGAATTCTCACCTGTCAACGCAGGCCACACAAGTGAGGTCGTCCACAAGTGCACGCCCGGAACACATTGTTCACAGCCCTGTTCCGGCACTTGCATGTCGGCATCCGATATTCGTCCACGCAGCCATGGCACCGGAGGGGCACCGGAGGGGCACCGTGCGGAGTTCAGCACGCAAGAGATCAGCCAGAGCAGGGCAGGGGGCGGGCAGCACGCTCACCGGCCGGGGCATAGCCGCGGTGCTGGCCGCCGCGGGCCTGTTGGTCACGGCAATACCGTCCGCGCACGCGGACGCCGCCACCGTGTCCGCCGCGTCCGAGGCGACGGCGGACGCGGGGACCGAGACCCCGTCGCTCGTCACCGGACTGAACGAGGAAGCCACCGCCACCGGCACCGCGGCGGACGCCGCCCGCGGTCATCTCAAGTCGAAGAAGAGCCGCTACCACATCGCGGACACCTCGGCGAAGGACCTGGCATCGGCCGGGACGACGGCCGAGGGGGGCGGCAGGGAGACGGTCCGCCTCCAGCAGAAGTACAAGGGGGTCGCGGTCCTGGGCGGCCAGTACCTGGTCCGGATGACCAAGAAGGACGGCAAGCGCACCGTCACCGGCACCTCCGGCAGCTATTTCACCGAGCTGAAGCTCGACACGGTGACACCGGAGGTCTCCGAGAGGACCGCGATCGAGCGCGCCGTCAGCGCCGTCTCCACCCAGCTGGCCGGCGGCCTGCTGCGCGCCCCGGCCAAGGGTGAGAAGCCGGGCGGGAAGCAGCTCACCGGAACGGCCGAGGGCGTCACGATCCTCCCGCACGGAACCGGCGTACTGACCCGGCAGATCACCGTCACCGGCATCAGCCCGCTCGACGGGCAGCCGGTGAAGCAGCAGGTGTACATCGACGGGCACTCAGGCTTCCCCGTCCTGCAGTACAGCGACATCAAGACGTTCGGCGCCACGGACGCCGCCACGGCGGCCGCCGGTGCTACGGGTGCCGCCCCGGAGACGTCCGCCGCCGCCGACCAGCTCGTCGTCAAGGGGTCCGGCACTCGGGACGCTCCGGCCGGCCGGAGCGTCTCACGGCGAGGAGGTCGGGCGGCAGGCACACCAGAGGCCGGGTCTGCCCGCGAGAGCTTGGCGTGGGGTTCTCCGCCTGACGCCGATGTGACGATCTACAGGTGGCGGTGTGATCACGGCGGCGAAGCCGTCCTGGACAGTTGACGAACACAAGATCACGACTGCCGGCGCAGCGCTTTCCGCGCACCTCGGCGTGCGACGCGCGCAACGTCCCCTGCCGGGCCCGATCGCGCTCACCCGCCGACGCCGGCCGA
The DNA here is from genome assembly GCF_042667905.1 of Streptomyces sp. NPDC057287. Classification (NCBI taxonomy): domain Bacteria; kingdom Bacillati; phylum Actinomycetota; class Actinomycetes; order Kitasatosporales; family Streptomycetaceae; genus Streptomyces; species Streptomyces sp. NPDC057287. Next base: position 168,648 of record NZ_JBHUYV010000017.1, on the reverse strand, counting down.
GCGCGCTGATTGCCAACTGTCCAGGAACTGTCAAGGGCCGGTTCGGATGTCTCCGAAACCGGCCCTGACCTGCGACTCTCTCGAGTCGGGACGACAGGATTTGAACCTGCGACCCCTTGACCCCCAGTCAAGTGCGCTACCAAGCTGCGCCACGTCCCGCTGTCCGTCTGACCTGGGGTTTCCCCTGGCCGAACGCGCATGAGAACAATACCGCACTTGCACCGGTGCTCACGAACCCGATTCCAGGGGCTTGACCTCAACCTTGGTCGAGGTCGGAAGCTGAGCCGCATGACGCAGACCACTTCCCTTCCGTTGTACGGCTACGACGAGCTCGACCGGCTCATGAGTCTCATGACCGGTGACGAGAAGCACGGTCCGGCCGCGACCTCGACCCTGGACGCCCTCTGGGTGCTGTACGACCGGGTGCTGCGGATCTCGCCCGGCACGGTCGACTCCCCCGCCCGTGACCGCTTCCTGCTCTCCAAGGGGCACGGCCCCATGGCCTACTACGCCGTGCTCGCCGCACGCGGCTTCTTCGACGAGGAGCTGCTCGCCGGCTTCGGTTCGTACGACTCACCACTCGGGCACCATCCCGACCGGCTGCTGGTCCCCGGCGCGGAGATCAGTAGCGGGTCGCTCGGGCACGGCCTCCCGCTCGCCGTGGGCAACGTGCTGGGACTGCGGGCCCAGGGGCTCACGGACCCCCGCGTGTGGGTGCTGACCGGCGACGCCGAGCTGGACGAGGGCAGCAACCACGAGGCGATCGCCTACGCGGGCCCGGCCGGGCTCGATCAGCTGCACACCGTGGTGATCGACAACACCTCGGCGACGTACTCCAGGCCGGGCGGGATCGCGGCCCGGTTCGAGGCCGCCGGATGGTCCGCGCGGACCGTGGACGGCCGGGACCACGAGGCGCTGTACGCCGCCTTCACCGCACCGCACCCCGGCCGCCCGCACGCCGTGATCGCCCGCGTGGCACCCAAGCGCTGACCGGCCGCACCCCCAGGACGACGGAGGACATTTCCATGGACACCATGCGTGACCGCTTCATCGCCACCACCACCCGGCTGCTGGACGAGGACCCGCGCCTCGCCGTGGTGCTCGCCGAGATCAGCCGCGACGGCTTCGAGCGCGCCGAGCAGACCCACCCGGACCGGGTGGTCAACGTCGGGATCAGGGAGCAGCTCCTCATCGGCGCGGGCGCCGGGATGGCCCTGACGGGGATGCGGCCGATCATGCACACCTTCGCGAGCTTCCTCGTGGAGCGCCCGTTCGAGCAGGTGAAGCTGGACCTGGGACACCAGGGCGTCGGCGGGGTGCTCGTCAGCGCAGGGGCTTCGTACGACTGGCCGGCCGGAGGCTTCACCCATATGGCACCGGGCGACGTCGCTCTCCTCGACACACTCGACGACTGGACGGTGCATGTGCCGGGCCACCCCGACGAGGCCGAGGCGCTGCTGCGGCGGGCCGTCGTGGGGGACGGCCGTGTCTATGTACGGCTCTCCCTCCAGTCGAACAGCGTGGGCCGCCCGGTCGCGGCCCCCGGCTTCAGCACCGTGAGGCAGGGAACGGGCGGGGTGGTGATCGCCGTGGGGCCGATGCTCGACGACGTCCTCGCGGCGACCGACGGTCTGGACACGACGGTGCTGTACGCGACGACCGTGCGCCCCTTCGACGCGGCGGGGCTCCGCAGTGCGGTCGGCGGGGGCACCGCGGCGGACGTCGTGATCGTCGAGCCCTACCTGGCCGGGACGTCCACGACGGCCGCCAACGACGCCTTGGCCGAGCTGCCGCACCGGGTGCTCGGGCTGGGGGTGGGGCGGGGTGAGCTGCGCAGATACGGGCAGATGGCGGAGCACCTCGTCGCCCATGGCCTCGACAGGCGGGCGCTGCGCCGGCGGATCACCGGATTCCTGCACCGCTGAGGTGCCGCCGCGGTCCGTCCGGAGGCGGGCCCCGCCTCCGGCACCTGCGGGGCCCGGGCGGCCCCACTGGTGCCATTGACCCGGAAATGCCGTGAACCTACTCTGAAGCACGCACCTCAGAAAGCGCTTTCCCCCGCCCGGCCCCACCGCACCGGGAGCGCCCTCATGAGCAGCCACCCGTTGTCCAGCGATCCCACGTCGCCGGTCCCCTCCCCGGCGTCGATCGCCCTCATGTCCCTCCTCGCCGTCCTGGCGCTGATCACCGGCTCGGTGTCTGCCGCCTCGTTCCCGAGGGGCCCTGCGGTCCCGTTCCGGGTGCTGGTGTACTCCGGGGCGGCGCACGCGTCCCAGGACACGGTCCGCGCCGGTGTCGAGGCGGTGAGGGGGCTCGGGGTCCGGAACGGATTCGGGGTCGAGGCGACGGACGATCCAGCTGTATTCAACGACACCGATCTCGCACGGTTCCACGCGGTCGTCTTCAACAACACCGCCGCCGCGCCGGGCAGGGCCGGCGCCCCGGACGAACGCGGGCGTGCCGCTCTGCAGAGGTACGTGCGGGCGGGTGGCGGCTGGGTCGGCCTGCACGACGCCTCCGCGGGCACGGGCTGGGACTGGTACGAGGGACTGGTCGGCGCCGCCCCGGACCGGGGCACGCCCGTGCAGGGCGGACGCATCGAGGTCCTCGACCACGCGCATCCCTCGACGGCGGCGCTTCCCGACCTCTGGGAGCGCACGGAGGAGTGGCCCAACTGGCGCACCGGTCCCGCCTCCACGGTGCACACCCTTGCCCGGGTCAGGGTGCGTGACGGCATCGCGGGCCTCGACGGGGGCGTGGACCATCCCTGGTCGTGGTGCCAGAACTACGACGGCGGCCGTTCGTGGTTCACCGCGGGCGGCCACGCGCCCTCGGCCTTCCTGGAGGACACCTTCCTCGCCCATCTGCTGGGCGGCATCGAATGGGCCGCCGGCGCGGAGCCGGGTGACTGCACTGCGACCCGGGCCGGTTCCTTCCAGCGGACACCGCTCGTGTCCGGTGGTCTCGTCGATCCGGTGGACGTGGCGATCACTCCCGACCGGCGGGTGTTCGTCGCCCAGCGCACCGGCGAGCTCAAGGTTGTCGACCAGCGGTCGATGAGGGTCTCCACGGCTCTCGATCTCGCGTACACGCCGGAGACGGCCGCCCGCTCGGACGGGCTGATCGGCCTTGTCCTGGATCCGGACTTCGCGGAGAACGCCTGGCTGTACCTGCTGCGTTCCGACACGTCGGGAAGGAGGCTGGTCCTCTCCCGTTTCACCTCCGACGGGGACACGGTCGACCCCGCGTCGGAGAAGCGTCTTCTCGTCCTCCCCGGCCGGCGGCCCACGGCCGGCGGGGAGCCTCCCCCGGCCGGGTCTCTCGTCTTCGACCGGGAAGGCCGTCTGTACGTGGCGACGGGCGGCGACCCGCTCCCCCGCGCTCCGGAGACCCCGGACGATCTGCGGGGCTCGATTCTGCGTATCGCCCCGCAGGACGACGGCACCTACAGCGTGCCCGAGGGCAACCTCTCGCGAGTGGGCACGCCCGGAACCCGTCGCGAGATCTACGCGACGGGCATGCGCACCCCCTTCCGCATGACGGTGGACCCGGTGAGCGGCACCCTGCTGGCCGTCGGCACCGCCCCCGACGGCGCGGTGGAATACGTCCGGGTCACCGGGGCGGGGCAGGTGGGCGGACCGTACTGCTCCGGCGGCATGTCCCGCGGAGCCGCTGACTGTTCCCCCGGCAACGGCGCGCCGGCTCCCGGCCGGAGCAGCGCGGACCGGGGCGCCGACCAGGGCGAGGAAGGCCGGGGCGGGGACGGCCAGGGCGAGGACGGCCAAGGCGGGGCCGGCCGAAGCGCCGCCGGTCGGACAGCCGGTTCCGTCTACGACTACGCCCCGGATAACCTCTACCGCACCAAGTTCCCCGAGTACTTCGACGGCAAGTGGCTGACGTACGACCCCTTTGGCCGGCGCTTCACCACGCACGCGTTCCACCGGGAGGGCCGGACGTCCTCCGGTCCGCGCCCGGGATCGGTGAAGCCCGGTGAACTCCTCGCCGTCGAGGGTCTCTTCGAAGACATGGAGTGGCACCGGCCGACGGCCGCCGTCTTCGGCCCGGACGGTGCGCTGTACGTCGTCGACTCGGGACTCGGCAGCGGAACGGGGCACGACGGTGGCAGCGAAGGCGCGGGGGTCTTCCGCATCGACCACGTCGATGACGGCCGGCTGCCCGGCGCGGACATCACCGTGGACCGCGACAACGGCTCCGCCCCTCTCACCGTGGCCTTCGAGGGGGGCGGGCCCGGACGCACCGGCAGCGCTCCGGTCACGTATGCCTGGGACTTCGACGGTGACGGCGATACCGACTCGACCGAGGCGGACCCCACGTACACCTACCGCGCCCAGGGGCAGTTCACGGCGCGCCTCACGGTGACCGGGCCCGAGGGCACGACGGCGATGGCGGGCCAGGAAATCACGGTCGGCAACACCCGGCCCCGGGTCGCCGTCCACCGGCTGCCGGACGGCGCGGTGTTCGTCCCCGGCGACGCACTCGCCTTCACGGTGAGCGTGACGGACGAAGAGGACGGGGCGACCGCTCCGATCGAGTGCTCCAGGATCCTCGTACGCTCCGGGGCCGGACGCCCGGAACCGCTGCGCCCCCTCGCCGGCTCACCGGAGTGCCGGGGTTCCCTCACCACGGAGGCCGGCGTCGCCTCCCCGTCCGGCCTCCGACGGCTCACGGTGCAGTACACGGACCGAGGCGCCCCGAACGCCCCGGAACTGACCGGCTCCGCCTCCCTCACCGTCCGTACGGCCGTCCAGGAGGCGGAGCTGTTCACGACGACCGGGGGCACCCATGGCGGAGCCGTCACCGGTAGCCGCGCGAGGGCATCGGGCGGCAGGGCCCTGACGGAGATCGAGGACGGCGACTGGATCGCCTTCGACCCGTTGCACCTGGGCGGCATCCGGTCGGTGACGGTCGGTGCGACGCCGTGCGGACTCGGCGGGACGATCGAGTTCCGGGCCGGCTCCCCCGACGGCCCCCTGCTCGGCTCGCTGCCCGTCCCCGCTGCGGGCAACGGAGCCGTGTCACCGACGGCCGCACTGGACGACCCCGGCGACAGTGCGCGGCTGTACGTGGTGTTCACCAACTCGGCCTGGAACAGCGAGGGGCCGGACCTGTTCACGGTGGACTGGCTGCGCTTCCACGGACCGGGCGCCGGGAACACCGGCGCGCGGTGACGGGCGCCGCCGAGGAGTGGTGCCCGCGAACCATCCCGAGTGCCACCGCCGTCAGAGGCGCGGCACGGTGTCCACGGCGCAGACCGTGCCGAGCGCGACGCCCGTACGGTCGATGAGCGGGGCACCGAGGTAGGAGCGGATGCCTATGTCGTCGATCACCGGATTGCCCGAGTCTGCGAAGCCGGGCGCTCCTGCGTGATCCGTCCCGGTCGACCGGGGTCAGCACAGGCGGCCGTCCCGTCCCGCACGGAATCACGGGCGGGCTCCGAAACCCGAGAGCGGTGCCGGTGCCGTGGCGTTGAGCAGGTGCTGGATGAGGGTGACCAGCGCCCCGGTCCCCGAGCTCGCGATCCTGGCGTCGCAGAGGACGACGGGCACGTCGGGCCCCAGGTCGAGGGCCGCCCGCACCTCTTCGGGTTCGTAGCGATAGGCGCCGTCGAACTCGTTGACGGCGACGATGAATCCGATGCCGCGCCGCTCGAAGAAGTCGACGGCGGCGAAGCACTCGGCCAGCCGGCGTGTGTCGGCGATGACGACCGCTCCCAGGGCACCCTTGGACAGCTCGTCCCACATGAACCAGAACCGCTCCTGGCCCGGGGTGCCGAAGAGGTAGAGCACATGCTGTTCGGACAGCGTGATCCGGCCGAAGTCCATGGCCACGGTGGTCGCCGACTTGGATTCGATGCCCTCGAGGCTGTCGGTCGCCGCGCTGACCTGTGTCAGGAGCTCCTCGGTGCTCAGCGGCGCGATCTCGCTGACGGCGCCCACGAACGTCGTTTTGCCGACGCCGAACCCTCCCGCGACAAGAATTTTGAGGGCGACCGGGAAATGACCGGAGCTTCCGGAGCTGTCAGAGCTGTCGTCGTAGACCATCGAGCACTGCCTCCAGCAGAGATCGGTCGGTTGGCATGTCATGGAACGCGGGGGCGTGCGCGGTGACCGCCCCGCAGTCGACGAGGTCGGAGAGGAGCACCTTGGTGATGACCGCGGGCAGCCGGAGATGGGCGGCGATCTCGGCCACGGACGTGGGACCCCCGCAGAGCTCCAGGGCAACGGTGTGCTCGGGGCCGAGATGGAACTGGGGCCGGCTCCCCGTGGCCATCACCAGGGAGAGCAGGTCGAGCACGGTGGTCGGCCTCGTCCGGCCGTTGCTCACGGTGTAAGGGCGGATGAGCCGGCCTGCCGCGTCGTCGAGCAACGGCCCGTCCTGCGGGGCCGGCATCCTCACAGCCCCGGAGTGAACGGTGCTCCGGCCGGCTGCCGGAGCGGCGTCATCAGGTAGGGACGGACACTCTTGACCAGCATGGCCATCTCGTAGCCCAGCACCGCGGCATCCGCCTCACGGCCCGCGAGAACGGCGAGACAGGTCCCTGCCCCCGCGGTCGAGACGAACAGGAGCGTCGAGTCGAGCTCGACCACGACCTGCCGCACGTCCCCGTTGTCGCCGAACCGGGCGCCCGCGCTCCGGCCGAGTGAGTACAGGCCGGCGGCCAGGGCCGCCATGTGGTCGGCGCTGTCGGAGTCCATGCCGTGCACGGATTTCACCAGGCCGTCCGCCGAGAGGAGGACCGCACTGCGTGTGTGAGGAACGCGTTGGACGAGGCCGCTCAGCAGCCAGTCGAGGTCCGAGACCTGACCGGACGGCATTTCTGTCGTCATGGTGCATCTACTCCTTGAACATGTTCTCGGTTCGTGGATCCGGTTCGGACGCCTGCGGCCCCCGGTGCCCGGGAGCCGCCCGCTCCGCGGGGACAGTCGCGGCTGTGGGGGTGCGGAAGGGCAGTGGGGCGAGGGCGTGGGACCGCTGTGCCCCCACGCCCATGACGGGGCCTCCGGTGGCAGGAGGCGAACCCGGGGAGCCATAGGTGTCCTCGGATGCCGCCTCCTCGGCGGTCTGGGCCTCGGCGAGGTCGACTCCGCGGCGGAAGGCCGCCATCAGGCCGGGGTCGTGCAGGGCGTTCTCGTCCTCGGCGCGCGGGGCCGGAGCCTCCCTGAGCTGCGGAACCAGATGCTCCTGGTTGCTGCGCCTGGGAAGCTGTGGCCGGCTGGGGCCGGCCACGGCGGCGGGGGGCGCTTCGACTGGAGCACCCGCGGCCGTGGCGGGCCGCCCGTGCTCGACGAACCCTGCGGGGGAAGCGGACCCGGACGACGGGACATGGCCGGACAGCGGGAAGGGATCGGGAGAATCGGAGGACGGGACGGGAACGGGGGTCTCGGCGGGCCCGGTGGCCCCTGCGGGATCGGCCGTCCCGACGGGCCGGACGACCGGCGAGGACGCGGCGAGGTTCGGGCGGTCGACCCGTTCCGCTCGCAACGGAAGCGGAGGTCCCTCCCCTTGACGTCGGTCCTGCGCGGGCCGCTGGTCCAGCCGCAGCGGGGGCTGCCCCCCTTGCTGCGGGACCGCCGGCGGTGTGTCGTGGGCGGGCGGGCGGTGCACGGGGCCCGCGGGCGGGACCGGTGCCGCATCGGGAGCCGTGATGGCATCGGGAGCCGTACTGGCATCGATGTCGATGCCCAGGAGGACCTCGGGCAGCACGAGTACCGCCTGCGTGCCCCCGTAGATGTTGCTCTGCAGCCGTACGGCGATACCGTGCCTGCGGGCCAGAGAGGCGACCACGAACAGTCCGATCCGCCCGTCCTGCAGCAGATGCGCGACGTTGACCTGGTCGGGGTCGGCGAGCAGGGCGTTCATCCGCTTCTGCTCGGGGCCGGGCATGCCGAGCCCCCGGTCCTCCACCTCCAGGGCGAGTCCGGCGGTGACGCGCTGGGCGCGCAGCAGGACCTGGGTGTGCGGAGCGGAGAACACCGTGGCGTTCTCGACGAGTTCGGCGAGCAGATGGATCACGTCGGCGACCGCGTGTCCGCGCAGGGTGCCGTCGATCGGCGGGACCAGTTTGACCCGTGGGTACTGCTCGACCTCGGCGATCGCCGAGCGGAGCACCTCCGTCATGGTGACGGGATTGCTCCACTGCCGCCGTGAGACGGCACCGCCGAGCACGGCGAGGTTCTCGGCGTGCCTGCGGATGCGGGTGGCGAGATGGTCGACATGGAAGAGGCCCTTGAGCAGGTCGGGGTCCTCGACCTCGTGCTCCAGTTCGTCGAGGATCTGGATCTCGCGGTGCACGAGGGACTGCAACCGGCGGGCGAGGTTGACGAAGACCTCGACCTTCTGTTCGTTGCCGTTGCCCCGGAAGAGCTGTGAAGCCTGGACGACGGCCGCCACCGCGTCATCCTGTGCGCGGCCCATCTCCTGGGCGAGGAGGTCGAAGGCATCCGCGCCGGGGGCTGCGGCGGGTGTGGCCCGGCGGGCCGGCAGGGGTTCGCCGTCGCGGAGCTGTTCCACGACGCGCTGCAGCTCGGCCTGGTGCTGGGCGCCGGTGCGTCGTAGCGCCAGACACCGGTCGAGGACCCCGGCGGCGACGCGGTTGGCGCCGAGGAGGGCCGCCGCCACGGCTGCCACGGCCAGCGCCCCGGATCCGCCGAGCGCGGCCAGGAGGCTGCCGGAGGGGCGCACCCCTGAGGACCGGATGGTGAAGATGACGGCTGCGGCCCCGCTGAGTACGGCGGCCACGGTCGGCAGGAGGGCGGTTCGCAGCAGCTGTGGTCGGACACGGGTGTCGGGGGCGGGCTGCGCGGCGCGCGGCCGGTTCGCGGCCGAGTGCGAACGGCCACCCGGACGGCCGTGCCGCCCGCCTTCGCGGCGTTCCGGTCGCGCGGTGGGTGCGCGAAGTTGAGACATCATCGTCCTCGGTACGTGGGGCACCAGGAATCGGCATTCGTGTGGTGACACCTACGGTGGTCGGTCAGGCACGGGTCAACGGTCGGGGCGGGCTCGACCGATATGAGCCCACCGTTGATCACCGGCCACACACGGTAGTCGCCAATCGTCCGCGCTCGACGTGCAGTTGTCGAAGTTGCCCGCCGGGCGTCCCGCTCTGGTATGACGCGTCGCACGGGCAGCCGAATCCAAGAGCTGCCCACTTCGTACGGAGATCCTGGTACCGACCGGGTGTACGTATCGCGCCCCCTCCGGCGGAGGGCCCTCGGGGACTCCTGGGGTGGGCGGCCACCACGCCGTGACGCGTGAGCGACCGCGGGCGTCAGGAAGCAGGCAGGTTCAAGTGGTAGCCGTCGCCGGAGTCCCCGCGCATCGAGCGCGCCAGTCCGGCGACGTGGCGGGCCTGGGCAGCGGACAGACGGCGCGCCTCCCACAGAAGTGCCGCGGCGTCCCGCGTCTCGGGAGCAGGAGGGCGGGGCGCACCGGGCAGGATGACGCCCGTCAGCGCGGCGAGTGCACCGGGGTCCATGCCCAGCAGGCCGGCGAAGTCCGTCACCAGGCGAGGTGTCAGCACCTTGCGGCCGGCGCCGATCGCGCCGTAGGTCGCAGCCGACAGATAGGTGGGGGTCACGACCGCCAGCGTGTGCGCCATGCCTGTCCGGCTCAGGTTGCGGTACTGGAGCATGCGGATGATCCAGGCGCCCGGACCGTCGGCGGGGTCCGCAAGCAGCTTCGGGGCGAAGGGGGATGACGGTTCCGCCTCGGGCAGTGAGCGGACGAGCCCCAGGAGTTCCCGCCGTCCCGCGGCCGGGAGGTGCACCCCGTCGGCCACCAGGTGCCACACCCACTCCTGGGCAGCGGCGTCCACCGGCGCCACATCGTCCGGGACCGCCGCACCCGCGAGGACGAACAGATCGAGGACCTGGAGACCCACCGCGGGCGCGAGCCACCGGAGCAGCTCCACCTCGGGGGCCTTCCCGGCGAGCACCTGCCGGATCTCGCTCTCAGCCGTCCCGGCCCGCTCGGCCAACGCCTCGGTACCGAGCTCCCTGTGGTTCAGCAGCCGTGCCAGCAGGGCGCCGAACCCGGGGTGCTTGGTCATGCGCAAAGCCAACCAGAGGTACACCGGCGGGTCCAGGACTCGTGCCGGAGCGGAGCCGGTCAGCCCGTGGCTGCGTCCGTCGCCTGCGCCTCCCGCCCCCGGAGACCGGGGCCCAGCCGCTGCTCCCCACTCGCGACCGGTGTGACGACCGGGGAGCAACCGCCCCGGTCGTCCCCCTCCGCGTCGGGCGTCCCCTCGGCCACCGGTCCGGGGGTGTCCGTCCCTGGCGGGGTATCCGTGTCTCAGCTCGGGTGGGCGGGCTGGAGCCCCGCGTACACACCGTCCGTGCTCAGGAGCTCCTCGTGCGTCCCCACCTCGGCGATCCGGCCGCCCTTCATCGCCACGATGCGGTCGGCCCCCTGGATCGTGGAGAGCCGGTGGGCGACGACGAAGACGGTCCTGCCGTGCACGAGCCGGGTGAGCGCCTCCTGCACCAGGGCCTCGGAACGGTTGTCGAGCGCGGAGGTGGCCTCGTCGAGCACCAGCACCCTCGGGTCACGGATCAGCGCCCGGGCGATGGCGAGACGCTGCTTCTGACCACCCGACAGCCGTGCGCCCCGCTCCCCGATGACCGTGTCCAGGCCGTGCGGAAGGCCGTTGACGAATTCCAGGGCGTTGGCGTCGCGGAGGGCGCTCATCAGCGTGTCCTCGTCCGTGTCCGCCATGCCGTACGTGACGTTCTCGCGGATACTGCCCTCGAAGAGGATCGACTCCTGGGGCACCACCGACAGGAAGCGCCGGTAGGACCGCAGATCGAGTCCCGCCATGTCGGTGCCGTCGAGCAGGATGCGGCCAGAGGTGGGCCTGATGAACCCGATGAGCAGGTTCAGCACCGTGGACTTGCCCGCGCCCGAGGCCCCGACGAGCGCGATGGTCTCCCCCGGCCGCGCGGAGAGGGTGAACCCCTCGACCGCCGGCTTCCCGTCCTCGTAGGCGAACCCGACGTCCTCGAAGTCGATGCGGCCGACGACGCTCTCGACCCGCGCCTTGCCGGCGTTGTTCTCCAGGTCGGGCGCCTGGAGCACCTCGCCCGCCGACCGTACCGATTCCAGTCCCTTGGTGAGGACGGGGGCCAGGCCCAGCAGCGTCGTCACGGATCCGGTCAGCACGGTGAAGAAGGCGCTGAGCATCACCACGTCGCCCGCGGTGACCGGCATCCAGCCGTGGTAGGCGACCAGCGCCGAGCCCGTGAGGCACAGAACTCCGAGCGTGTTGAGGATGACCCAGGCGAGCGACCCGAACCGGCCGTTGACCATGTCCAGGCGCAGCCCGGCCGCGAACACCTGGCGGAGCGATCCGTCGACCCTGCCGAGCGCGGTCCGCTCCAGTCCGTGGGCGCGGGTGATAGGGATGAGGGTCGTCATCTCCCCTACACGGGAGGAGAGTTGTTCGACCTCGCGGCGGAAGGACTCGTTGTGGCTGCGCAGTCGGCTCCGCAGCTTCATCACGAGGATGCCGGATGCGGGGACCACGACGAGGAAGACGGGCAGGAACTCGGGCACGCGTACGCCGATGACGACGAGCCCGCCGACGAGTGTGACGACCGCGCCGAGTCCCATGTCGGAGCTCTGCTGGACCATCTGCTCAACGGCTTCGACGTCGCGGACCACTTTGGCCTGGAGCACGCTGGAACTGACCCGTGCGTGGTAGCCGATGGAGAGTTGCTGCATGCGGCGGCAGAGCGCCGAGCGCAGGGTCGTGCCCATGCGGCGGATGCTGCCGCCCAGGAACCGCACGTACCACTGGTGGAGCGGGTAGTTGATCACGAGGATGAACAGGAGGACGCCGGCGGACCTCCAGATGCCCGACTCGGGGCCGTGCTGGACGACCACGTCGAGGACGGTGGCGGTGATCAGCGGCAGCAGCCAGATGGGGCTGTGCTTCACGACGAAGATGGCCACCGCCAGGGCGAGTCGGCCGCGGTCGGGGCGGAAGAGATGGCCGAGGGTGCGGACCGGGTTCTCGCCGCGGTAGCGGTGATCGAGGTGGTCGAAGGGCGCCGGGTGTTCGGTGCCGAGCGATGAAAGCGCTTTCTCCATGAGGTCATCCCACCCGCTCACGCCGCTGCCGACAACCCCCCTTCCACGGGGAGAGACGGAAGTCCGACGAGCACCGATCCGTTCCCCTCCACTTCGCGCGAGCGGGGTCTTCGATGCGGCACGCCGATTTATTCGGGATCACGCTGCGTAATCCCCCGCCGACCGGGTACCGGGCCGAGATGTTCAGGTATAGGCGTGTACGAGTTCTGACCGTGCTTCTCAGCGGCTGGGTGGCACTGACTGCCGTGGAGCGGTGGGCGGAGCAGGCACCGTGGTCGAGCGCGGTCCTGCGCGGGCTCCTGTGGGCGTGCGTGGTCGCCGGTGTCTGGTGGTTCGCCGAGTGGACCCAGTCACCACTGCGCACCGCGCGGGAGTCCGCGGCGGCACGCGAGTCCGAGAGGCGGCGCGCGTCCGCGGCGGCAGGCGAGTCCGATACGCGACGAGAGGCCGAGACGGCAGGCGCAGGACAGTCCGGGACGGCGCACGAGCCGGGGGCGGCGCCCGCGCCGGAGGACGAGACACCGCACGAGCGGCGCGCGGACGTCGGCGCACAGGTCACTCGTCGGCCCGATTCCTCCACGCCGTCACGACGCTGATCCCTCCGCGCGGCCCGGCGACAGACGTGACCGCCCGCGCGCACCCCGGAGGGGCGCACGGGCGGTCACGTCTGCAGGGGGCGGTCGACGCCCCCGCTGAACGGGCCGTGGTCACAGACCCCGGGGACCGTCGCCCACGGCGGTGGATTCGGCCAGCTTCTGGAACTCGCCCAGGTCGTAGTTGGCGAGCGCCGAGTCGAGGTTGGTGAGGGCTCCCAGGCGCTCGACGAATCCGCTGGGGTCGTACTCGATCTGCAGGGCCACCCGGCTGGAGGTGTCGTCGAGCCGGTGGAAGGTGACCACACCCGCATGGTGCACGCCCTCGATGGTCTTCCAGGCGATCCGGTCCTCCGGGACGACCTCGGTGAGCTCCGCGACGAAGCTCTTGTCCGCGCCAGGCAGGGACAGCTGCCAGGAGAACCGGACCTCGTCCATCGGATCGACGCGTCGTACGTGGCTCAGGAACTTCGGCCACTGCGTCACATCGCTCCACAGCGCCCAGGTGACGCTGACCGGCGCCTTGATATCGACAGTTTCGACGAGGGAGGCGGACATGAGAACAACCCCTTCTTTTTCGCTCGGTAACGCCTTGCGCTGCCGAGTACCCGGTAGTCGGCAGCGCACGCATCTCCGTATGCCTTCGCGGTCGTACCGGCCGGCCCCCGCGATGCCCACCGTCGCTCTGCCCCCGGCCCGGTGCGCCGCCTCACACCGGCCCGGTGCCCCGAGCGCTCACGACGCCTTCAGCGCGGCGCTCCAGACGGCACTCTCCACGTAGTGGTTGTCGAAGCGCTGAGCCGACTCGGCGATCTCCTTCGGGTCCGCCTCTCCTCGCACGACCCTTCCGAGCAGACGCAGGTACTCGAAGCGGTCCATGTGACGGTCGAAGACGAACAGCACGTCGGCGGTGGAGCCGGGGGCGGCGGCGAAGGCATGCGGGGTGTGCGGCGGCACCGCCAGGAAGTCGCCGTCCCGCAGCACCGTCACCTCGTCGCCGACGAGCACGCGAAGGGCTCCCCCCACAACGAAGAAGAGTTCGGTGGCCTTGGTGTGGAAGTGGGCAGGTGCACCCGCCGCCCCTTCGGCGAAGGTGGACCGGTAGCTGGTGAAACCTCCGTCGGCGTGACGGCCCTCGCCGAGCAGACGCATCACACTGCTCGGATCGACGGTGGTCTCGGCATCGGCGTGGCGGGTGAGCACCGGAAGGGGCGAGGCAATCGTGTTCTCCGTCATGAACACGACTCTATGCCCACATGGGCCCAGCGACGGGAGCCATTTGGGCGCCTGGACCTTGGGCCAATCGGGCGCGTCCAGGAGGTGTCCAGGGGCGCGTCATGCCGCCGCACGCACGCGCTGCCACTGGTCCCCGCGAACACGGGCACAGCACTCCGGCGCGCCCCCGCGGACACGTACTCCGGCGCACCTCCCCGGCCCCGTAGCACCTGTCCGAGCGCCGTTACCTCAGCGCTCGCCCCCTTCTAGGGTGAGACGGTTCGCCCGCCGCGTTTCACGCCCCGCCGCCTGCCACACCGTGGAGGACGGCCGCACCGGGCCGAGCATCGGCGCGACCAGCCGCAAGGAGGGCGCAAGTGAGCAGCTACGACCAGATGATCCTTTCGGACGACCCGGTGCTCTTCCTGAGACTCGGCGGAGCCGGCACCGAGGTGTCCCCGGGTGGACCGACCGCGGCCTTCCACGGCTCCCCCGGTCACACGCACCTGCCCAACGGCGACCCGGCCACCCTGTTCGACGGCACCGGTGACCAGTACGTCGAAGTGCCCGACAGCGACGCCCTGTCCGTCTCCACCACCGGAGCCCTGACCATCGAGGCGTGGCTGCGCCCGGACGTGCTGGTCTTCCCCCGCACAGAGGGATCCGGTTACGTCCACTGGCTCGGCAAGCTCACCTACGCCACCGTCAACCAGTGCGAATGGGTCGCGCGGATCTACTCGGCCGACAACACGGAGGGCCGCGTCAACCGGGTCTCGGGCTACGCCTTCAACCCTCCGGGCGGGCTGGGTGCGGGCTCGTACTTCCAGGATCCGCTCCGGCCCGGCGAGTGGATCCACTACGCGCTCGTCATCACCACCGCACCGGACGGCCCGGCCCGGCCTCCGGGTCGCACCAAGATCTACCGGGACGGCCGGCTGCGGGACAGCGACGCACTGGCCGACTACAGCATCGTTCCGGGCAACACCACTTCGCCCCTGCGGATCGGGAGCGCGGCGCTGCGGTCCTTCTTCCTCGGCGGGATCGGCAAAGTCGCCGTCTACCCCAGGGAATTGACCGAGGCTCGCCTCGCGGAACACCACGCGGCCATGACCGCGGACTGACCGCTGACGTGGCCCGGGCGCGACCGCGTCCCCGAACGGGCCGTTCGCCGGAACCGCGGGCGCCGGAACCGCGGGCGCCGGAGCAGGCACCCATGGCAGTGGCCCTCCCGGGTGACGAGACCGCCTCCGGCGGACCCGCCCGCGGTCCGCGGTCCCCACCACCGGTGGCTCACGGACCCTGGCTCGCCGCCGACGCGGTGGAGGCGCACCGGACGGCGGGCGGCTGTCCGCCGACGAGAAGCCCTCGCGGAGAGAGCGTGTGCGGTGCCGGGATGTGCGTGTTTGAGTGGGCCGGTGATCTGCAACAGGAACAGAGATCCCCGGCGAAAGGGCCTGTCATGAGATTCGCGGTGGTCGGTGGTACCGGGCTGATCGGCTCGAAGGTCGTGGAGAAGCTGAACGGCGCCGGGCACGAGGCTGTGCCCGTCTCGAAGTCGACGGGCGTGGACGTCATCACCGGCGAAGGCCTGGAGAGGGCCACTGCCGGGGCGGACACCATCATCGACCTGACGAACTCCCCGACCTTCGACGACGCGGCTCCGGCCTTCTTCCGGCAGTCGACGGAGAACCTGCTGGAGGCCGGGCGGAAGGCCGGCGTCCGTCACTTCGTCGTGCTGTCGATCGTCGGCGTGGACCAGGTGCCCGAGCTGGACTACTACCGCGCCAAAGCCCTCCAGGAGGAGATTCTCGCCGCGGGACCGATCCCGTACTCCGTCGTGCGCGCCACACAGTTCATGGAGTTCGTCGACGCGGTCATGAGCTGGACCGCCGACGCCGACACCGTCCGGCTGCCCACCACCCCCATCCAGCCCATCGCCGCCCAGGAGGTCGCCGACGCGGTCGCCGCGGTCGCCGCCGGGGACCCTCTGCAGGGGATCCACAACATCGCGGGGCCCGAGGTCTTCCCCCTGGACGAACTGGGCAGAATCACTCTCACGGCCCGTTCCGACAGCCGTACCGTCACCACGGACGAATCCGCAGGTATGTTCGCCGTCGTCCGCGGGGACGTC
Organism: Streptomyces sp. NPDC057287; assembly: GCF_042667905.1. Lineage (NCBI taxonomy): Bacteria > Bacillati > Actinomycetota > Actinomycetes > Kitasatosporales > Streptomycetaceae > Streptomyces > Streptomyces sp. NPDC057287. The sequence goes on along the minus strand of NZ_JBHUYV010000017.1, from coordinate 152,601 downwards.
CTCACGGGCAAGGCCGACGCCTCACTCGCCCCCACTCGTTACGCGGACTGGCTTGCGTCACACTGACGAGGGCGACTCCACCGGCGGCCGCGCCGGCCGTTCCCGACGGCACTCGCGCGCGGCCGCCCGGCTGAGACGATCGGCCTGCCTGCCCCCACCTCCTCTTCCTCCCGTGGGCTCCTGGTCCGGCCCTCGCGCGCCCCTCGGGCCCGCCGTCCTCGCACCCCGGTGGGCCGCCGTGGCGTCGCTGAGCGCTCGCCACGCGATGAGACGCACGTCACGCACCGCCCGCTGTCACATTTCCACGGTCGTCCCGGTCAGACGTGTGTATCCGCAACACGGCTAGGAGACCCCCGTGGAATCACGTCTCGACTACTTCGGCCACCCCCTCGCGGGCAAGGTGCTGAAGCACATCAACTCGGCGAACAAGGCGGTCGCGGACTCGACGCTTCCGGTGTCGACCCAGGAACTGGTGAAGATCCGCGCCAGCCAGATCAACGGCTGCGGCTTCTGCACCGACATGCACACCAAGGACGCCGCCCACGCGGGGGAAACCGTGCAGCGCCTCAACCTCGTCGCGGCCTGGCGCGAGGCCACGGTGTTCACCGACGCCGAGCGCGCCGCCCTGGAGATCGCGGAGCAGGCCACCCGGATCGCCGACGCCGCAGGTGGTGTCTCCGATGAAGCCTGGTCGAACGCGGCCGAGCACTTCGACGAGGACCAGTTGGTGGCACTGATCTCCCTCATCGCCGTCATCAACGCCTACAACCGCATCAACGTCATCAATCAGCAGCCCGCCGGGGACTACCAGCCCGGCCAGTTCGGCTGACCTGCGCCGCTCACCCGGCCGGTGGCCTCTCCTCCCCCTCGCAGGTGGCGTGGGAGGCGGAGGGCCGGCACCGCGCACCCCTCCGGGCGCGGGACCGCCTTCCTGCCGCAGGGCGGGAAGGCGGCGGGACAGGGGGCCGGACGCAGGGCCGGGTGAGGGCGCGAACCGCCGCTCCGGCCGCGTGCGGATGTCACCCGGATCCGGCTCCGACATCGCTGCGCGCATCCCGCGGCTACGGCTTGTAGCCTGATGGCCCAGAGCTGGAGGACACATATGCGTGCCGCGGACGACCCGGACTCCCTCGACCGGGCTACGCGGGATTTCATGGGAGCGCGGCCCCAGCTCTTCGGCATCGCGTACCGCGTGCTCGGCAGCGCCGTGGAGGCCGAGGACATCGTCCAGGAAGCATGGCTGCGGTGGCAGAGGGCCGACCGCTCGGGCATCCGCGAACCGGCGGCGTTCCTGGCCACGGTGACAACCCGTCTGGCGATCAACCTTGCCCGGTCGGCCAGAGTGCGCCATGAGTCGTACACCGGCCCCTGGCTTCCCGAACCCGTCGACACCCGCGCGGATCCGCAGCTGGGCGCGGAACGGGCAGAGGCGCTCGACCTGGCCGTGCTCTTCCTCCTGGAGAAGCTGACCCCCGTGGAACGGGCCGCCTACGTGCTGCGGGAAGCCTTCGACTACCCGTACAGGCGCATCGCCGACATTCTGGAGACGAATGAGCCCAACACGCGCCAGCTGGTGAGCCGCGCCCGGAAGCACCTGTCCGCGGAACGCAGGGAGCCCGTCAGCTCCGACGCCCACCGGCGACTGCTGGAGGTCTTCCTCACCGCGGCACGGACGGGAAGTCTGTCGGCGCTGGAGGACGTACTCACGGCGGACGTCGTCAGCCACTCCGACGGCGGAGGGGTGCGCGGAGCATCCAGGATCCCGGTGGTCGGGCGGCCGCAGGTCTCCAAGTACCTCGTCGCCTTCGCCCCGCGCTTCTGGCCCGGGACGGAGATCCGACGGGTCGAGGCCAACGGAAGGCCGGCCCTCCTCGTCTCGGCCGGCGGCGAGGCCGTGGCACTCCTGTCCGTCGATGCCTCGGCACGCGGCATCGAACACCTCATGTGGGTGATGAACCCCGCCAAGCTGGCTCCGTACGTGAATGCCCTGGACGGGTGAGACGAGCCGCCGCGGCGGCGAACCACCCGGTCCGCGCCCCCTCGGGCGGGGCAGGACTCCTCCGGCGGTTCGCCGGGCAGCCCTTGGTACTCCTCATCGGTGAGGTCACGGCCGAGCACCTGGCGGAGGTCGTCGGCTGCCCGGCCGGTGCGGACCACAGCTCCGGGTGCGCCCCGTGGTCAGCACGGCCAGGCAGCGCGTGTTCTTCAGGCAGTCACTCCCGGCCGTGCCGCCGCTGCTCCTCGCACGCTCGGATCCGGGCTTGGACACGGACATCTGCGGCAAGGCTCCCGGGGAGGACGGTCGAGCCGAAAAGGCGCGCACCGACCAGTTGTTCGACTGTCACGTGCCTGACCTCGGCCATCCGGGTTCCTGCGAGCGACGCGCCCTGCAGATCGGCGTCCAGCAGGTTCGCTTCGTCCAGGACCGCATCGTGGAGGTTGGCCTCACGGAGATCCGCGCCTTCGAGGTCTGCTGCCTGGAGCAGGACATGGTGGAGGTTGGCTCTCCGCAAGTCCGCGTGCTTCAGGTTCGCCGACACGGCATCGGCATCGTGCAGGTTCACGTCTCTGAGATCCGCCCCCTCCAGGTCGGCTCCTGCGATGCTTGCTCGGTGGAGGTTGGCCCCCTCCAGCACCACGGACTGCATGCGAGCGCCTTCCAGATGGGCGCGGTGCAGGTTCGCGCCGGTCAGGTGCGCTCCTCGCAGGTCGGTGATCTTCAGGTCCGTGCGGAATGCCTCGGTGCGAACCGGGCGTCTTCCGAGCACGGTGAAGGCCGCGATGACGTCTTCGGCTGCTCGCTCCGGTCGTGGGCCGTCGCCCCCGTGGTCATCGGGCCGGCCCTCGTGCGCGCCTTGCCGTATGAAGGCTGCCAGGACTTCGACGACGGTCTGATGGTCCCTCTCGCTGTCCCGCATGATGCGCTCGAACGCGTAGATGCCGCAGAGGCGTTCGGTCGGGTTTCCCGACGCCAGGAGTTTGCTGGCCTCGACGTATCTGCCGGTCACATGTCCCTCGCGGGCGAGGTCTGCCTGCTCCCTGTCCGTGCTCCGGACGTGGGCGAACTGTTCCTGACTGTGGTCGTAGAGCCGCTCCGCGTGTTGGTGATTGCGGTGGGTGTAGAAGAGCCCCAGTCCGGCGACCCCTCCGGCTGCGAGGGCGACGAGCATGGTGCGGAATCCGGTGATGATGATTCCGGCGGCCGGTGCCAGCTCGCTGTCCCGGACGTGGCGGCCCTCGAAGAGCCAGGGCCCCCAGATGAGCGCCGCCATGAAGAGTCCGGCCCCGGCCACGCAGCCGCCCCACACCAGCTTCCGTCGCGTCTCGCGCTTCATGGTCGGCATCATGTCCGGCCGATGGTGCGGGCATGCGACGAATCGGCTTGTTCAGAGCTCCTGTTGAGGTTCGCCGCCTTGGACGATCTGTACCGGTTGTAGGACCATGGTGCGGGCGGCGACATCGCCGGAGTCGCGCGTGGCACACCGTGAGAAGCGCTGCTCGCGCCGACGTCGGTCCTGCGGCCGGGCGGAGCGAGGATGCACAGGAGGCCGTCGAAACCCGCCGCACGACAGTCCGGCAGTGAAGGAAGTCCACGATGCGCACGCGAAGGAATACAGCAGATGAGCAGCGAGATCCGGCATCTTCTGGTCATCGGCATCGGCGCCGGTGACCCCGACCACCTGACGTTGGCCGCCGTAAAGGCACTGCGCAGAGCGGACGTCTTCTTCGTTCTGGGCAAGGGCAGCGAGAAGGACTCCCTCACCCGGCTGCGGCGGGACATCCTCGACGAGCACGTGGGGACGGGGTGTCGCGTCGTCGAGGCCGACGATCCCTGGCGTGACCGGTCCCAGGACGCGTTCGCGGGTTACGCCGACGCGGTTCATGACTGGCGGCGCCGACGTGCCGACGTCTGCGAACAGTTGATCCGCGACGAGCTGGCCCCGGGTCGGTGCGGTGCGTTCCTCGTGTGGGGCGACCCGTCGCTGTACGACAGCACCATCGCCATCCTCGAGGACATCCGGCGCCGCGAGCAGGTGGCGTTCGAGTACGAGGTGATTCCTGGGATCAGCAGCGTCTCCGCTCTGGCAGCACGTCACCGGATCAACCTGAACCGGGTCGGACGCTCCGTTCACATCACTCCGGGCCGACGGCTCTCCGAGAGCCTCCCGAACGACGACGGCGACATCGTCGTCATGCTCGACGCGCACGAGAGCTTCCGGCACCTCGCCGGGAGCGGCATATGGATCTACTGGGGTGCGTACATCGGTACCCCGGACGAGATTCTGGTCTCCGGGCCGCTCGACGAGGTGTCGGACCGCATCCGGCGGGTGCGTGCCGAGGCGCGGGCGGAGCACGGGTGGATCATGGACACGTACCTGTTGAGGCTCCACCCCGACGGCGCCGAGGGCTGACGCGGGCGTCGCCTCCTCCCTTCCCGTCCGGCGGCGCCGGGCGGGAAGGGGTGAAGCGGGCCGGTGCCTGGAAGCGGGCGCGTCGGGCGGCGCGGCGGAATGTGGTGAGCACGGCGGGTCCGGCCAGCACGGCCAGAAGGACAGGTTCAGAAGGCGCAGCCGAACATCTGGTACGGCATCCAGGGCCCGACTCCGCCGGTGATCAGCGCGGAGGTGAAGAGCGAGGTGCAGCCGAGGGTGAATCCGAAGCCGGGCCCGTAGACGCGCCCCGCCAGGACGAGAACGAAGAAGACGGTCTCGATACCCGCGGTCCCGGCGCCCAGCGGTCGCAGTGCCGCGTTGACGGCGGACACGACGCCGAGCATGGCGAGGGCCTTGGAGGTGATGCCGCCTTCCGCGATCTCGGAGAGCACCACGCACAGGACGAGGACGAGGAGAACTCCGAAGATGAGCGGCGGCGCGTAGTTCGAGCCATGCGATTTCCCGGGGTCGGACAAAAATGGAAACCCCAGGCCATTCCGCGAGGGACGGATACGGGCATGAACTGATCACCGGATGCCGACATCACGGCAGAACACGCCATCATCGAGATGGGGTTGCGCAATTCTTCTCGAACCGTGCCGTAACGTACCGGCAAGAGAGCCTCCGATATGGCTCGATATAGATGCAGCTGACGACTGAATCAGCCGCGATGGCTGATTCTGTATCTTTGGCGCATGACGAGCATCCAGGTAGCCTGATGCAATTCGGAGAGATAGGCGACTCGACCCTCTGTTCGGAACATGGGGCATCCTCGGAGTGAGTAACCCGGACCTTTTCAAGATGTCACCGGACACAGAACTCTTGGCTGCCTCACCGGTGGCAAACGATACGAACCTCGCCCAGAGCTGGAATGACGGGCGGGCGCCCCCCGGAGAATTCCGCGATGCACCACGGGGGAACGGACGGGCCGGGCGTCGGGGGGCTACGTTCCTGGGCACCCGGCAAGGCAAGCTACACGGTGGTCCGTGCGGGTTCCTGAAGACGTCACCCGGTCCTGAAGCGGCGGTGGAGATTGCGGGCGACGTGCACGCCCGGGCCGCCGAAGCCGACGATGTCGACCTTTCCGTCGCCGGTGATGTCGATGAGGAAGCGCGGGTGGCGGTCGACCCGCCAGCCGCCCGCGTCGTCGTTGTATCCGAATCCCCGGCAGACCAACTGGGCCTGCCCGAACCCGCCGTCGCCGTCGTTGTGCGACACCCAGACCCCTTCGTCGCCGAAGCCGACGATGTCCGGGGCGCCGTCCCCGGTCACGTCGGCGAGGAGCCGGAGGTGCCTCCGGCTCGACCATCCCTGGGCTTGCCCGTAGTCGTTCAGGACGAGTTTCGCGGGCTCGAACGTGCCGTCGCCGCGCCCGCGGGACACGACGACGCCCTGCGGGCCGAACCCGATGATGCCCTGGGGGCCGCCACTGACGGTGCTGGCCAAGAAGCGCGGGTGCTCAGCGACCGAGCTCCAGCCCTGGTCGACCCCGAAGTCGTCAAGGACGTAGAGGGGCTCGGTGAACGCCCCGCCCTCGTCCTGGAGGGACACCCATACGCCGTCGTCGTGGCATCCGACGACATCGAGCCTGCCGTCACCCGTGATGTCACCGAACAAGCGGGGGTGCTTGTCGGTGAGCCAGCCACCCGCTTCGTCGTTGTGGCCGAATGCCCGGAGCACGGGTTCGTCGCCGATCGGCGCGAACGCGCCCTCCTCGTCCTGGAGGGACACCCATACGCCGTCGTCGTGGCATCCGACGACGTCGAGCCTGCCGTCACCCGTGGTGTCGGCGAGAAGGCGGAGGTGCCTGTCGGTGAGCCAGCCACCGGCCTGCTTGCCGTGGCCGAACGCCTTGAGGACCGGTTCGGCACCCGCGGGCGCGAATGTGCCGCCCGCGTCCTGGGCGGACACCCGGACACCTCCGGCGGACAGCACGACGACACTGGGACGGCCCTCGCCCGTGAGGTTCGCGAGGGTCCACAGATCCGCAGGACTCGCAGAGGACGCGGGCGGGTGCAGAACCCGTTCACCGTCGTCGAAGGTCCCGTCCCCTCTGCCGGACGAGGTCACAGCCCCCTTCGCCGGCTTGAGCCCGACGATGTCCGCCCGCCCTGTTCCTGTGGTGTCGGCCAGGAACCGTTCACCCAGCCCCGCCCACCGGTTCCCCTGTCCGGCGGGGAAGGGAGCGGGCCTGTCCGGCTTCCACCCGCCGGCGCTCTGGTCGCTGCCGAACTTCTCCAGGACCAGCAGCACGTTGCTGAAGGAAGGGGCCGCGTCGGCTGCCGGCCGCAGCGCGGTCCTCTCGTGGCCCAGTCGCCAGGACCGCCGGCTGTTCCAGTGGCTCAGCGGCGCCCAGTGCAGCACGAGGTCGCTGGTGCGCTCCGGCTCGGCCGGCACGAGGCGCCACCACTGGCTCCGCGTGCTGTCGTCGTACTCGCCGAGAACGATCCGGGTGTCGTCCGCCCCGGGCTCGGCGAGGCCGAGGACAGCTCCGTCGGCGGCGCCCTCGATGAAGTAGAGGCCCGCTTCGCCCTCTACGGAGACGAGACGCCACTGCTGACTCTTCTTGTTGGCGGCGGCGTCCCACTGACGGATGCCGCGGTCCGCGGCGGCGGGGTTGTCGAGCACCTTGCCGCCGACCGCGTTGCGGATCACATACGCCGGATCGTCCTCCGAGCCCTGCACGGGGACGAACAGCCACTGCTCCGGGCTCGGGCCGTCCTCGGGGTGGTCGCGGACGACGAGTGCCCCGTCCGCGCCCGGTGTGGCCCTGGCGCCGAGGGGTTGCCCCGTTGCGGCGTTGACGATCTCCAGCTTCAGTACGTGCGTGGGCACGGGCATCGTGGTGCCTCTTCCAGGCGGTTGGAGCGACGGCTCGGGACGGCTGCGGAGCGATATCCGCGGATCACGTGAAGACGTGGTGGTAGGGGACGTTCCACTCATTGGGCAGCCGCGGGTAGAAGGTGTTGATGACCGTCCCGGTGAAGTCCCCGCCCCAGTTGTAGGTGAGCCGCACCTCGCTGTCGGCCGCCACCGCGTGGTCCTTGAACCCGAGGATCGCGTCGGGATGGGTGATGGGCACGAAGGTGATCCCGCCCCACGGCGTGACCGTGACGACCCAGAGCTGGGTGTCCTCGATCGCACCGTTCTTGCCCCGCCACTTGTCACCGACCTTCGCGGGAAGACCGACCTGCACCATGTCGGCCGTGCTCTTGGGGGCGTCCTGATGGACGGTGACGCGCCTGCGCTGCGGCTTCGGCAAGCCGTCGTCCCCGCGTCCGCCGTCCGTTCCGGCCGCGTCGCCGGCCTTGGGTGTCACCTGGCCCGCGGCGCTCTCGATGTAATAGAGCGGCCGTTGCCCGAAGAAGCCTCCGGGGGTGATGTGCCAGAGGTGGCCCTGCGCGTCCTTGGTGGCGGGGTCGAGCGCGGTGGCGAGCTTGACCCCCTTGTCGTGACTCTCCTCCTTCAGCTCTGCGGGCCGCAGGTATCCGCCGTTGAAAGCGTGGACGAGCATGACAGGACGGTTCTCGACCAGCGCCGCCACGATCGCGTTGTCGTAGCTGTTCACCGCGACCGGGCCGCCGACCACCAAATTCGACATCGCTGTGCGTTCTTGGGTGTACATCGCGGAAACCTCACCTGTTATCGACGTGGAGAACAACGCTTCGGGCGCTTAGTGCAGTGGTTTATCACGATGGAATCCTTCGGCCTCAGTCATCCTCCGTCGAATCAGCCGTAGAAACGAATACTTGACCGAAGCAAATGCCCTCAAAGCGGTATCGTTCGAGGTCACACCTCATGGGAGAAACGACGAAGTGCTATCGATCGGGTGATCAAGAAGGCCTGGAGAACTTGATCACCCGATGGAGTGCGGTACTTGGACATGCCTTCTCGGGCGACGAGGTCCCTGATAACTTCACTCGTCGGAACACGTGCGCAGATGCCTGGTTCCATTTAACCGAGCGCGGTTTCGGCCAGATCAGTCGAGGACAGAAATTGCCTTCCAACGCGTACAACCTGGAACGGGCCAAGCGCCAGCCGCTGACGAAGAAGAACCTGCGGGAGCTCAACATCGAGCAGACCTGGCAGTCGATCCTGGACCACCCCAACCTGGTCTACGTCGACGACTACGGGGTGCGGCACAAGCCCGTCGGGTTCTCCGTGAACAAGTCACGTTTCGGCGCCTTCCCCGGGACGGCGTTCCAGCTGGGGTGGCTCGCCTACATGAATCTCGGGGAGCCGTTGATCGAGGAGCGGCGCAACATCTCCCAGCCTCCGCCCGACACGTTCTCCTCGCGCACCTACGTCAACCGCAGCCAGTCCGAAATGACCTTCAACGACGCGGTCGACTTCACCGTGTCCAACGGGGCCACGTGGTCGCTCTCCGGGGACTCCAAGCTCACCTTCGGCGGCAGCCTCAGCGCACAGCTCCAACTGCAACTGCAGAGCAAGCTCGGTCTGAACCTTCAGACGCAGCTGGGAACGCAGCTGAAGAACGAGATGGCGAACAAGAACGCGAACACGGTGACGAACAAGAACAGCAAGGACAGCGTGGGGGTGGACAACGCCAACACCGTCGACACGGCGGTGACCAACGGTGCGACGAACTCGGCGTCGGCCTCCATGGCCGGCTCGGTGGACTTCACGACCACGGGCAGCGCCTCCGGTACCGCGGCGCTCAACGCCGCACTGGCCCTCGGCATCGCGGCCTCCGTCGGCGGGTCCCTGACCACCAGTTGGGCCTCGAAATCGCAGATCTCCGGCAAGGTCCCGCCGGGATCACGCGTGGAGACCATCGTCACTCAGCGCCGCGCCCACAAGCAGTACACCTACGAGATCCCGGTGACCTTCTCCGGGCTGCTCGCGGTGAAGTACGACGTGCCGGTAGCGGTCCTGTCTCCCCCGCAGAGCGGGGACCATCCCGGGCTCGACGAGCTGGTCGCCCGCGACATCAGCGACCTCGATCTGGCGGGTGGCGGCTTCCGCATGAAGGGACTGGCCGAAGTCGTCTCCGCCCTGGAGGTCCACCACACGATGTTCGACGGCGAGAGTCTGACCGACAGCGACCGTGCCCCGCACAAGCAGCCCTGACCCGGCGTGCAGCACCGCCACCACGACAACGAGAGGTGACGACCATGGTGTTCGACAACATTTTCGGGTCCGCGGGCAGGGGCGCAGGGCTCTTCTCGGTGATCCCCGACCGCGACAGCGCCCAGCCGGGGGCCGGTGTCGACTTCGAGGATGCGGACGACGAGACGTACGACGACACGAGCACGAGCCTGTTCACCAGCGCGATCCACGGCGCTTCGAACCGGGCGAAGGTCGTGCAGGAGCAGTCACCCGAGGCGCGGGCCGTCCTCGGCTTCCTCGGCTCCTTCATCCGGACCACCCAGGCGTCCGCGGACGCGCAGGCCGCCTACGCCCAGAATCCGGGCTCGGTCGCCACAGCCGCCGCCGCCGGCATGCAGGAGTCGAGCACGACCGTGACCGGGCACGCCGACCTCCAGAAGGACGAGGACCTGGAGAAGCCGAAGAGGAGCGACTTCAAGGCGCCGAAGGCCCCGGCAACCCCTGAAGCGGAGGAGCCTCCCAAAGCGCCCAAGGCGACCGCCGAAAAGCCGTCGGACGCCAAGTAGACACGCGTATCCGAGTGGTCAGGGGCGACGGTCGCCCCTGACCACTCGTCATGCGTCACACAGGGAGCAGCTGCCACTGCCGATCACGTCGGTCGCGCTGCGCCCCGTACTGCTTGATCACCGAAGGCGCGTTGGTGTCGATGCTCAGGAGCAGGCCGCTGTTCCGGTTCGCGATCTCGTACACCCGGGGAGTGTCGGTCACCGGGCCCGCGGGGATGAGCCGCCACTGCTGGTGATCCGCTCCACTCCCTTCGTACGCGCGCTGAGCGACCACCGCCCCGTCCGACGTGCCTCCTCCTACGACTTCCAGGACCTTGCCGCTGCGGAGGTTCTCGATCCGGTACAGGACCTCGCCGTCGTCCTGGCCCGCGGCCACCAGACGCCACTGCTGATGTGACCTGGACGCGGCGAGGGACTGGTGGATCTCCGCGCCGTCCTTCATGGACTCACGCAGCACCCCCATCCGCAGCCTGCTGCGGACGTTGGCCCACGAGACCGCCGCACCTGAGTCCGGCAGCCCGGCCATCCTCGCCGACACGATCCTGCGGATCCGGTTGTTGAGGTAGTCGGCCACGTAGAGGGTGTCGACGCAGTCCACCGCGAGCCCCAAGGGGTTGTTCAGCTGGGCCGACAGAGCGGGGGCTCCGTCACCGCTGAAGCCCCCTGTGCCCGTGCCTGCGACGGTGGTGATCTTCCCGTCGGCCGAGACCATGCGGACGCGGTGATTGTTGTGGTCGGAGATGTAGAGGGTGCCGGTGCTGTCCACCACGATGGCCAGGGGAGAGTTCAGCCGGGCTTCCGTAGCCGGCGCCCCGTCACCACTGAAGCCGGCCACGCCCGTGCCGGCGACCGTGGTGATCTTCCCGTCGGCTGCGATCTTCCGGATCCGGTGGTTACCGGCGTCGGCGACATAGAGGTCGCCGCCCTCGTCCACCACCACCTGGCGGGGGCAGTTCAGCTGGGCGGAGGCGGCAGGACCGTCGTCACCCCGGTACCCGGCGACACCGGTCCCCGCGACCGTGCCGATCTTGCCGTCGGTCGTGATCCGCCGGACCCGGTGGTTGCTGTAGTCGGAGAAGTAGACGATGCCGGTACTGTCCACCGCAATCCCCAACGGAAGGTTCAGCCGGGCCGCGGTGGCGGGGCCGCCGTCCCCGCTGAAGCCCGCGACTCCTGCCCCGGCGATGGTGCTGATCTTCCCGTCGGCTGTGATCTTGCGGATCCGGTGGTTGCTGGAATCAGTGACGTAGAGAGCATCCGCGCTGTCCACCGCGATCTGGCGAGGGCAGTTCAGCTGGGCGGAGACAGCAGGACCGTCGTCACCCCGGTACCCGGCGACACCGGTCCCCGCGACCGTGCCGATCTTGCCGTCGGTCGTGATCCGCCGGACCCGATGGTTGCTGTAGTCGCAGAAGTAGACGGTGCCGGTGCTGCCCACCGCGATCCCGTACGGGCGGTTCAGTTGAGCCGAGACGGCTGGTTCGCTTTCTCCCTTGAACCCCGGGGCCCCGGTACCGGCGACCGTGCTGATCGGGAAGGTGGAGCCCTCGGCGCTTGTGCTGCTCATCGTCATCCCCTCGTCGTTTCACCAACCGCTCGATACCAGCGGTTATCACCCAACTCCAGCACGACACAGGGGTATCCGACGGGCAAGATCACTAACGGGTGCCTCCTCCAACGCGGGTTGACGCCTGTCGCACACCTCGGAAGCCGGTGCCCGCCCAGCCGAACACTGTGCCCTGTGCCGAGTGCCGAGTGCCGCGAGGTGACGTGCGGTTGCAGGGACCGCCTCCACCGGGCCGGGGTCGCGGGCATCCGGAACCCCTCAGAGCTGTCGTCCTGGCCGAGCGGTCGACACCGTAGGAGAGCGGCCGCTACCCAGCACACGCGTGTGGCCCCGAACCTGCTCCTCGGGGCCACACGGTTGTGAACACGCGACTCAGACCATGCGAGTCCCGACCGGAATGCGCGACGATCCCTGCGCGGCGGGAAACGGTGAGCACGGTCGCGGCGCCGCAGGCCGTCCCTCTCGGGAGGGCCCGTCGAAAGCCGCGCAGAGACGGTCCCGCTCTTCGCCCAGCATCCGGGCGAGCTGCTGGAGATCCTCCTTGTACTCCGTCACCGCTCCCCCGCGAGGTCGACCTCCTCACGGTGCACCGGTGCCGCATCCACCACGTCGGAGCGGCGCCATGGGTGCTCACCGGGTGCCGCCACAGCACGCCACCAGGCATCCGAGGGAAGCTCCCCGGACGGTTCGAACGGCTCACCCGGGCGGGGGAACGCCACCGGCTGCCCCACCTCCCCAGCAGCATCCTTCATCCACTCCCCCGGCTCCGACCACGGATGCGGGGCGAGGTTGAAGGTGCCCCAGTGGATCGGCAGCAGCGCGCCGTGCGGCCGACCGCCCTGGAGGTCCAGGTGCGCCCGCAGCCCCTCGGCCGGTGTCATGTGGATGTCCGGCCAGTACTCCGAATAGGCGCCGACCTGGATCATCGTCGCGTCGAAGGGGCCGTGCTCGGCCCCGATGTCCTTGAACCCGGAGAAATAGCCGGTGTCCCCGCTGTGGTACACGCGGTGCTCCGGGCCCGCGACGACCCACGACGCCCAGAGCGTGTGCTGCTGGTTGCGCAGTCCTCGGCCGCAGAAGTGCCGCGCGGGGGTGGCGGTCAGGCTGATGCCGGCGATCTGCACGGTCTCGTTCCAGTCGAGCTCGTGGATCCGGTCCAGGGGCACCCCCCACCGCTCCAGGTGGGCGCCGACGCCGAGCGGCACCGCGAAGACCGTGTCCGTGCCGGCCAGGGCCTTGATCGTGGGCAGGTCGAGGTGGTCGTAGTGGTCGTGGGAGATCACGACGGCGTCGACCGGCCCCATCGCTGCCAGCGGCAGCGGCGCGGGGTGCAGTCGCTTGGGTCCGGCGAAGGCGAAGGGTGAGCAGCGGTCGCCCCAGACCGGGTCGAAGAGCACCCGGCGGCCGTCGATCTCGGTGAGCACGCTGGAGTGACCGAGCCAGGTGACCCGCAGGCCCGTCGCCGGCGGCGAGGCCAGGTCGGCCAGGGTCGTGGCGTGGACGGGCACGGTGCCGAGCGGGGATCTGCGGGCCCGCTGCTCCTTGTGGAAGTAGACCTTGGCGAACTCGATCATGGAGCCGGACGGCCTGGTCCGCGCCCCTTCGGGGTTCTGGAAGACTCCGTCGGCGAAATTGGGAGAGCGGCGGATCCGCTCCATCCGGGCACCGGCCGGGTCCGCCCCGAAGGCGTCCGGGCGCAGCGAGCGGAGTCGGGTACGGAGCGAGGGCTGATCGTCGGCGCCGGTCACAACATCTCCAGGGGGAGTCGGTGTCGTCTCATTATGGTCGGGAGGTACGACAGGGCGAGAGCTCGCCGGTGAACGGAGCAGGGCCGGACGCTCGCCCGGACCGGTGTCGCGAGTGGTGACACCTCAGGCACGGGGCAGGCCGTAGACATGATCGATCCGCAGGGTCAGGACGACCCTGCGGTCCTGGACCATCACGCGGCGGTAGTCGTCCCAGTCCGGATGCTCGCCCCGGACGTCCCGGTAGAGGGTGATCAGCCGCTCCACCACCGCGTCGTGCGGATCCGCGGCGGGCGGTGTGAGCTCGGCGGTGGCATCGGCCACGGTCCAGGCCCGGCGGTCCTCGCTGGTCACGTGGTAGCTCGCCCGGGGGTCCCGGCGGAGGTTTCGGGTCTTCGCCCGGTCCTCCGTGACGGACACACGGAGCACTCCCTCATCGGGGTAGTAGGCGTGGTTCACGTTGGACAGCTGCGGCCCGCCGTCACGCTTGAGGGTGACCAGCACCCCGCCGTCGCGCTCCCCGAGGAGTCGGAGCAGCGCCTCTCGGCCCGGTTCGAAGTCACTCATGCCGGATCCAACGTCCGTGCCCCTCGCAGGATTCCGCATCCGGGCTCCGGTCACGTCACATCCGTGGGCCGGACGCGTTCACATCCGTGGGCCGGACGCGTTGACATCCGTTGCCGCCCATCCGGATACTGACCCGCTGTTCAGTACCTCGACCCTGCAGATCCCCCGAGGAGCCGCTCTGTGACGTCCCCCTTCCCCGCCCCACTGATCACCCTGACCTGGACGGACCATGTCACCGGCACTCAGGGACACCTCGTCGTGGACCGTCTGGTGCGCGGTGTGTCGAGCGGGGGTCTTCGGATGCGGAAGGGGTGCACCCTCACGGAGGTCGCGGGCCTGGCGAGGGGTATGACCATGAAGGAGGCCCTGCACTTCGACCCCGAGGACACGGGCGCGCGCTACATCCCGCTGGGTGGCGCCAAGGGGGGCATCGACTGCGATCCGCTCGATCCGGCCGCGTACGGGGTGCTCGTGCGCTTCCTCAGGGCGATGCGCCCGTACGTGGAGAACGTCTGGACGACCGGCGAGGATCTCGGGCTCAGCCAGGACCTCGTCGACCGGGCGGCGGCGGAGGCCGGGCTCGTCTCGACGGTCCAGGCGGTCTACCCCCTGCTGGACGACGAGGCGGGGGCCCGGCGACGGCTGGCGGACGCCTTCGCCGTGACAGTGGACGGGCTCGGTCTCGACGAGCTGGCCGGCGGGTGCGGGGTCGCGGAATCCGTCCTCACCGCGCTCGACCGGGCGGGCCTGCCGCACGCCGGGGCACGGGTGTCCCTGCAGGGATTCGGCACCATGGGAGGGGCGACGGCGCGCTTCCTCTCCCGGGCCGGGCTGACCGTCGTCGCGATCGCCGACGTGAAGGGCACGATCGCCGACCCGTCCGGTCTGGACGTCGAGGCGCTGTTGGCCGCGCGTGACGCGCACGGGACGGTGGACCGCGGGGCGCTGCCGAAGGGGTGCCGGGAGCTGCCCGCCGACGCCTGGCTGGCCACCGATGCGGAGGTGCTGGTGCCGGCGGCCGTGTCGTACGCCGTGAACACCGTGAACCAGGCTTCGGTCAGGGCCCGTTGGGTGGTCGAGGCGGCGAACATGCCGGTGCTGCCGGAAGCGGAGTCGCTCCTCGCTGATCGAGGCATCGCGGTGCTCCCCGATGTGGTCGCCAACTCCGGCACGAACGCCTGGTGGTGGTGGACGCTGTTCGGGGACATCGGGGCCGATGCCGAGGAGGCGTTCGGACACATCCGCCACTCCATGCGCACCCTCGTCGACCGCGTACTGGACCGGGCGGCGGCGGACGGCTGCACTCCACGGGCGGCCGCGCACGCGCTCGCCGCGGACCGGCTGCCGGTGATGGCGGAGCGCTTCGGCTGGTACCGGTAGGCCGTCAGGCACCGGGGCGGCCCCCGGGCCGGTGCGTTGGTTAGGGTGACGCCGTGGCGAGAGTGCGGCTGAGCGTGGCGGAGCGTCGTGAGGAGTTGCTGCGCGCTGCCGTCGAACAGATCGAGGTCCGGGGTGTGTCCTCCGTCCGGATCGCCGATGTGGCCGCTGTTCTCGGGGTGAGCAACGCACTGGTGCTCTACCACTTCTCGTCGAAGGAGAAGCTGGTGGCCGCCGCGTTCGCGTATGCGGCGGAGGCCGATCTCGCCCACCTGCGCAAGCTGCTGACCCGCCGCACCAGCGCCGTCCGGCGGCTCCGTGCCGCCGTCCGCTGGTACGCGCCGACCGGCCAGGCCAAGGGCTGGCGGCTGTGGATCGAGGGCTGGGCGTCGTCCCTGCGTGACCCCGTGCTGCGGGAAGTGGCCGGTGATCTCGACCAGCAGTGGAAGGCCGAGCTGGCCGAGGTCATCGAGGAGGGCGCCGCGGCGGGTGAGTTCCACTGCGAGGACCCGATGTCCGTGGCCTGGCGGCTGACCGCCCTCCTGGACGGCCTGGCCGTCCAGATGACGTCGTACGCGGGTCCGCTCTCCCGGGCCACCATGTTGCTGTGGACCGAAGAAGCGCTCGCCCGCGAACTCGGCATCGACCACGAGGTACTGACCGGCTGAGTGAGCCCGTCGCGGGCCGTACGGGGGCCCGTCGCCCATCGGCTCGTGCCCATCGGCCCCCGCCCGGCGTCCGCTCCCCTCCGTCAGTCGTCGACCACCACCGGTGACGGCGCGTCAGAGAGGCAGCAGGTCGGGGCGCTTGGCCTCGACGTGGTCTCCGGAGGATTCCCCGCGCAGCCGCCGCCCGATCCACGGGACGAGGTACTCACGCGCCCACTGGATGTCGTCACGGCGCACCTCGAAGGCCCCCCGGTGGATCTGCGGAGGCCACACCTGGTCCGGGTCGGCCGGCCCGTCGAGTCCGAGGACCTGGGCGGCGCGCAGCGCGACCAGGGTGTGTCCCTCGGCCGACAGGTGCAGCCGGTCGCTGTCCCACGCCCGCCGGTCCTGCACGGACCGAAGGGACCACAGGTCCAGGACCGGGCAGTCGTAGCGGTCGGCGATGGACCGGACGTGCGCGGTGAACATGGCGATCTTGCCCCGCAGGTGCTTGAGCACCGGGATGCCCCGGGTGTCGAAGCCGGTGGTGACCATGACGGTGCCGACGGACTGCGTCAGCTCGGCGACCGCACGCTCGAAGCGTTCCGCCACGTCGTCCGGGTCGGAACCGGGACGGAGGATGTCGTTGCCGCCGGCGCAGAAGCTCACCAGATCAGGTGCCAGCTCCTTGGCCCGGGGGACCTGTTCCTCGACTATCTGGTCGAGGAGGCGTCCGCGTACGGCGAGATTGGCGTACCGGAAGTTCCCGTGCGGGTCGTCCACGGGGCCGACCACCGCATCGGGGACCGGGAGCTGGTCGGCGAGGAGGACCGCGAACCGGTCCGCCCAGCCGACGAGCGTCCCGCCAGGGCCGGGGTCTCCGACGCCCTCGGTGAAGCTGTCGCCAATCGCTGCGTACGACCCGATGATGCCTCGTTGTTTGTTTCTCGAATCGTCTGCCACAAGGGCCTATCCTGCACCTTCGATTGTGACCTACGCGACCGTAATAAGGGGTTGACGGGTGGTGAGAAAGACCACCCGGTCAGTTTTTGGTAAAGCCGGAATAAGGAGAGGGGCGGGGCGCGTCGGCGCCCCGCCCCTCTCCTCCACCCTCAGGTGGCGCGTCTCAGATGGAGACGCCGTGCGAACGCAGGTAGGCGATCGGGTC
Source organism: Streptomyces sp. NPDC057287 (assembly GCF_042667905.1). Taxonomy (NCBI): domain Bacteria; kingdom Bacillati; phylum Actinomycetota; class Actinomycetes; order Kitasatosporales; family Streptomycetaceae; genus Streptomyces; species Streptomyces sp. NPDC057287. The sequence continues at coordinate 135,461 of NZ_JBHUYV010000017.1, read as the reverse complement.
GACGTCCGAGCCGTAGCTCGGGCCGGTCCGGACCTCGAAGTGGAGGTGCGGGCCGGTGGAGTTGCCGGTGGAGCCGGAGAGGCCGATCTGCTGGCCTCCGGTGACGGTCTGACCGGCCGAGACCTCCAGCGAGGACAGGTGCGCGTACTGGGAGTACATGCCGTCGCTGTGCTGGATGACGACCTCGTTGCCGTACGAGCCGCTCCAGCCGGCGGAGACCACGGTGCCCTGGCCGATGGCCCGGACGCTGGTGCCCGAGGCCGCCTGGAAGTCCGAGCCGGTGTGGTAGCCGCTGGACCAGCTGGCGCCGGCGGCGCGGTACTGGGTGGTGACGTTGGGGTTCTCGACCGGGGTGGCCCAGCCGGAGCCGTTGCTCTCCGAGGCGGCGGAGTCGGCGGTCTTCGCTGCCGCCTGCTCGGCCGGAGCGGCGGCCTTGGCCTTCGGCGCGGCCTTGGAGGGCGCGGCCTCGGCGGAGCCGGATGCCTTGGCGCCGAGCGTGAGCTTCATGCCCGGGACGATCAGCCTCGGGTTCTCGCCGACGACGTCGCGGTTGTCCTTGTACAGCTTCTGCCAGCCGCCCTTGACCTTCTGGTCGGCCGCGATCTTCGCGAGGTAGTCGCCGGAGACCACGGTGTAGGTCTTCGCGGAGCTCTTGGCCGCGGATGCGGGCGCACTGTGAGCGGCAGCCGACTTGGCGGCCGGAGCGGCCTGCTCGGCAGCGTGGGCGCCGGTGGCGCCGATCAGCGGGAGGGCGAGGACGGCGCCGCCGGTCCCTGCGGCAAGGACGCCTCGGGAGATCGGGCCGGTCTTCGTACGACGGTGCTTGCCTTTTGCGGGCATGGGGAAATTCCTCTCCGGCGCCTGCGAGGTGAGCTGTCGGGTTCGGACTGGAGATGCCCGGCCGCGCGGTGCGCGTCTTGACCCCAAGCCGTACCGGATCCCTCCGGCCGGCGGCCTACCTGGTTCCCCCGCTCCTGCCACACGTGAGTCGGTGCGGATTCCGGGCGGCGGCAGGATTAGGCGTTCCGTCCGGATTGACCGTGACCGTAAGCGCACCGGGACGCCGCGAACAAGCCTCGGATTGCGGACCGGAATCGACGCTTCATTTCCGGGCCCGAATTCCCGTCACACTCCGTGGATTACGGATCTTCGCTTTCCGCGTGGCGTCCGGAATGCCTGTCGGAATCTTCACCACGCACCGTCACGTATATGATCCCGCTCACCCGCCTCACCCCATCTCCCGTACAAGCGGGGCATGTTCCGCTAAATGCACCAATACGGACATGTCATGCCCACCGCCCCGTGGGGCGGCGACCGAGACGGTTGCCTGATGCAGCCATGTCGTATCGTCGCGGGCGTGCCCCCGTCGGCGAGCGGCGCCGACGCCCGACACTCCAGGAGCCCTTGTGACGCAGCTGCCAGAGGTCCCCCCGGCCGGCCCGGAGCCGACGGACGTCGGCCTGACCGGCGTCCGCAACTTCCGCGACGTCGGCGGGCTTCCGACCACGGACGGCCGCACCGTGCGCTACGGGCGCCTCTATCGCAGCGGCCATCTCGCCCATGCCACGGAGGCGGACACCGCGTTCCTCTCCGGGCTCGGCCTGCACACGGTCTTCGACTTCCGCAACGCGGCCGACCACAAGCTCGACGGGCTCGACGTGGAGTTGCCCGGCGTCCGGAATGTCAGCATTCCTCTCTCCGATCCGGCCGACGGCGCGGAGTTCTGGCGGCTGGTGCGCGACGGGAACATCCAGCAGCTGCGCTCGATCCTTGCCGGCGACAAGGGGACGGACCGCATGATCGCCTCGTACCGCTCGATCATCAAGGACCGCACCGCCGAACACAGCCGCGTGCTGCACGCCCTCGCCCAGGACAGCGTGCCCGCGCTGATGCACTGCGCGGCGGGCAAGGACCGGGCGGGCCTGTCCGTCGCGGTCTCCCTTCTTGCGGTCGGCGTCGAGAAGGAGGCCATCGAGGCCGACTACCTGAAGTCGAACGACGCGCACCGCCGCTACAAGGTGAAGCGCAGCGACTCCTCCCCGGTGGGAATGTCCGAAGAGGTGATGGAGCTGCTCAATCCCCTCTTCGGCGCACGCGCCGACTACCTCGCCGCGGCGTTCGCCACCATCGAGGAGGTCTGGGGCAGCACGGACCGCTACTTCCTCGAAGGACTGAAGATCAGCCCCGAGACCCGCGCGCAGCTGCGTGAGCGGCTCGTCGAGGACGCGTGAACGCGGCGGAGGTCAGCCCTTCCCCGCCACGGTGAAGAGCAGGAAGAGGAAGGCCGCGACCACGTGGCCGGCCACCAGGTAGGCGAAGAGCCGGATCACGACGCCGCGGGGCATCCGCCGCTCCTGCGTGTCCGCGCTCCTCGCCCTGCGCGGGGTCAGGGGGTCGTAGTGCTCCGAATCGGGCATGTCGGTCCTCTCTTCCGGCCCTCCGGGACCGGTGTGACGAACAGGGCGGGGGCTTACGGGGACGGGCGTGCGGGGATTCAGAGCCGGTGGATCCCGCTGCCCAGGCACAGCTCGGCGGCGGGGCTCTGCAGCAGGGTGTGGACGAAGAGCAGGCGCACCCCACCGGCGTCGAGCGCCGCGATCCGGTGCGGCGTGAGCGAGTCGAAGTGCGCGCTGTCCCCCGGACCGAGGTCGTGCACGGTCTCGCCGAGCACGACCCGGAGCCTGCCGTCGAGGACGTACAGCCACTCCTCGCCGGGGTGGACACGGACGAGGTCGCCCTCGGTGCCGTACGGGACGTGGACCCGCAGAGCCTGCATGGCGCGGCCCGCTCCACCGGCCTGCCGGTAGACCCAGCCGCCCGCCTCGGTGCCGCGCGGTGCGTCCCCGGGCGGGCCTCCGCGGACGATCGCGTCACGTTCGGGCGGCATCTCGCCGAGGAGCTCGGAGACGGTCGTACCGTAGACACGGGCCAGGCCGAGCAGCATCGGCAGCGAAGGCTGCCTGCGGCCCGTCTCGAGCCGGGAGAGGTGGGCCGGCGAGAGACCGGCCCGTCCGGCCGCCGCCTCCAGGGTGAGGCCGCGGTTGCGACGCAGGTCGCGGAGGCGGGGCGCGACCCCGGGGAGCTCGTCGGCCACCCCTCCGTCAGGAGGATTCATGCCTCCATTGAGCCAGGAGCTTTCCTCCGAGGCAAATTAATTGCCTCGGAGGCAAAAGGCTCAGCGGTTGGCGACAGCCTGTTTCACCAGTGTCCGGCCGAAGTCCCACATCAGCCCGCCCCCGTTGTGCGCGTCGTCCATGACGGCGGTGAACGCGGTCACGAAGCGGTCGACTTCGGGCTCTCCGATGATCAGCGGCGGGATCAGTTTGATCACTTCCAGGTGATCTCCCGAGACCTGGGTGAGGATCCGGTGCTTCTGGAGCAGCGGCACCACCACCATCTGCGCGAACAGCCCCTTGCGGGCCGCCTGGAGCATCGTCCAGCGGCTGCGGAGCTTGAGGGAGGACGGCCGGCCGAACTCGATGCCGATCATCAGCCCGCGCCCGCGCACCTCGTGCAGCAGCTCGTAGCGGCCGACGAGCGCGGCGAGCCGTTCGCGCAGCAGATCGCCGGTGCGGCGGGCGTTCGCGACGGTCTCCTCCTGCTCCATCACCGTGAGGACGGCGAGGCCGGCCGCCATGGCCTGGGCGTTGGAACCGAAGCTCGCGGAGTGGACGAGGACCCGGTCCATGGAGGAGTAGACACGCTTGAAGATCCAGTCCTTGCCGAGCGTGGCTCCGACCGGCACGTACCCGCCGGAGAGCGCCTTGGCGACGCAGAGCAGATCCGGCTCGACTCCCTCCTCGTGCTGGTAGGCGTAGAAGTCCCCGGTCCTGCCGAGCCCGGTCTGCACCTCGTCGGCGATGAGCACGGCCTTGTGCCGGTGGAGCAGTTCCTGCGCCTCCCGCAGGAAGCCGGGCGGCGGGGCGTGGACCCCCTTGCCCTGGACCGGCTCCACGACCAGTCCGGCCACGTCACCGCGCTTGAGCTCACGCCGCAGGGCGTCGAGGTCGCCGAGCGCGATGGCCGTATCGGGCAGCAGGGGTGCGAACCCGTCCCGGAAGCCCTTCTCCCCGTTGACGGACAGCGAGCCGGTGGTCAGCCCGTGGAAGGCGTGGTCGCAGTAGAGGATCCGTGGCTTGCCGGTCGCGTACCGGGCGAACTTCAGCGCCGTCTCGACCGCCTCCGTGCCGCTGTTGCCGAAGAACACCCGGTCCAGGTGCGGGCTGTGCGCCAGCAGCTTCTCCGCCAGCAGCCCGGGCAGCGGCTGGCAGTCGAAGCGGGTGAGGTCGGCGAGCGACGCGTCCAGGACGTCGTGGAGCGCCTTGCGTACGACGGGGTGGTGCCTGCCGAGCCCCATCACGCCGAAACCGGCGAGCATGTCGAGGTAGTCGTTGCCCTCCGCGTCCCAGAAGTACGCGCCCTCGGCCCGTTCGTAGACCTTGTCGAAACCGAGGGTGTGAAGCATCCGCGGCAGCTGGTGGTTGAGGTGGCGGGTGTGCAGCTCGTAGCGCTCGGCACCCCGATCCGCGAGGAGCCGAGCCAGATCGAAACCGGGCTCTTCGTCCTTCATGACCCGTTCTCCTTCGGCACGTTCCGCTCTCCCACTGCCGTGCGGCGCTCCAGCGCCGCGCCGATGGGTCCGGCGATCTCCACCGGGGTGAGCCCGATCTCGGCCAGCACCTCACCGCGCCCTGCGTGCCCGAGGAACTCCTCGGGGATGCCGAAGGTCCGCAGCGGTACGTCGACGCCCGCGTCCCGCAGGGCCTGTCCGACGGCCCAGCCGACACCGCCGGTCCTGCTGTTGTCCTCGACGACCGCCACCAGCCGGTGCCGCGCGGCGAGCGGGGGCAACTGCTCGTCGACCGGTTTGACCCAGCGCGGGTCGACGACCGTGCAGCGGATTCCGGACCCGGCGAGCAGGTCGGCCGCCTGCAGGCAGAGCGGGGCGAGCACCCCGACGGCCACCAGCAGGACGTCCGGGTCCGGGGCCCGGTGCAGGACGTCCATCCCGCCGATCCTCCCGACGGCCGCCACCGGCTCCCCCACCGACTCCTTGGGGAACCGGATCACCGTCGGCGCGTCGTCCACCCCGACGGCCTCGCGCAGTTCCTCCCGCAGCCGGTCGGCGTCGCGCGGGGCCGCGATCCTGAGCCCCGGGACGACCTGGAGCACGGACATGTCCCACATGCCGTTGTGCGAGGGGCCGTCGACGCCGGTGACGCCGGCCCGGTCCAGGACGAAGGTCACCCCGCACCTGTGGAGGGCCACGTCCATCAGCAGTTGGTCGAAGGCCCGGTTGAGGAAGGTGGCGTAGACGGCGACGACCGGGTGCAGACCGCCGGTGGCCAGACCCGCGGCGGAGACCGCGGCATGCTGCTCGGCGATCCCGACGTCCCAGATCCGGTCGGGGAACTCCGCCGCGAAGCGCGTCAGCCCGACCGGGTGCAGCATGGCCGCGGTGATCGCGACCACGTCCGGGCGCTCGGCACCGATCTCCGCAATCTCGTCGCCGAACACCGAGGTCCAGGTCGGTGCGGCGGGCACCACGAGCGGCTCGCCGGTCAGGGGGTCCATCCTGCCGACCGTGTGGAAGCGGTCGGCGTCGTCGGCCAGGGCGGGCGCATAGCCGCGGCCCTTCTCGGTGATGCAGTGCACCAGCACCGGGCCGTGGAACCGCTTGGCCCGCCCCAGTGCTGACTCGACGGCGGTGGTGTCGTGCCCGTCGACCGGGCCGACGTACTTCAGGCCCAGGTCCTCGAACAGGCCCTGCGGGGCGAACGTGTCCTTGAAGCCCTTCTTCGCACCGTGCAGCGATCCGTACAGCGGGGGCCCGATGACCGGCGTCTGCTGGAGCACACCCTTGCCCCAGGACAGGAAGCGCTCGTAGCCGTCGGTGGTGCGGAGGATGGCGAGATGGTTCGCCAGGCCGCCGATGGTGGGGGCGTACGAGCGCTCGTTGTCGTTGACGACGATGATCAGCGGGCGGTCCCTGGCCGCGGCGATGTTGTTGAGAGCCTCCCAGGCCATGCCACCGGTGAGGGCCCCGTCGCCGACGACCGCCACGACATGACGTCGGCGGCCCAGCACCTCGTCGGCCTTCGCGAGGCCGTCGGCCCACCCCAGCACCGTGGAGGCGTGGGAGTTCTCGATGACGTCGTGCTCGGACTCCTCGCGGGACGGATAGCCGGAGAGTCCGCCCTTGCTGCGCAGCTTGGAGAAGTCCTGACGCCCCGTCAGCAGCTTGTGCACATAGCTCTGGTGCCCGGTGTCCCAGAGGACACGGTCCACGGGGGAGTCGAAGACCCTGTGGAGGGCGATGGTGAGTTCGACGACCCCGAGGTTGGGGCCGAGATGACCGCCCGCCCTCGTCACGGCCCGGATCAGGAACTCCCTGATCTCCTGAGCCAGTTCATCGAGTTCCGGTCGGCTCAGCGCCTTGAGATCCTGCGGCCCCTTGATGGATTCCAGCATCGTCACGCCCGGGCCCCTCTCTCTGGTCCTGTCATCGGCTCACGGTCACGGCCGGGATCCGGTGGGGGCTCCCGCCTCCTGCGTCGCACCGCCGAACGGACGTACGCGTCGTCGTCATCGGCCGGCGCCCGCACCGGCACGCCCCCGCGCCGCCGCCACCGGCCGGAGCCGGGTGCGCCGCGCGGGGCGGCGCACCGCGAGCGGCCGGGCCGGCGGCGCGGGGAGAGTGACGGCCGGCTCTCCCGTGGTCATGGCGTCACCGGTTCCCGCCGATCGTCTCCCGTGCCGCTCGCAGGGATTCCTTCAGCGATCCCATGGTGGCGAGCACCGCGGTGGGCTCGTAGCCGCAGTGCGCCATGCAGTTGGCGCAGCGCGGGTCCTTGCCCCGGCCGTACTTGTCCCAGTCGGTGTCCTCGATCAGCTCCCGGTAGGTCGGGACGTACCCGTCGCTCATCAGGTAGCAGGGCCGCTGCCAGCCGAAGAGCGAGTAGTTGGGGATCGCCCACGCCGTGCAGGGGAAGTCGGCCTTGCCCTCCAGGAAGTCCAGGAAGAGCGGGGAGTGGTTGAGCCTCCAACGGCTGCGGTTGCCGCCGGCGAAGGACTTCTTGAAGAGCTCGCGGGTCTGCTCGACGCCCAGGAAGTGCTCCTGGTCGGGTGCCTTCTCGTAGGCGTAGGCGGGCGAGATCATCATCTCGTCGACCTGCATCTCGTCGTTGAGGAAGTTCAGCACCTCGATGACGGTCTGCGGGGTGTCCGTGTTGAAGAAGGTGGAGTTGGTGGTGACCCGGAAGCCGCGCCGCTTGGCCTCCTTCATCGCCTCCACCGCCTCGTCGAAGACGCCTTCCTTGGCGACCGATTCGTCGTGCCGCTCGCGCAGCCCGTCGATGTGCACCGCGAAGGCGAAGTAGGGGGAAGGCGTGAACTTCTCGAGCTTCTTGCGCATGAGCATCGCGTTGGTGCAGAGGAAGACGTACTTCTTCTTGGCCACCAGCTGACGCACGATCTCGTCGATCTGAGGGTGCATCAGGGGCTCACCACCGGCGATGGAGACCATCGGGGCACCTGATTCCAGCACCGCCCCGACCGCCTGCGCGACCGGCATGCGCTGTTTCAGCACTCCGGCCGGGTGCTGGATCTTGCCACAGCCCTCACACGCCAGATTGCAGGCGAACAAGGGCTCCAGCTCGACGATCAGCGGGAACTTCTCCCGCTTGCGGAGCTTCTGTTCGAAGAGATACGTCGCGACCTTGATGGACTGACGGAGCGGCATGGCCATCTGGGCTCACCTCCTGGGGAGCAGCAAAGAACGGTGCCATTCATGAAATGCCGGAAGGACGGCACGGAGAACACGGAATGCCGATATTCCACCGCGGACCGTGCCGATACGGACGAGCTCATGCTCTGGAGCGTCCACGACCACCCGTACGGCCGCAACCGGGCGTGGCCCGGTCCGTACGGCGGTGCGGAGAGTGGCGGCGGACTCCATGTCCACCGCGATGGCACCGGCGGCCCGGAGGCCGGCCCGCTCGGGCCCCCGGACGACGTGCCCGGATCCGGTCAGCGGGCCCGTGTGGACCGTGCGCCCGGGCACCGCTCTGACCAGCGCGTCGACGAGCAGCCCGGTCCCCGTGCAGGGCGTGGTGCCGCCGGCGTCCCGGGTCTCCTCGGCCACCACGAGGTCGCCCGGGTGCATGCCGGGCTCCAGCCCGGCGCAGAAGCCGGAGGCGATGACCGCCGTGCCCCCGGCCCCGTTCAGCCCCAGGGCCTCCCGGACGGCGTTCTCGGCGGCCCGGGGTCCCATCCCGGACCGGATGATGCTGACCGGCCCGGGACCGGGGAGACCGCTCTTCCTGCCCGTACGCAGGGCGAAGCGCTCGATGCCGAGCGCACAGGCGATCAACAGCGGTGTGACGGGGCGGGGCGGCTCCTGTGCACCACCCACGGGCTCAGGCCCCCTTACCGGCACCGGCGCCGATACCGGTGGCGGTGGCGAAGGGGTCTCCGTACACGTACCGGCCGAGGGCGGTGAGAGGGAACACCTGCCGGTAGAGGTGGTAGTTGATGGAGAAGTCCCAGGGGAAGCCGGTTCCGGTGAAGTGCGGCTCGTCCCAGGAACCGTCCGCCTGCTGGGTCTCCGCCAGCCAGCCGACGCCCCGCTCCACGGACCTGCTCTCCCGCTCCCCCGCCGCCAGGAGCGCGAGCAGTGCCCACGCGGTCTGGGACGCCGTCGAGCTGCCGTGGCCGATCCACTTCTCCTCACGGTAGGAGCGCAGGTCCTCGCCCCAGCCCCCGTCGTCGTTCTGGACGGATCTCAGCCAGTCGACGGCCCGCCTCACCGCGGGGTGCGCGGCAGGCAGCCCGGCGGCGATCAGCGCGGGCACCACGGATCCCGTTCCGTAGATGTAGTTGACGCCCCACCTGCCGAACCACGCCCCGCTCGCCTCCTGTTCGGCGAGCAGCCACTCGATGCCCCGGCGGGTGCGGGGGTCCTGCGCCCGGCCCTCGACGGCGAGCATCTCCACCACGTGCCCGGTGACGTCGGCCGACGGGGGGTCGATGACCTCACCGAAATCGCAGAACGGCAGCCTGTTCGGGAAGGGGCTGGTGTTGTCCGCGTCGAAGGCTCCCCAGGCACCGTTGCGCGACTGCATGCCGAGGTTCCAGCGCACCCCTCGCTCGATGGCGCCCTCGATCCTCGCGGGGTCGGGGTGACGGACGCGGCGCAGCGCCAGGACGACTTCGGCGGTGTCGTCGATGTCGGGGTAGTTGCTGTTGTGGAACTCGAACGCCCAGCCGCCCGGGGCGAGTTCGGGCCTGCGTACGGACCAGTCCCCGGGCCGTACGATCTCCTCGCCGAGCATCCAGTCGGCTGCCCTCACGAGCGCCGGGTGATCGGGGCTCACTCCCGCGTCGGCGAGGGCGATGGTGGCGAGGCAGGTGTCCCAGACCGGGGACTGGCAGGCCTCGACCATGCGGGCGCCGTCCTCACGCCACACGGTGAACCGGTCGAGCGACTCGAGGCCGGCCCGCATGACCGGGTGGTCGAGGTCGTAGCCGAGCAGGTGCAGGGCGATGACCGAGTACACGGCGGGCGGCTGGATGCCGCCCCAGCAGCCGTCGTTCTCCTGGCGCTCGATGATCCAGCGGGCGGCCGCGTTCATGGCGACGCGGCGCAGGCCGCGCGGGGCCACCTTGTGGTAGAGGTGCAGTGCCTTGTCGAGTCTCTGGAAGAGGCCGTCCCAACTGACCGCGGGCGCCGTGGGTCCGGGCGGGTTGGGGCACGTCGGATCGGTGTGCAGCTCGTCCAGGGCGAAGGGGGCCGGGCGTACGGGCCGCTTCGCGGACACGATGGTGAGCGGCACGATGGTCTGGCGGGCCCAGCAGCCGAAGTCGTAGATGTTGAGCGGGACCCACTTCGGGAAGAACATCAGCTCGGGAGGGAGCTCCGGCAGGTCGTCCCACTTCCACCAGCCGAAGAGCGCGAGCCAGATCCGGGTGAACACCCGGGATTCCGCGATGCCGCCCTGTTCCCTGACCCAGCCCGCCGCTCGGATCATGTGGGGGTCGTCCGGCCGGTCCCCCGCGAGCCTCAGGGCGACGTAGGCCTCGATGGTGGCGGAGAGGTCGGGCGGACCTTCGTAGAAGGTGTTCCAGGTGCCGTCGCCGAGTTGCTCGCCCCGGATGAAGCGGGCGGCGGCCTTGACCGTGTCCGGGTCCTGGATGCCCAGGAACTGACGGAGCAGCAGGTCCTCGGCGTCCATGGTGACGTTGGTGGCGAGGTCGCCCTTCCACCACCCTTGCTCGTCCTGCCTGCCGAGGAGGTGCTCCACCGAGCGTTCCGCGGCCAGCCGCGCGACGGCGAACATGTCGTCCGCGGCGATGGTTGATTCGGCCGGATCGCAGGCCGGGGCTGCGCGGAGGTGCGCGGCCCCGGTGCTTCCGTCGGTCGTCGCTGTCATGGCTTCCCCTTCGTGCAGTTTGGTCCTCTGCTGTGCTGGGGTCTCCGTCGGGGGGGGGCCCCAGGGGGGGCCCCCCCCCCCCGCGGCGACAAAAATGGTTGGGGTGCTATAATTTTTAAGACAACCCAAAACGCGCGCAG
>NZ_JBHUYV010000017.1:71710-124881 GCF_042667905.1 Streptomyces sp. NPDC057287 | reverse complement strand
GGGGGCGCGCCCGCGGTGTTTCGGGGGGTGGTGGTTTCCTGGGCTCCCCCTCGGTGCTTTTGGGCCGCCGGGGGGGGGGGGTCCCCGGGGGGGGGGCCCCCGTGGGGCCCCCCGCCGGCGACTGCGAGTCATATCTGGATGGTGATCATCTCTTTCGTACGACCACGAAGTCGGCGAGCTCGGTGAGCTGCGCCCGCACTCGTTCCGGCATGTCGACGCCGTGCAGCGCCTCGATGGCTACCGCGTGCTGACGGCGGGCTTCCTGGGCGGTCCACTCGCGGCCGCCCGCCTCCTCGATGAGTGCCGCGCGGGCGGCGAACTCCTCTTCGGAGAAGCTGTCGAAGTCGGTGCTCCTGGCGTCGGCGGCGAGCAGCTCGCCCAGCCGCTCCGAGGCCGGTCCGCCCGCGGCGAGCGCGGCTACAACGGGAAGCGACTTCTTGCGCTGCCGCAGATCGCTCCAGGTCTGCTTGCCCGTGGACTCCGGGTCGCCCCAGATCCCGAGCAGGTCGTCGACGGCCTGGAAGGCGAGGCCGAGGTGGTAGCCGTACGCCTCCAGGACGTCGGCGGTGCGGTCGTCGGCTCCGCCGAGCACGGCGCCGATGGAGACGGCGCAGGCGAGCAGGGCGCCCGTCTTGTTGCCCTCCATCTCCAGGCACTCCTCGACGGTGACCCGCTCGCGGTGCTCGTAGGAGATGTCCTGGGCCTGGCCGTCGATCAGCTTGCGGCTGGCCGTGGTCAGCCTGCGGGCCGCCCGGCCGGCCTCGACGGTGCCGAGCTCCAGCAGGATCTCGTTGGCCAGCGCGAAGAGCGCGTCGCCGACGAGGATCGCCTGGGCGGGGCCGTGCACCTTCCACACGGTGTCGCGGTGGCGGCGCTGCTCGTCGCCGTCCATCAGGTCGTCGTGCAGCAGCGAGAAGTTGTGCACGAGTTCGACAGCTACGGCGCCGGGGATCCCTGCCTCTGCCGGGGCTCCCGCCGCTTCCGCGGACAGCAGGGCCAGAGCGGGGCGCACGGCCTTGCCGCCGTCGCCGTCGGCGGGCCGGCCCTGGGCGTCGATCCAGCCGAAGTGGTAGGCCGCGACGGTGTCCATGGGCGGCGCCAGCCGGTCCACAGCAGCTCGCAGCACCGGCGCTGACAGGGCCCTCCCGCGCTCCAGAAGCGCGGTGACGTCCGCGGTGTCCACCACGGTGTCGTAAGCCGGATTCGCCGGGGTCACAGACTCTCCTCTTGTTCCGGTGGTACTGCTCATGCCGCCTCCTGCAGCGGATGTTCGTGGGGCCGGCCGAGGGCCTGGAGTGCGGCGTCCGCGGCACTGAAGCCACTGCGGACGGCCCCCTCCATCGTGGCGGGCCAGCCGGTGGCGGTCCATGCTCCCGCCAGGTGCAGCCCGGGGGCGCGGGTGTGCGTGCCCGGCCTCAGGCGTCCCGCGCCGGGCGCGGGCGCGAAGGTCGCCGTGCGTTCCCGGGTGACGAAGAAGTCGCGGATCCCCGCGCCCCGCGCGGCCGGGAGGAGCCGTTCCAGCTCGGGCACGTAGCGCTTGCGCAGCTCGGCGACGGGCAGGTCGATCTCGTCCTGCGCCGCCGACTGGGATACGGCGAGGTACTGGCCGCCGCCCTGGAGACCGGAGGACGCCGTGCGGTCGAAGACCCATTGCACGGGCGACCCGAGCGCCGCGAAGAACGGCCTGCGCAGCACCGTGCGGTCGTAGACGACGTGCACGTTGAGGATCGGTGCGTCGGTGAGGGCGAGCAGCCGGCCGGGGTCGTCGAGGGCCCCCTCGGGCAGCAGCCGGTGGGTCTCCCCCTGGGGCACGGCGAGGACGACGGTGTCCGCCTCGATCGTCTCCCCGTCGGTGCCGACGGCCCAGCGGCCGTTCTCGGCACGGGTGAGGGAGGCGACCCGGGTGCGCAGGTGGATCGCCACGCCCGCCGATTCGAGCGCCTTGCGGGCGAGGGTGTCGTGGAGGTCCCCGAGGGGCACGGCGGCCCAGCCGATGTCGGCGGCGCCCGGTTCGGAGAGTAGCCCCGTCTTGAAGACCTTCGCGGCCAGTGCCATGGAGGCGTTCGGAGCGGTGGCGTTGAGCGTGGCGACGCCGACGAGGTCCCACAGGGCCTCGATGGCGCGCTCCGACTGCCCCTGGCGACGGAGCCAGGAGGCGAAGTCGATGCCGTCGAGCGCGGGGTCGGCGGGGTCGAGACGGCCGAGGGCCAGCGCGGCGCGGGCGACGCCGGCCTTCTCCACGAGCGAGAGGTGCGGGTAGGCGGCGAGCCCGCCGGCGAGGTGCAGCGGCACGGGCAGCGCGGTGCGGCGCAGCCGTCCGAGCCTCGGTCCGGCCGGCCGGCCCACGTCGAGCACGGGCACGTCGAGCCGGTCCTGGAGCGGTGCGAGGTGGGCGCCCTCGATCCGGTCGAGGAACCAGCGGTAGCCCGTGCAGCAGCGCAGGTAGACGTGCTGGCCGTTGTCGACGGAGAGGTCGCCGCGCCGGAAGGAGAAGGCGAGGCCGCCGAGCCGGGGGCGGCCCTCCAGCAGGGTCACGTCGAGCCCCGCGTCGGCGAGCCGCAGCGCCGTGGTGACGCCCGCGAGGCCGCCGCCGACGACCACGGCGCGGGAGGACCGAGGGCTCGGGCCGGTCATGCCCGCTCCCTTCGCCGGGTGGCCGCGGTCATCGGCTCATGCCGCGCCGTCGCAGACAGGGACGCACCGGGGCGCTCGGGGGTTGCCCGCCCCGCGCGTCGGATCGGGCCCGCCATCAGACCCTCCCCCTGGCAGTCCGGCGTGAGATGTAGCGCGCGTCGAGACCCGAGAGGCCGCGCACCGCAACGTACGCCTTCTCGTGGCCGGGCAGTGAGACCCGGCCGCGCAGGACTGCCTCGGGATCGCGTTCGATCCGGTCGAGGAGCCGGCGGTAGATGCCGGCCATGGCCGCCACGCAGGCGCCGCTGCGACGGTCCAGCATCGGCAGCAGCCGGTAGCCCTCGGCGAAGAGGGCCCGGGCGCGCCGGACCTCGAAGTGCACCAGCCCGGCGAAGTCGGAACCGGGGGGCGGGGTGGCCCGGTGGAAGCCGGCGGAACAGCCGAACTTCGCGAGGTCGTCGGCGGGCAGGTAGGTGCGCCCGTTGCCCGCGTCCTCGCGGACGTCACGCAGGATGTTGGTGAGCTGGAGCGCGAGGCCGAGGGTGTCGGCGTACTCCGCGGCGCGTTCGGCGCCGGGGGCGCCCGCTTCCGTCCCGAAGACGCCCAGGCTGAGGCGCCCGATGGCACCGGCGACGCACCGGCAGTACGTCTTCAGGTCGTCCCAGGTCTCGTAGGTCGCGCCGCGCACGTCCATCAGCACGCCGTCGATGAGCTCGTCCAGGCCGCCGAGCGGCAGCGGGAAGCGGTGGGCGGCGTCGGCCAGGGCGACCGCGACCGGGTCGGTGTCGTCCTCGTCGACCGCGCCGTCCCGGATGCGCCCGAGCAGCTGCCGGGTGTCCTCCAGCCGGACGTGCTTGGTCTCCGCGTCCAGCTCGCCGTCGCCGATGTCGTCGACCCGACGGGAGAAGGCGTACAGCGCCGACATGGCCTGCCGCTTCTCGTACGGCAGCAGACGGATGCCGTACGCGAAATTGCGGGCCTGCTGTCCGGTGACGGCCTCGCAGTAGCTGTATGCGGCCTGTACCGGTGCCGACATGTACGTCGTCTGTCCCTCCACGGTCCGGCTCACCCCTCTCTGTGCGCTCTTCGCAGGACGTCTCCCACCTCGCGCAGAAGTCTGGGCGCGGTGGGCTTGGGCGGTCCGGGCAGTACGTCGAAACCGGCGGCCGCGACGGCGACGAGGGCGGCTCGTCCGCCGCCGACGAATCCGGCGAGCAGCAGCCTGAGCCGGCCGTGGACACTGCCCACCAGGGGGATGCCCTCGTCCAGCAGCTCGCGGGCGCGCTCCGCCTCGTAGGCGATCAGGGCGCGTACCGCCGCGCCTGCGGACGGCACGGCCAGGTCGGATTCGCCGACGTGGAAGCGTGCCATGTCCTCGGCGGGCAGGTAGATCCGGTCGCGGCCGAGGTCCTCTGCGACGTCCTGGAGGTGCTCGGCGATCTGCAGGGCGGTGCAGACGGCGTCGGAGCGGCGGATCCGTTCGGGGCTCGCGGTGCCGGTGATCTGCAGGACGAGGCGTCCGACGGGGTTGGCGGAGAGCTCGCAGTAGGCCAGCAGCTCCCCGTAGGTGCCGTAGCGGCGGACCTTCTGGTCCTGCCGGTTCGCTTCGACCAGGCCGAGGAAGGGTTCGGGGGTGAGCGCGCAGCGCCGCACGGTGGGGCGCAGGGCACGCATCAGGGGGTGGCGGGGGCCGTCGCCGGTGGCCGAGAACACTCGGTGCAGGTCGGCTTCGAGGGCGTCCAGCACGGCGAGGCGGTCCTCGCCCTGAGCGGGGTCGAGGCCGAGGTGGCGGGCGTCGGCACCGCCGGGGGCCAGGTCGCCGTCACCGATGTCGTCGACGAGGCGGGCGAATCCGTAGACGGCCATCAGGTCGTCGCGCCAGGCGCGGGGCAGGAAGAAGGGTGCCACGGGGAAGTTCTCGTCCGCGGCCTTGCCGAGCGTGGCGGTCACGGCGTCGACGCGCGCCCGCTGGACGGGGGTCACTGCGTACCACCCGACGCGGGGACGGCGAAACCACGTCGGAGCTGGAGATTTTCCATCATTGCCGTCATATCTCCCGTTCTACACTGCCGACCCAAAACATCCCTTTTCGGACACGCCGCTCGTCCGGCCGAGTGCGACATGCGCACAACGGGCGATGTGCCGGGGCGTATCACCCCACAGTGCCGCGAATCAGTACCGTGACAGCTTACGTTGTACAGCTCACAGAGCCTCGCCCGGGTGCAGCACGCCCTCCTGCCACACTCCGGCCGCCGTCAACCTTCCCCGGATCGGGGATGGTTGACGTCATCCGCCGGGAGGAGATCCCCCCGGGCCTCCCGGCGGCCCCGGCCTCGCCCGGCCGTGACACCGCAAGGGCCCCCGCCGCTGTGCTCCGGCGGGGGCCACTCGCACGCGACGGCTACTTGCCGGTCTCCCGCTCGTAGGCCTTCAGCACCTCTTCGGTGGGTCCGTCCATCAGGAGCTCGCCCTTTTCCAGCCACAGAACCCGGTCACAGGTGTCCCGGATGGTCTTGTTGTTGTGGCTGACCAGGAAGACGGTGCCGGCCTCCTTGCGCAGCTCGCGGATCCGCTCCTCCGAGCGGACCCGGAACTTGCGGTCTCCGGTGGCCAGGGCCTCGTCGATCATGAGGACGTCGTGGTTCTTGGCCGCCGCGATCGAGAACCGCAGGCGAGCCGCCATGCCGGACGAGTACGTCCGCATGGGCAGGGTGATGAAGTCACCCTTCTCGTTGATCCCGGAGAAGTCCACGATGTCCTTGTACCGCGCGCGGATCTCCTCGCGGCTCATGCCCATCGCGAGGCCGCCGAGCACGACGTTGCGCTCGCCGGTCAGGTCGCTCATCAGCGCGGCGTTGACGCCGAGCAGCGACGGCTGGCCGTCGGTGTACACCTTGCCGTGCTCGGTCGGCAGCAGGCCGGCGATGGCCCGCAGCAGGGTCGACTTCCCGGAGCCGTTGGTGCCGATGAGACCGATGGCCTGGCCCCGGTAGGCGGTGAAGGAGACGCCCCGCACCGCGTGCACCTTGCGCACGCCACGCGGTTCGCCCTTGCCTCGGCGCATGATCCGGCTCAGCGCCGCGGTGGCGCTGCCCTTGCCTCCACCTGTGCCGTTGACCCGGTACACGATGTGCACGTCGTCCGCGATCACGGTGGGGATGTGTCCCTGGGACGATTCCTCAGCCACGGCCGTACCGTTCCTCTGCCTTCCAGAAGTACACGAAGCCCACGACGCCCACCACGAGCGCCCAGGCGAGCCCGACCGCCCAGACGTGCTGCGGCAGGTTCTCGGAGCCGTAGCCGTCGATGAGCGCGAAGCGGACCAGGTCCATGTAGATGGCCGCCGGGTTGTACTGCAGCACGTCGGCGATCCACTGCGGCTTGTCCGCCAGCATCACGGGGATGGAGAACATCACGCCCGAGGCGTACATCCACGTGCGCATGACGAACGGCATCAGCTGGGCGAGGTCGGGCGTCTTGCTGCCCAGCCGGGCCATCACGAGGGCCAGGCCGGTGTTGAAGAGGAACTGCATGGCCAGCGCCGGGATCACGAGCAGCCAGGAGAGCGACGGATAGCTGCCGAAGCCCACCGCCACGGCCACCAGCACGATCATCGAGTACAGCAGCTGCTGGAGCTGCTGCAGCGAGAACGAGACCGGCAGCGAGGCCCGCGGGAAGTGCAGCGCCCGGACCAGGCCGAGGTTTCCGGCGATGGACCGCACCCCGGCCATGACCGAGCTCTGGGTGAAGGTGAAGACGAATACCCCGGTCACCAGGAACGGGATGAAGACCTCCTGGCTCATCCCCTTACGGGTGCCCAGGATCAGCCCGAAGATCAAGAAGTAGACCAGGGCGTTCAGCAGCGGCGTGGCCACCTGCCACAGCTGACCGAGCTTGGCCTGGCTGTACTGAGCGGTCAGCTTGGCCCTCGAGAACGCCAGGATGAAATGCCGGCGGCCCCAGAGCTGCCGGACGTAGGCGAACAGCCCGGGCCGGGCGCCGCTCACCGTCAAGCCGTACTTGTCGGCCAGCTGGGACGCGTTCAGTCCCTCGTCGGCGGACGGCGGGCTGCTCAGCGCAATCCCGCCGTCGTGGGTCGTGTCACTCACAGTTAAGAACTCTCGTCTTCACAATGCGCAGCCGGTCGCGGGCGCGGCCAGGGCGGACAGGTTCCCCGTACGGAATGAATACGGCTCATGCTCTCAGAGGTGAGCCTCTCAGATCACCGGCGGCCGGCCCAGTCTGGTCAGCCGCCATACCGTACGCCACCTCATGGGGCGCCGCGGTCCGCAGGGCGTGGTCCAGCCTTCCCGGAAGCCTCCGAACCATGCCTTGAGCGCGGGCGCCGAAGGCCTGCGGACCAGGGTGAGGAGCAGCCAGACCCCGACGTAGAGGGGAACCAGTGGTGCGGGCAGGTTCCGGCGGGCCAGCCAGACCCGGTTGCGGGCCACCATGCGGTGGTAGACCGCGTGCCGTGAGGGAGCGGTGGTGGGGTGGTTGAGCACCATGTCCGCGCGGTAGTCGATCATCCAGCCGGCGTCCAGGGCACGCCACGCGAGGTCGGTCTCCTCGTGGGCGTAGAAGAACTCGCCGGGCAGCGGGCCGGCCTCGGCGATCACCTGGCTGCGCACGGCGTTAGCGCCGCCGAGGAACGTCGTGACACGGGAGGAGCGCATCGGGTCGGAGGCACGCAGCCGCGGCACGTGCCGCCGCTGGGTGACGCCGGTGTCCGGGTCCGCGATGCGGAACGTGATGATCCCGAGCTCCGGGTCCGCGTCGAACGCCTGCCGGCACAGCTCGGCGGTGTCGGTCTTCGGCAGGTACCCGTCGTCGTCGAGGAAGAGCAGCGCGTCCACGTCGGCTCCGGACGGGCCGAACGCCTCGATGCCGACGTTGCGGCCGCCCGGAATACCCAGGTTCTCGGGCAGCTCGACGGTCCGTACCCCCGGGGGGACGTCGGGGACCGGGGCGCCGTTGCCGACCACGACCACCTCGATCCGGGCGCCGTCCTGCCCGGCGACCGAGTCGAGGAGGGCGCGCAGTTCGTCGGGGCGGTTGCCCATGGTGATGATGACCGCGCCGAGTTTCATGGGTGAGCTCACTTCAGCCTGCTGGACGCCAGGATCGACACCAGGTGCAGGACGGTCTGGAGAAGGGCGATGCCGGCCATGACCGCGACCGCGAGACGGCTGAAGAAGAGGTCGTCCCTGACCACGTCGAGCACGGCCACCACGAGGATCACGAAGGACGCCTCGATACCGAGGATCAGCCGGTGGAACTTGAGCGCACCGGCCGCACGGCGGGCGAACGCCATCCCGGAGGAGCGCGGCTCGGACGCCGCCTCCTTGACGGGCGGCAGCCCGCCCTGGTGGCGTGCGACACCGACGAGGTCGGTCTCGGCCTTGATCATGATCGCGCCGAGCGCGGCGAGCGTGCCCAGGAAGGCCCACAGCCAGTCGACGCGCCCCGGGCCCCACAGGTCCGCGGCGCGCAGGCCGAAGCCGACCAGCACCGCCGCGTCGCACAGGTAGGCGGCCACCCGGTCCAGGTAGACCCCGCCCAGCGAGTACTGCTTCTTCCAGCGGGCCACCTCGCCGTCGACGCAGTCGAACAGCAGGTAGAGCTGGACCGCGAGCACGCCGAGCAGGGCACCCGGGATGCCCGGGACCAGCAGGGCGGGAGCCGCGAGGACGCCCGCGACGGTCATCACGTAGGTCAGCTGGTTGGGCGTGACCTTGGTGGTCACCAGGCGCCGGGTGATGCGCAGCGAGATCTCGCGCATGTAGAGCCGACCCGCCCAGTGCTCGCCGCTGCGCCGGTCCTTCACACCCGGAGGGTGGACGACCGGGCGGAGTTCAGCTATGGATGGCTTTTGCATAGTCGGCGTACGCGTCCCTGATCTGGTCGGTGGACAGGTTGAGGTGCTCCAGGATCGTGAAGCGTCCCGGGCGCGTCTGCGGGGCGTACTCGACGGCCCGCACGAATTCTTCGCCGGTGAAGCCGATCTCGTCGGGCAGCACCGGCAGCCCGTGGCGCCGCAGTACGGACGCCATGAGCAGCGACTCCTCCGGCGCGCCCCGCAGGTGCATGGCGAAGCAGGCGCCGAGGCCGACCTGCTCGCCGTGGCTGGCCGCGCGCTTCGGGTACAGCAGGTCGAAGGCGTGGTTGATCTCGTGGCATCCGCCCGAGGCCGGACGCGAGTCCCCCGCGATCGACATCGAGATGCCGGTCAGGACGAGGCCTTCGGCCAGCACCTTGAGGAAGGCGTCGTCGCCGATCCCGCCGGGGTGGCGCAGGACCGCCTCACCCGCCTGCCGGGCCATGGCGGCCGCGAGGCCGTCGATGTCCTCGCCGCGCTCCGCGTGGGCGAGCTCCCAGTCGGCGACGCAGGAGATGTTGGAGATCGCGTCGCCGATGCCGGAGCGCACGTAGCGTGCGGGCGCCTCACGGATGACGTCGAGGTCGATGACGACGGCGATCGGGGTGGGGACCCCGTAGGAGCCCCGTCCGTTGTCGTTGTCCAGGGTCGCGACCGGGGAGCAGAGTCCGTCGTGGGACAGGTTCGTCGCGACGGCGACCATGGGCATGCCCACGCGCGCCGCGGCGTACTTCGCCACGTCGATGATCTTGCCGCCGCCGAGGCCGACGACGGCGTCGTAGCGGTTGCCCTTGATGCCGTCGGCGAGCCGGACCGCGGAGTCGATCGTGCCGTCGGTGACCGGGTACCAGTCGGCACCCGGCAGCACCGGAGCGAGCCTCTCGCGCAGGGCGCGCCCCGACCCCCCGCTGATCGCGATGGCCAGCTTGCCCGACGCGGAGATCCGCTGGTCGGCGAGGAGACCGGCCAGATCGTCCATCGCGCCGCGCCGGATGTCGACGACGACGGGGGACGGAATGAGGCGGGTCAGTACAGGCACGCGATCTCCCTGCCCCTGGCGAGGTCGTCGTGGTTGTCGATCTCGACCCAGGTCACCTCTCCGATGGGCGCGACGTCGACCGTGAAGCCGCGGTTCACGAGCTCCTGGTAACCGTCCTCGTAGTAGAGGTCGGGGTCGCGCTCGAAGGTGGTCCTCAGGGCGTCGGCGAGCTCCTCGGCCGCCTCGGGCTCGATCAGCGTGACGCCGATGTACTCGCCGGTGGCGGTGGCCGGGTCCATCAGCTTGGTGATCCGGCGGACGCCCTTGCCGTCCTCGGTGATGACCTTCATCTCCTCGTCGGCGAGGGTCTTCACCGTGTCGAGGGCGAGGATGATCTTCTGCCCCTTGCCGCGCGCGTCCAGGAGGGTCTTCTCCACGGAGACCGGGTGCACGGTGTCGCCGTTGGCGAGGATGACGCCCTTCTTCAGGACCTCACGCGCGCACCAGAGGGAGTAGGCGTTGTTCCACTCCTCGGCCTTGTCGTTGTCGATCAGCGTCAGCGTCACGCCGTACGTGGCCTCGAACTCGGCCTTGCGGGCGTAGACCGCCTCCTTGCGGTAGCCGACGACGACCGCGACCTCGGTGAGTCCGACCTCGGCGAAGTTGGCCAGCGTCAGGTCCAGGACCGTCTTCTCGCCGTCCACCGGCACCAGGGCCTTGGGCAGCGTGTCCGTGTACGGACGCAGACGGCGTCCGGCACCGGCAGCCAGTACGAGGCCGATCATGCGAGTTCTCCTTCGTCGTGTACGGCGGGGGCCGAGGAGGACACCCAGAAGCGGATGGACTCCACGAGCACCACCAGAGCCACGGCGGCCGCGAGCGCGGTGAGAGCCGTGGTGAAACCGGAACCATGGGTCAGTACGGCGGCGAGAACGGCGACGACCAGGGTCCGGCCCTCGTGTCCGCCGATGATGCGCACCAGCCATCGGGGCGGCGCCCCGGTGCCGCCCCGGATGCGGTAGACCGTGTCGTAGTGATGGTAGGCGACGGCCGAAACCAGACCGAATGCCGCGGGAACCGCGTGCGGTACGTCACTGCGGGCGGCCAGCACCAGGATCGTGCAGTACTCGGCGGCCCGGAAGACCGGCGGGACGAGCCAGTCGAGCGCGCCCTTGAGCGGCCGCGAGACGGCGAGGCCGGAGAGGACCGCGTAGACCACCGCGGCTCCCACCGTCAGCAGGCCGCCGTAAGGGGCGAACAGCGCGGCGGCGACCATGACGAGCGCTCCGGCGAGTGCCAGGAACGGGGCGGTGAAGCCTCCGCCGGGACGCCGCAGCACGGCGGCGACACCCTGCGCGAGGGGACCCGAGTCGGCGAGGTCGGCAAGGGCCCGGGCGGCGCGGTCGGTGCGCTTCGCCTTGCGGGTCAGCGAGCGCAGCAGCCGGCCGGCCGTGGTGTAGCAGGCGGCCAAGGAGCAGCCGACGAGCAGGGCGTAGAAGACGATCCGGGGGGTGGTCACCGCGGTGAGCACGGCGATCATGGCCCAGCGCTCGCCGATGGGCAGGACTATCATCCGGCGCAGCCAGACCGTCCAGCCCACGCTGTCGAGCTTGTCGGAGAGCGCGGCGGTGGGGCTCGTGTTGGACACCGCGTCGTGGTTCGCCTCGTTGAACGAGAAGTCGACGACATGGCGGCAGGCCTGGAGCACCATGGCACCGAGGGCGAGGACCCACACGTCGTCGCCGCCCCGGGCGGCGCCGAGGGCGAGGCCCGCGTAGTACGCGTACTCCTTGGCCCGGTCGAAGGTGGCGTCCAGCCAGGCGCCCATCGTCGAGTACTGGAGCGAGTACCGGGCGAGCTGCCCGTCGGTGCAGTCCAGGACGAAGGAGAAGAGCAGGAGCAGCCCGGCCGCGACGTAGCCGCCGCGGGTGCCGGTCGCCGCGCTGCCGGCCGCGATCAGCGCGGTGATCAGCGAGGCGGTGGTGACCTGGTTCGGGGTGAACCCCCGCCGGGCGCACCAGCGTGCGATGTAGCGGGAGTAGGGGCTGATGAAGTAGGTGGTGAAGAAGCCGTCGTGGGCCTTCACCGCGCTGCGCAGCCGTACGGCCTCGTCGTCGACGGCGGCCACGGCTTCCCGTGCGGCGATGCGCTCCTCGGGTCCGGTCGGCACGGTTGCCGTGAGCGAACCGAGCTCGGGGCGCCGCACGTCGGTGCCTTCCGCGTCCAGCGCCACGGCCAGCCGGCCGGGCACGGTGCGTTCCTCGGTGACGGTTCCGGCGCCGGGGGGTGCGACGGGACTCCCGGCACCAACGGCGGTGACGGCCCGCCGCAGGGCGCGGAGCAGCGCGGGGCGGGCCTCGGGCTGCGCGGTGAGCGCACCGGGGATCGCCGCAGCGGCGAAGCGGGGGTCGGTGAGTCCGAGCCTGAGCGCGTGGACATGGCCGACGAAGCGGGGGTCCACGAGCGCGACGCGCCTGCTCGCGGGGACCGCTGCGAGCAGCTCGGCGGCCTCGGAGGCGTCAGCTGCGGCAGTGACTTCGAAGCCGAGCGACCGCAGATCGTCCTCGAGCGACGATCCGGGTACCGGCGCACCGGTGAGGATGGCGGTCGACAGACGAACTCACTCCTTGGGCTGCTCACGGGAACGGCGCGCGACTTGCGGCCCGGAGGTGGGCCGGCGGCACGTCGGCTGAGGCTATCGGATGAACGGAAGACCGAGTTCACCGCCCGTTTGTGCTCCGTTCGGGCGAATCAGCCATGATGCGGCGCCGTTCGCGATCATCATCGTCGATCAACGCCTCGGCCCACAAACCGCGTCCGGACAGCGCATAAGCTGACGCGTATGACGTGGTTGATCACCGGCGGGGCCGGTTACATCGGGGCACATGTGGCGAAGGCCATGACGGAGGCCGGGGAACGGGTCGTCGTCCTCGACGATCTCTCCACGGGCTTCGAGGAGCGACTGCCCGCGGGGGTCACCCTGGTGCGCGGCAGCGCCTACGACCGGGGCGTCCTGGACCGGGTCCTGGCGGAGCACGCCGTCACCGGTGTGGTGCACCTCGCGGCGAAGAAGCAGGTGGGAGAGTCCGTCGAGAAGCCGCTGCTCTACTACCGGGAGAACGTGACCGGGCTGGCCGTGCTGCTGGAGGCCGTGGTCGCGGCCGGTGTGCGGCGCTTCCTCCTCTCCTCGTCGGCGGCGGTGTACGGCGTCCCGGACGTGGAGCTCATCACGGAGGAGACGCCGTGCGCGCCGATCAACCCGTACGGCGAGACGAAGCTCGCCGGCGAGTGGCTGGTGCGTGCGACGGGCCACGCGCACGGCATCTCGACGGCCTGTCTGCGGTACTTCAACGTGGCGGGGTCCGCCGAGCCCGCACTGGCCGACACGGGTGTCTTCAACGTCGTCCCGATGTTCTTCGACCGGCTGACGCGGGGCGACGCACCGCGGATCTTCGGTGACGACTACCCGACGCCGGACGGCACCTGTGTACGCGACTACATCCATGTCGCCGACCTCGCCGAGGCGCATCTCGCCGTCGCCAGGAAGCTGGACCGGGACGCCGAGGAGACGGCCGGCTCGGACCTCACCGTGAACATCGGACGGGGCGAGGGCGTCTCGGTGCGGCGGCTCGCCGAGCTGGTGGCCGAGGTGACAGGTATCCCCGCGGAGCCCGTGGTCGAGCCGCGCAGGCCGGGGGACGCGGCCCGGGCGGTCGCGTCGTCCGCCCGGATGACCGGGGAACTGGGCTGGACGGCACGCCGCGGCATGCGCGAGATGGTGCTGTCCGCGTGGGAGGGCTGGTGCCGGCTGCACCCCGAGGCCCGCTCGCAACGGTGAGGGACCGCTCCCCCGCGACGCTCTGACCTGCGATCGTTTCCGCAGGTCAGAGCACATGACAACGGTGTTCAGTGCCGTGTTGCCCGCCACCCCGCCCCCGTAGTTCACTGGCCACATCGGGCGACCTGCGTCCGAGCTCTCCGAGTCGTTCGCATGCGAGCTGTCCGAGGGGCACGACGCGTTTCCGGAGGCGTTCTCATGGGGGCTGGCCACGATCACGGGCACACGCACGGAGGGCCGCCCCCGACGGGGACGACGGCCGCCGCCGCGTACCGCGGCCGGCTCCGGGTCGCCCTGGGCATCACCCTCGGCGTCATGGTCATGGAGATCGTCGGCGGGCTGCTCGCCGATTCGCTCGCCCTGATCGCGGACGCCGCCCACATGGCGACCGACGCGCTGGGCCTGGGCATGGCCCTGCTGGCCATCCACTTCGCCAACAAGCCGGCCGGCCCCAACCGCACCTTCGGTTTCGCCCGTGCCGAGATCCTCGCCGCGCTGGCCAACTGCCTGCTGCTCCTCGGTGTCGGCGGCTACCTGGTCTTCGAAGCCGTCGACCGCTTCATCACTCCGGCCGAGACCCGGGGCGGTCTGGCCATCGCGTTCGCCGCCGTCGGGCTCGTCGCCAACGTGGTCTCGCTCTCCCTGCTGGTGCGCGGGCAGCGGGACAGCCTCAATGTGCGGGGTGCCTATCTCGAGGTCGTCGCGGACACGCTCGGCTCGGTGACCGTGCTGGTCTCCGCCGGCATCATCATGGCCACCGGCTGGCAGGCCGCCGACCCCATCGCCTCGCTGCTGATCGGCCTCATGATCGTCCCCCGTACGGTGAAACTCCTGCGGGAGACGCTCGACGTGCTGCTGGAGTCGGCGCCCAAGGGCGTCGACATGGCAGAGGTACGCGCGCACATCACGGCCCTGCCGGGTGTGCTGGACGTCCATGACCTGCACGCCTGGACGATCACCTCCGGCATGCCGGTCCTCTCCGCACACGTGGTCGTGCACCAGGAGATGCTCGACTCGATCGGTCACGAGAAGCTCCTGCACGATCTGCAGGGCTGCCTGGGCCATCACTTCGACGTCGAGCACTGCACCTTCCAGCTGGAGCCCAGCGGGCACGCGGAGCACGAGGCGCGGCTCTGTCACTGAGCCGCCGGGAGGCCGCCGGCGCCGGTGCCGGCGGCCTCGGGCGCGCGGTGGTGCGGGCGGGGCCGGACGCCGCACGGCTGCGGGGCGAGTCACTCGTCCTGGTGCTCGGCGACTCGGAGCACCACCCGGACTCGCGGTTCGGGACAGGCCGTCCTCCGAGGTGCCCGACGAGGTGATGACGGAGCCGGCCCCCGACGATTCCGCGCCCGTACCGAAGGGCACGATCCATTACCCGGACGTCCTCGGGGTCTGACGCGGTGTCCGTCCCGCCGCGCCCTCCGGGGTGCGGCGGGACGGACATGCCAGCACCCGAAGTGCGGACAAGCGGCTTTTGTACGGCAGACTTGACCGCACTCGAGGGGTCCGGCGCACGAGGCCGGGAACCAAAGCGAAGGATGGGTATGCCGACCACACCAGCCACCGCGGCGAACAGCTCGTCGAACGGCACAGCAGACGCGATCATGCTCGAACTGGTCGACGAGAGCGGCACCACCATCGGCACCGCGGAGAAGCTCGCCGCTCACCAGGCGCCGGGCCAGCTGCACCGGGCGTTCTCCGTCTTCCTCTTCGACGAGCAGGGACGGCTGCTGCTCCAGCGTCGCGCGCTCGGCAAGTACCACTCCCCCGGCGTGTGGTCGAACACCTGCTGCGGTCACCCCTACCCGGGAGAGGCGCCGTTCGCGGCCTCCGCCCGTCGTACGTACGAGGAGCTGGGGGTCTCGCCCTCGCTGCTCGCCGCGGCGGGCACGGTCCGCTACAACCACCCCGACCCCGTGTCGGGTCTGGTGGAGCAGGAGTTCAACCACCTGTTCGTGGGGATGGTGCAGGAACACCTGCGGCCGGACGAGGAGGAGGTCGGCGAGACGGCCTTCGTGACCGCCGGCGAGCTGGCGGAGCGTCATGCGGCCGCGCCGTTCTCGGCCTGGTTCATGACCGTGCTGGACGCCGCACGGCCCGCGATCCGGGAACTGACGGGGCCGTCCGCGGGCTGGTGAGGCGGCGCGCCGCAGGGGCGGTCAGAGCTGCGTCTTCAGGGGCAGCGCCGCCCAGATGATCTTTCCGCCGCCCGCGGTGTGCTCCACGTCGCAGGTGCCGCCCGCCTCGGCGGTGATCTCCCGCACCAGGAGCAGCCCGCGGCCGCCGGTCTGCGCGTAGTCGGTGACGAGTGCGGTCGGGCGGTAGGGGTGGTTGTCCTCGACGGAGACCCTGATCCATTCCGCGCCGATGGCCACCTCGACCGCCAGTTCGGGCGAGAGCAGCGCCGCGTGCCGGACGGCGTTGGTGACCAGTTCCGACACGATCAGCAGCAGACCCTGCAGGATGTCGTCCTCGACGGGCACGCCCTGCCGGTCGATCAGATCCCGCACCGCGTGCCGGGCCTGCGGCACCGAGACGTCCACAGCGGGGGCGGTGAAGCGCCACACCCCCTCGTACGGCACGGGATGGGCCGGAACACTCCCACGGCTCTCCATAGACCGATACCCGCTCTCGACTCGCATATCACTGACTATCGAGTAATGAGTGTCGGGAAGAGCGTGGTCCGGACCGCAGCTCTGAACATAAGTGGTCTGCTCTTGAAGCAATTTGACCGAATGAGTATGACGGCGTCAGGTGATTGGACTACTTCTCACCTTCTTCAGGCGTCATCTGGTCCGTCACCAGACCGACGACGCGTCGTCCTCCCACTCCGATGGCGATCAGCCCGAGTCCGTCGAACAGCAGGGCCAGGGAGAAGAAGCACCCGAGCACGTAGAGACTGCTGTGCGGCCAGTCGACGAGCACCAGCACGCCCAGCAGCAGCCCGAAGGCTCCTTGCAGCAGCGTCCAGCCGAACTGGGGCCCGCGTACGACGACACTGCCGACCAGCCGGAACACTCCCCCGGTGAGGAAGAGGAGCGCGGCGAACATCGTCAGTGCCTCGGCCGTGCCCACCGGGTTCCTGATGACGACGACACCGGCCGCGATGTTCAGCGCGGCGACCACCACGCCCAGCCAGAAGTACGGGGTGCCGCGGGCCTGGACCGCGTGGAGGAGGCCGACGAGGCCGCCGATCAGCAGCAGCCAGCCGAAGAGGATCATCGAGGTCAGGGTGGCCACGCCGGTGTAGACGAGTCCGACGAGCCCCGCCACGGCGAGCAGGGCTCCCAGCAGGGCGAGCACGCCGAAGCTGCGGCTGAGCTTCCTGCCCTCGGCGGCGGGCCCGGACTTCCCGGCCGGGGCTCCGGCCCTCTTCCCGCCCCCGGGTCCGGTCCTCTTCCCGCCCTCGCTCGTGGGTCCGGTCATCGACAGCTCCTCACGGTGCGTGCCTGCTTCGCGACCCCTTCTTGATCATAGGTTCGGTCCGTGCGGATAGCATCCGGCGCATGGACCCCAGGGAGCAGACGGTACGGGCGGAGCCGCGGCTGGAGCACGCGGTCGTGGACGGCGTGGCCACCGTCGTCATCAGCAACCCCGCCAAGCGCAACGCCATGACCGCCGGCATGTGGCAGGCGCTGCCCGCACTGCTGGAGGCGCTGGCCTCCGACCCGGGCGTGCGGGTCCTCGTGCTCACCGGCGCCGGTGACACCTTCTGCGCCGGTGCGGACATCGGTTCCCTCCAGGACCCCGGCGGGCGTCCCCAGGCACTCGCCGTCGAGGCGGAGGAGGCCCTGGCCGCGTTCCCGGGGCCGACGCTGGCCGCCGTGCGCGGATACTGCGTCGGCGGCGGCAGCCAGCTCGCGGCCGCGTGTGATCTGCGGTTCGCCGAGGAGGGCGCGTCCTTCGGCGTCACCCCGGCCAAGCTCGGGATCGTCTACCCCTCGTCCTCGACGCGCCGGCTCGTCTCCCTGGTCGGCCCGGCCTCGGCGAAGTACCTGCTGTTCTCCGGCGAGCTGATCGGCACGGACCGCGCCCTGCGTACGGGGCTCGTGGACGAGGTCCTGCCGGTCGGCGGACTGGAGGACCGGGTGCGGTCGTTCGCGCAGGTCCTGGCGTCGCGCTCGCAGCTGACGCAGGCCGCCGCCAAGGAGTTCGCCGACGGCCGTGAGGACCGCGACGCCCACTGGTCGGAGCAGGCGCGCGGCAGCGGCGACACCGCGGAGGGGGTCGCCGCCTTCCTTGAGCGCCGCGCTCCCCGGTTCACCTGGGCGACGGGCGGCGCGGGGACCTCGCCTACGTCAGGATGAACCGGCTCCTCGCCCGCCATTCCTCGACCATGGCCGCCGGGGCCTTCTCCGGGGATCCGGTGTCGTAGGGCGGCTGCGGGTCGTACTCGGTCAGGAGCTGGACGGACTGGGCGTACGTGTCCCCCGCGATCCTGCCGAGCAGGGTGAGGCCCATGTCGATCCCCGCGGAGACCCCGGCGGCGGTGACGTACTTGCCGTCCATGACGACCCGCTCGCCCGTGGGCTCGGCGCCGTAGGCCTTCAGGCCGTCGAGGGCGAGCCAGTGCGAGGTGGCGCGTCGGCCGGTGAGCAGTCCGGCGGCGGCGAGCAGGAGCGAACCGGAGCACACGGAGGTCGTCCAGGTGCTGGTGGTGTCTGCCGTGCGCAGCCATCCGAGCAGCGCCTCGTTCTCCATCTGGTCGCTCTGTCCGGGGCCTCCCGGCACGATGACCAGGTCGGGGGCGGGCACCTCGGCGAGCGTGCGGTCGGCGACGAGCGAAAGGCTCCCGCTGTCGTTGCGCACGGGTCCCGTCCGTTCGGCGACGAGCACGGCCTCGGCTCCCGGAGCCCGGCTGAGCATCTCGTAGGGGCCGACGGCGTCGAGCGCGGTGAAGCGGTCGAAGAGCACGATGGCGATCTGCATGGAGGGTCCTCTCCCAGGTGGTGTCGTCACGCTCGGACGGACTGCGGGCGGAAGCGCTTGCGGTATTCGGCGGGCGCGGTGCCGAGGGCTTTGAGGAAGGCGCGGCGCATCGCCTCCGGGGTGCCGTAACCGCTGGCACGGGCGATCCCGGCGACGCCCTCGGTGGTGTCCTCCAGCAGCCGGCGCGCCTGCTCCAGGCGTACGCGCTCGACGTACCTGCCGGGGGTCAGGCCCGTCTCCGCCTGGAAGGCGCGGGCGAAGTGGCGGGGCGAGAGCCCGGCCCGGGACGCGAGCGCCTCCACCGAGAGGTCCGCGTCCGGATGCTCGGTGACCCAGTGCTGCACGTCGCGGAGCGGCTCGCGGACGGCCGTCTGCGCGGTGAGCTGGGCACTGAACTGCGCCTGGTTGCCCGGACGCCGCAGGAAGACGACGAGATGGCGGGCGATGCCGAGCGCCACCTCCCGTCCGTGCTCCTCCTCGACCAGGGCGAGCGCGAGGTCGATACCGGCGGTGACGCCCGCGGAGGTGGCCAGCCGTCCGTCGCGTACGAAGATGGGGTCCGGGTCCACCTCGACGGCCGGATGGCTGCGGGCGAGCTGGGCGCAGACCGACCAGTGGGTGGTCACCCGGTGGCCGTCGAGCTGGCCCGCCGCGGCCAGGAGCAGGGCGCCGGTGCACACGGAGACCAGCTGCCGTGCCTGCGGGGCGTGGGCCCGGAGCCAGCTGATCAGCTCCGGGTCCGGGGCCCTCGTGCCCGCACCGCCCGGAACGAGGAGCAGATCGGGCGTCCCGGCGTCGGCGAGAGCGCCGTCGGGGACGAGGGTGAGGCCGCTGGAGCAGCGGACCGGTGCGCCGTCCAGCGAGGCGGTGCGCAGCTCGTAGGAGATCCCCGGGAAGCGGGAGGCGCCCGCGAAGACCTCCACGGGGCCGGTGACGTCGAGGCTCTGCACGCCCTCGAAGAGGACGACGAGCACGGATCGCTGCTTCATGTCCGCCATCCTGGGCTGCCGGCCCGGATGGCCGCAATGACGAGTTCCCCACCTTTCCTGCCATGCCCGCACCGCAGTGCGCCGGCGCCCACCCCGGGGCTACCCCACGTACCAACCAGTCGGTAACGTGCGGGCATGAGCACTCTTCCGCCGCGCGCCGGGCGCCGCTGTCACAACGCACTCAACCCGCTGCACTCCTGCGTCTACTTCTCCCCCGACCTCGGCAAGGAGTTCGCGGAGCTGGGAGTCGACCACGAGAGCCGCGTCTACTTCGCCGCCCGCGGCGCTGCCCTGGGCGCGGTCGGAGCGGGTGCGGTCACCGCGACGTTCTACAACTTCAACCACGAGCTCGTGGCCCGTCACCTGCCCGCCGTCTGGTCGGACATCACCCCCGCGGCAGCGCTCGACGCGCGCCTCCGGGCGGCCGACTCGACGCTGCGCCGGGTGCTCGGCGAGGACGTGCTCGCCTCCCCGGAGATGGCGGAGGCGGCCGCGCTCGCCCTGCGCGCCACCGAGGCATGCACCCGTCACGCCCGCCCGCTGTACGCGGCGCACGCGGACCTGGCGGTGCCGGACCAGCCGCATCTGGCGTACTGGCACGCGGCGACACTGCTGCGCGAACATCGCGGGGACGGGCACCTGGCCGCGCTGCTCTCGGCAGGTCTCGACCCGCTCGAAGCCCTGGTCAGCCACACCGCCACCGGCAAGGGCATGGCGCCGCGCTGGATACTGGCCACCCGCGGCTGGCGGCGTACGGACTGGGACGCCGCGGTGGAGCGGCTGCGCGGCCGGGGTCTGCTGGACGCAGAGGGCGAGCTGACCGACGCGGGCACCGCTCTCAGGGCCGATCTGGAGGAGGCGACGGACCGGATGGACGCCGCACCGTACGAGCACCTGGGCGCCGACGGCGTGGCCCGGCTCACCGAGCTCGGGCGCGGGTTCCTGTTCACGGCGGCCTCCGCCGGGGCCTTCCCCGACGACCTGGTCGGCAAGGGCTGACCCCGCGGACGTACGGCAGGCCCCTCCCGTGGCGCGTCGCTCGGCGGCAGGGGCCGCCGCGCACGACCGGCCCGTCGACCTTGACGCCCGGGCCGTGATCGACCAGGTCACGCGACACGGCACCCGACGACCCGGCACAATGCAGGCGAAGGTGCCCACCCGGGTGTGGAGCGCCCCGGAGGCACAGCCAGCACAGCCAGTACGAGAAGGCGAGTCGGTAAAACCGTGACGACGTCCATCGAAGGCAGGATCGCCGAGGAACTCGGCGTACGTGAGCGTCAGGTGCAGGCGGCCGTCGACCTGCTCGACAGCGGGTCGACCGTGCCGTTCATCGCGCGCTACCGCAAGGAAGCGACCGAGATGCTCGACGATGCGCAGCTGCGCACGCTCGAGGAACGGTTGCGGTACCTGCGGGAGCTCGAGGACCGCCGTGCGTCGGTCCTCGAGTCCGTGCGTGAGCAGGGCAAGCTCGACGAGGCGCTCGAGGCCCGGATCCGGGCGGCCGACACCAAGGCGCGGCTCGAGGACATCTACCTGCCGTTCAAGCCGAAGCGCAGGACCAAGGCGCAGATCGCGCGCGAGGCGGGGCTGGAGCCCCTGGCGGCCGGACTGCTCGCCGACCCCTCCGTGGACCCGCTCGCCGCGGCGGCCGCGTACGTCGACACGGACAAGGGCGTGGCCGACCCCGCGGCGGCGCTGGAGGGCGCTCGCGCGATCCTGGCCGAGCGCTTCTCCGAGGAAGCCGACCTCACCGGTGAGCTGCGTGAACGCATGTGGTCACGGGGCAGGGTGGTCGCGAAGGTGCGGGACGGCAAGGAGGAGGCCGGCGCGAAGTTCGCCGACTACTTCGACTTCTCCGAACCGTTCACCGCGTTGCCCTCGCACAGGATCCTCGCGATGCTCCGGGGCGAGAAGGAGGACGTGCTCGACCTCGTTCTCGAACCGGAGGAGCCGTCGGAGCAGCCCGGGCCCTCGTCGTACGAGAACATGATCGCGCGCCGGTTCGGCGTCGCGGACCGCGGCCGGCCGGGCGACAAGTGGCTCGGTGACGCAGTGCGCTGGGCCTGGCGCACCCGGATCCTCGTGCACCTCGGGATCGACATGCGGCTGCGGCTGCGCACGGAGGCGGAGGACGAGGCCGTACGGGTCTTCGCGTCCAACCTGCGTGACCTGCTGCTCGCCGCGCCGGCCGGCACCCGGGCGACCCTGGGACTCGACCCCGGCTTCCGGACGGGCGTGAAGGTCGCCGTGGTGGACGCGACCGGCAAGGTCGTCGCGACCGAGGTCATCCACCCGCACGTGCCGGCGAACAAGTGGGACCAGTCCCTCGCCACGCTGGAGCGCCTCGCCAAGGAGCACCAGGTCGACCTGATCGCGATCGGGAACGGCACGGCGTCCCGCGAGACCGACAAACTCGCGGGTGAACTGTGCGACAGGCACCCGGAGCTGAAGCTCACCAAGGTGATGGTGTCGGAGGCCGGCGCCTCGGTGTACTCGGCGTCGGCGTTCGCCTCGCAGGAACTCCCGGACATGGACGTGTCGTTGCGCGGCGCGGTCTCGATCGCGCGCCGGCTGCAGGACCCGCTGGCCGAGCTGGTGAAGATCGACCCGAAGTCGATCGGTGTCGGCCAGTACCAGCACGACCTGTCCGAGGTGAAGCTGTCGCGCTCCCTGGACGCCGTGGTCGAGGACTGCGTGAACGGCGTCGGGGTCGACGTCAACACCGCCTCGGCCCCACTGCTTTCGCGAGTGTCGGGCATCGGGTCCGGGCTGGCCGAGAACATCGTGTCCCACCGGGACGCCAACGGCCCGTTCCGCTCGCGCAGGGCGCTCAAGGACGTGGCGCGGCTGGGCCCGAAGGCGTACGAGCAGTGCGCCGGCTTCCTCCGGATCCGGGGTGGCGACGACCCCCTGGACGGGTCGAGCGTGCACCCGGAGGCGTATCCCGTGGTGCGGACGATGGTGAAGCGGACCGGCGGCGACGTCGCTTCACTGATCGGCAACACGGACACGCTCCGGTCCTTGCGGCCGGACGATTTCGTGGACGAGAAGTTCGGCCTTCCGACGGTCACGGACATCCTGAAGGAACTGGAGAAGCCCGGTCGCGACCCCCGGCCGGCCTTCCGGACGGCCACGTTCAAGGAGGGCGTCGAGAAGCTCGGTGACCTGGCCCCCGGGATGGTGCTGGAGGGTGTCGTGACGAACGTGGCGGCGTTCGGCGCGTTCGTGGACGTCGGCGTCCACCAGGACGGCCTCGTCCATGTGTCGGCGATGTCGCGGACCTTCGTCAAGGACCCGAGGGATGTCGTGAAGCCGGGCGACATCGTGAGGGTGAAGGTCATGGACGTCGACATCCCGCGCAAGCGGGTCTCGCTGACCCTGCGGCTCGACGACGACGCCTCGGCCGGACAGGCCGGCGGGAGCCAGAAGCGCGACCGGAGCGCACAGGGCGGCGGCGAGCGTCCGCCCCGGCAGCGTCAGGGCCAGGGCCAGGGCCAGGGCGGCCGGGACAGTCGCCAGGGTGGCCAGCGCCGGGACGACAGGCGCGGAGGCGCAGGCAGCGGGGGCGGCGGCGGAGCACAGCGGCCCGCTGCGGCTCCGGCCAACAGCGCGATGGCTGACGCACTGCGGCGCGCGGGTCTGACGGGCGGTTCCGGCAAGGGCGGCGCCAAGCGCTGAGGCAGGCGCGCGGGCGGGCGGGGCATCCCCCGTCCGCCCATCGGCGCTTCTCCACGCGACGCCCTCTGGGCGTATGCCTCGTACCGGCAGGGTCCGACACCGCCGCACGGAACGAGTGCTGCGCGAAGCATTGACATGTCCAGGACTCACCCTCACGCTGAGTGCCAGCCCGGGATGCAACCGGTTGCATCGCACTGGTTGCATCCCGACAGCAAGGGCCGTACGCCGGAGGAGCGAGGTCCCCCCACCTCGCACACCCCCTCCGACTCCCTGGTGGAGAGGACTGCCGATGTCCGGTACGAGACAGAGACCCGCCCGCGCCGCCCCCGGCCTGACGACAGCCCGGCTCGCGCCCACCGGCGCCTGGCCACCACCTTCCCCTTGACGCGTGCCCTGTTGTGCAACCGGTTGCAGAACACCGGACCGGGGCGGACCATGACCGGTCGGACCCGTGTGCACCGTGGGCCCGCAGGGGTACGTTCGGGGACAGGCGGCCGGCGCCGCAGGGCGGGCAAGGGGAAATCAACCGTGGCGATGACCATCCGTGATGTCGCACAGGCAGCGGGAGTCCACGTCTCCACCGTCTCGCGGGCCTTCTCGGCCTCGCACCTGGTGAAGCGGGAGACCCGGGACCGGGTCCTGGCCGTCGCCGAGGAGCTCGGCTATCAGCCCAACGAGACCGCGCGGGCGCTGACCACGGGCCGCACCCGGAATCTCGGGCTGATCGTCTCGGACATCGCCAATCCCTTCTATCCGCCGCTCATCAAGGCGGCCCAGGCGTACGCCCGCGTCCGCGGCTACCAGGTCTTCGTGGCGGACACCGACGAGGACGTGCGGGCGGAGGAGGAACTGATCCGGACCCTGGCCCGGCAGGTCGACGGCGTGGTCCTGGTCAGCCCCCGGCTGTCCAACGACGCCATCGCCAGGCTCGGCGGGGACCTCCCCTTCGTCCTGGTCAACCGCCGGGTGGCCGGGCTGTCCGCCGTCCTGATGGACGCGGCGCACGGCGCGGCGCTCGCGGTGGAACACCTCGCGGGCCTCGGCCACCGCCATCTGGCCCTGGTCGGCGGCCCTCGCGGGTCGTGGACCAGCGCCGAGATGCGCCGGGCCGCGGGCGGAGCGGCCGCGGCCAGGGGGATCCGGCTCGACGCCCTGGGCCCCAACGCCCCGACGGAGCAGGGCGGGATCACGGCGACGGCCGCCGTGCTGAGGACGGGCGCCACCGGCGTGATCGCCTACAACGACCTGGTCGCCATCGGCCTCATCGAAGGTCTGGACGACCGGGACGTGCGGGTGCCGCGCGACATCAGCGTGGTCGGCGTGGACGACATCGTGGCCGGCCGCCTGAACCGGCCGAGGCTGACCACGGTCGCCATGCCCACCGCTCCGGCCGGGCGGACGGCGGTCGACCTGCTGATCCAGACCGTCGAGACGGTGGGCACCGGGCCCGCCACGGCGCAGACCACGCTGGCCACCTCACTGGTCGTCAGGGACTCCACCGCAGCACCGGCCGGGCCTGCCGACTGATCGTCCGCAGCACCGGCCGGGCCTGCCGACTGATCGTCCGCTCCACCTTGTTGACCGCTCGATGCGGGTGACGTACCGTCACCGCTGTTCGCATACACGAACTCGGTTCATCATACGGAATCTTGCTCCGGGGCCGGGAACAGCCTTCACCACCGCACCAACCACTGACAGGTGCCTGCGGAGGACGCCGCAGGCGGTGAAAGGAATAGCCAGTGCGTACCGAGAATCAGCACGTCAGGAGACGGAGCGGCCGTGCGGCCGCAACTCTCGTCGCCGTCGTTTCACTCCTCGCGGCGGGCCTCACCGCGCTCTTCGCCACCGGGTCGGCCTCGGCAGCCCCTGCCGCGGGGTCGTACAGCCTGGCGAACGCCGCCAGCGGTCTGTGTCTGGGCGTGCCGGGATCGAGCACCGCCGCGGGGACGCAGCTCGCCCAGAGCGCCTGCAACGGAGCCGCCGGCCAGACCTGGAAGCTCACCGCGTCAGGCAGCGGCTACACCCTGACCGCCGCGAACAGCGCCAAGTGCGCCGGTGTGCGTGACGCCTCCACCAGCGCGGGCAAGGCCGTGGAGCAGCAGAGCTGCAGCGGTGCCGCCACCCAGGTGTGGACCCTGGCGTCGGTCAGCGGCAGCACCTACCGCGTCGTCAACAGCAACGGCGGCAAGTGCCTGAACGTGAAGGACAGTTCGACGGCGTCGGGTGCCCTGGTCCAGCAGAACTCCTGTGACTCGGTGGGCAGCAAGAGCTGGACCTTCACCGCATCGGGCACCGTCCCCACGGATCCGCCGACCGACCCGACGGACCCCCCGACCGACCCCACCGACCCGCCCACGGACCGGCCGTCGTGGCCGTCTGCCAACGGCAGCCAGGCGGTCTCCTCGACCATCAAGGTGTCGGGGACGTACGACGGCGGCATGAAGCGGCTGTACGGCAGCGGCGACCTCGGCAGTGGCGGTCAGGACGAGGACCAGCCCGCGCTGATCGAACTGGCCGACGGCGCCACTCTTCAGAACGTCATCCTGGGCGCCCCGGCGGCCGACGGCGTGCACTGCTCGGGCGCCTGCACCATCAAGAACGTGTGGTGGGAGGACGTGGGCGAGGACGCCGCGACCTTCCGCGGCAGTTCCTCCTCGACGGTCCGCACGGTCGACGGCGGCGGCGCCAGGCTCGCGGAGGACAAGGTGCTCCAGCACAACGGAGCCGGCACCCTGATCGTCAAGAACTTCCAGGTGGACGACTTCGGGAAGCTGGTCCGTTCGTGCGGCAACTGCTCCACGCAGTACGCCCGGCACATCCAGCTCCAGAACATCTGGGCTACCACCCCCGGTGACTCGCTGGTCGGCATCAACACCAACTACGGTGACACGGCGCGGTTCTCGGACATCACGATCTATGACGACGGCGGTCGCGACCTGGACGTCTGCGTCAAGTACAAGGGCACGACGAGCGGCGAACCCAGCAAGATCGGTACGGGCGCCGACGGCACGAACTGCATCTACTCCTCGTCCGACATCTCCTACGTCGACTGAGGCACCCCACGCGCCACGGCACCTGCCCGTCCCGTCTCCGGGGCGGGCAGGTTCTGCGTCAGCCGGACTCGGTGACCTTGCCGTCGGCGACCTCGACCATGCGGGTCGTACGGACGGCCTCCAGCATCCGCCGGTCGTGCGTGACCAGCAGCAGCGTCCCGGTGTACGCCTCCAGTGCCGACTCCAGCTGTTCGATCGCCGGAAGGTCCAGGTGGTTCGTCGGCTCGTCCAGGACGAGCAGGTTGACGCCCCTGCCCTGGAGGAGCGCGAGGCCCGCCCGGGTGCGTTCGCCGGGCGAGAGCGTGTCCGCGGGACGCATCACATGGGCGGCGCGGAGGCCGAACTTGGCGAGCAGGGTGCGCACCTCGGCGGGCTCGGTGTCGGGGACCGCGGCGCAGAAGGCGTCCAGCAGGCTCTCCGTGCCGTGGAACAGCTTGCGCGCCTGGTCCACCTCGCCCACCACGACGCCCGAACCGAGCGAGGCGTGGCCCTCGTCGAGCGGCAGCCTGCCGAGCAGGGCGGCGAGCAGCGTCGACTTGCCCGCCCCGTTGGCGCCGGTGATGGCGACCCGGTCCGCCCAGTCGATCTGCAGGGTGGCCGGGCCGAAGGAGAAGGTGCCGCGGACCACGGCGGCGTCCCGCAGCGTGGCCACGACGGAACCGGAGCGCGGCGCGGAGGCGATCTCCATCCGCAGCTCCCACTCCTTGCGGGGCTCCTCGACGACGTCGAGGCGCTCGATCATGCGCTGCGTCTGCTTGGCCTTGGCGGCCTGCTTCTCACTGGCCTCGCTGCGGAACTTGCGGCCGAGCTTGTCGCTGTCGGTGGCCTTGCGGCGGGCGTTCTTGACGCCCTTGTCCATCCACCCGCGCTGCATCTGGGCCCGGCCCTCGAGCGCGGAGCGCTTGTCGGCGTACTCCTCGAACTCCTCGCGGGCGTGCGTACGCGCGCGTTCGCGCTCCTCCAGGTAGGAGGCGTAGCCACCGCCGTAGAGGTTGATCTGCTGCTGGGCGAGATCGAGCTCCAGGACCTTGGTGACCGTGCGCATCAGGAACTCACGGTCGTGGCTGACGACGACGGTGCCGGCGCGCAGTCCCGACACGAAGCGTTCCAGGCGCTCCAGGCCGTCCAGGTCCAGGTCGTTGGTGGGCTCGTCGAGCAGGAAGACGTCGTAGCGCGAGAGCAGCAGCGAGGCGAGCCCGGCGCGGGCCGCCTGGCCGCCGGAGAGGGCCGTCATCGGGAGGTCGAGACCGATGGTCAGCCCGAGGTCGGCGGCGACCTCCTCGGCACGTTCGTCCAGGTCCGCGCCGCCGAGGGAGAGCCAGCGCTCCAGTGTCTCGGAGTACGCGTCGTCCGCGCCGGGCGCTCCGTCGACCAGCGCCTGGGTCGCGGCGTCCATCGCGGCCTGGGCGTCGGCGACCCCGGTGCGGCGGGCGAGGAATTCCCGTACGGACTCGCCCGCGCGGCGCTCGGGCTCCTGCGGGAGGTGCCCGACGGTGGCGGTGGGCGGGGAGAGGCGCAGCTCGCCCTCCTCAGGCCGGTCGAGCCCGGCGAGCAGGCGGAGCAGAGAGGATTTGCCCGCGCCGTTGGCTCCGACGAGACCGATCACGTCGCCGGGCGCGACCACGAGGTCGAGTCCCGCGAAGAGTGTGCGGTCGCCGTGCCCGGCGGCGAGTTCCTTGGCGACGAGAGTGGCAGTCATCAGGTTGACGATCCTAACGAACCGCGGCGCCCATTCTCCCCGCCGGCCCTGGGTGCGACCATGGCCTGTCCGGCCCTCGGCACGCACGGGGGCGACGTGGATGACAGGGGTGAGCGCGGTGGCGGACGTGATCGTGGTGGGGGGCGGGGTCAGCGGACTGACCACGGCGCTGCTTCTGGCGGAGCGCGGCCTGCGGGTGCGGGTCTGGTCCAGGGACCCGGCGTCCGCGACGACCTCGGCCGTGGCCGGTGCGCTGTGGTGGCCGTACCGGATCGAGCCCGAGGCGCTGGTCGGCGCCTGGTCGCTCGAGACCCTCGGCGTGTACGAGGAACTGGCTGCGGACCCCGCGCCGACCGGTGTGCGCATGGTCGCCGGAGTGCACGAGGGCGAGCACCTCGCCGCGCTGGGCCCGTGGGCCCGCCGGCTGAAGGGCGCGTCCCAGGTGGCCGAGGGTCTGCGGGTGACTCTTCCGCTGATCGACATGCCGGTCCATCTGCGGTGGCTGGAGGACCGGCTGGCCCGGGCCGGAGGTGTGGTCGAGCGGCGTACGGTGCGCGACCTCGCCGAGGCGGCGGCCGAGGCGCCGGTGGTGGTCAACTGCACGGGGCTCGGCGCCCGCGAGCTGGCCCCGGATCCCGGGGTGCGGCCGGTCCGGGGTCAGCTCGTGGTGGTGGAGAACCCGGGCATCGACGAGTGGTTCACCTCGGCGGACCCCGCGTCGAGCGCCACGACGTATCTCTTCCCTCAGCCGGGCGGGCTGGTGCTGGGCGGCACGGCGGAGACCGACGATCCGCGTACGGAGCCCGATCCGCGTACGGCCGAGGAGATCGTGGCGCGTTGCGCGCGGGTGCGGCCCGAGATCGCGGGGGCCCGTGTCATCGGCCACCGGGTGGGGCTGCGGCCGGCGCGGGACGCCGGGGTGCGCATCGAGGCGGAGGAGCTGCCGGAAGGCGGTCTGCTGGTGCACAACTACGGCCACGGCGGCGCCGGGGTGACGGTGGCCAGAGGCTGCGCGCGGGCTGCGGCCCAGCTCGTGGGCTGAGCCGCAGCCCCGGTCGGGCCGGAGGCTCGGGGCCGAGCCGCAGCCCCGGTCAGGCCGGGGGCTCGTGCTTGTGGCGTTCGTCCGACGTGACCTCCGCGGGCCCGGGCCCGATCCGGATCTCGAAGTCTCCGTCGTACTTCGCGTGCCCCTGGATGACCGCAGACTCGACGGCCTCCACGCCGAACTCCCTGCGGACGATCATCGGGTCCTGGCGCAGGTCCCTCATCAGGGACACACACATGCCGATCATGACGATGGTGAACGGCGCGGCCACCAGGATGGTCAGGTTCTGCAGGCCTGCCAGCGCGTCCCCCTGACCGTCACCGATGAGCAGCATGACGGCCGCCACGGCTCCGGTGACGACACCCCAGAAGATCACGACCCACTTGGCGGGTTCGAGGACACCCTTCTGGGAGAGCGTGCCCATGACGATCGACGCGGCGTCGGCGCCCGAGACGAAGAAGATTCCCACCAGGACCATCACGAGGATGCTCATGAGGGTGGCGACCGGGAACTGCTGCAGGACGCCGAAGAGCTGCGCCTCCGGGGTGTCACCGACGCCCTTGAGCTGCCCCGCCTCCTCAAGCCGGATGGCCGAGCCGCCGAAGACGGCGAACCAGACCAGGCTGACCGTGCTGGGCACGAGGATCACGCCGCCGACGAACTGGCGGATCGTCCGGCCTCGGCTGATCCTCGCGATGAACATGCCGACGAAGGGCGTCCACGAGATCCACCACGCCCAGTAGAAGACCGTCCAGCTGGCCAGCCAGTCGGCGACCGCTCCCTCCCCGGTGGCCTCCGTGCGGCCCGCGAGCTGGGCGAGGTCACCGAAGTACGCGGCGATGGAGGTGGGCAGCAGGTCGAGCACGATGATGGTCGGCCCCGCGATGAAGACGAAGACCACCAGGATCAGGGCGAGCACCATGTTGATGTTGGACAGCCACTGGATGCCCTTCTCGACCCCGGACACGGCGGAGGCGACGAAGGCGACCGTCAGCACGGCGATGATCGCGACCAGGAGGCCCGTGCCGGTCTTCTCCATCCAGTTGAGCTCCTGGAAACCGCTGCCGATCTGGAGGGCGCCGAGCCCGAGCGACGCGGCGGAACCGAAGAGCGTGGCGAAGATGGCGAGGATGTCGATGATCCGGCCCACGGTTCCGTGGGCACGCTTCTCACCGATGAGAGGGACGAAGACCGAGCTGATCGTCTGCCTCCGGTGCCGGCGGTAGGCGCTGTACGCGATGGCGAGCCCGACGACCGCGTAGATCGCCCAGGGGTGCAGGGTCCAGTGGAAGAGGGTGGTGGCCATCGCCGTCTGCATCGCCTCGGCGGCGTCCTCGGGACGGGTGCCCGGCGGCGGATCGACGAAGTGGGCCAGCGGCTCGCTCACGCCGTAGAACATCAGGCCGATCCCCATGCCGGCGCTGAACATCATCGCGACCCAGGACACCGTGCGGAATTCGGGTTCCTCACCCTCCTGCCCGAGTGAGATCGTCCCGTACCGGCTGATCGCGAGCCAGAGGGCGAAGACCACGAAACCGGAGGCCGCCAGCATGAAGGCCCAGCCGCCGTTGTGGATGAGGCCGTTCAGCAGACTGCTGGAGACGCTCTCCAGCGAATCGGTGGCGGTGGAACCCCAGACCACGAAAGCGACGGTGAGCACCGCGGTGACGCCGAAGACCACCCGGTCGGTCGAGGCGCGCCGGCCGTGGTGCGGGTCGCTGGGTAGATCGGCGGTGACGGGGAGATAGTCCCCCCGCCCGCCGGTTCCCTGCTCGTCGTGTGACACAGATGGCACCTTTCACGCAGTGCGAAATTTCGCTCTCCGTAGGCAGTACCACACGCAACGTGCATCTGACGGGACCAACAAGCAGTTCCGTTGTGACCGCATATGAAGCGATATGCCGCAATCGTCCGGTCGATCATCCGTCCGACCGCCGCGACCGGGCGGCTAGGCTGACGGCGTTCGCGCCGAACCCCCGTCCGTTCGCGCCGAACCCGCCGGTTCCAGCCGTTCCCCGACGGGGCGCGCGTGTACGAGGAGCAACCCTTGCCCGACCCGAACACCGATCCCCAGCGTGACGCCCGGCCCACCCTGGAGGCCGTGGCGGCCCGGGCCGGTGTGTCCAGGGCGACCGCCTCCCGTGTCGTCAACGGCGGTGCGGGAGTGCGGCAGCCCCTGGTCGACAAGGTGCGCGAAGCGGTCGACGAGCTCGGCTACATCCCGAACCACGCGGCACGGACGCTGGTCACGCGGCGCAACGGCGCGGTCGCCGTGATCATCGACGAGCCCGAGTTCCGGATCTTCTCCGACCCGTTCTTTTCCCGCCAGATCCGCGGGATCAGCCGCGAGCTCAACGCCCACGACGCGCAGCTGGTCCTGCTCCTGGTGGAGGGCAGCGGCGACTTCGACCGGGTCACCCGCTACCTGGCGGGTGGGCATGTGGACGGTGTACTGGCCTTCTCGCTGCACACGGACGACGAACTCCCCGCGATCATCCGGAGGTTCCGCGTCCCGACGGTCTACGGGGGCCGGCCCGAGCACCCGGCGACGGAGGCCGGGGAAGCGCCACAGGTGCCGTACGTCGACTGCGACAACCGGGGCGGCGCCCGCGAAGCCGTACGCCACCTCGTCTCGCTCGGGCGGCGGCGCATCGCGCACATCGCCGGGCCCCGCGACCAGACGTCGGCGCTCGACCGGATCGACGGGTACCACGACGTGCTCCCGGACGCGGGGCCGGACCTCGTCGTCGAGGGGGACTTCACCGTCGAGGGCGGAGCCCGGGCCATGGCCGGTCTGCTGGAGACCCATGCCGATCTCGACGCCGTCTTCGTGTCCAACGACATGATGGCCTCGGGCGCTCTGCGCGTGCTGCGCGAGAAGGGCGTCCGGGTACCGGAGGACGTGGCCGTGGTCGGATTCGACGACATGACGTCGGTGGCGGAGGCCACCGAACCGCCCCTGACGACGGTTCGCCAGGACGTGGAGGGCATGGGGCGGTTGATGGTGCGGCTGCTGATGGAACGGCTGAACAGCGGCACGGGGGCCTGGCCCGAGTCCGTGATCACCCCGACCGAACTGATCCGCCGGGCCTCGGCCTGAGGCCCCCGCTTCCGGGGGCGGGCTCGCGGCAGGAGCGGATGGGCCACCGGCCCGTGCGGGTCATTCCCGTTCGCCGGGCCTCCCGCGTCGCCGCCCCCGGGCCACGCGCCACTCGGCCCGCGCCGACCTGGCGAGCGGCAGATAGCGCAGCCGCTCCGGGAGGAGCGGCACGATCCGCCGCACCGCGGCACCGAAGCGCCGCAGGCGCCGCTCCTGCTCCGGGGTCCAGTCGAGTCCGATGGCCTCGCGGGCGTCGGGCGGCATCAGCCCGACGGTGATGAAGCTGCGGAACCGGGCCAGCGGCGGGAGCAGCACCGGCCACAGCGCCTTCAGGAGCAGACGCAGGAGGAGGGGCCCCCGGTCGGGCGGCGGTACGGGAGCGTCCACGGCCACCAGCTCCCGCACGACGACGGTCGCCTCCACCTCGTCGGCGAGCATCGTGCGGTAGTAGGGCCAGAACTCCTCGACGGTCTGCGGCATGTCCCGGTCGTGGATGCCCAGGATCCTTCCGACCTGGAGCCACTCCCGGTACAGGGCACGCTCCTGGGCGTCGGTCAGGGGGCGGACGAGGTAGCGCGCCGCGTGCTGGTAGACGGGGAAGCCGGTGGCGTGCACCCACGCGTAGTTCGCGGGTGTGAGCGCGTGGTAGCGGCGCCCCCTGGCGTCGGTGCCCTGGATGGTGCGGTGCAGCTCTCTGAGCCTGCACCCCTCCTCCGCTGCCGCCTCGCCCCCGTACACCCAGAGCTGGAGCGAGCTCAGTGAGCGCTCACCGCGCCCCCAGGGGTCCGTACGGAAGACCGAGTGGTCGTCGACGCCGGCGCCGACGGCCGGGCGGGCGACCTGGAGGGTGAGGGCGGCGGGCAGCATCAGCAGTCCGCGGATGTCGCCGGCGAGGCTCCACAGCACGCCACCGGGCGGGGGCGGTGAGGGCACTCCTGCGCTGGTCATGCGGGTGCTCCCAGGGGTCGGCGGGTGCTCGGACCGGTGCCGGGCCTGTGTGTTCCAGTATGCGATCACCCTGATGGCACCCTCACCTCGCGGGCGCGGCGGGGTGCGGGCCGGCGGGGCGGGTTCACGCCTCGTCGCCGTGGGTGAGGTGACCGTCGGTGACCCGCCAGTAGTGCTGGTGATCGGCCAGTCGCCAGGTCTCGTCGGCGGCGATCGCCCGCGTGATCCACTCGTGGAGCTGCGGGAGTGCCTGCGCGCGCAGAACCGCGCGGGTGGCGGCGCGTTCGGTGGCGTCGACCGGGTGGACGTCCACCTGGAAGCCGACCGCGTCCGGGTGGACGCCGCGGCCGTAGTTGCGGGGGTGCGGAGCGGTCCACGCGACTCCCAGGCGGATGGTCCCGCTGTCCTGCCCGGTGAGGAAGCGCAGGTCCGTGACGCGCTCGGCGTACGGACCGAGGCACTCGCTGATGTCGGTGCCGGTCAGAGGCCAGGCGCGGTGCCGGGGCAGCATTCGATTGCGTGCGGACATGACAGGAAGGATGGCAGAAGGTGGTGGTCGGCCCGCGGGCGAGGGCCTCCACCCGACACCTCCTGCCCGAGGCGCTCATCGACATGCCGGTCGCCTCCGAGGACGCTCCGCCGCCGCGTCCGCCGGCACTTGTGCGTCCCTTCCTCGAATCAGTGTCAGCACGGTTGACGCACCTCGTGAAACAAGTCAATAGTATTTGTAACTTTGACTCTCACGGGGAGAGAGGCCTTCACATGCCCGACGTGCCACGGCAGTTGAGCGCGGGGGCCGGGCCGGGTCCTCGTCGATACCGGCCGTGTCCACCGCCTCGGGCTCACCGCGAGCCCCGCACGGAGAAAGCCCGTCCCCACCACAGAGGAGGTCGCACACCATGGGCCGCTACAGCCGACTGCGCGAGATCCGCCGGATGGATCCCGCCCGCGACTGCGCCGAGATACTCCGGCTGATGTCCCAGTACGAGTTCCCGTGGGACTACCGGCAGGGCATCAGCGTCGCCTTCCTGCGCGACTACGGTGTCCCGAGGATCTCCGTACTGCTCGACCGCACCCAGGAGTTCGAGCGCAACGGTCAGAAGCGGTACGACGACACCGTCCTGTTCGGATACGAGATGGCCGCCGAGGGCTTCGACTCGGAGCGGGCCCGGACTGCGGCCCGCCACCTCAACCGGATCCACGGCCGGTACCGCATCCCGAACGAGGACTACCTCTACGTGCTGGCCACCACGGTCGTCGGCCCCAAACGCTGGATCGACCGCTTCGGGTGGCGGCCCCTCTGCGCCCAGGAGACGGCGGCGCTGGCGGAGGTGGGGCGGCGGATGGCCGCCATGATGGGCATCGAGGGCGCTCCCGGCACCTACGAGGAGTTCGAGAGGCTGCTCGACTCCTACGAGGCACGGATGTTCGCGTACGACCCGGCCAACCGCCGTGTCGCCA
The DNA here is from genome assembly GCF_042667905.1 of Streptomyces sp. NPDC057287. Taxonomy (NCBI): domain Bacteria; kingdom Bacillati; phylum Actinomycetota; class Actinomycetes; order Kitasatosporales; family Streptomycetaceae; genus Streptomyces; species Streptomyces sp. NPDC057287. Next base: position 90,650 of record NZ_JBHUYV010000017.1, on the reverse strand, counting down.
ACGCCACCTTCCGTGTCATGGCCGCGTGGTACCCGGCCCCGCTGCGCCCCCTGGTCGCCAGGCTCTCCCTCGCACTGCTGGACGAGCCCTTACTGCGGGCGCTGGGATTCCCGGCCCAGCCCCGGTGGGTGCGCGAGGCCGCCGTCCGCGCCGTGCGCGCCCGGTCGCACGGCGTACGCCTGCTGCCGGCCCGGCCCCGGTGGCTGCCCTCCCGGCCCCGGCCGCGCAGCTACCCCTTCGGATACCGGCTCGACGACCTCGGTCCGCACTGGGCGCGGAGCCGACCGCTGGAGCCGCTGCCCCTGGAGAAGTCCTGACGTCCCGGAGGAAGTCCTGACGTCCCGGACCTGTCGTGCGGAGCACGGCACCGAGGACCGCGTCCGGTCCCGGAGGCGGTCACCCGGCGCTGAGCAACGGCACCAGGTAGCGGCGGGCGAAGGTGCCCACCTGCTCGTCGTCGTCCAGCTCGAAGCAGCTCACCGGATTGAGGAGGAAGGAGACGGTGATGCGCACCATGAGTTCGGCGACCGGTGCCGGATCCGTCTCCGGCCGCCCTTCGGCGCGCTGGGCGTGGCGGAGCCGGTCCGACAGGTATCCGCGCATGGCGAGGAGGGCGGGGCCGCTCTCCAGGGTGAGGAAGGGGAGCATGATCTCCGGTTCCAGCCGCAGCAGTCCGCCCACCAGCGGGTGTTCACGGATGTGCCGGAGGACGGCGACGAAGCCGGCGACGAGCCGGTCCTCCACGGTGGGCAGGGCGGCGACCGCCTCGTCCACGTCGACGACGAACCGGCGGTACTCCCGCAGCAGGCAGGCGGAGACCAGGCTGTCCTTGTTGCCGATCCGCCGGTACACGGTGACCCGCGAGACCTTGGCGCGCTTGGCGACGTCGTCGACGGTCGAACGGCGCAGCCCGAAGGTCATGAACTGCTCACGCGCCGCGTCCAGGATCTGTTCGCTCAGCGCGTCGGTCGGCGGCGTCTCCACGAGCGCTCCGGCCAGCAGTGTCTCGTTGGTACCCGGTGCCGCCATGAGGCCTCCCCGCTCGGTGCGACCACTCAACCACACCGGCAGTGCGACAGTGTTACCTCATTCGGATCCTTGTAACGCCTTCTCCGCGCACCCCTTCCCGGAGGTACGTCGCGTCGACCACCGGGGCCGCTCTCACCCGTAGTCGTACACCGTCACCTCGATCCCCTTCTTCACCAGCCGCTCGGTGACGAGGGGTTCGATCCGGGACCATGTGCCGCCCGCCAGCCCGCAGCCGATCCTCGGCATGTGGACCGACGCGCCCAGCTCGGCGGCCCGCACGGCCACCTTCGCCAGGCCCTCGTCGATGGCCTCGTAGCGCACCGGCACCCCCTTGCTGCCGGTGCGCATCCCCCGCTGGCCCACGACGTTGGCCACCCAGATGTACGGGGCGGCCCGGACGAGCTGCACGGCTCCCGGCCCGAAGTCGTTGCCCGACCGCCCACGGTGCCACCGGCGGTAGGCGGCTTCCGGCTCGGGCCAACGGCGGGACAGGGCCAGGACGAAGCCCTTGCCCCAGCCGCCGAGGTCGTTGCAGACGTGCACGACCAGCTTGACGCCCCTGCCCTGCGGAGCGGTGGCGTCCCCCCGTATGTACGTGATCCCCGGCATGTCCTCACCGTACGGACCGCCACTGACAACGAACCGCCGCTCGGCCCTGGCCCCGCATGCGTACCCTGTGAGGTATACACATTCTCGATGACCTCACCGTGTCACGCCGACTCCGCGACTTCCTGGAGCCACGAGCGCGGCGATACGCCCCTACACCTGCCGATCGGATCAGGCGGTACGCGACGCTTGTCGACGACGCCGGCTCCGAGCGTCCCGCGGACGTCGGCATCGTGGACGCGATGATCCGGTTCGAGGAGCGGTACGGCGGCCTGTGCTACTCACCGCGAGACGGCAACGACCACGAATACGGCCTGTTCGGGCATCCGACCGCTCACCGGACATCCCACGGCCTGGCCTTTCCCGGCATTCTTGACGGCTCCTGGACCCGCCGTGTGGATGTGCTCGCGGACGGCCGTACCGCGATGCCGATACCGCGAATGCCGCACAGGGTGATCGACAGAAGCATCGATCAGCGGCTGGAGGCAGACGCGCTGTTGGCCGGTGTGCACCGGTGGCCTCACCTCGTCCTGCGAACCACCACGCGCCCCGGAGCGGATCCCCCGGTGGCCGAGGAACACCTGCCGCCTCGCGCACACCGGGCGACCGGACCCGCCGACATGTGGTGGTTCGACGACGGGTCGGCCGTCAACCTGCGGCTTCACTCGTGGTGGACGACGCCCCGGCGCGACGTCTGGACCGTGCGCTGCTTCGTCCGGGACGGCGGCACTCTCGGCCGAACGGCCTCCGCCGTGCGGGCCGCGGTCCCGGACCTGGCCACAGCCGCGGACGACTGGTGCTCTCTGTGTACCCGGTTCGTGGGTCCGGGGCAGGCCTGTGAACCTGCCGGGCTGGTCACCTGACCGACCGCCCGCCCGGCGGCGGCCGGTGGCTTTGTTCGGTGCGGTTCATTCGGGCGCCGGCGGCCGTGTCCTGCCGGGAGAGGGCGGGAAGATCGCCCGTACCGGTGGTGGGACCGCGCTTCGGTGCTGCCGGACACTTTCACAACAGTGGTGAGACAGCAATACTGTTGCACCTGATCGGTGCACAGGCACGGACACGGGCGAGGCACCGGTACGGCAGTGCCCCGGCGACGAGGAGTGGACATGGCGACCGGGACGGACGAACCGACGCTGACCGTCGACGAACTGGCGGCGCGCGCGGGAGTCACCGTGCGTACGGTGCGCTTCTACAGCACCAGGGGCCTGCTGCCGCCCCCGGTGATCGGACCACGGCGCGTCGGGCACTACGGGCACGACCATCTCTCCCGGCTGGCGCTCATCGAGGAGCTCCAGCACCAGGGCATGACACTGGCCGCCATCGAGCGCTACCTCCAGCAGCTGCCGCCCGACCTGAGCGCGCAGGACCTGGCGATCCACCGTGCCCTGGTGGCGTCCTGGGCCCCGGACTCGGCCGAGGACATGGAGCGCGCCGAGCTGGAGCGGCGCGCGGGCCGGCCCCTCAGCGAGCAGGACGTGGACCGGCTCGCGGCCATGGGGGTCCTGGAGCGCCCCGGGACGCCCGGGGAGCCGTTCCTGGTGGACCCGGGACTTCTGCGGCTCGGGGTGGAGCTCCTGGACGTGCCCATCGCGCACGAGACGATCCTGGCAGCGCGCACGGTCCTGCTGGAGCACACCCGCTCCGCCGCCCACGAGCTGACCCGGCTGTTCCGGGACGAGGTGTGGAACCCCTACCGGGAGCGGGAGTCCGACCCGGAACACGTGAAGGCGATGAAGTCGCTCTCGGCGCACATGCAGCCGATGGTGCTCCAGGCGCTGCTGACGGCTTTCCAGCGATCGCTGAAGGAGGAGCTGCGGGCCGCGTTCACCGCCGACGAGCAGGGGTGAACGCGGCCCGCGGGGGCGCTGTCAGTCGCGGAAGGTCTCGCCCTTCTCCGCCTTCTCCAGCAGGAGCGCGGAGGGCAGGAAACGGTCGCCGTAGCGCTCCGCCAGCTGTCGGGCGCGTGCCACGAAGCCGGGCAGGCCGCCCTCGTAGCCGTTGATGTACTGGAGCACACCGCCGGTCCACGCGGGGAAGCCGATGCCCATGATCGAGCCGATGTTGGCGTCGGCGACGGTCATGAGGACGTTCTCCTCCAGGCAGCGGACGCTGTCCAGTGCCTCGGAGAAGAGCATCCGCTCCTTCATGTCCTCGAACGGGATCTCGGTGCCCGGCTCGGTGAAGTGTTCGCGGAGCCCCGGCCACAGCAGGCCCCGCCTGCCGTCCTCGCCGTACTCGTAGAAGCCCGCTCCGCCGCTGCGCCCGGGACGCCCGAACTCGTCGACCATCCGGTCGATGACCGCGTCCGCGGGGTGCGTGGCCCAGGATCCGCCCGCTTCCTCGACGGCGCGCCGGGTCTCGTTGCGGATCTTGCGGGGCAGGGTGAGCGTCAGCTCGTCCATGAGGGAGAGCACCTTGGCCGGGTAGCCGGCCTGCGCCGCCGCCTGCTCGACCGACGCGGGCTCGACGCCCTCGCCGACCATCGCGACGCCCTCGTTGATGAAGTGGCCGATGACGCGTGAGGTGAAGAAGCCGCGCGAGTCGTTGACGACGATCGGGGTCTTCCTGATCCGGCGCACCAGGTCGAAGGCGCGGGCGAGTGCCTCGTCCCCGGTCTTCTCCCCCTTGATGATCTCGACGAGCGGCATCTTGTCGACGGGCGAGAAGAAGTGCAGGCCGATGAAGTCCACCGGACGCTCGACGCCCTCGGCGAGCACGGTGATGGGCAGCGTCGAGGTGTTGGAGCAGAGCAGCGCGTCGGGCTCGATGACGCCCTGGATCTCCTGGAACACCTTCTGCTTGAGGGTGGTGTCCTCGAACACCGCCTCGATCACGGCGTCGCAGCCAGCGAGGTCGGCCGGGTCACCGGTCGGAGTGATGCGGGCCAGCAGCTCGTCCCGCTTCGCCTCGGTCGTACGGCCCCGGGAGAGCGCCTTGGCGAGGAGCTTCTCGCTGTACGCCTTGCCCTTGGCGGCGGCCTCGGTGGAGACGTCCTTCAGGACGACGTCGATGCCGGCGCGGGCGCAGGAGTAGGCGATGCCCGCGCCCATCATCCCGGCGCCGAGGACCGCCACCTTGCGGACCTGGCGCTCCTCGACGCCGTCCGGGCGGCTGGCGCCCGAGTTGACGGCCTGGAGGTCGAAGAAGAACGCCTGGATCATGTTCTTCGCGACCTGGCCGGTGACCAGCTCGGTGAAGTAGCGCGCCTCGATGGTCTGCGCGCTCTCGAAGTCGACCTGCGCGCCCTCGACCGCCGCGGCCATGATGTTGCGGGGCGCCGGCATGGGCGCGCCCGCGAGCTGCTTCTTCAGGTTGGCGGGGAAGGCAGGCAGGTTGGCCGCGAACTTCGGGTTCGACGGGGTGCCGCCGGGGATGCGGTAGCCCTTGACGTCCCAGGGCTGCTGCGACTCGGGGTTGGCGTCGATGAAGGCGCGGGCCTTGTCGAGCATCTCCTCCCGGGTCGCGGCGACCTCGTGGACGAGGCCGTTCTCCAGCGCCCTCCGCGGGGTGTACTGGGTGCCCTGGAGGAGGACCTTCAGCAGGGCGTCGGCGATGCCCATCAGCCGTACGGTGCGGGTGACTCCGCCGCCCGCGGGCAGCAGGCCGAGCGTGACCTCCGGCAGACCGATCCGCGAGCCGGGGGCGTCCAGGGCGACGCGGTGGTGGGAGGCGAGCGCGATCTCGTAACCGCCGCCGAGCGCCGCGCCGTTGATGGCGGCGACGACCGGCTTGCCGAGGGTCTCGATACGGCGCAGCGAGCTCTTGATCGAGGTGCCGGCGTCGAAGGCGTCCTGGGCGTTGTCCGGGCCGATCCGGATCATGTCCTTGAGGTCTCCCCCGGCGAAGAAGGTCTTCTTGGCGGAGGCGTAGATGATGCCGCGGATGGAGTCCTTCTCGGCCTCCGCGCGGTCGGCGACGGCCGCGATGGAGTCGCGGAAGGCCTGGTTCATCGTGTTGGCGGACTGGTCGGGGTCGTCGAGTACGAGGGTGACGACGCCGGTCTCGTCCTGTTCCCAGCGAATGGTCGTGCGCTCGGTCATTGCTTGTCTTCTCCGTGAGAGGTCTGGGGACGGGACGGTCAGAGACGCTCGATGACGGTGGCGACGCCCATGCCGCCGCCGACGCAGAGGGTGGCGAGGCCGTAGCGCTTGTCCTGGCGCTCCAGTTCGTCGATGAGGGTGCCGAGGATCATCGCTCCGGTCGCGCCGAGCGGGTGTCCGAGCGCGATGGCGCCGCCGTTGACGTTGACCTTGTCGAGGCTCAGGCCCATGTCCCTGACGAAGCGCAGGACGACTCCGGCGAAGGCCTCGTTGATCTCGACCAGGTCGATGTCGTCGATGGTGAGACCGGCCTTGGCCAGCGCCTTGCGGGTGGCGGGGGCGGGCCCGGTGAGCATGATGGTCGGCTCGGACCCGGAGACGGCGGCCGAGACGATCCGGGCGCGCGGGGTGAGCCCGTAGCGCTCACCGGTCTCCTTGGACCCGATGGCGACGAGGGCGGCCCCGTCGACGATCCCGGAGGAGTTGCCCGCGTGGTGGACGTGGTCGATCTTCTCGACCCAGTGGTACTTCTGGAGGGCCACGGCGTCGAAGCCGCCCATCTCGCCGATCGTCGCGAAGGACGGCTTCAGGGAGGCGAGGGAGTCGGCGGTGGTGCCGGGGCGCATGTGCTCGTCGTGGTCGAGGACGAGCAGCCCGTTGCGGTCCCTGACGGGAACGACGGAGCGGGCGAAGCGCTCCTCCTTCCAGGCGACGGCGGCGCGCTCCTGGGACAGCGCGGCGTACTCGTCGACGTCCCGGCGGGAGAAGCCCTCGATGGTGGCGATGAGGTCGGCCCCGATCCCCTGCGGGGCGAAGCCGGTCTCGAAGCTGGTCATCGGGTCCATGGCCCAGGCGCCGCCGTCGGAGCCCATCGGCACGCGGGACATCGACTCGACGCCGCCCGCGAGTACGAGGTCCTCCCAGCCCGAACGGACCTTCGCGGCAGCCAGATTGACCGCTTCCAGACCGGAGGCGCAGAAGCGGTTCTCCTGCACGCCTGCGACCGAGTCCGGGAGTCCGGCGGCGATCGCGGCGATCCGGGCGATGTCGGAGCCCTGGTCGCCGAGCGGGCTGACCACACCGAGGACGATGTCGTCGATGGCCGCCGGGTCGAGGCCGGGGAAGCGGCTGCGGATCTCATGGATGAGGCCGACGACGAGGTCGATCGGCTTGGTGCCGTGCAGGGCGCCGTTGGCCTTGCCGCGGCCGCGCGGGGTGCGGATCGCGTCGTAGACGAATGCTTCGGTACTCAAGGCAGCTGCCTTTCGGGGTCGTTGCTGGGCGGGGAGGTCAGGCGAGCAGCGAACGGCCGATGATCTCCTTCATGATCTCGGTCGTCCCGCCGTAGATGGTCTGGATGCGGCCGTCCGTGAAGGCCTTGGCAACCCGGTACTCCGTCATGTAGCCGTATCCGCCGTGGAGTTGGAGGCAGCGGTCGGCGACCCGCTTCTGCAGTTCGGTGGCCCACCACTTCGCCATGGAGGCGTGGACGGCGTCGAGCGTCCCCTCGGAGTGGTCGACGATGCAGCGGTCGAGGAACGCCCGGGTGACGGCGCACTCGGTGGCCATCTCGGCGATCTCGAAGCGGATGTGCTGCAGCTTGGAGAGCGGTCGCCCGAAGGCCTCGCGTTCCTTGACGTACTGGGTGGTGATCTCCAGGAGGTGCTCGGCGGCGGCGATCCCGGCGACCGCTATACCCATCCGCTCCTGGGCCAGGTTGGTCATGAGGTGGATGAAGGCGCCGTCGAGCTCACCAAGGAGGTTCTCCTTCGGGACGCGTACGTCGTCGAAGAACAGCTCGGCGGTGTCCTGGGACTTCTGGCCGATCTTGTCGAGGTTGCGGCCCCGTTCGAAGCCCTCGGTGCCGCGCTCGACGACGAGCAGCGAAAGGCCCTTCGCTCCGCCCTCCGGCGAGGTCCTGGCGACGACGATCACCAGGTCGGCCAGGATCCCGTTGGAGATGAAGGTCTTCGAGCCGTTGAGGATCCAGTGGTCGCCCTTGTCCTCGGCGGCGGTCCGGATGCCCTGGAGGTCGGAGCCCGCTCCGGGTTCCGTCATGGCGATGGCGGTGATCGTCTCGCCGCTGCAGAATCCGGGCAGCCAGCGCCGCTTCTGCTCCTCGGTGGCCAGGCCGGTGAGGTAGGGGCCGATGATGTCGTTGTGCAGGCCGAGCGCAAGGCCGGAGACACCGGCCCGGGTGAACTCCTCGGCGAGCACGGCGCTGTAGCGGAAGTCGGCGTTGCCCCCGCCGCCGTACTCCTCGGGGACGGCGAGGCCGAGAAGCCCCTGCCGGCCTGCCGCGAGCCAGGCCTCGCGTGCGACGATGCCGTCCTTCTCCCACTGCTCGTAGTGCGGGAGGACCTCCTTGGCCAGGAAGGTGCGAACGGACCCGCGGAACGCGTCGTGCTCTTCGGTGAAGATCTGCCGCTGCACTTCAAGCCCCCTGGAGCCAGTTCTTGACGGTGGAGATCAGCCGCGCCGGCTCGGGGCCGACGGGCGTGACGTTGAGCATGGTGACTCCGGCCTCACGGAATGCGTCGAGGCGGTCGCGTACGTACCCCTCGGGGCCGCAGAGCGTCATGAGCTCGCAGAATTCGTCGGGTACGGCGGCCTCGGCCTCCCTCTTCCTCCCGGAGAGGTAGAGCTCCTGGATGGTGGCGGCCTCCTGCTCGTAGCCGTAGGCGACGGCGAGGTCGTTGTAGAAGTTCTTGCCGGGCGCGCCCATGCCGCCGACGTAGAGCGCGATCTGCGGGCGGGCGAGGTCCCTGACGGCGGCCGCGTCGTCGCCGATGGCCAGCAGACCGCCCGCGACGGTCTGCAGGGGGCCGAGTGCCGGGTCGCGCTTCGCCGCACCCTCGGCCAGGGCGGTGCCCCAGACCTGCTGGGCCTTCTCCGGGATGTAGAGGGTGGGCAGCCACCCGTCGGCGATCTCGGCGGTGAGCCGGACGTTGGCGGGGCCGAGGGAGGCGACGTAGAGGGGGATGGTCTCGCGCACCGGCCGGGTGAGGATCTTCAGCGGCTTGCCGAGCTTGCCGCCCTTCTCCTTCGGCAGCGGCATGTCCGTGATGCCGTGGTGGTCGATGACCTCGCGGCGCCAGATGCGGCGGCAGAGCTCGACGGTCTCCCGGGTCCGGCCGAGCGGCTTGTCGTAGGGCCTGCCGTGCCAGCCCTCCACGACCTGCGGGCCGGACGCGCCGAGTCCCAGCAGGGCCCGGCCGCCCGACACGGCATCGAGCCCGGCGCCGGTCTGGGCGATGAGCGCGGGGGTGCGGGAGTAGACGTTGAGGATCGCCGCCCCGATCCTCATGCGCTCGGTGCGTGCGGCGAGGTATCCCATGAGGGTGGGTGAGTCGAAGCCGTACGCCTCGGCGACCCAGACGGCGTCGAGTCCGGCGGACTCGAGAGCGGCGACCTCGTCGCAGGCGGCGCGCGGGTCACCCGCGTAGTTCAGCGGCAGGGAGAGTTCCATCAGCCGGTCGTTTCCTTCCCGGTGGTCAGAAGGCCCGGCACGTCCCAGTCCGCCGCGACGGCCCCGTTGTCCGCTCCGGGCAGCGCGGGTGCGGTGCGCACGGAGACGGGGGTCGCGGAGAAACGGGGCGCGGGTGCGGGCTGGGTGAGGCCGCTGTGCTCCACATAGGTGGAGCGGGCGGCGAGGTGGGGGTGGTGGGGTGCCTCGCGGAGGGAGAGGACGGGTGCCACGCAGGCGTCCGTCCCCTCGAAGACCTCGGTCCATTCGGCGCGCGTGCGGGTGCTGAAACGGTCGGCGACGAGGGCGCGCAGCTCCTCCCAGCGTCCGAAGTCGTTGCGGTCGGGGGCCTCGCCCCCGAGGCCGAGGAGCTCGGTGAACTCCTCGTAGAAGCGGGGCTCCAGGGCCCCGACCGCCATGTACAGACCGTCGGAGGTCTCGTAGGAGCCGTAGAAGGGGCAGCCCCCGTCGAGGAGGTTGGCGCCGCGCCGGTCCTGCCAGCTGCCGGCCGCCAGCATGCCGTGGATCATGGTGGCGAGATGGGCTGCGCCGTCGACGATGGCCGCGTCGACCACCTGCCCGGTGCCGCCCGGTGTACGGGCGTGCTGGAGGGCGGCGAGGACGCCCACGACCAGGTAGAGCGAGCCGCCCGCGTAGTCGCCGACCAGGTTGGCGGGCACCGTGGGCGGCTCGCCGGATCTGCCGATCATGGACAGGGTGCCGGTGAGGGCGATGTAACCGATGTCGTGTCCTGCCCGGTCCGCCAGCGGGCCGTCCTGGCCCCAGCCGGTCATCCGCCCGTAGACGAGCCGCGGATTGCGCTCCAGGCAGGCGTCGGGGCCCACACCGAGGCGTTCGGCGACGCCCGGCCGGTAGCCCTCGATCAGGACGTCGGCGCGCTCGACGAGGTCGAGGACCTGTCCGGCTCCGCCCTCGGCCTTGAGGTCGACGAGGACCGAACGCTTGTTGCGGTTGGTGAGGTCGAAGGCCGGTTCGATACCGATCACCGAACCCCCCGGCCGGTCGACGCGCACCACGTCGGCACCGAGGTCGGCGAGGAGCATCGCGGCGAACGGCCCGGGACCGATACCCGCCAGCTCGACGACGCGCACCCCGGTCAGCGGGCCCTGCGACGCGTGCCCTGTCGTTGCCATCAAGCCCCCAGCGGTGTGACACAACTGATGTAACATCGATGATGCTAAGAACGGACCGCGCGGCGCACAACCCTTTTGGCCGAGCAAGCGCTTAGTTCTTTCTCCCGGATCCTCTCGCACCGGAGCCCGCCCGGCCGCACGGCGCCACGAGCACCTCCGCTAGCCTCTGCCTCCCAGATCGGCGCCGGCGTCCACGGAGGCACTCATGAACAGGCAGAACCGGGCAGAACGCCCCTATGACGTCGTCCTTTTCGGAGCCACCGGCTTCGTGGGGGCGCTCACCGCCGAATATCTGGCCGCACACGCGCCGGAAGGCTGCCGGTGGGCCGTGGCCGGGCGGAGCCCGGCCAAGCTGGAAGAGCTGCGCGCGAGCCTCGCCGCGAGGCACCCGCACTGCGCGGCTCTGCCCCTCCTGACGGCCGACGCGGACGACGCGGGCTCCCTGCGCGAACTCGCCGAGTCCGCGCACGTGGTGGCATCGACGGTCGGACCGTACGTCTGGTACGGCGAGAAGCTGGTGGCCGCCTGCGCGGAGGCCGGGACCGACTACACCGACCTGACCGGCGAGGCGGAGTTCGTCGACCGGATGTACCTCGAACACGACGGCCGGGCACGCGAGACGGGGGCCCGTCTCGTGCACGCCTGCGGCTTCGACTCGGTACCGCACGACCTCGGCGCCTACTTCACCGTCCGCCAGCTCCCCGAAGGCGTCCCGCTGACCGTCGACGGCTACGTCCGGACCAACGCCGTCTTCTCCGGCGGCACCTTCGCCTCGGCGCTCACCGCGATGGGGCGCGGCCCGCAGATGGTGCGCGCGGCGAAGGAGCGCAGGCTGCACGAGCCGCGCCTGGTCGGGCGACGCGCCCGCGCACCGCAGGGGACACCCCACTTCAGCCCGGAGACCGGCACCTGGGCACTGCCGCTGCCGACCCTGGACCCGCGCGTCGTGGAGCGGTCCGCCCGGGCGCTGGAGCGCTACGGCCCCGATTTCCGCTACCGGCACTTCGCCTCGGTGAAGCGCCTGCCGATGGCGCTCGGCGGGGTGGGAGCTGTCGGTCTGCTGGTGGGTGCCGCCCAGATCCCGGCCGCGCGCGCCTGGCTGTCGGCCCGGGTCGAGCCGGGGACGGGCCCTGGCGAGCAGCGCAGGAGGCGCAGCTGGTTCACGGTCCGCTTCATCGGCGAGGGCGGCGGCCGACAGGTCTTCACCGAGGTGTCGGGCGGCGACCCCGGCTACGACGAGACGGCGAAGATGCTGGCCGAAGCGGCTCTCTCACTCGCCCTCGACGACCTACCGACGACATCGGGTCAGGTCACGACGGCCGTCGCGATGGGCGACGCGCTGCTGGAGCGGCTGACCGCGGCCGGGCTCCGCTTCCGGGTCGCGGCGGTGCGCTGAGCCCCCAGGGGCGCTTCGCGGCCGTGCGCTGAGCCCTCAGGGCGCACGCACGTCCGGTCAGAACATCCAGGACGCCAGCGTGACGACCATGGACACGGTCCAGGCGCCTCCGGCGAGGACGCCCAGGGTCATGCCCACGGCAACGCCTCGCTGGGAGAGGCGTACGGTTCCGGTGCTCATCTGAGGTGCGTGGTGGTCGATCATGTGTACCAGCCTGCCCCTGATGTTCGACGAACAACATCCGTACATGTACTCAGTTCGCAACAGATCGTCGCGCGGGTCCGGGATCAGCCGATCGCTTGTCGGAGAGCCGACCGGCACAGGGCGTCCGCTCTGCGCGTGGTCTCCGGCTGACGGAAGTCACGGGCCAGCGCGAGCGTCTGGGCGCAGGCGTTGTCCAGGCCGGTGCGGTGGCCGACGGAGACGAAGACGGGCTTCGTGGAGTCCTGCGTGCGCAGGGCCCGGCCCACTTCCTCGTCCCCGTCCATCAGCGGCGTGAAGTCACCGCGCCGGAGCCCGGGTTCCTCGTAACGGAAGGTGAACGGGTTCTTCGCGACGCCGATGACCGGCAGGCCGGTGAGGACGCCGAGGTGGCTGGCGAGCCCGAACCTGCGTGGGTGGGCCAGCCCGTAGCCGTCGCAGACGACGAGCCCGGGATCCACCGGAAGCCCCTCCAGCGCGTCCACGACGGCCGGGATCTCCCGGAAGGCGAGGAGACCGGGGATGTACGGAAACGTCACCCGGCCCTCGGAGGTGGACTCGGCGATCACCTCCAGGGTCGCCGCGTCCAGTACGACAGCCGCCGCGACGACCAGGTCCCGCTCGTCGTCGTAGGCGACGTCGACCCCGGTCACCCGGCCGGTGCCGGGCGGCGGCCCCGGCTCGTCCAGCACCACCCGCCCGCGCAACGCGTCCTGGACGGCACGGGCTTCGGCCTCGTCGGCGGGCATCCGGAAAGTCGTCATGACGGGTCAGTCTAGGCAGCCGGTAGCCTGGCGATCATGTTCGTTCTCGAGTTGACCTACACCGCACCGGTCGAGCGCGTCGACGCCCTCATGGCGGAGCACGTCACCTGGCTGGACACCCAGTACGCGGCCGGGGTGTTCATCGCCTCCGGACGCAAGAACCCCCGCGACGGCGGTGTGATCCTGGCGGTCGGGGAGGACCGCGGCGAGATCGAGAGGGTCGCGGCCTCCGACCCCTTCGCGGCGCACGGGGTGTGCGCCTACCGGATCACGGAGTTCATCGCGACGAAGACCTCGGACGCGCTCGCGCCGTACCGGCAGCAGCTTCCCGGCTAGTACCGCGTCGGCCGGGCTCACCCGAGACCGCGGTGAGCGGCCCACAGCGCCCCCGCACGGACGGCGGCGCCGTCCACCAGGGCCGCCAGCGCGGGTTCGTCGGGGACGGGGAACGAGACGTACGCGCCCCGGCCGCCACCGACCGGTCGGCCGTAGGCCTTCGCGGCGAGGCGGCCGTCCGGGAGAAGCCGGACGTTGAGCGTGGTCAGCCTGAAGGCTTCACCGCGTCGCGTGTCCGTCCAGCGGAGGGCCTCCGGGATCGTGACGTTGATCGCCAGGGCACTCACTTCCAGGTCGCTGCTCACGGGCGGATGCTCTCCCGCGGAATCACCGCGGGCGGCCGAGGAGCGGGAGTCGGTCACGGCCGGCACGTTCCCCGGTCTTCTGCGGTACGCACGGCGAGGTCCTCGTCCGTGATGGCGCGGACCACGCGGCACGGCGTTCCGAGCGCGACGGTCATCGGGGGAACGCTGCGGCTGACGACGCTGCCCGCACCGATGACCGACCCGTATCCGATGCGGACGCCGGGCAGGATCACCGCATTGCTGCCGATCCACACCTTGTCCTCGATGTCGATCGGTTCGGAGAACCGCCCGAAGTCGGCACGTCGCGAGGGATGCACCGGGTGGCCCGTCGTGGTCAGCGTCACGCTCGGAGCGATCATGACGTCGTTGCCGATACGGATGTCCACGTCGTCGACGAACGTCAGGTTGACGTTGCCGAAGAAGTCGTCACCGATGTGGACGTTGCTGCCGAACGCCGCGTGGAACGGCGGCAGCAGCACCGTACGTTCGCCGGCCGAGCCGAAGATCTCGACGAGCAGCGACCGCCGCCGCTCCGGCCGGCTCGGCGGTGTCCGGTTGTACTCGAAGATCTGGTCCGCGCGGCGCCGAGGGGCCAGGAACGCCGCCTCCGACTCGGTGTAGACGAGCCCCTTGGCGATCCTGCCCAGAACGTCCTCCTGGTCGGCATCCGTCACAGCGGAGAGGTCCCTTCATTCATACGGGCGTGATGTGCGTACGTGTGTGAGCGCTTCGGCCACTACCCCAGCCGCGCCACCCGTCCCTTCTCGCCCGAGGCCCAGCAGCCGCCGTCCGGTGCGCAGTCGACCGTGTCGTACGAGCCGGTGTCCACGGTCCGCCAGGTGCGTCCGCCGTCCCGGGTGACATCAGTACCGGTGGGGCCCACGGCGAGCGCGGTCGTCCTGCTGTGCGGCAGCCAGGCGACACCGGACCGGTAGGAGGGCGGCGGGGCGGCCGAACCCCGCCAGCTGCGGCCGCCGTCGCCCGTGACGGAGGCGGCATCCGGCGAGGCCTGGTCCGCCCGGTAGTCGCCGCCCACGGCGATGCCGTGCGTACGGTCGCGGAACGCGAGGCCGAACACACCGCGTGCCGGGTCCCCGGCCGGGATCGGGGAGGCTGCCTGCGTCCAGGTCAGGCCGCGGTCACCGGAGTGCAGCACCCGTGCGCTCGCCGCGCCGCCGGTGGCGAGCCAGACGTCCCTTCCGCCCGCGCTGACGAGGCACTGGCCGCTCGCCGCGAAGCCGGCCTCGCCGGGCTGCGCCGCGGGCATCCCGGCGTCGGGCAGCACCCGCCAGCTCCGGCCGCCGTCGGACGTGGACAGGATGCGGAACCTCCCGTCCACCGGGTCGCTCATCGCCAGCCCGTGCCGGCTGTCGAAGAAGGTCAGACAGTCGTAGAAGGCCCGGGCGTCGGCGTTGCGGAAGGACTCGGTCCAGGTCACGCCGCCGTCGGCGGTGCGGAAGACCCGGGACGCCTCGCCCTCGCCGATGGCCAGGGCGACCGCCCGCTTCCGGTCGAAGGCCTCGACGTCACGGAACTCCAGTCCCGAACCATCGGCCGGCGAGACGTCGCGCCAGTGCCGTCCCCCGTCCGTGGTGCGCAGCACCGTCCCTCCGGAACCCGCGACCCAGGCGGCGTCGCGGCCGACGGCGGCAAGGCCGCGGAAGCGCGCTTCCGTCCCGGTCGCGATGAGCGCCCACGCGGGTTCCCCGCCCCGGTGCCCCGTTCGGCCCGTCTGTCCCGCTTCGCCCGCCGTGCCTGCCGGGCCCGCCTGCGCCGACGGTGTGGCCAGCGCGGCGGTCACCGCCGCACCGCAGAGTCCCAGTGCCATCAGCCGTCTCGTCTTCCACAAGGCCCTCATGGCGCTGGAAGCTAACCGACCGGCGGACCGCCGTCCAGGGTGCGCCCCGCGAAACGGGGCAGTTGATCAGGGGGAGGCGGGGCGGTGACGCAGCTCACTCCGCCCGCCAGTGCACGGATGGAGGCGTTCCGTCGTCTACTCCAATGCCGGGAACCGTCGTCCGAGGCGAGAGGGAGCAGGTCTTGTCCAGCGTTATCGAGCAGTCCGTGCAGGCCCGTATGGTCGCGTCCGCACCGCGTATGGAGACCTTGCCCGCCACTCTGCACTACGACCGCGAGGACCCGTTCGCCGTCCGCATGGCGTTTCCCGGGCCCGCGACACTCGAAGGCACCGAGGTGTCCTGGGAGTTCTCCCGCGAGCTGCTCGCCACGGGCATGGACGCGCCGGCCGGGGTCGGCGACGTCCGGGTCCGGCCGTTCGGATACGACCGTACGGTGCTGGAGTTCCACGCCGTCGAGGGCATCGCCATGGTGCATGTCCGGACCTCCGAGCTGCGCCGCTTCCTGAAGCGGGCGCAGGAGCTGGTCCCGGAGGGCCACGAGCGCCGCTTCATGGATCTGGACGGCGACCTGACCGACCTGCTGGGCGGGCCCGCCTGAGCGGCTCCCGGGCGCCGCGCACCGCAATTCGGTTGCGGGCCGACCGGCCGCGCCCCTAACGTCACCGGTGTCCCTGTCGTCGCCGGATCGGAGAAGGACGTTGCTCCACATCTGAGGTGTCCGCACACCGTGCCGCCTGCCCTCACGGGCGCGCGCCCCTGTGCGACCCCAGTGTCCGAGCCGTTCTCCGCGATTCCTCGACGCAGCCGGGAGACCTTGTGCCTGCATCCGCCACGCATATCCTCTGTTCCTCACTCTCGTTCGCCTGGCCGGACGGGAGTGACGTGTTCGACGGCTTCCAACTGGCCGTGGGTCCGGGCCGTACGGGCCTGATCGGCCTCAACGGCTGCGGGAAGTCCACCCTGTTGCGACTGATCGCCGGTGAACTCACCCCGACCTCCGGGCACATCACCACGACTGGCGACATCGGCTACCTCCCTCAGGACCTGGTCCTGGACACCGCTCTGCGGGTGGACGACGTACTGGGTGTCGCCGGGGCGCGGGCGGCGCTCCACGCCATCGAGGCGGGGGATGCCCGCGAGGAGCACTTCGCCGCGGTCGGCGACGACTGGGACGTCGAGGAGCGCGCCCTCGCCGTGCTCGACCAGCTGGGCCTCGGCGGCGCCGGTCTCGACCGCACCATCGGCGAACTGTCCGGCGGCGAGTGCGTACTGCTGCGTCTGGCCGCACTGCTGCTGGCCCGCCCTCCCGTCCTGCTTCTGGACGAGCCGACCAACAACCTCGATCTGTACGCGCGCGCACGGCTCCGCGACGCCGTCGACGCCTGGACGGGAGTGCTGGTCGTCGTCAGCCACGACCGCGAACTCCTGGAGCGGGTGGACCGGATCGCCGACCTCCGTGACGGCACGGTGACCTGGTACGGCGGGAACCTGTCGGCCTACGAGGAGGCCCTGGCCGTGGAACAGGAAGCGGCCGAGCGGATGGTGCGGGTCGCGGAGGCCGACGTCCGGCGGCAGAAACGCGAACTCGCCGACGCGCACGTCAAGCTGTCCCGGCGCAAGCGGTACGGGCAGAAGATGTGGGACACCAAGCGCGAACCGAAGGCCGTGATGGGCCAGCGCAAGCAGACCGCGCAGGAGTCGGCCGGCAAGCACCGCATCATGCACACCGAGCGCCTGGCCGACGCGGAGGAACGCCTCGACGAGGCCGTCGGGGCCGTACGGGACGACGAGGCGATCCGGATCGAGCTGCCGCGCACCCAGGTGCATCCCGGCCGCGGGGTGCTGGTGCTGCGTGATCTCGAACTCGCACACGGGGTGCGGGTGCGGGGCGAATGGGACCTGCGCGGCCCGGAACGGATCGCGCTGATCGGCCGCAACGGCGCGGGCAAGACGACGCTGCTGCGCACGATCGCGGGCGATCTGGACCCGGTGGCGGGCGAGGTGTCCGCGCAGGTCCCGGTGGGCTTCCTGCCGCAGCGTCTCGACGTCCTCGACGACGCACTGTCCCTGGTGGACAACGTGGCACGTGTCGCGCCGGACATGACGTCCAACGGCATCCGTGCGAGGCTCGCGCACTTCCTCTTCAAGGGTGCGCGCGCGGACCGCCCGGCCGGCACCCTCTCGGGCGGTGAGCGCCTCCGGGCGACGCTGGCGGCGCTGCTGCTCGCCGAGCCCGCTCCCCGGCTGCTGATGCTGGACGAGCCGACGAACAGCCTCGACCTGTCCGGCGTGCGCCGCCTGACGTCGGCGCTGGAGGCGTACGAGGGCGCGCTGATCGTGGCGAGCCACGACCTGGCCTTTCTGAGGTCGCTGGGAATCACCCGGTGGCTCCTGCTGGACGCGGACGGGCTCCGGGACATCGGCCCTGGTCAGCTGCCGGGAACCGAGGTCGAAGACGTCTGACCTGTCCGGCCGTGCACACTGTTGACCTGCACATATGACACAGTGTGAGCATACACTGCGAGGGCTGGGCTTGGCTGTGGCCTTACCGCCGCCTTAACCTACGGTCACGTAACCTACGAAGCCGTAGGTAATTCTCCCGTCCCCAGGAGCCCCCCGTGACGATCACCTCTCCCCACCTGGGCAGTTCGAAGGCGTGGACAGACGCCCAGCTGCTGTACGCGCTGGAAGAGGTGGTGGAGAAGGAACTCAACCGCCATCTCAAGGTCGCCAAGGACTGGATGCCCCACGAGTACGTACCGTTCTCCGACGGCCGCAACTTCCCCGGAATCTTCGAGGACGGGGAGGCGTGGGAGACCAGCCAGTCCAAGGTCACCGACATCGGACGCATCGCCCTCGTCGTGAACCTTCTGACCGAGGACAACCTCCCCAGCTACCACCACGAGATCGCCTCCCTCTTCGGCCGCGACGGCGCCTGGGGGACCTGGGTGCACCGCTGGACCGCGGAGGAGGGCAGGCACGGCATCGTGATGCGTGACTACCTGCTCACCTCACGCGCCGTGGACCCGGACAAGCTGGAGCAGTTCCGCATGGCGCACATGGCGGAGGGCTTCGAGTCCGACAACCGCCACTCCATGCTCCACTCCGTGGCGTATGTGGCGTTCCAGGAGCTCGCGACCCGCGTCTCGCACCGCAACACCGGCCACCAGTCGGGCGACCCCGTCTGCGACCGGATGCTGGCCCGCATCGCGACCGACGAGAACCTGCACATGGTCTTCTACCGCAATCTGCTGGGCGCGGCCTTCGACCTCGCCCCGGACCTCACGATGCAGTCCGTGCGGGACGTCGTCGTCAACTTCCGGATGCCCGGACACGGCATGCCCGGCTTCGAGCGGGCCGCCGCGCAGATGGCGATCGGCGAGATCTACAACATGCGGATCCACCACGACGACGTGATCCAGCCCGTCCTGCGCTTCCTGAAGGTCCTCGACATCGACGGGCTCGGCCCGGAGGGCCTCAAGGCGCAGGAGGAGCTCGGACTGTACATGAGCGGCCTGGACAGCGAGGCGTCCAAATTCGACGAGAAGCTGGCGGCGCGCAAGGCCCGCCTGGCGGCCCGGGCCGCCCAGGCCTGATCAAATCGGCACACGTCCGGCCGGGCTCGGGATCCGCTCCCCTGGCCCACCGGACAGTGGCGGGGGGCCCCGGGCGCGGGGGGGGCCCCCCCCGCCATGGCCGCCCCCCCCCCCACGCCGGCCGCCCCGGCGGGGGGGTTTTAAAAAAAAACAACCCCCCCCCCCAAAATGGCAAGAGGTTTGGCGGG
>NZ_JBHUYV010000017.1:54847-71700 GCF_042667905.1 Streptomyces sp. NPDC057287 | reverse complement strand
TGGCGTCCGGGGGGGTTGGGGGGTTTTCTGGGGCCCCTTCGCGGGGGGGGGGCGCCCCCCCCCCGGGGGGCCCCGGCGGGCCGGCCCCCCCCCCGGCCCCCCGGGCCGGGGGGGGGCCCCGGCCGCCCGCGCCCCCCGCCACTGTGCGCCCGGGCTGACCCCACAGCTCCACGGGCCGTGCTCCGGCCCGGGCAGAACCTGTGACGCGGCCTGTCCTCTTCGGTGATCCGACCGTCATCGTCGCCTCGACCCTGTTCAGCGGCTGGGACAGTTCGTGAACGGGGAGCCCTTCCGGACCACGTGACCAGCGTCGCGCGACCGGATCACGGCAGCCGCGCGATCGGGACAGGGACCTCGCGTCGCGATGCGTCAGAGATTCTGGGACCGGGTCCTGCGGAGCCGCTCCCGCTCCTTCTCGGAGAGCCCTCCCCAGACTCCGAACCGCTCGTCATGGGTGAGTGCGTACTCCAGACAGGCCGCCCGGTGCTCGCAGGCGTTGCACAGCTGCTTGGCCTCCCGGGTGGAGCTTCCCGGCGCCGGGAAGAAGAACTCGGGCCCGGCCTGCGCGCACAAGGCGGTCTCCTGCCAGGCGAGCTCGTCGGTCATGGTGTTGATCGGCATGGCCCACACGGTGCCCCGTCGCGATAAACAAGTGATCAACGATCGTTCAACGGCCCGGGCCGACGAGGACTTTCACCGGGCGGCCCGGCTCCACCACCCGCCCTGCCGCATCGGATCGCTCGCCCACCGGCTACATCGGTGCGGGCTTGATCACTGCGAACGCCGCTCCCGCGGGGTCGGTGAAGGTGGCGATCCGGCCGACCTCGGGTACGTCGGTGGCGGCCTTGGTCACCCGGCCGCCCAGCCGTTCCGCTTCGGCGGCCGTCGCCTCGGCGTCGTTCACCGCGAAGTACGGCAGCCAGTGCGGCCCCGCCGCCTCCTGCGCGGCTGCCCCGTCGATGGGCACGATACCGCCGAAGGACGAGTCGGCGCTCTCACCGTCGGCGGGGCGGATCATCGTGTAGGAACCGCTGGGGTAGGCCATGTCCTCGGTCTGCCATCCGAAGACCGTGTGGAAGAAGGCGGCCGCCGCGGGAACGTCCGGGGTGTAGAGCTCGGACCAGATCAGCGCGCCCGGTTCCATGATGATGCCGAGGCCGGTGTTCGTACCGGGCTGCCAGACGCCGAAGTACGCGCCGGCACTGTCCGTGAAGCCGCCCATGCGCCCGTAGTCGAGCACGTCCATCGGGGGGAACGCCGCCGCACCGCCGGCCTGCTCGACCGTCCGTGCGGTGGCCTCGGCGTCGGGGGTCTGGAAGTAGACCGACCAGGCGGGCTTCCCCTGGTCCTCGGAGACGGTCATGACGCCTGCGACGGTCCTGCCCCTCAGCTGGTACATCCCGTACCCGCCCGTCTCGGGGCCACCGGGCACCAGCTCCCAGCCGAAGAGACCGTTGTAGAAGGTCGTGGCGGCGTCGATGTCGGGGGTGCCGAGGTCGACCCAGTTGGGTGCACCGGTGACGAAGGAGGGGTCGAGCATGGTGTGCTCCTCGGGAGATTCCGTGTCCGGCGTGTTCGCACCCGCCGGACATCACTCACCCTCCGAGTCTTGCACCGGGGACCGACAACCGCAGCCCCGGCCGACCGGACGGACGCATCGGCGCCCGGGGGCCGGCCGTGGGCTCAGCGCAGGACTCCGAGCGCCGGAAGCACGGTCTCCGCGACCCTGTAAGCCTCCTCCAGGAGCGGGTTCCCGGACAGGATGAAGGTGTCGACACCCAGGTCCTCGAACTCCTTCAGACGCTCCACGACCTGGGTCGTCGAGCCGACCACCGCCGTGCCGGGGCCGGGCCTGAAGAGACTCATGCCCGGCCACATGTTGGGGTACGTCTCCAGTTCCCGCGCCCGGGCCGGGACGCGCCCCCCGTGCTGCCGGAACTGGCGTTGCCAGCCCACTCCCTCCTCACCGGCCCGGTCCCCGAGCATGCGGGTGTACGTCGCCTTGCTGGTGACGTCCAGCAGCCGGTCGGCCGCGGCCCACGCCTCGTCCTCCGTGTCACGCACGATGAGGTGGAGCCGCAGCCCGATGCGCAGCGTCCGGCCATGGGCACGGGCCCGCGCCCGGACCTTCTCCAGCTTCTCCTTCAGCAGATGCGGCGGTTCGCCCCAGGTGAGGAAGGTGTCGACGTGCTCGGCCGCCATCTCGATCCCCGGGTCGGACGAGCCCCCGAACCACAACGGGATGTGCGGGGCCTGCACCGGCTTCAGCTCGCGGAACGAGGCACCCGCGTTCCTCAGGTCGTAGAAGCGGCCCTTGTGGTCGAACACCTCCCCGGCGGTCAGCCTCTTCACGATCGACCAGTACTCGGCGCTGAGTGCGTACCGTTCGTCGTGCTCCACGTGGAGTCCGTACTCCTGGAGCGACTTCGTCGAGCCGTTGACCACGTTGAAGCGCAGGCGCCCCCCGAAGAGCTGGTCGAAGCTGAGCGCCATCTTGGCCAGCAGGGTGGGCGAGATGAGCCCGGGATGTACGGCGAGCAGCGGCTTGAACCGGGTACTGGTGGACGCGGCGAGGGCGCTGCCCAGCGGCCACACGTCGTAGAGGTCGGTGGCGAGCAGGGCACCGCTGTACCCGAGCTGTTCGACGGTTCCGGCGAGCCGGCTGAGATAGCCGAGGTCGGCGGTCCGCCGGCCCCCGGGCTCCCAGGGGTAGGCGCCTTCACGCGGGATGATGTACCAGAGGACTTCGGCCGCCACAGTGCTCAGACCGCCTTCGGGCCGACAGAACCGGTGACGCGCGCCCGGGCGGCGGCGACCTCGACCGGCCGGTCGATGAAGCCGGTGCGGTGGAAGATGTCCGCGGCCTCCTGCTGCTCGGCGATGAACGCGTCGCTCACGGCCTCTGTCCTCCACGGCAGGGCGCGCAGCGCGGTCTCCCAGTCGTCGGCGCTCCCGCCCAGGTCCGCCGCGGCTATCTCGGCGGCGGCACGGGGGTTGGCCGCCGCCCAGTCGTCGGCTCGCCGGATCGCCCGGGTGAGCGCCTCGACGACCTCGGGGCGGTTCTCGGCGACGTCACGCCGGGTGAAGAAGACGGACCGGTCCGAGATGACGTCCCCCGTGGCGACGAGTGTGCGCAGTCCCCCGGTCCTGCGGGCGGCGGCGAGCTCGGGCCCCTGGGCGACCCAGGCACCGATCTCTCCGGCACGCAGCAGCCGCTCGCTGTCACCGTTGCTGCGGACGGCGGTGATGTCCTCGGCATACGAGAGCCCGGCGTCGTCCAGCGCCTTGGCGATCAGGTGGGTCTGCCACGACCCGATCGCGAGGTGGACGGTCGTGCCCCTGAGGCCCGCGACCGTGCGGACGGAGCTGTCCTCGGGCACCAGGAGGGCGCCGTGCTCCGGGCGTGGGGCGGAGACGGCGGTGTAGACGAGGTCGTGACCGGCGGCCTGCGCGGTGACCGGCGGGGTCGAGCCGGTGCCGCCGAAGTCGATGACGCCCTGGGTGAGCAGCTCACCGGTGCGGACTCCGTCGGTGTACGGGAAGAAGGCCACCGTCTCGTCGAGCGCGGCCAGTTCCTCCTGGGCGAAGCCGAGACGGGAGAGGTGGTACAGGTGGTAGAGGGAGGGGTTGCTGCTGTGGACACCGATGGTGATGGTCATTTCAGATCGCTCCGGCTTCGGAAGGTGTGCGAGAGGGGGAGGGCGGGGAGGAGGGGGCGGGCCGCGGGCCGGAGCCCGCGTCGACACCTAGGTCGTCGAGCAGCCGACGGCGCAGTGCGGCGAACGCGGGGTCGCCGGGGTCGCGTGGCCTGCCGACGTCGACGGGCTCGTCGGTGACGAGCTTCCCGTCGCGCAGGACGGCGACGCGGTCCGCGAGCCGCACCGCCTCGTCGACGTCATGGGTGACCAGGAGGACCGCGGGGCGGTGCCTGCGGCACAACTCCCCCACCAGGTCCTGCATCTTCAGCCGGGTCAGGGCGTCCAGTGCGGCGAACGGCTCGTCCAACAGCAGGAGTTCGGGCTCCCGGACCAGCGCCCGGGCGAGCGCCACACGCTGCGCCTCACCGCCGGAGAGCGTTCCGGGCCAGGCATCCGCGTGCCGTTCCAGACCCACCTCCGCCAGGGCCCGCAGCCCGTGCTGCGCACGGCTGCGCGGAAGGCCGACGGTCACGTTGGCCAGGACCCTCTTGGACGGTACGAGGCGGGGCTCCTGGAAGACGATGGTGCGGGCCTCCGGGACCAGCACCTCTCCCGCGTCGGCGCCGTCCAGCGCACCGAGGATGCGGAGCAGGGTGGTCTTGCCGCTTCCACTGGCGCCGAGCAGGGCGACGAACTCGCCACGCGCGATGTCGAGTCGCAGGTCGTCGAGCACGGCCCTGCTGCCGAAGGCACGGCGCAGACCGCGCACGTGTACTGCGGGGCGTGCGGTGCCGGCGCTCATCGGGTTCCTCCCCGTGAGGGCCGCCAGGGCATCAGGACGCGCTCCAGCAGCCGTACGACGATGTCGGCGACCAGCCCGAGAAGGCCGTAGATCAGGATGCAGACGGCGAGGATGTCGGTCCGGGCGTAGCTCTGCGCCTGGGACATCAGGTATCCGATGCCTTCGGTGGCGTTGATCTCCTCGGCGGCGATGAGTGCGATCACGCTGAGCGTCATGGACAGCCGCAGGCCGGCCAGCAGGGACGGCAGCGCCCCGGGGAGGACGACCTCCCGGACGACGGCGAGCCGGCCCATCCCGAAGCTGCGCATGGCCTCGACGAGCTTGGGGTCGGTGTTGCGCACTCCGCTCGAGGTGGAGACGTACATGGGGAACGTGGTGGCGACGGCGATGAGCAGGACCTTGGCCGTCTCGTTGATCCCGAACCACACCATGAACAGCGGCACCAGAGCGAGGAAGGGGATGGTGCGCAGGGTCTGGAGGGAGGAGTCGAGGAGCTCGTCGCCGATCCGGGTGAATCCGGTGAGGACGCCCAGGGTCAGCCCGGCGACGAGACCGATCAGCAGGCCGATGCCGGAGCGGGTCAGGGAGGTGGTGAGGGCGTCCGGCAGTTGCCCGTTCCCCCACAGCTCACCCACGGCGCGCAGGACGTCGGCGGGAGAGGCCAGCACGTCGGGGGTGAGCACACCTGTGGCCGAGGCCACCCACCACAGGACGAGCAGGGCGACCGGGCCCAGTGCGCGCACGGTCAGAGCGAAGGGGCGGCTGCGTGACGTACGGAGCGCGGGCCGGGGGGCGACCAGGCCCTCGGCGGCGGCTGCCCCGGAGACCGCGCTCATGTCAGCTTCTCGATGTCGAGGAGGTGGGCCGTGATGTCCACCTCGGCCTTGGTGACCTTCTGCTCGGCGTAGAAGGCGGCGACGGCCTCGAAGCGGGTGATGTCCTCGGGGCCGATCGGATCGACCGTGCCGCCCTCGGCGGTGAACCCGGTCTGCACCTCCTCGGCCCTGCCGGTGACGGCGGTGGGGCCGACATCGGTGAAGACGTTCAGATAGGCGGCGGGGTTCTTCTTCTCCCTGGCGCTGGACGTGTGGAGGTAGTCGTAGAGCGCCTTGACGACGCCGGGGTGCTTCTCGGCGAAGCCGGTCCGTACCGCGTTCAGGCTGTAGTTGTCGGAGCCGATGGCTGCGCCGTCGGCGACGAAGTGCGCCTTGCCGCTGCCGATCTCGGCCACGGCGTAGGCGGCCCAGACGGCCCAGGCGTCGACCTGGCCCGCGTTGAAGACGGCGGCGGTCTGGTCGGGGCGCAGGTAGACCCGCTGGACCTTGTCCGCCGGGATTCCGGCCTTGTCGAGTGCCTTCAGCAGAAGGTACTCACCGGTGCCTCCCTGGTTGACGGCGACCTTCTTCCCCACGAGGTCGGCCACGGAACCGATCCCCGAGCCGTCACGGACGAGGATGCCCTCGCCCGCCGCGTCGGGGTCGACGGCGGTGAAGAACTTGAACCCGGGCCGCTGGGCCAGCGAGGTGATGCCGGACGTGATGGAACCGGTGGCGAAGTCGAGCTGGTCCGCGTTCATCGCCTGGGCCGCCGGCGCGAAGGGCCCGGCGCTGCCGGTCCATTCCACTCTGGCGCCGGCCTTGCCGAGGGCCTTGTCGAGGCTGCCGTCCTTCTTGCCGACGGCGAGGACGCCGGAGTTGCCGGGGTCGGGGATGCGCACGGTGACGGTGCTCGTGGCGCCGGATCCGCTGTCGGCCCCGGACGTGCCGCAGGCGCTGAGGGCCACGAGCGCGGTCACCGTGAGGAGGGCGGGGACGAGGGCCGTACGGACTGATCGGTGCTGGTTCATGCGGAAGGCGGTCCTTCGGGTTCGCGGGCGGGCGAGGGGACGGGGTGGAGGCCTGCGCGGGCGGAGGCCCTGCTCAACGGCTCGGGGTCGGCCCAGGCCGTGACGTCGACGGGCTCCGGCAGGAAGCCGTGGGCGCGCAGCCCTGCCTCCTGCTCGGCGAGCAGGGCGAGGCGCTCGGCCGACAGGTCGGGGCGCAGGGTGAGGTGGGTTCCGGGACGGTAGGCCCCGGCGACTCCGTCGGCGCCCGCCCCGGTCTCGGCACCCAGGATGCGGTCGACGTCGGCAGGATGGCCGGCGGCCCAGTCGGCCGCCCTGAGCAGGACGGTGAGGAAGCGGTCGACCAGGTCGGGGTGGTCGTCCAGCAGCCGCTGGTGCACGGTGATGGGGCGGGGCGTGCCGTTGTTGACGCGGAACCTGCGGTCGGGCAGTTCGTCGAGTTCGACGGCGACCTCGGCTCCGGCCCGGCGGGCCGCCTCGACGGCGACCGCGCCCTTCACGTACACCGCGTCCACCTCACCGCGCCGCAGCGCGGCGATCTCGGCGGCCCACTGGCCGTCGTGCGCGTCGGCACGTACGTCGACGGGCACGGCGTCGTCCAGGGCGAGACCGGCGGAGCCGAGCGCGCCCTCGAATCCGCGCAGCGCCATGGCCCGCCAGAAGTCGATGGCGATGGCATGGGAGGGCACGGCGAGCCGCCGCCCGCGCAGGGCGTGGGCGCTCCTGATCCCGGATCCGGGCGCGACCAGGACGGCCTGCCGTTCCTCGATCCAGGTGAGGCCGACGAGCCGGGTCTCCTCCCCCCGCGAACGGGCCCAGAGGGCGGGCACGTTGCCGCCTTCACGGAACAGGCCCGGCAGGGCGTGGGTGTAGTGGGAGGCACGATCCGCGTCGGGGGCGGCGTCCTGGAGGGAGCGCACGGTGATGCCGTCGTTCGCGAACTCCTCGCTGAGCCAGTGCCGGTCGGCGGCGATGCCCGTCGCGGTGGGTACGGGACAGCGGGTGAACCAGAGGGTGCTGGGCAGCACGGCGGAACGCGTCATGGACTCTTCCCGGAGGGGTCGGCGAAGCAGGGGTGCGGAGTGCGCCCGGCGGCCGCGCGGAGAGCGCGCGGTCCGCGGACGGCGGACAGAACGGCGGGGCGGGGAACGCCGGCTGCGTCAGCGCGACGTGCGGCCCGAAGCGGTGCGGGGGGTCAGCGACAGACGGCGCTGGAGACGCGGGCCAGGTCGATGTGACGGCGCAGCGTGAGGGCGAGGGTGACCGGAGCGGAGCTGCCGGAGGACGTGACGCCGAGGACGGTCATGGCACTGCTCCTTTCCGTTACGCCGGTGACGAGGACTGCACAGTGCCACGGGCCCGCACCGGCCCACAAGCGTTCTCCCACGATGTGGGATCGAGCATGAACAGCATGTTGCGGAGGGCCGTTTGGCAGTCTTTCCGCTCCCGTAATGTGGAGACCATGTCCCCTTCCACCTCACCAGCGGAGAGCGAGAGCGGCATGAGCGAGGCAGCGGTGACGCGCGCCCCGGGCGGGGCGCAGGCGGTCCGGCGCGCACTGGACGTCCTGCACTGTTTCCACGACAACGGACCCGATCTGAGCGCCTCCGACCTCGCCAGGCGCCTGGAGCTCTCCGCCTCCACGGCACACCGGCTGGCCCGCACCCTGCTGGGTTCGGGCTTCCTGGAGCAGGACCCGCGCACCGCGCGCTACCGGCTGGGCCCCGCGGTGACGGAGCTCGGCCGGCTCTCGTACCACCAGCGCGGGCTGCATCTTGCCGCGCCGGAGCTGACCGACCTCGCCGAGCGCACAGGGGCGACCGCCGATCTGGCCCTGCGCAGCGGCCCGCACGCCGTGATCGTCGCGGGCGGTTCGGTCACCCCGCGGATGGGACTGCGCAGGCCACTGCACTCGACCGCCCTGGGCAAGGTGCTGCTGGCCTGGGCGCGGCCGGGTGACGGCGGCCCGGCCGCACTCCCGCCACTGCGCGCCTTCACCGATCGCACGATCGTCGAACCTGCCCTGCTGCGGGCTGAGTTGGAACGCGTGCGGGCTGCGGCGTACGCACTGAACGACGGCGAGTCGGCGCTCGGGGTGCGCACCCTGGCCGTCCCGGTGCTGGACGGGGCCGGCTACGCGCGCTTCGCGCTCGCCGTGCGCGCCACCCCGTCCGTGATCACGGACGAGCGGACGGACCGGTTCCTCGACGAGGCCCGGTCCTGCGCGCGCGCCCTGGCGGTGCTGCTGCTGACACCGGCAGAGCGCAGGCCTCCCGCCCTGTGAGGTGCCACCGCCGCCCCGCGCGCGTGGCACGATGGACGCGCCCGGGAGGGTGACGGCCGCCGGTCATGGGCGGGTGGCGGGACAGAAGGACGTACATGACTCAGGCCGGACCCACGGGCGCGGCGCCCACGGGAAGAGCCGCACGCGAGCTGCTCGACGACGCCGGGGCACTGGCCGCGGCAGCCCGCGCGCTGCTGGACGACCACCGCGGCGCCGTCGAGGCCGCCCACGCGGCGCTCACCCCCGCTCTGGACGCGCTGGTCGACGTCGAACTGGCCTCCATCCCGGTCTCCCGGCTCGCCGACGTCACCGAGGGCCGGCTGCGGCTCGGCGCCGTGGAGCAGGCGGGCTACGCGACGGTGGGCCGGGTCCACGGAGCCGGGCGCTACGAGCTCCGCCAGATCCCCGGGGTCGGAGCGCAGACGGCGGACCAGGCACTGGCCGCCGCGCGGCAGATCGCGCACGCGGTCCGGGACACCGTCGCCGTACGGATAGACATGGACGCGTCGGACGCGGCCACGACCACCCTGCTCGTCGCCCTCCACCGGCTGGTGGAGGGCGGGCCCGACGTGCGCCGGGCGGCCGACGCCGCCCGGCGCCTCACCGAGGAGCTGGAACCGCTGCTCGCGGCGGCAGCGCCGGCGCGGAGCAGACTGCGGACGCTGTTCTCGGGACGGGCGGCAGGTGCCCGGGCCCAGGCCGCCATCGCCTCCGTCCGGGCGGTGGCGCAGGACGCCGCCGCGCGAGGGCTCAGGACGCTGTTCGGGCAGGTCTCCGTCGATCTGCTGCGTGGCCCCGCGTCGGAGGCGGAGGCCTGGGTCGACTTCGAACTGCGCTCCGCCGAGTACTACAGCCTGCTCGCCGAGCTGTCCGGCAGCGGACCGGACCGGGACGCGGCCGAGGGGTTCCTCCCCGCGGGAATCGCGGACCGGGTCCGCGGACTGCGGCTCGACGACACGTGCCTGCGGGTCTCGTTGCGCGGGTACCAGTCCTTCGGTGCGCGCTTCGCGCTGGCCCAGAAGCGGGTGATCCTCGGGGACGAGATGGGGCTCGGCAAGACCGTCCAGGCCATCGCCGCGCTGGCTCATCTCGCCGCCGGGGGCGAGACCCACTTCCTGGTGGTGTGCCCGGCGAGCGTCCTGATCAACTGGCGGCGGGAGGTCACCGCCCGCTCCACCCTGAGGGCCGTCCCGCTGCACGGTCCGGAGCGCCTGGGCGCCTTCGGCGAGTGGCGCGAGCGGGGCGGGGTCGCCCTGACCACCTTCGACGCGCTGTCCACCCTGCCGGACGGGCCCGGGTGCGGAGTCCGGCCGGGCATGGTGGTGGTGGACGAGGCCCACTTCGTGAAGAACCCCGCGACCCGGCGCTCCCGGGCCGTGGGCGGCTGGACCGGGCACACCGACAGGGTGCTGTTCCTCACCGGGACCCCGATGGAGAACCGGGTCGAGGAGTTCCGGAGTCTGGTGCGCCAGTTGCGCCCCGAGCTGGCGCCGCTCGTCACCTCCACGCACGGCGTCGCCGGTTCGCACGCGTTCCGCAGGGCCGTGGCCCCCGCCTACCTGCGGCGGAACCAGGACGACGTCCTGGGTGAACTTCCCGCGCTGGTGCAGGCCGACGAATGGGAGGAGTTCTCGCCCGCCGACCTGGAGGCGTACCGCGAGGCGGTCGGCTCGGGGCACTTCATGCGGATGCGCCGCGCCGCCTACGCCCGTCCGGAGACATCGGCGAAGCTGAACCGGCTGCGCGAGCTCGTCGCGGAGGCCGAGAGCAACGGGCTCAAGGTCGTGGTGTTCTCCTACTTCCGTGAGGTCCTCCGCACCGTCCAGGAGGCCCTGGGCAGCGGCGTGTTCGGCCCCCTCTCCGGCAGGGTCCCGGCCGCGCGCCGACAGGAGCTGGTCGACTCCTTCGGAGCGGTCGACGGGCATGCGGTGCTGCTCAGCCAGATACAGGCCGGCGGCGTCGGTCTCAACATCCAGGCGGCGTCGGTCGTCATCCTCTGCGAGCCGCAGATCAAACCCACGATGGAGCACCAGGCGGTGGCCAGGGCCCACCGCATGGGACAGATACGGAGCGTGCAGGTCCACCGGCTCCTCGCGGCGGACAGCGTGGACCAGCGGATGCTGGACATCCTGGCGCGCAAGGACCGGCTCTTCGACGCCTACGCACGGCGCAGTGATGTCGCCGAGGCGACGCCCGACGCCGTCGACGTGTCGGACGGGGCGCTCGCCCGGCGCATCGTGGAGGAGGAGCAGCTGAGGCTCGCCGCCGAGGTGTGACCGCTCCTCAGTGCTCGTGCGCCTCCGCCGCACCGGCCGCGTGGTGCGGCGGGTCGTAGCCCGGGACCGTGCCGTCCGCCTTGGCGACGAGCAGCAGGCCCGCCATTCCCATGTCCGAGTGGCTCTGGACGTGACAGTGGTACATCCAGGCGCCTGCACCCACGTGCTCGCCCGCGATGATCTGGAAACCGAAGGAGTCGGCGGGCCCGCAGATCTTGGTGTCGACCACACGGCTGGGGTCGTCGGGGCCGGTCAGCAGCCCCGTCCGGTTGTCCGCCCAGCGGTGACCGTGGATGTGGAACGTGTGGTAGTACTCGCCGTGCGTGATCATCACGACCTCGACCCGGTCGCCCACGGTGGCCTCGAAGTTCGGGCTCTCGTGGGCCGCCTTGTTGTTGATCGTCATGTCGTTGAAGACGATCGTGATCGTCTTGTCCGG
Source organism: Streptomyces sp. NPDC057287 (assembly GCF_042667905.1). Lineage (NCBI taxonomy): Bacteria > Bacillati > Actinomycetota > Actinomycetes > Kitasatosporales > Streptomycetaceae > Streptomyces > Streptomyces sp. NPDC057287. Next base: position 60,418 of record NZ_JBHUYV010000017.1, on the reverse strand, counting down.
GAGGACGTCCCCCTTACGGCGCACGACGAGCGGTCCGTACATGCCCTTGCGGATGCCGCCGGTGCCGTGGTCCGTGCCGACGACGTGATCGTGGTAGTGCCAGTAACCCGCGCTGCCCGCCTGCCAGGTGCCGTCCTTGCGGCGCCCCGGGGCGTGGGTGCGCCAGGTGTACGTACGGGTTCCGCCGGGCTCGACATGACTGCGGTTCATCCGCGTGCCGTCGCTCGCGATGTCGTAGTCGACGCCGTGGACATGAAGGCTGGCGTCGACGTCCGTGGTGTTCTCGAACTCGATGTGCAGCGTGTCGCCCTCGGTGATCTCGATGAGCGGCCCGGGAACCGATGCCTTGCCCTTCTCGAAGCCGTATCCCATCGAGCCGTCGGCCAAGGTCTCGGCGTACAGCTTGAGATGACGGACGGCGCCTCCCGCGGGTGCCGTTTTCGCCGGGTTCTCCGCGGAGGTGGCCTGCACCGCTCCGAGTGACATCGATGTCACACCGGTCGCCGCCGCCACTCCGCCGCCTACCAGCATCCGCCGGTTGAAAGTCCTGCGGTCCATGTCGAACTCCCCACTGCGAGACGGGAACTGACGTGCTGCTCCCCTGGACGGCCCACACCGTAGCCGGGGGCTCCGCGTTTATCCACACTCAGGACAAAGTTCGTTCGATTCGTGCCATACCTATTGGCGAGTCGCGAAAAGAGGTCTAGCTTCGTGCGCTGTCGCAGTGACTACAGAGGTGCGATGAGAAGAGAAGTGACCGGAGAAGTGACCCAGAGGGGTGGGTGACCACATGCAGCGCACACCACATCACAGGTCCAGATCGCGCCGCGGCATCGCGGCGGCCGTGGCCGTAGGCGGCCTGACCGCGTCCTTGCTGGGCGGCAACGCGGCAACCGCCAGCCCGTATCCGGATCCTGGGCTGAAGGAACGGATGGCGACAACGTTGTCCCTTCCCACGCCGCCGGGCGGGGCCAACGTCAAGGTACTGGTGTTCCACGCCTCGACGGGCGAGGAGTCGCCGACCGTCGACGCCGGCATCGCGGCCGTCGAGAAGATCGGGCTCAGCGGCCCCGAGGCAGGTCGCTTCAAGACCGTGGCCACCGACGACGCCGGTGTCTTCACCAACGGCAAGCAGCTCGGCAAGTACAACGCGGTCGTCTTCCTGACCGGCGGCGGTGACGTCCTCGACCCGGAGCAGGAGGCGGGCCTGGAGGCCTACATGGAGGCCGGCGGCGGTTTCCTCGGCATCCACGACGCGGCGCGCACCGAACCGTACTCGGACTGGTTCACCGGCCTGGTCGGTGCCCGCCCCGCGGCGGACAGCCCGACGGGTGTCCAGCGCGCCACGGTGGAGATCGGAGACCGGCAGCACCCGGCGACGAAGAACCTGCCGCTGGAGTGGAAGCGCCCGGACAAGTGGCTGAACTGGAAGGACAACCCGTCCGGCGACGTGCACACCGTCGCCCGGGTCCGCGAGCTCACCTACGCCCCGGGCAAGAGCGCCAACGGCTGGGACCACCCGGTCTCCTGGTGCCGTGACTACGACGGCGGGCGGTCGTTCTACACCGCCATGGGCGGTACGGCCGCGAGCTTCGCGGAGGCCGACTTCCGCGACCATCTGCGCGGCGCGCTGGCGTGGACGAGCCGGATCTCGCAGGCCGACTGCAAGGCCACGATCGACTCCAACTACACGGCCGAGCGGCTCACCCAGCCCAACCAGCCCGGGCAGAACGACCAGATCGGCGAACCGCACGGCCTGGTCACCGCGAAGGACGGGCGGATCTTCTACATCGGCCGCGGCGGCACGGACAGCAGCGTGCCGGTCGTGACCGACTGGAAGGACCCGAACGTCGGCAAGGGCGAGGGCGAGATCCATGTGTACGACCCCGCGACCAAGAAGGTCACCCTCGCCGGGAAGCTGAGCGTCTTCGGCAACAAGGGCGGCGGCGACGAGCTGGTCAAGGTGGAGGAGGGGCTGCTCGGGATCGAGCTGGACCCGGACTTCGCCACCAACGGCTGGGTCTACCTGCACTACACCCCGCACGCCAAGATCGACCGCGACAAGCAGATGGCGGTGCGCCAGGTCTCGCGCTTCACCTTCGACCCCGCCACGAACAAGCTGGACCTGGCGTCCGAGAAGGTGCTGCTGCACTGGCCGGTCCAGATCCACAGCTGCTGCCACGCGGGCGGCGGCATGGCCTGGGACTCGAAGAACAACCTGTACATCGCCACGGGAGACAACAACTCCAGCGGCTTCAGCGACGGTTACTCGGGCAACAACCCGCAGCCGAACTACAAGGGCGTGTCGTTCGCCGACGCCCGCCGCACCGCGGGCAACACCAACAACCTCAACGGCAAGATCCTGCGGATCCACCCCGAGGACGACGGGACCTACACCCTGCCGTCCGGCAACCTCTTCACCGGCAAGGAGCCGGACGAGGGCGGCGGCAAGACCCGCGGCGAGATCTACGTGATGGGTGTCCGTAACCCGGCACGCATCTCCATCGACAAGTCGACCGACACGCTGTACGCGGGCTGGGTCGGCCCCGACGCGGGCGCTCCCAGCACGACCTGGGGTCCCGCGAAGTACGACACGTTCGCCGCGATCACGCAGGCCGGCAACCACGGCTGGCCGTACTGCATGGGCAACAAGCAGCCCTACCGGGACCGGAACCTGCCCGACCCGTCCAAGCCTCTCGGCTGGTACGACTGCAACGCCCCGAAGAACGAGTCGCCCAACAACGACGGCCTGGTCAAACTGCCGCCGGTGACCGGCAACACCATCTGGTACTCGCCCCAGGGCGGCGGCGTGGACTACCCGCGTGACGCGAACGGCATCCCGAGCTACAAGGTCGAGGACCAGAAGCAGCTCCTGCCCTGGCTCAAGGGCGGCGGCCAGGCCACGATGAACGGCCCGGTCTACCGCTACGACGCGGCGAGCACGAGCGAGGCCAAGTGGCCGTCCTACTGGGACGGCAAGTGGTTCGTCGGTGACTTCTACGACGACACCCAGCCGCGCCACGCCGTGCTGACCGACCCGAAGACGGTCGGCAAGGGCGGCCTGCCCACGCACGCGGAGTCCCTCAAGAAGATCATTCCGGTCGGCGCGGACGGCATCCGCAACCTCATGGACTGGAAGTTCGCCCCGGACGGATCGCTCTACGTCCTGGACTACGGACGCGGCTTCTTCACCTCCGACTCCAAGTCCGCGCTGTGGCGCGTGACGTACAAGGGCGGCGGTCCGACCCCGGCCGCCGCAGATCTGGCCAGGAAGGCGGCAGCGCAGTGAGACACCCCTCGCTCCTCGCTCGACGGCGGTACGGACCCGCCCGCTGGTGGCTCGCCCTGCTCGGCTCGTTCCTCATGGTCCTCGGGCTGGCGTCGACCGCCGCCTACGGCCGGGACGACGACCGTGCGGCGGCAGCCGCGGACCAGGTGCTCAACTGGACCGCCGGCGACCCCATCGACCACTACCTGACGACGCCCAAGACGGCCGTGGCCGGCGCCGCGACCATCGTCTTCGAGAACAGCACGGCCACGGGCAACACCACGGGCATGCCGCACACGCTGACCTTCAGCGTGTCGGACCCGGAGTTCAACAGCGACGTGCCGGTCAACATCCTGGCCAACCCCAGTGACAGCGAGGGCGGCAAGCACAGCGTCGAGGTCACCCTCACCCCCGGCCGGTACTTCTACCACTGCACGATTCCCGGTCACGGCTCCATGCAGGGCATCCTCACGGTGACCGAGGACGGCGGCGGTGGCGAGGACACCACCGCTCCCGAGACGTCGGCGACCGTGGACGGCGACAAGAACGCCGACGGCGCGTACATCGGCCAGGCGACCGTCACCGTGGCGGCGACCGACGCGGGTTCGGGCGTCGACACCGTCGAGTACGCGATCGGGGCGGACGGCGCCTGGCAGCCGTACACGACGCCCGTCGTGGTGAACGAGGTGGGGACGCACACCGTCCGCTACCGCGCCACCGACAAGGCCGGCAACGCGGCGGCGGAGAAGTCCGCCGACTTCGCGGTCGCCGCGCCTCCGACCGACGACAAGACCCCGCCGGAGACCTCGGCGACGGTGTCGGGCGAGAAGGACGACGCGGGCGCGTACCTCGGCATGGCCACGGTCACCGTGACCGCGTCCGACACCGGGTCGGGCGTCAACACCATCGAGTACGCGATCGGGACGGACGGCGCCTGGAAGGCGTACACCGCACCCGTGATGGTGCACGAGGTCGGGGCGCACACCGTCCGCTACCGCGCCACCGACAAGTCGGGCAACGCGGCGGCCGAGAAGTCCGTCGACTTCACCGTCGTCGAGCCTCCGTCGCAGGACAAGACGCCGCCGGAGACGTCGGTGGTGGTGTCGGGCGACAAGAACTCGGACGGCGCGTTCATCACCAGCGCCAAGGCCACGGTCAAGGCGACCGACGCGGACTCGGGCGTGGACAAGGTCGAGTACTCCCTGGACGGGGGGCCGTACCTGGCCTACTCCTCCGCCGTCATCATCGACCGCGTCGGCCGCCACACCTTCGCCCACCGGGCGACGGACAAGGCCGGCAACACCTCCGCGGCGAAGCAGTCCTCGTTCACGATCGCCGAGAGCGGCGGCGTCCCGGCGCCCAACTGCCCGGAGTACGACACACGGCTCACCGTGATCGTCGGCACGGTCGACACGGGTGTTCCCAACCGGCTCACCGGGAACCGCTGCACGATCAACGAACTGATCGAGGACGAGAAGGACTGGTCCTCGCACGCGCTGTTCCTCAAGCACGTCGACAAGGTCCTGGACAAGCTGCTCGCCGACGGGGTCGTCGACACCCGTGAGCACAAGAAGATCTACAAGGCCGCCAAGCAGTCCGGCATCGGCACGCCGGGCCAGGACGAGGGCTACCGCAAGCTCTTCGACGGCACCGCCGCCTCGCTCGCCAAGTGGGAGCAGGTCGGCGGCGGGAAGTTCGGGCTGAACACGGAGGACGGCTCGATCACCAGCTCCACCACCGTGGACGGCATGGGGATGCTGTGGTTCCCGGCCCGACAGTACGGGGACTTCTCGCTGAAGCTCCAGTGGCGGGACGACGCCCCCGGCACGGGCAACGCCAACGGCGGCGTGTTCGTCCGCTTCCCGAACGTCCACGACCACCCGGAGGAGTCCCGTCCGGAGTGGGTCGCCATCAAGTACGGCCATGAGATCCAGGTCAACGACCGTCCCGACGGTGACATGTACAAGACCGGGTCCCTGTACGGCTTCGACCGGGTCGGTCTCGGCGGTGCCGGGGTCACCCCCAAGGGCACCTGGAACGACTACGAGGTGAAGGTGGTGGACCAGCACTACTCGGTCTACCGCAACGGTGTCCTGATCAACGAGTTCGACAACACCGGCGGTCAGCTCTTCGAGCCGCCGCGGGGCGACGACCCGGGTACCGACGGCCGGCGGTACGCCTCCGGTTACATCGGGCTCCAGGTCCACAGCACCACGGACGTGATCTCGTACCGCGACATCCGCATCAAGGAGCTGTAGGGACGAGCTCCGACTCAGGCGGCCGCGGCCGCGTGCTCCGGCACC
>NZ_JBHUYV010000017.1:0-54837 GCF_042667905.1 Streptomyces sp. NPDC057287 | reverse complement strand
CTCCACACCACCCCCGGTGTGTTAGTCTCTCCCCTCAAACCCCATATGTTGGTGGTGTGGCGCCCTGCCCCTCCGGGGGGGGCGGGGGGGGGGTGCTCCGGCACGCGGCCGCGGCCTCCCGGGTGCCGGTGGCGCCACACCCAGAACACCGTGCAGGAGACGAGCGCCCAGCCCGTCAGCACCAGGAACGGGAAGGCGTACTGGTGGCCCTGGTAGTAGACCGCCGTGTGCTGGGCGTTGACCGAGGCGCCGGGCGGCAGCCACCGCCCGATGTGCCCGAGCGCCGAGGGCAGCAGCGGCCAGGACACCGCGCCGCCCGACGACGGATTGCCCAGCAGCACCATGAGCCCCCAGGTGGGGATCATCGCCCAGCGCCCCATGATGGTGTTGAACATGGTGAAGACCATGCCCGAGGCGAACATCGTGAACGCCAGGATCAGCCAGGACTCGACGAACGGCAGGTCCAGCGCGCCGATCAGCCAGTCCACCACCGCGGCGATCGCGAAGCCGCCCAGCAGGGCGTAGGCGACGGTGAAGCCAATCCGTTCGAGCGGGTTGAGCGCGCGGGCGTGCACGCTCAGCTGGATCGCTCCGACGAAGCCGATGATGACGGCCGCGAGCGAGATGTAGAAGAGCGCCAGCCCGCGCGGGTCGCCCTTCTGGAGGGGTTTGACGTCCGTGATCGTCACGGGGATCCCGGTGGCCTTCGCCACCTTCGCTCCGGTCTCGGCGAGCAGTTGGGCGACCGTGGCCCCGCCGGCCCCGGCGATGTCCATGGCCACCCCGGCCTTCCCCGGCCGCACGGTCACGAAGACCTTCTGCTCCTCCATCGCCTGGCGCGCGGCGCCCCGGGTGGCGTACGGGTGCAGTTGGAGTGAGGCGTCGAGAGCCTTCTCCATCCCCGCGATGAACTCCGTCCCGCCGCGGTCGCCGACACCGCTGACCACGGCGGCGGGAATCCGGCGCGGCGTCGGGTCGGCCATCGTGTAGGTGTACGAGCCGGCGAAGAGTCCGGCCGCGGCGGCGAGGATGAAGACCAGCACGAGCGCGGGGACGTACGGCGACTGCTTGTACGAGGCCCACTTCTCGGCCCGCGTCGGGGGCCTGCCGTGCGCGCCGTGCGCGGGCGGCTCCGCAGCCCCGTCGTCGGCGCTCACGCGTCGTCACCGGTGTCGTGCCGGGCGCGGCTGGGCTGCACGCGCTTCGGTTCGCCCGGCATCTTGGGGTACTCCGGCGGATAGGGCAGGTCGCCGAGCTCGTGTTCGTGCTCGTCCCGCCGCGCCAGCTCCAGCACCTGGTCGAGCCGGAAGGCGTGGTCGTCCATGTCCGCGTGCAGGTCGCCCACCTCGGCGTACCGCACGGGCATGGTCCGGAGGTCGAAGTCGCGGGGCTCGGCGTCGTCGATCTCCTCCCAGCGCAGCGGGGCGGAGACCGGGGCGTGCGGGAAGGGACGCACGGAGTAGGCGGAGGCGATGGTGCGGTCGCGGGCCGTCTGGTTGTAGTCGACGAAGATCCGCTCGCCCCGCTCCTCCTTCCACCAGGCCGTGGTCACCCGGTCCGGCATCCGGCGTTCCAGCTCCCGGCCCACCGCGATGGCCGAGCGCCTGACCTGGGTGAACGTCCATTCCGGGACGATCGGGACGAAGACGTGGATGCCGCGCCCGCCGGAGGTCTTGGGCCAGCCGCGCAGCCCGTGGTCCTCCAGGACCGAACGCAGCTCGTGGGCCGCCCTCACCGCATCGGCGTAATCCGTGCCGGGCTGCGGGTCGAGGTCGATGCGCAGCTCGTCGGGGTGGTCGGTGTCCGCCCTGCGTACCGGCCAGGGGTGGAAGGTCAGGGTGCCCAGGTTGGCGGCCCAGAGGACGGCCCCCAGCTCGGTGGGGCACATCTCGTCGGCGTGCCGGCCGCTGGGGAACTCGATCCGGGCGGTGGGGGTCCAGTCGGGGAGGTTCTTCGGCGCCCGCTTCTGGTAGAAGAAGTCGCCCTCGACGCCGTCGACGAAGCGCTGGAGGGTGGTGGGCCGCTCGCGCAGGGCACGGAGGATCCCCGGCCCCACGGCCCTGAAGTAGTCGGCCACGTCCCTCTTGGTGTAGCCCTTCTCCGGGAAGTACACCTTGTCCGGGTTGGACAGCCGTACGGCCCGTCCGTCCGCGTCCAGCTCCACCGCTGCTCCTGCTCCCATGTCGGACACCGTAGGCCGGGCCCACATATGCCGCATATCGGAGGACGTGCTCCGTGCGGTGGGCGAGAATCGGGGCCATGGACCTGCCGGTGATGCCTCCTGTGAAGCCGATGCTCGCCAAGTCCGTGTCCGCGATTCCCCCCGGCATGCAGTACGAGGCGAAGTGGGACGGGTTCCGGGCGATCGTGCACCGGGACGGCGACGAGGTGGTGATCGGCAGCCGGACGGGCAAGCCGCTCACCCGCTACTTCCCCGAGGTGGTCACCGCCCTGCGGGAGAACCTGCCGCCCCGCTGTGTGGTCGACGGCGAGATCGTCCTGCCGTACGAGGGGCGGCTGGACTTCGACCGGCTGAGCGAGCGGATCCATCCGGCCGACTCCCGGGTGCGGACGCTCGCCGAGCGGACCCCGGCGAGTTTCGTCGCCTTCGACATCCTCGCCCTGGACGACGCCTCGCTGCTCAGCACCGTGCAGACCGAGCGGCGGACGGTTCTGGAGGAAGCCCTGGCCGGAGCCTCGGCACCCGTCCATCTCGCCCCGTCCACCAGGGACCCGGCCCTCGCCCGGGAGTGGTTCGAGCGGTACGAGGGGGCGGGACTCGACGGGGTGGTCGCCAAGCCGCTCGACCTGCCGTACCGCCCGGACGTGCGTGCCATGTACAAGATCAAGCACGAGCGGACCGCCGACTGCGTGGTCGCGGGGTACCGCTTCCACAAGAGCGGCCCCGTGGTCGGCTCGCTGCTGCTCGGTCTGTACGACTCCGGGGGCGCCCTGCAGCACGTGGGTGTGTGCGCGGCCTTCACGATGAAGCGGCGTGCCGAACTCCTGGAGGAACTCGACCCGTTGCGCATCGAGCCGGCGGACCACCCGTGGGCGGCCTGGGCGGACGCGGCGGCGCACGAGGGGTCACGGCTGCCGGGCGCTCCGAGCCGCTGGTCGGGCAAGAAGGACCTGTCCTGGGTGGCCCTCGCGCCCGAGCGGGTCTGTGAGGTGGCGTACGACCACATGGAGGGCGACCGTTTCCGCCACACCACCCAGTTCCGGCGGTGGCGGCCGGACCGCACCCCCGGCGGCTGCACCTACGCGCAGCTGGAGGAAGTGGTGCGGTACGACCTGTCCGAGGTGCTCGGCGCCGGCTGACCCGTCAGGCGGTGGGGGTGGGGCAGGGGTCGTCCGGGGGCGCGTCCGTGGGGGCTGTCTCCGTGGTGGGCGTGGGACAGCCCGGGTCGGAGGTGCTGGGGTCCGGGTCTGGGGTGGTGGTCGGGTCCGGGGTCGTCGTCGGGTCGGGCGTGGTGGTCGGGTCCGGGGTCGTCGTCGGATCGGGGGTGGCACCGGTGTCGGTGGGGTCGGGGGTGGGTCCGGGGTCCGTGGGGCCCGTGGGGTCCGGGGTGGGACCGGGGCTGCCGGAGTCCGTGGGGGCGGGGGTCGGTGAGGCGGAGGGCGTGGGTGTGGCGCTGGGCTGCGGGCCGACGATGATGCCGCCACCGTGACCGGGGTCGCTCGGACTGCCTGGGCCTCCCACCGGCGCCTTGGGGGCGTGGGGGCTGCCCGCTCCGGGGCTCTTCGGGACGACACCCCTGCCGTCTGCGACGGAGTGGACGCCCTTGCGGTAGAAGTCCAGCCAGGACAGGACCGTGCGCAGATAGGTGTCCGAGTGGTTGTAGCTGAGGACCGCCCTGTCCAGATCCGCCTGGACGGACAGCTTCCGGTTCCCCGCGCAGAGGTAGTGGCCCGCGGCGAGCGCGGCGTCCGCCACGTTGTTCGGGTCCTTGCGCCCGTCACCGTTGCCGTCCCTGCCCCAGTGCGCCCAGGTGGACGGGATGAACTGCATCGGCCCGACGGCCCTGTCGTACGTGGCGTCGCCGTCGTAGGCACCGCCGTCGGTGTCCGGGATGTGGGCGAAGCCCGCACCGTTCAGCACGGGCCCGAGGATCGGGGTGAGGGTGGTGCCGGCGGTGTCGACCCGTCCCCCGCCCGCGTGACCGGACTCCACCTTGCCGATGGCCGCAAGCAACTGCCAGGGAAGGCGGCAGCCGGGGTCGCTGCGGCCGAGCGCGCTCTGCGCGTTCCGGTAGGCCGCCAGGACGGTGGCGGGGATGCCCGCCTCGGCCCGGGACTGCACCACGGCCGGACCGGGCTTCCTCGCCCCGGTGGGCGCCGGCGGCTCCGGTGACCGGAGGGGCGGCAGCTCCGTGTGGTAGCTGTCGTCGTTGGGCACCTCGGTCCAGACGACGTCGTCCGACGCCACGTTCTTCATGTCGTCGGCGGCGGCGCCCGCGAACCCCGGGGCCTGGGACGCGGTGAGCGCCGCCATGGCGGCGACCGCGGTGGCCGTGCCGGCGAGACCGCGGCGCATGGTTCCGTCGAACCTCATGTGTCCTCCTTCTCCTCGGTCAGCGCGTGAAGGTGTCGATGGCCGCGATCCGCCAGGTGTCACCGCGGCGGACGGCGTCCACGGCGAACATGGCGGCGGCGTACGTCGTCTCCTCCGCCTTGCCGGTGCGGGTGTTGCGCTGGTCGGCGAAGACCAGCAGCCGGGCCCGGTCGCCGTCCAGCAGCTCGACCCCGCTCTCGGTGACGGTCGTGGTGAGCACCTGCTTCTGCTTCGGCGCCTGTGCGCGTACCTCGGCGAGCATGTCCTTGTGCTGCTGGACGGCCTTGCCCGTCAGGTACTTCTGCGCGGCGAGGTCCGCCTTCCCCGGCGAGGCGTAGGTGTAGGAGAAGACCGCGCCCACGGCCTCGGTGATCTGTCCCTTGACCTCGCTGGTCCGGCTGATGTCGGTGAGGGCGGTGTTCTGCCGGGTCGGGTCGTCCCGGAGCGCCGCGGCGGAGGTGAACGCCCAGGCGGCGGAGGCTCCGAGGAGGACGGTGGCCGCGCAGAGCACTGCGGGGAGCCGGACGCGGAGGCGGAGCAGTCTGCTGCGGGGGCGTTCGTCCCCGGCGGGCTCGCCGGCCGCGGCGGACCCGTCAGCTGCTTTGTTGGTGGGCTCGGGGGCCTCGGCTGCGGTTCCCGCGTCCGGTGCGCCGGGTCCTGCGTCGGCTTCCGGTCCGGCCGCGGCACCGGGCTGCGGCTCCTGCACCGGGGCCGAGTCCGTGCGCGGGGCCGTGGCGACGGTGGCGAGACGGCGGCGGCGGTTGACGAGGTGTCGGGTCGTCGACATGTCAGTGGTCCTCTCGGGGCGGGACGGTCGGGCGGGTTCAGCCGGCGGTGTTGCCGACCGGCGCCTGTCCGAGGGCGCTGAGCTTCCACCCCTCGGAGGTGCGGGTGAGCTGCCCGAGCATCCGGCTCTCCTTGACCGCGGGCTTGCCTTCGGGCGCGGTCACGGTGACCCGTAGCGCCACCATCACCCCCGCCTTGCCGGCCCTGTCGTCGAGCTCGGTCACCGCGCCCGACAGGATCCTGGCGGTACTGACGGTCCTGGCCGCCTCGATCTGCTTGACGAAGGCCTCCCGCCCCTCGACGAGTTGCTGGTGCAGATCCCCGGTGGTCGAGTCCTCCCAGCTGTCGAGCCCCTTCTCCACCTGTGCGTGGTCGAGCGTGTTCATGTTCTGCACGGCCTGCTCCCCCGCGGCCAGGGCGTCGTCGCGTGCCTCGGCATAGGCCGCCGAGCCGTCGTGCCCGGCGTCGTAGCGCGACCAGCCACCCCATCCCGCCGCGCCGGCCGCCGCGACCGTCAGCACGATAGCCGCCACCACCAGCGGATTCCTCGTCGTCCGTACCCGTGCCATTGGTGCTTCTCCCCTACCTGGAGGTGATGTCGACGATGACCCAGCGGCTGCCGCGCAGTTCCGCCGTCACCGAGAGCTGAGCCGCCGCCGTGGTGGGCGCCTTCCCCTCGCGCTCGTACACCTGGTCGAGAAAGACGAGGAGGTGGGCGCTGCGGGTGCCGAGCCGGGTGACCCCGGCGCGTACGGCCTGCGAGGTGAGCGTGAGCTTCTGGTCGGCCGCCTGCTTCTCCACCTGGCCGAACAGTGCCGCGTACTGCTGCAACGCCCTGCCCGCGAGGAGCCGCTTCGCGGACCCCTTGGTGGCGGCGGTTCCCTGCGGGCTGTACGAGAAGACCTTGCCCAGAGCGCTGCTCACGTCGCCCACGACCCGGGTGGTCTCCGCGGTGTCGGTCAGTGCGCGGTTCGAGGTGGCCGGGGTGTCACGCAGGTGCCGCGCCTCGACCAGGAGGACCGCGCCGACGGCGAGCAGGGCGACGGCCAGGACCACCGCGAGCCCGCGCCGCCAGGCCGCCCGGCGAGGCGTGCCCGGCTCCTGGCCGGTGTCGGTCTCCCCGTGCTGTACGTCCTCGTCCCGGCCCGGGGCCGAGGAGGCGTCCTCGATCGTGGTTCCTCCGGTCCGTCTCATCCGCCGCTCCCGACCGGTATCGCGTCCAGTGCCTTGATCTTCCAGCCGTCCCCGGTGCGGGCCAGGGTCGCCTCGAAGCGTTTGCGCTGCGTGCCGGCCTTGCCCGTGCGCGGGGTGATCTCGACGTCCACGGTGGCGATCAGCGCCGCTGTGCCGGCCCGTTCGTCGAGTGCGGTGAGCGCCGCGTCGGTGACCTTGCCGCGTGCGGTGGCCCCGTCCTCGGTGAGCCTGGCGGTGTCCTTCTTCCGGGTGCTCTCCAGCCGGTCGCGCAGCGGGCCCGTCGAGGCGGCGAGCCAGGCGGCGTGTCCGGACGTCACGCTCGCGGCGCTCCCGCCGTCCATGCTGTTCAGCCGGGCGAGGTGTCTCCTGCCGTCGGCGATCGCGGCGTCACGCGCCTTCGCGTAGGCCAGGGTGTCGTCGCCGCGCGCCTGCGCGTAGGACCAGCCGCCGAAGGCGCAGACGAGCACGGCCGCGAGCATGCAGGCCCAGCCGCTCAGGCTCTTGGTACGGGGGTTCACGCGCCACCCCCCAGTCCCAGCAGGCCGGCCATGCCGTCGGCCGCCTGCCCGGTGTCTCCGGTGGCGCCGAGGGCGCCGGGCAGCCCGGCCCCGTCGGTGCCCGTGAGCAGTGAGCCGGGCTCAGCCGGTTCCGGCACGCCGCCGCCTCCGGGGGCGTTCGCGCTGCCGCGGACGTTGATACCGCTGCCGGGCGGGGAGGCGCAGCGCGCCTTGGTGTTGACCGCCGGTGCGGCCGAGAGGTCCTTGCCGGGGCGGTAGGTGGTGGAGCCGTATCCGGCGGTGCAGGGCAGCGGCTCGAAGAAGGTGACCGACATCCCGAACCGGGCCTCCCCGCTCTCGTCGATAATGCTCGCCCCCGCCGCGGCGACCGCGGGTACCTTCACCAGGAGCTCCTCCAGCCCGCGCTGCCGGGTGACGGCGACCTCGGACGTGGTGAGGAGGTTGGCGACGACCACGCCGAAGCCGGGTTCGAGGTCGCGCAGGAGCCCGCTGATCTGGGCGGTGGCACCGGGCGCGGTGGCGATGAGCCGTCGCAGGTCGGTGTCGGATCCCTTGAGTTCGGCGGCGAGTTCCTCGGCGCCGGAGGCGAATCCCTTGAGGGCTTCGCCCTGTTCGGCCTGGGTGCGCAGCACCGTCTCGCCGTCCGCCATCAGTCTGGTGGTGGTCGGCAGGGCGTCGTCGGCGGCGTCGACGAACTCGCTTCCGGTGTCGAGCAGGACCTGGAGGTCGTCGCCGCGCCCCTCGAACGCCGCGCCGAACTCCTCGACGACGGTGCGCAGGGCCTCGGCGTCGACGGAGGCGGAGAGGTCGTTGACGCTGGTGAGGACGTCGGTGACAGGCGCGGGAATGGTGGTGTCGGCCTGGTCGATGACCGAGCCGTTCTCCAGGAACGGGCCGTCGTCCCGGGTGGGCCGCAGATCGACGTACTGCTCACCGACGGCGGAGAGACTGGCGACCACGGCGTGCAGGCTGTCGGGGATGGGCGGCGCGTCGTCCTCGATGCGCAGTTCGGCCTCGACGCCGTCGTCGGTGAGCTCGATCGGGCCGACCCGGCCGACGGAGACGCCCCGGTAGGTGACGTTGGAGTGGGTGAACAGTCCTCCCGTCTGCGGAAGTTGCACCTTGACGGTGTAGTAGCTGCGCAGTCCGACGTAGTGGCCGAGGTCGGCGTACCGGACGCCCAGGTAGCCGAGGACGAGCACCGCGATGATCAGGAAGGCGATGTTCTTGAGCCGGGTGGCGAGGGTGATCATCAGCGGGTGCCCTCCGTACCGGTCGCGGTGACCGAGGGAAGCGGCAGGGGCAGCGCCGAGCCGGATTTCCGGGCGCCTGTCGGCCCCGGGGCGTCCGGGGTGAGCGCGGGGATGATCTGTGTGCCGGGCATGGCGGTGACGTCCAGGTAGACGTTGAGGTAGTCGCCCTTCACCCCGCGCAGCACCTCGTCCGTGAACGGGTAGGTGAGCAGCACCTGCAGGGAGTCGGGGAGGTCGTCGCCGGAGTCGGCGAGCGCGGTGAGGGTGGGGGCGAGGGCCTTGAGGTCGGCGATCATGTCGGCCTTGCTCCTGTTGACCGTGTCGACGGCGACGGTGGAGAGCGTGTCGAGCGAGCGCAGCATGGTGAGCAGTGATCCGCGCTGCTTCTCCAGGACCTTCAGACCGGGGCTGAGTCCGGTGAGCACGGTCCCGACGTCCTGCTTCCGGGTGGCGAGGGTGGCGGCCAGCCGGTTCACGCCGTCGAGCGCGTCGGTGATGTCCTCCTTGTGGGTGTCCAGGTCCGTGACGAGGGTGTCGACGCGGTTCAGCATCGAGCGGATCTGGGGTTCCTGGCCGGCCAGTGCCTTGTTGAGTTCGGTGGTGATGGTCTTCAGCTGGGCGACACCACCTCCGTTGAGGAGCATGGACAGGGCGCCGAACACCTCTTCGACCTCGGGATTGCGGTTGGTGCGGACGAGCGGGATCCGGTCGCCGTCGGACAGCGCGCCCTGGGCCGTGCCCTCGGCGGGCGGGGAGAGCTGGACGTACTTCTCACCGAGGAGGCTGGACTGTTCGAGGTGGGCGTAGGCGTTCGCCGGCATCCTGATCTTCCCGTTGATCCTCATGGTCACCTTGGCGGTCCAGCTGCCCGGGGTGAGGGAGATCTTGGTGACCCGGCCCACGGCCACGTCGTTGACCTTGACGGACGACTGCGGTGCGAGGCTGAGCACGTCGCCGAACTCGGCGGTGATCTCGTACGGGTGGTCGCCGAGGTCGGCTCCGCCCGGCAGCGGCATCTGGTCGATGCCGGGGAACGAGGGGAGGCCGGTGGTCGTGGCGACGAGGGTGAAGCAGACGCCGGCGGCGACCAGGGCGCCGAGGCCCGCGACCACACGGGTGCCGGTGGTGCGCGCGGCGGGGCTCATCGGTCCCCCTCCTTGTTCTCGCCGGGGGCGGTCTTCTTCTTCGGGTCCCCCGTGTCCGCCGGGGTGCCGTACACGGTGCCGACCGCGGGCAACGGCAGGACGGGCAGGGCCTTCTGCCGGGTGGCGTCCACCGGAGCGAGACCGTCGAGGCCGGCGATCTGCGACTCGGGTTCGACGAGCGGTCCGCCCATGGACAGCTCGTTGAGGTTCGTACGCCCGTTGAGGGTGCGGTTCGCCGGGTCGTAGGCGTTGAGCACGTTGCCCGCCGCGAGCGGCAGCGTGTCGAGCGACTCGGCGAGCGAGGCCCGCTGGTCGACCAGGGTCTGGGTGAGCGGCACCAGGAGGTCCACGTTCTCCTTGAGGGAACCGCGGTTCTTCTGGATGAAGGTCTTGACCTGGCCGAGCGCGGTGCCCAGTTCCCTCAGTGCCGCGCTGAGGTTCTCCTTGTCGTCGGCGAGGAAGCCGGTGACGGAGTTGAGCTGCTGCTCGGCGGCGCGTACGTCCCCGTCGTTCTCCTTCAGCATGGTGGTGAAGGTCTGCAGGTAGGACAGCGTGTCGAAGAGGTTGCCGCTGCTCCTGTCGAGCGTCTTCGTCGCCTTGCCGAACTGCTCGATGGAGTCCCCGATGGCCTCTCCGTTGCCCTTGAGGTTCTCGGACCCGGTCTTCAGGAGTTCGGAGAGCGCACCGTCGGCATTGGCGCCGTCGGGGCCGAGCGCGGTGGAGAGTTCCGTGATCGACTCGTAGAGCTGGTCCACCTCGATGGGTGTGGCGTTGTTCGCGGCGGGGAGGACGGCGCCCCCCTCCAGCCGCGCTCCCCCGGTGTAGGCCGGAGCGAGCTGGACGTACCGGTCGGCGACGAGGCTGGGGGCGACGACGAGGGCGTGCGCGTCCGCGGGGACCTCGACGCCCTTGTCGAGGCGCAGGGTGATCCGGACCTCCTTGCCGTGCGGTCTCACCGATTCGACGGTGCCCACCTTCACGCCGAGGACCCGCAGGTCCGACCCCGGGTACACGCCGGTGGCCCGGTCGAAGTAGGCGGTGACGGTCGTCGTCCCCTCCTGGTCCATGGCCGCCACGCCCGAGCCGACGGCCACGGCCACGACGGCGAGCCCGGCTCCGATGCCGATGATGCGGGTGCGTCTCATGTCAGCGGCCCCCCTGTTTCGGCGGCATGCAGTCGTTCGTCGGGGGCGTGTCCTTCGGCAGGTAGTCCTTGGGGACCACCCCGCAGACGTAGTTGTCGAACCAGCGGCCGTTGCCGAGGGTGTTGCCGACGAGGCGGTTGTACGTACCCGCCATCGAGAGCACCTTGTCGAGGCTCTTTCGGTTCTTCACCAGGACGGTGGTGACCCGCCCCAGCGAGTCGAGGGTGGGCTTCAACTGCTTGTTGTTGTCGGTGACCAGGCCGGTGAGCTGGGTGCCGAGGTCGCGGGTGCCGGTGAGCAGCAGGTGGATGGAGTCGCGCCGGGCCTGGATCTCGCCGAGGAGCAGGTTGCCGTCCTCCAGCAGGGTCTCGAAGCTGCTCTTCTTCGTGGCGAGCGTCCTGGTCAGCTGCTTGCTGCCCTTGAGGAGGGTGGCGAGCTGTGCGTCGCGCTCGGAGACCGTCCTCGACAGCGCGGAGAGCCCTTCCGCGGCGCTGCGCACGTCGGGCGGTGAGTCCTTGAAGGTGTCCGAGATCGTCTCGAAGCTCTGGGCGAGCTGGGCGGTGTCGATCTCCTCGATGGTCTCGCCGAGTCCGTTGAACGCCTGGGTGACGTCGTACGGGGAGGTGGTGCGGCTCGACGTGATGCGGGAGTCCGGGTCCTGCGGGGCGTCGCCGAGCGGGTCGACGGCGAGGTACTTGTCACCCAGCAGGGTCTTGATGGCGATTCCGACGGTGGAGGAGTTGCCGATCCAGGCGTCGTCGACCTCGAAGTCGACCTTCACCTTGGCTCCGTCGAGCGAGACGCCGGTGACCTCTCCGACCTTCACACCTGCGATCCGCACCTCGTCGCCGGCGTCCAGCCCGGCGGACTCGGTGAAGTCGGCGCTGTACGCGGTGGAGCCGCCGATGAAGGGCAGTGCGTCGGCGCGGTAGGCGGCGAGGCCGAGGAGGGCCAGGACGACGAGTCCGACGACGCCGATGGCGACGGGGTTCCGCTCCCGTACGGGCTTGATCCTCATCCCGTGCACCTCGATCCGCCGATCGTGATGCCGGTGGGCGGGGCGCTGCCGTCCTCGGTCGTCACACCGGCCACCTTCGCCTCGCAGAGGTAGAGGTTGAGCCAGGACCCGTACGAGGTGAGTCGGGTGATCGCCTCCATCTTGGCGGGCGTCTTCTTCAGGAAGCTCTCGATCGTCGGTGCGTTCCTGTCGAGCTGCCCGCTGAGCCTGCCGAGCTCGGCGATGTCCTTCTTCAGGGGTGCCCGGCCGTCCTGCAGGAGGTCCGCGGTGACGGTGGTGAGCGCGCCCATCGCCGTGACCGCGTCGCCGAGCGGTTTGCGGTCGCCGGCGAAGCCCTTGACGAGCTTCTCCAGGGTGACGACGAGGTCGTCGAATCCCGCCTCGCGGTCGTTGACGGTCGTGAGAACCGTGTTGAGGTTCTTGATCACCTCACCGATCACCTTGTCCTTGGCCGCGACGGTGCCGGTCAGCGATCCGACGTGGGAGAGGATGCTGTCGACGGTGCCGCCCTCTCCCTGGAGGACCTGCACGATGGAGCCGGCGAGCTGGTTGACGTCCGGCGGGGAGAGCCCTTCGAAGAGGGGCTGGAAGCCGTTGAAGAGCTGGGTGAGGTCGAGCGCGGGCGTGGTGCGCGAGAGCGGGATCGTCGCCCCGGACCTGAAGGTCGCGCCCACGGGCCCGGTGCCCTGGTCCAGGTCGATGTAGCGCTGGCCGACCATGTTGAGGTATTTGATCGACGCGGTCACCGAGGCGGGCAGGTCGCGGCCCTCGTCAACGGCGAAGCCGACTTCCGCCTGCCGCCTGTCGGCGACCCTGATGGACTCGACCTGCCCGACCTTGACGCCCGCGATCCTGATGCTGTCACCGACGACCAGTCCGGTGGCGTCGGTGAACCTCGCCTTGTACGAGACGGTGTCGCCGACCCCGGTGTTGGCGATGGACAGGGCCAGGACGGTGGTGGCCAGGGCGGTCACCACGACGAAGACGAGGGACTTGATGAGCGGTCCCGCGAGGGATCGGCGCTTCACTTGAGCTTCACCTCCGCACCGCGGAAAGCCGGACCGATGAGCACGCTGCTCCAGTCGGGCAGGGACTGCGGCTGGACTTCGAGTGAGGGGGCGACGAGCTCGTTGACGAGCCGGCTCTCCTCGGGGGAGTTCGGCACGCCGAGCGCGCTGTCGGTGGCCGGGGCTTCGGCCGCTTCCCCGGCATCGGCGTCCGGTGCCGGGGCGGAGGCCCTGCGTGCGTCGGCGGTCGGGACCGCCCTGCCGGTGTAGGGCACCGAGTAGCAGTGCGGGCCGCCGGTCGCGCCGTAGACCGGGGTGTCCTTCCCGGCCACGTACTTCCCCTTGGACTCCACCACCTTGACGGTGACGTGGAGTCCCGGCTCGTCGGTGCCCTTGCCGAGCGCCTTGTCCATGGCCGGGACGAACCCGGCCATGGTGCGCAGGGTGCAGGGGAAGGAGTCGGAGTACTCCGCGAGGAGCTCCAGGGTGGGACGGCCGGACGCGGAGAGGCGGATGAGGTTGTCCTTGTTCTTCCGCAGGAAGGCGGTGACGTCGTTCGCGGAGGCGGTGGTGGATCCGTAGAGATCCGCGAGTTCCGCCTGCTGTTCCGCGATCGTGCCGCTGGTGGTGGTGAAGTCGGTGAGGGCGTCCAAGACGTCGGGAGCGGCGTCGGCGTAGAGGTGGCTCACCTTGACGAGTTCCTTGATGTCCGCGTTGAGCGTGGGGAGTTGGGGGTTGAACTCCTTGAGGTGCGCGTCGAGGGTGACCAGGGTGTCGCCGAGCTTGTCGCCGCGCCCTTCGAGCGCCTGGGAGACGGCGCCCAGCGTCGCGGCGAGCTTCTCCGGCTTGACGGCGGTCAGCATCGGCAGGACGTTGTCCAGGACCTCCTCCAGCTCGATCGCGTTGCTGGAGCGGTCCTGCGGGATCACCGCCCCGGCCCGCAGGGTCTCGGCGGAGGGGACGGCGGGAGGCACCAGGGCGACGAAGCGTTCCCCGAAGAGGGTGGTGGGCAGCATCTGCGCGGTGACGTCGGCCGGGACCTGCTCGAGCCGGTCCGGCTGGATGGCGAGGGTGAGGCGTGCCCCGTCACCGTCGGACGCGATGTGGCGCACCTCGCCGATGACGACGCCGCGCAGCTTCACCTCGGCGTTGTCGTGCATCTCGTTGCCGACGCTCCCGGTGCGTACGGTCACGGTGGCGTCGTCGGCGAAGTCCTTCTCGTACACCGAGACCGACACCCATACGAGCACGACGGGCACGAGCACGAAGGCCACACCCGCGAGTCTGCGGCGCACCGTCTGCGCCGTGGAGGAGGGCATCAGCCGGCCACCTTCACCGTTGTCGTCGCGCCCCAGATGGCGAGTGAGAGGAAGAAGTCGGTGACGCTGATGAGCACGATGGCGTTGCGCACCGACCGGCCGACGGCGACGCCCACTCCGGCGGGGCCGCCGGAGGCGTGGAAGCCGTAGTAGCAGTGGGCGAGGATCACCAGCACGCTGAAGATCAGCACCTTGAGCACCGACAGCAGCACGTCGTCCGGGGAGAGGAAGAGATTGAAGTAGTGGTCGTAGGTGCCCGCCGACTGCCCGTTGAACAGGACCGTGATGTAGCGGGAGGCGAGGTAGGAGGAGAGCAGCCCGATCGCGTAGAGCGGGATGATGGCGACGACACCGGCGATGATCCGCGTGGTGACGAGGTAGGGCATGGAGCGCACGCCCATCGCTTCGAGGGCGTCGACCTCCTCGTTGATCCGCATGGCGCCGAGCTGGGCGGTGAAACCGGCGCCGACGGTCGCGGAGAGGGCGAGGCCGGCGACGAGCGGGGCGATCTCCCGGGTGTTGAAGTAGGCGGAGATGAAGCCGGTGAACGCGGAGGTGCCGATCTGGTCGAGGGCGGCGTATCCCTGGAGGCCGACCACCGACCCGGTGGCGAGGGTCATCGCGATCATCACGCCGATGGTTCCGCCGATGACACCGAGGCCACCGCTGCCGAAGGCGACCTCGGCCAGGAGCCGCTGGACCTCCTTGAGGTAGCGGCGCAGCGTCCTCGGTATCCAGATCAGGGCGCGTACGTAGAAGGTGAGTTGTTCGCCGGAGCGGTCCAGCCAGCCGAGCATCGACATCGCTCAGCCCCCCTTCGGGGGGACGATCTGGAGGTAGATCGCCGTGAGGACCATGTTCACGGCGAACAGGAGCATGAAGGTGATGACGACGGACTGGTTGACCGCGTCGCCGACGCCCTTCGGGCCGCCCCGGGGATTGAGTCCCCGGTAGGCCGCGACGATGCCCGCGATGAAGCCGAAGATCAGCGCCTTGAGCTCGCCTACGTAGAGGTCGGGCAGTTGGGCGAGGGCGGAGAAGCTGGCGAGGTAGGCGCCGGGGGTCCCGCCCTGCATGATCACGTTGAAGAAGTAGCCGCCGAGCGTGCCGACGACGGACACCAGCCCGTTGAGCAGCACGGCGACGAACATGGTGGCCAGCACGCGCGGGACGACGAGGCGCTGGATGGGCGAGACCCCCATGACCTCCATGGCGTCGAGCTCTTCGCGGATCTTGCGGGAGCCCAGGTCGGCGCAGATGGCGGACCCCGCGGCCCCGGCGATCAGCAGCGCCACGATGAGAGGGCTGGCCTGCTGGATCACCGCGAGGACGCTGGCACCGCCGGTGAAGGACTGGGCGCCCAGCTGCTCGGTGAGCGAGCCGACCTGGAGGGCGATGACCGCGCCGAACGGGATGGACACGAGGGCCGCCGGCAGGATGGTCACGCTGGCGACGAACCAGAACTGCTCGATGAACTCCCGTACCTGGAAGGGGCGGCGGAAGATGGCCCGGGAGACCGCGAGGGCGAGTGCGAAGAGCTGGCCGGTCTGGCGCAGGGGGGCGAGGAGCCGCGAGGGCTGACTCCGCCCCGGCACCTCCTGGGGGGCCTTCCCGGGGGCGGGCTCCGCCGGCGGGCGTACGGGCAGCGGTGCCGTCATCGGCGCCCACCGTCCAAGGTCGGCGTGTAGCTGTTCAGGATGGCCGTACGGGCGGCCTCCGGCAGCTGGCCCATCATGGAGACGACCCGCTCCCGGCGGCGCAGCGCCGCCTGCCGTACGGGCATCCCGGGTGAGGGTTCCAGCTGGGGGACGACGGTGCGGGGCCCCGCACCGTGTCCGTGGCCGTTCGTCTGCTCGGCCGCGAGGGTGGCCGCGTCCTTCTCCTCCGACATGCCGATGGGGCCCTCACGGCGCCCGGCGAGGAACTGGGAGACCACGGGCATGTCACTGGTGAGCAGGACCTCGCGCGGTCCGAAGGTGACGAGGTTGCGGCAGAACAGCATGCCCATGTTGTCGGGGACGGTGGCCGCGATGTCGAGGTTGTGGGTGACGATGAGCATCGTCGCGTCGATCTGCGCGTTCAGATCGATGAGCAGTTGCGAGAGGTACGCGGTGCGCACCGGGTCGAGCCCGGAGTCCGGCTCGTCGCAGAGGATGATCTGCGGGTCCAGGACGAGGGCGCGGGCGAGGCCGGCCCGCTTGCGCATGCCACCGGATATCTCGCCGGGCAGCTTTCCCTCAGCGCCGAGCAGGCCGACGATGTCGATCCGCTCCATGACGATCCGCCGGATCTCGGACTCCGTCTTGCGGGTGTGTTCACGCAAGGGGAAGGCGATGTTGTCGAAGAGCGACATCGAGCCGAAGAGGGCGCCGTCCTGGAACATGAGCCCGAACAGCTTGCGGGTCTCCATGATTTCCCGCTCGGGACTGTTCACCATGTCGACACCGTTGATGAGGACACGGCCCTTTTCCGGCTTGAGCAATCCGATGATGGATTTCAGGAACACAGTCTTTCCGGTACCGGAAGGGCCGAGCATGACGCTCACCTCACCGGCCGGCAGCGTGAGACTGACGTCCTGCCAGATGTTCTGCTTGCCGAAGGATTTCGTCAGGCCTTCGACGACTACTTCGATTCCCATCGGCCCTCCCTCGAAGTGGTGGTGAACGACGTCATCTGTCAGTGCTCCGGCTCCGGTACGCGCAACGACGGCTTGTCACACATGCACCAGGAGGCGCACGGTATGTCCGTCGAAACCGCCAGGACAAGCCGTTGAACAGCGGAAATCGCCGGACGTTGATCTCGGTGTGGATCACTTGTCACCGATTGACAAACCCGCTCGGCGGCTTTGTCGGAAACTGCGCAAGCGCTCCGGGGGCAACGGGGCCCTCGGCCCAGGAGACCGGAGCCACCCGGCATCGGAAGTCGGAAGATCGACCCCCGGGTGGCAGGGTCCGGGACCCGGTGGGACTCCCGGAGGAATCCCGGCCCCAGAGGGTGCGACCAGGACTCCAGGTTCGTCGAACAAGCAGGTACGGACGGGTTTCCGAGCTGCTCAAGCGGGACGCTACGGGCCAGTAACCTAAGTCCGCAATAGCACTTCACGAACTTTCTCCGAGGTAATCGCGCAGCCCTGTTTTCTTATGCCGCGATGAGTAATCGGCGCGCGAAACCTATCGAAAAGTGAGGGCCTCCGGGAGGCGGCGGCCGGCTCCGCCATGTCGCCCCGGACACGCCGAAGCCCGCCCCGACCAGGGTGCTTGCGGTCGGGGCGGGCTCGTGTGCGGTGAAGGCCGGGGCGCATCAAGTGACAAGAACCGAAGGGGCCACCGGTCGCCCTCCTGCGGCTACTTCACCGCGGAGTGCCAGCTGTCGGCGAGCTCCTTGCCGGCGTTGGGCACGGACAGGCCCGGGGCCGTGAGACCGGCCGTGTAGGTCTTGGCGTCGTTCAGGACAAGGTTGTTCGAGCCGGCCGCGGCGGGCAGGCCGACCTTGAGGTCGATCGCCCAGCTGAGAATGCCGCCGAGACCGCAGCCGCTGGCCTTCGGCACGGAGAACTGGCTGTCGCCCTGGGCGGCGCCGGACAGAGCGATCTGGATCATCGACCCCTCGTCCGGGTTCTCGGTACCGTCGCCGTTGAACCTGAAGGCGGAGAAGTTGGGCGCGCTGAGGTTTCCGGGGCGCAGGAGCACCGGATTGCTGCTGCTGCCGATGTAGCAGTTGGAGCCGAGCAGCGGGTTCTCCAGGCGGATCCTGACGGGCAGCTTAACGATCGGCCCGGAGGATATGCCCGCGACCAAGCTGAATTCGGTCGGTGTACCGGCCGACTCCACCGTGGCGGTCACCTTGTTCAGGGTGGCGTTGGTGATCTGCCCGCAGACGGCCGAGACGACGGGGACGTTGCTCGGGCACATGATGCCGAGAAGCCCGCCGGGGATGGTGGTCTTGCCGCTGATGATCGATCCGGCAGCGGGCGGGACGACCGTGTAGGTCCCCTCGGCCGGGTGCTGGACGACGCCGAACTGCAGGTTCGTCGAGCCGGTCGTCGCCGTGACGTTGCCGAGTTTGATCGTCCCGTTCGGCGAGGTGGACGTCACGCACAGCGGGACGTCGACGTCACCGTCGGTCGCGAGCATGGCGGGGGCGTCCACCGGACACCGGTCGAAGGGGGCCCAGGAGCCGTTCAGCTGGGCGGCGGCCGTGGCGGCGCCGGCCGGGGTCGCGGTCAGGGGCATGACCAGCGCGGCGGACGCGGCGACAGCTCCCGCGGCCTTGATCCAGGTCTTCGGAGCAGGTCTCATCGTTCCCTCAATTCGTCAGCGGGTCGGGGAAATGCTGTGCTCGGTTCGATCGGTATCGGTAGGGCTTCAGGGCTCAGCGGACCGCCACGGGCACGTCCACCGGCTCGTACGCGTCCGTGCAGACGGACCCTTCGGAACCCGGCACGTGCTGCTGGGCCGCGCACGGGGCGCCTTGTACCTGTTTGACGTATCCGGGTACACCGGACAACGACGCGGTGAAGAGGCTGTCGAGGTCCTCACCGGCTCCGCACCCGCTGAACGGGGGAAGGGTCACCGACCCTGTCAGGACACCGCCCGTCGCCAAGGTGTAGCCGGTCGTGACGCCGTCCTTCGCCGTCATCCGGCCCTCCAGGGACAGGGTGAAGGGCTTACTGGTGCGGCAGTTGTCACCCACGTCCAGGGGCACGCCGTTCACCTTGACGTCACGGAGCCGGAGCATGAGGTCGAGGTCGATGGTCGTCAGGCCCGTGTTCGTGAAGTCGGACCAGTCGACGATCAGGTGGGATTTCACGTTGTAGTCCGGAGTCCCCTCGGCATCCACCCCCGGGGGGACCTGCGTCATTTCCAGGGTCGCCGTTGTCGGCATGAATCCGAAGGTGAGAAAGGTGCCCGACGCCGGCGGCAGCTGGGGCTTCCCCTGGTAGTCCAGCACGGCGGTGGAATCCTGGTAGATGTGCGTGAATCCCGGCTCGGAGAGGTCGACGCGGGTCGGCCCCTGCGAGACCTGCGTGCAGGCCAGGGGAAACTTCGTCGCCCCGCGGAGCTTCGTCACGTTGGCGTAGCCCGTCACGTAGGCGTTCAGGTTGAGGTCGTCGTTCACGTCTCCGACGCACGGAGCGGCGTCGGGGGCGGCCGGCTGCTTCGCCCTGGCGCCCACCTCGGGCACCGCCCCACCGTCCGTCGCCCCGCTCCCGGCGGGCTCGGATGCAGGAGGCGCCGAGGAGGACTCGCCATCACCGCCGACGTCCGTCCTCGCCAGTTCCGTCGGCTGATCCGGGTCGGCGGAACAGTTCAACGAGACGGCCGGTGGCTCCGCGGGGATTCCCTGTGCGGTTTCCAGGGTGAGTTCGACCGAGAGCGCCCCCGCGGCGAGGACGAGGTCTCCCGACCCCTCGGGCTTCATGTACGGGACGGTGCCCGAGGTGGTCAGCGCCAGCGCGCCCTCCTGCGGGACCGGCACGGACTCGGCCGTCGTGCCGATCCACTCCGCCTGCGCGTGCTGGTCCCTCTGGGACACGTCGACAGCCAGCTTCAGCTCCGCGCTCACGCGCGCCGCCGTCGATCCGTCCGGCAGGGAGATCGCTCCCGCGGGCAAGGTGGCCTCCAGGGAGACGCCTTCGGGCTGCACCGCCTGCCCCGGCTCGGCGGACTCGGGCAGTTCCCCGGTGATCCTGACCTTCACCGGCTGCTCGCCCTCGGGCAGGTCGCACGTATAGGCCAGCTCCAGGTCGATCTCCTGCACACCGGACGCGGCCCGGGCGCCGGGGACCATCCCTCCCAGCAGTACGGCGGCGGCCACTGCGGCACCGCGCACCGTGCGCCTGCGTGCTCCTGTCATACGACTGCCCTCACTGTCGGTGTTCCCCTTCGGACGGACGTGCTCGGAGTGACGGAACCTCACACCGGAGGCGGGCGTGCGACCGGATCAGGGAGTGTGCACGATGGTCGGCCCGGCCGTGCCCCCGGCCGGTGCGACGACCGAGTAGGTGGCGTCGTACGACCAGGTGTCGCCCACGGCCGCCAGGCCCGCGCAGCCTGGCGAAGCCTGCTGGACCGTGATCCCGTACGTGCTGTCGGCGTGGACCTTCATCCGGGCGGTGGAGTTGGTGTAGGTGAAGGCAAGCCGCCCCGAGGCCACCATGGAGCAGGTGAGCATGGTGAGCGTCAGCCTGACACCGGACACATACCCGCTGGTGGTACCCGCGGTGTGGCTGTCGGCCACCAGCTTCCACGGGGTGGAGGTGTCAGCGACCGGATTCATCGGCCCGAAAGGACTGGAGCAGCCACTCCAGGTCAGCGGAGCGACGGTGCCGACCTGCACGCCCGTCGCGCCGGGCGCGGAAGCCAGGTCGCCCCGCACCGCCGACGACGGGCACGTCATCGGGATGTAGCCGTTGATGCCCCACTGGAAGCGCACGGCACCGGCGGCGCCGGAGAACGACTCCGGCGAGCTGGGTCCTACGGTCCAGGCGGGAGCCGCGACACCGGCCGTGGCTGCGGGAGCCGCCAGGGCGAGGACGGCGACTGCACCGGTGACCGCCGCAGTCTTTCCGAGAGACCTGCGCACAACTGACTCCTCGATCCGGCGACGTGCGGCGGCGGGAGCCCCGTGCGGGCACTCACCCCGGCTTGGCCTGCGGGGACTGCTCAGGACACGGGATCGCACGGCGGGCGGCACCGCCGTGCGATCCCGGTTCACTGCCTACCGGCGGGTGGCCGGATCAGGGGGTGTAGACGATGGTCGGCTTGGTGGTGCCGCCGATCGGCGTGACCGCGTTGTAGTTGGCGGTGTAGGTCGGGTTGTTACCCACGGCCGCGATACCGGCGCAACCCGAGGTGACGGTGGCGACGGTCAGCTTGTAGGTGGCGTTGTTGCTGACTGCCAGCACGCCGGTGGAGTTGGTGTACTTGGCGGCGACGTTGCCCGTCACGGTGAAGGTACAGGTGAGGACCTTCAGCGTGGCCTTCACTCCGGAGATGTACCCGTTGGTGACGCCGGCGCTGTAGGTGTTCGCGTTCAGCTTCCACGAGGTGGAGGTGTCGGCGGTCGGGGTCACCGGGCCGAACGGGCTGGTGCAGCCGCTCCAGGTCAGCGGAGCGATGGTGCCGACCTGCACGTTCGTCGTGCCGGAGGCGGTGGCCAGGTTGCCCGACGCCGCAGAGGACGTACATGTCATCGGGACGCCGTTGAGGACGAGGGTGACCGTGCCGGCGGTGGCCGAGAACGTCTCCGGCGAGCTGGGGCCGACGGTCCACGTCGGTGCGGCGACACCGGCGGTGGCGGTGGTGGCTCCGAGGGTGACGGCGGCCGCTGCGGCACCGGCCGTGAGTGCGATCTTTCTGAGGGTGTTGCGCACAGTGAGTTCCTCCGATTCGGCAGTGCGGGTGCACTGTTGCGGGGACAGCACTCGAATTCCTGCAAAGGCGCAGGGAGTGCCGCGATGAATCGTGTTGCGTGGGGGGCCGTGCTGCGCTTTCAGCCACACACGTTCTGTGACAGGGCGTGACGTTACTTGCGGGAAACTTGGAGCACAATCCTGCGGGTCAAGATTGGTCCGGCAAGTTTTTTTCCTCGTCAGCTGGTCACTAATTCGGGCCGCACACTTGTCACTTGGTGCGCAATACCTCAAGGGAATGCCTCACGGTTCCGGAATCCCGGAGTCGACGCGGCTGCCGCGCCGGGCGGCGAGCGAAGATCACATGGGATCCGGCCGCGGGCCCGGCAGCCACCCCGGCGAGGCCGCCGCACCCCCTCGCCGGCACCCTCGGTGCCGCCGGCGGCCGAAAACATTGTCCGGAAGTGAGCATTTACCGCCCCACCTGCACAGGAGCGCCACAACTGGGCCACACCGTGTGCCCCTTGCACTTGGATCTTGTCCAGACCATGTGCACTCCGCCCGACTTGGTCTATCTTCGGCGCCGATGTTGGTATACACCTGTCGGTCCGTGGGAGCGCTCTCCCCCACACGCCTCACCCCACACCGGGCCCGGGAAAGTAAGGGGACGGTCATGCCGAGACTTATCCAGCCGTTGGACACCGGAGACCCGTTGGGTCCCCTCCCTCAGGAGTTCGCCGCGATCATGCGGCCCGAACTGCCGAGCCTGATCAAAGAGATAGGCATGGAAGTCACCCGCGCGTATCCGGAATACGCGCGTCTTCTGAACGGGCCCAACGGAGCATCGATCCGCATGGGCGTCGAACAGAGCCTTTCCTCCTTTGTCGACCTGGTCGCCGAGCCTTCCTCCTCCACGGTCCTGCGCGACGACATGTGCCGCAGATTCGGCCGGTTCGAGGCGTACGAGGGCCGCACCATGGACGCACTGCAGGGCGCGTACCGGCTGGGTGCGCGGGTCGCGCTGCGGCGGGCGAAGAAGGTGGGCCGGAGCTACAACTTCTCGCCCGCGCTGATGCTCAGCTTCGCCGATGCCCTGTTCGCGTACGTCGACGAGCTCGAGTCGCTGTCCCGTGAGGGCTTTCTGGAAGTACAGGCCCAGTCCGACCAGCAGAGCGAGGCGGTGCGCCGGCGGCTGCTGCATCTGATCCTCGCGGGCAGACCCGTACCCCGGAGCGCCATCGCCGAGTTGTGCGAGCAGACCGGATGGACGCTGCCCGAGCAGGTCACGCTCGTGGCGGTGCGTGCGCCGGCCGGCCTCGACCGGATCAGCGCGGACCACGACGTCCTGATCGACCCCGGCGACCCGCAGCCGCACCTGCTGATCCCGGGGGCCTTCGACGACGCGCGCAGGGAGATGCTCGACCGGACGATCCCCGGCGGCGGTGCGGCGATCGGGCTGACCGTGCCGACCGCGCTCGCCGCGGACTCGATCCGCTGGGCACGCCGCGTCCTCGAACTGGTCGACGCGGGCGTCATCGACGACGCACCGGTCGTCCTCTGCGAGGACCACCTCATCACGCTGTGGCTCCTCTCCGACCCGGTCCTCCTCGACCAGCTCGCCGAGCGCGAACTGGCCCCCGTATCGGGTATCAGCGCCACGCGGCGCGAGCGGCTGATCGAGACGCTGCGGATCTGGCTCGACACCCGCGGGACCGCCGCACAGATGGGCGAGTTGCTGGATGTCCATCCCCAGACGGTCCGCTACCGGATGCGCAGCCTGGAGGCCATCTTCGGCGATCAGCTCACCGATCCCGAGAGCCGCTTCTCGACCGAAGCCGTGCTGCGCGCCATGCAGTTACGGGCCCGCAGCGGCCAGTCCCTCAACTGATCGCGCATCACATGCACGGCGGCGAGTCAACTTACTCCCAGGTAACGCGAAATAGACGGTCAGTCCCAAACGGTTGCGACACGGAGACGTTCTCAACGAGAAACCAGGAACTGCGTCCCGTTACATAAGGAGGAGCGGCGGCCCACCGGCCGTCGCGGAGCACCACCTCCTGGCCAACCATCCGAGAGGGAACCCCCACATGACCGCCTCGCACCTGCTCGTCCCCGTGCCGATCCCCGACCGGGTCGCCGCGCTGATCGGGTCCTGCACCCCGCCGCACATCCTTCAGGCGGAGCTCGACGCCGACTGCGCCGCCCGCGAGGTGCGCCGGTTCCGGGGGCCGAGGCTCGGCATCGAGGACCAGGCCGACCGGGAGCAGGCGCTGTCCGAGCTCGCCCGGGCCAACAAGGTCCTGTCCGCCCACCACCCGCAGCTGGCGGTGCACCCGGACGGATCCTGGTGACGTCTGCTTGCTAAGCGGCGGCGGCCGCCTTACCTTACCCAGAAGTAAGTTTACTCTGGAGTAAGGATTTGGCGTGGCCGACAACAGCAGCGGCAACCTCACCGATGAACTGTCCGGGCTCGACTTCGCGGCCGTCTCCCCGGAGGAGTTCGCGAGGATCGTCAAGGGCCTGTCCGCCACTCAGCTCGGCGAGGTCATGCACGGTGAGCTGCGCGCCCGGATCCTCGGCGAGGTCTTCGGCCGGATGCGGCAGCAGTTCCGCCCGGAGGCAGCCGGGCAGTTGGAGGCGCTCATCCGCTGGAAGATCACCGGCGAGAGCGAGGAGGTCTACGAGACCTCCATAGCCGACGGCGCCTGCACCGTGAGCGCGGGCCGCTCGGACGCGGAGCCCCGTACGACGCTGGTGATGGACGACGCCGCATTCCTCAAGCTGGTCTCCGGCAACGGCAATCCCGTGACGATGTTCATGATGCGCAAGCTGAGGATCGCCGGTGACGTCGGCCTGGCCTCGGGTCTGACCCGCTACTTCGACATCCCGAAGGCCTGAGCCCATGAGCTACTTCTCCCTCGCCCTGACCGAGGAACAGCGGGACCTGCGCGACTGGGTGCACGGCTTCGCCGCCCAGGTGGTCCGCCCGGCGGCCGCCGAGTGGGACGCCCGGGAGGAGACCCCGTGGCCGGTCATCCAGGAAGCCGCCAGGATCGGGCTGTACGGATTCGAGTCGCTCGCCGACATGTACGGCGACCCGAGCGGACTCTCCCTCCAGATCGCCAACGAGGAGCTCTTCTGGGGTGACGCGGGCATCGGCATGGCGCTGTTCGGCACCTCGCTCGCGGTCGCCGGGATCTTCGCCTCCGGCACCCCCGACCAGCTCGCCGAGTGGGTACCGCAGTGCTACGGCGACGAGAACGACCCGAAGGTGGCCGCCTTCTGCGTCTCCGAGCCACAGGCGGGCTCCGACGTCTCCGCGATGGCCACCAGGGCCCGCTACGACGAGGCCAAGGACGAGTGGGTGCTCTCCGGCCAGAAGGCGTGGATCACCAACGGCGGGATCGCCGGGATCCACGTCGTGGTCGCCTCGGTCGACTCCTCGCTCGGCGCACGCGGGCAGGCGGCGTTCATCGTGCCGCCCGGCACGAAGGGTCTGGCCGCGAGCCGCACCATCAAGAAGCTCGGCCTCCGCGCGTCGCACACCGCGGACGTCTTCCTCGACGACGTACGCGTCCCGGGGCACTGCCTGCTCGGCGGCAGGGAGAAGCTCGACGCGCGGCTCGCCCGCGCCCGCGAGGGCGGCACCGCCAAGGGCCAGGCGGCCATGGCGACCTTCGAGGTCAGCCGCCCCACGGTGGGGGCGCAGGCGCTGGGCATCGCGCGGGCGGCGTACGAGTACGCGCTGGAGTACGCCGGACAGCGCGAGGCGTTCGGCCGCCCCGTCATCGAGAACCAGTCGATCGCGTTCGCACTGGCCGACATCCGTACCGAGATCGAGGCCGTACGCCTGCTGATCTGGCAGGCCGCGTGGATGGCCCGCAACGACCGGACCTTCGACGCCGGACAGGGGTCCATGTCCAAGCTCCGCGCGGGTGAGCTCGCGGTCTCCGCGACCGAGAAGGCGGTCCAGATCCTCGGCGGCGCCGGCTACAGCCGGGAGCACCCGGTGGAGCGGATGTACCGCGACGCCAAGATCTACACGATCTTCGAGGGGACGAGCGAGATCCAGCGCCTGGTCATCGCCCGGGCCATATCGGGGCGTCACATCCGCTGACGGCCGTCAGGTGCCGGTGCGGCGGACCCGCCGCACCGGCACCGCTCACACCGCCACCGGCGTGAACCGTACGGGCAGCGAGGCGGGCCCCCGCGTGAAGACTCCCTCCTCGACCGGGCTGAAGCCTTCGGCGAACCGCAGGTCCGGCATGGCGTCGAGGAGCTGGTTGACGCCCGTCTCGACCTCGGCCCTGGCCAGCAGCGCGCCCACGCAGAAGTGCCGGCCCAGCGCGAACGCCAGGTGGTCGGCGGCCGCGGAGAACGCCGTGGTGCTGGTCAGGTCGTCACGGAAGAGGTCGAAGCGGTCGGGTTCGGCGTAGCGGGCCCCGTCCCGGTTGGCCGAGCCGATCAGGCAGGTCACGGTGGCACCGGCCGGGACGGTGCCACCGGACAGCTCCACCTCGCCCGCCGTCTGCCGCATGATCATGTGGACCGGAGGGGTGTAGCGCAGCGTCTCGGCGAAGGCCCGGTCGATGAGCGAACGGTCCCGCTGCACGGCGGCGAGCTGCTCGGGGTGGGCCAGCAGGTTGGCGAAGACCGAGGCGATGGCCTTGTCGGTGGTCTCCCCGCCGGCGGCGAGCAGAAGGCTGCAGAACGCCTTGATGTCCTCGTCGCTCATCCGCACCCCGTCGACCTCGGCGGCGCAGAGCGCGGAGAGCAGATCGTCCCCGGGCTCCTCCCTGCGCCGCTGGATGACGGGGATCATGTACTCGGCGAACTCCCGGCGGGTGCGCTCCCCCGCCGCCGTGACCTCGGGGTCGCCCGCCAGGTTGCCGAGGAAGGCGATGACGTTGGTGTACCAGCCGTGGAACCGCTGGTGGTCCTCCCTGTCCAGGCCGAGCATGTCGGCGATGACCAGGACCGGGAAGCGGGTCGCGAACGCCTCGACGAGGTCGGCCTCCCCGGTGTGCCGGAAGGTGTCGATGAGTTCCCGGGCGTTGCGCTCGATGACGGGCAGGAACTTCTCCTGAAGGTCCGCGCCCCGGAAGGCCGGGGCGACCAGCGCCCTCCGTACGGCGTGCTCCCGGCCGCTGAGCTGGAGGATCGTCCGGCCGTGGACGGGCTCCAGCTGCCAGTCGTAGTTCTCGGTGGTGAACTCCTGGGACCGGTCCTTGAAGACGCGCTCGACGTCCTCGTACCGGGACACGAGGTAACTCCCCGTCGCCTCGTGGTGGATCAGCGGGGCACTCTCGCGCATCGTCCGGTAGGCCCCGTAGGGGTCGGCGGCGAACGCGGGCGAGAGAATGTCGGGTGGTGACGATGCCTGGGACACGTGTGACTCCTGTGGGGCAGAGACCATGGCGCTGCACGGCAGTGAACGGGCAGCACCGGCAAGGCTATTGACCGACGCCCCGCAACCGAACCCCCTGGGAGTACTTCTTGATCGCCACGGCCCGCGCACCCCGCCCGTCCGTCCTCTTCGTCACCGACCTCGCCTACGAGGCGCGCGGCCGGCGGTACTGCGACGAGGACATCTTCCTGACGTCACGGCTGCGCGAGTCCTTCGACGTCGCGCTCTGTCACCCCCGGGACGCGGCGGCGCTGCTGGACGGGTTCGACGCTGTCGTGATCCGCAACAGCGGTCCGGTCCTGCACTACCAGGAGGCGTACGACGCCTTCCGGACCCGGGCCCGGGAGTCGGGGACCCGGGTCTACAACTCGCTCGACGGGCGCGGGGACATGGCGGGCAAGCAGTATCTGGTCGATCTGAGCCGGTCCGGGTTCCCGGTGATCCCGACGGTGGACCGTGCGGAGGATCTCGGGCTGCTCCCCCCGTCGGCCGGGTACGTGGTCAAGCCCAAGCTGGGCGCGGACTCGGTGGGACTGCGGTTCACCGACGTACCGGAACTGCCCCGCGGCGCGGACGGCACCCTGCTCGTCCAGCCCCGGATCGACTTCCGCTACGAGGTGTCCTTCTACTTCGTCGACCACGACTTCCAGTACGCCCTCCACGCACCGCATCCGGACAGGCGCTGGGTGCTCGAACCGTATGCGGCGAGTCCCGCGGACCTGGCCTTCGCGCGCCGCTTCGTGGAGTGGAACTCCCTCACCCACGGCATCCAGCGCGTGGACGCCTGTCGGACGCCGGAGGGCGACCTGCTGCTCGTCGAGCTGGAGGACCTCAATCCGTATCTGTCGCTCGACCGGGTTCCGGACGAGGTCCGCGAGGCGTTCGTCACCCGGATGAGCGCCTCGCTGAGGAAGCTGCTGGCCTGACCCGTCCGGCCCGTCCCCGCATGCGCGGGCTGGGGGCGGGTGTGAGGGTTGCGAAGGTGACCACTGCCAGCGAGACAGCCCCCGCCCCGCAGAGTGCCACCGCGCCGCCCGTTCTCGACCCCCGACGCCGCAACATCGTCTTCGCGACGATCGTGCTCGGGATCCTGCTGGCCGCTCTCGACCAGACGATCGTGGGAACGGCCCTTCCCACGATCGTCTCGGACCTCGGCGGCGCCGAGCACATGTCATGGGTGGTGACGGCCTATCTGCTGGCGGAGACCGTCGCGACGGTGCTCGTCGGCAAGTTCGGCGACCTCTTCGGCCGGAAGCTGATCTTCCAGATCTCTGCGGTCATCTTCATCACCGGGTCGTTCCTCTGCGGCCTCGCGTCGAACATGCTGCTGCTGATCATCTGGCGGGGCCTGCAGGGCATCGGCGCGGGCGGGCTGATGGTCACCGCCATGGCGCTGATCGCCGACGTCATCCCGCTGCGCGACCGGGGCAAGTACCAGGGGGCGATCGGCGCGGTCTTCGGCGTAGCCACCGTCGTCGGACCCCTGCTGGGCGGACTCTTCACCGACCATCTCACCTGGCGGTGGGCGTTCTACGTCAATGTGCCGATCGCGATCGTGGTGGTCATCGCCGCCGCCCGCAACATTCCCTCCGTGCGCGCCGCGGGCCGCCCGGTCATCGACTACCTGGGCATCGCACTGGTCGCCCTCGGAGCCAGCGCACTCATCCTCGGCACCAGCTGGGGCGGCAACGAGTACGCCTGGGGCTCGCCGGTCATCATCGGACTGTTCATCGGCGGACTCGTCGCCCTGGCGCTCTTCTGCCTCGTGGAGACACGGGCGAAGGAGCCGATGCTGCCGATGAGGCTGTTCCGCAACCCGGTGTTCGCGGTCTGCTCCATCCTCAGCTTCATCGTGGGTTTCGCCATGCTCGGGGCGATGATCTATCTGCCGACGTATCTGCA
This sequence comes from Streptomyces sp. NPDC057287, assembly GCF_042667905.1. Lineage (NCBI taxonomy): Bacteria > Bacillati > Actinomycetota > Actinomycetes > Kitasatosporales > Streptomycetaceae > Streptomyces > Streptomyces sp. NPDC057287. Next base: position 26,234 of record NZ_JBHUYV010000017.1, on the reverse strand, counting down.
GTACGTCGACGGGGACTCGGCCACACTCTCCGGTGTGCGGACCCTGCCCCTCGTCCTGGGCCTGCTGGCCGCCTCGATCTTCAGCGGAAACGTGGTGAGCAAGACCGGCCACTACCGCTTCTTCCCCGTCATCGGTTCGCTCGTGATGGCGGCGGGTCTCTATCTCCTGTCCCGCATGGGACCGGGCAGCGGGGTCTGGCTGGAGTCGCTGTACATGCTGGTGCTCGGCATCGGCATCGGCCTGTCGATGCAGGTGCTGACGATCGCCGTGCAGAACACGGTCGAGTATGCGGACCTGGGGACCGCGACGTCCGGGGTGACCTTCTTCCGTACGCTCGGGAGCTCCTTCGGCACCGCGGTGTTCGGGACGATCTACGCCAACGCGCTGCGGCCGAATCTGACGCAGGGCGTCGAGGAGGCGGCCCGGGCGGGCGGCGATCCGGCGTCACTGGCACGCGCCGCCGAGAGCCCGCAGGCCGTGCACGCCCTGCCCCCCGAGCAGACGGCCCCGCTCGCCCAGGCCTACGCGGACACCCTGCACACGGTCTTCCTGTGGACGGTGCCGGTGGCCCTGCTGGGCTTCGTCGTCTCCCTCTTCCTGAAGCAGGTCAAGCTGCGCGACAGCGCGCGGGCGGGTTCGACCGACATGGGCGAGGGCTTCGCCCAGCCGAAGACAGGTGACGCGGCGAACGTGCTCGAGTCCGCCGTGGCCAGGATCATCCACCAGGCCGGTCCCGACACGGCACGCCGGATCGTGGCGGAGTCCGACACCCGGCTCGACACGGCGGGGGCCTGGGCCGTGATGCAGGTCGACCTCTTCACCCGGATGGTCGGCCACGCCGGGCTCACGCTGATCGCGGCCCGGCACCGGATCCCGCCGGAGGTGCTGGTGCCCGTCTTCGACCGGATGATCGAGGAGGGCTACCTCACCGGTGACGGCCGGCTCTTCACCCACACGGCGGCGGGCAGCCGTGAGGCAGCGACGATCTCGGCGGCCTGGGGCCGCTGGCTCAACGAGCGGCTGGCCGAGGACGGCGCCCGGCCCGACGACCGGCAGCTGCGGGCGGCCGTCGACGTCATCGCCAAACGGCTGCTCGCGGAGGACCTGGAACAGCAGCTGGCGCCCTCGACCGAGCGGACGGCGGCCCGGGTCTGACGGCGCCCGCTCAGAGCTCCCAGGAGCGAGGGCGGTCCAGGGCCTCCCACTCCTCGCGGAGCAGGGACAGCACGGCGCTGTCGTAGCGGCGGCCCCGGTGGAGGCAGGAGGAGCGGCGTACGCCCTCGTGGACGAAGCCCGCGGCAGCCAGGACGGAGAGGGCCGCGGCGTTGTCGGTGTGGGTGAAGGCTTCGACGCGCTGCATCGGCAGCTCGCCGAAGGCCAGGTCGGCGAGCGCGTCGAGGGCCGCCGCGCCGTGGGTCCGCCCCCGGTGCTCCGGGGCCAGCATCAGGTAGGCCTCCGCGGTGCCTTCCGTCAGTTGCTGGTCGTGCAGGGCGATGAGCCCGATCGGCGTGCCGTCCGGCAGCAGGACGAGGAAGTCGTCACGCGAGTCGTCGTCGAGGTGGCGCTCGACGCGCTCGCGCAGTGCGTACAGGGAGCCGGGCCAGACACCGGTCTCGTGCGCGGCCACCGCGTCGGAGCGCCAGTGGTGGAGAAGTTCCGCGTCCTCCGTCTCCAGTGGGGTGAAGGCTATGCCACGTCCGCGCCAGCAGCGTGTCCGTCCGGTGTCCGGCACTGCCGGGTCCTCGCTCATGCGCGGAGCGTAGGGACGTGCTGCCCGCCCGCGCAACGGGATTTCAGTCGACGAAGACCGCTGCCGCGTAGACCCATGCCCCTTCGTGGCGGACGAACCGGCTCTTCTCGTGGAGGGCGTCGGGACGGCCGCCGTCGGTGTAGCGCGCGCGGAAGGTGACCGTTCCTGTGGTGTGGAAGGCGCTGCCCTCCGTCGTCTCCAGGATCTCCAGGCCCACCCAGCGCATCGCGGGATCGAAGTCGACGGACGGCGGGCGGGTCTCGGGGTGCCAGGTCCGCAGCAGATATCCGGCGTCCCGGACGACGAAGGCGGCGTACCGCGAGCGCATCAGCGCCTCGCACGTCGGGGCGGCCGCGGCGCCCGTGTGGAACCGGCCGCAGCAGGACCCGTAGGCGGCCGGCAGGCCGCAGGGGCACGGTGCCTCCGGGGTGATCCGCGCGGGCTCCGCCTGCGGAGCGGCCGGCCGGCGGGGGTGTGAGGTACGTCGTGACATGCGTCCATTGTGACCTGCGGGCGGACCGCCCGGCCCGGGCGTCCCCGTCCGGACGGTCCGCCGGCGGTCAGCGCTTGCGCGCCACGCCCGCGTAGCCGGGGATCGGCTCGTGGCCCGGGACGTCGATGACCTCACCGAGCCCGGGACGCCAGTCGGCGGAGAGGGAGACGCCGGGTTCGACGAGTTCGAGGCCGTGGAAGAACGCGGTGAGCTCGGCGCGGGAGCGGGGCCGCAGGGTCATCCCCCGCGCCTTGTACATGGCCCGGGCCTCGGCCGCGCCCTCCGGGTCGAAATCACCGGTGGTGTGCGAGAGGACGAGGTAGCTGCCGGAGGGCAGCTTCTCCACCAGCCGGTCGACGAGTTCGCCGGCGCCGTCCTCGTCGTCCACGAAGTGCAGCAGCGCGAGGAGGGAGAGCGCGATCGGCCGGTCGAAGTCGAGGACCTTGCCGGCCGCTTCCAGGATCGCGTCGGGCCGGCGGGCGTCGGCCTGGATGTACTCGGTGGCGCCCTCGGGGGTGGAACGCAGCAGCGCGGCCGCGTGGGCCAGCACGATCGGGTCGTTGTCGCAGTAGACGACACGCGCGTCCGGGGCGGTCCGCTGGGCGATCTGGTGGAGGTTCGGTTCGGTGGGTATGCCGGAGCCGATGTCGAGGAACTGGCGCACGCCGTTCTCGGCGAGCCAGCGGGTGGCGCGGTGCATGAAGGCACGGTTGACCCGGGCCATGTCACGGCCCCGGGCGTCCAGGGCGAGCAGCTGCTGGGCCATCTGTTCGTCGACCGGGTAGTTGTCCTTGCCACCGAGGAACCAGTCGTACATCCGTGCCGGATGCGGCTTGCTCGTGTCGATCTCGACGGCCTGGGGTTCCTGCCCGGTCATGACGCACTCCGTTGGTCGGTGGCTTCGGCGAACAGCGTGTGGGGCGATGCTATGTGACTGAATGTCAGGTGAGGAGGAAATCGGCCTGGCCGGCCTTGGCACCCTGGATGAAGGCGGCGATCTCGCCGTTGGAGTAGATGAGCGCGGGGCCGTCGGGGTCGGCTGACTGGCGGACCGCCACCCTGCCGTCGGCCAGCTTCATGGCCTCGATGCAATTGCCCCCGTTACCACCGCTCCACGGCTTGTACCAGCCTTCGGTGCCGAGGTCGGCGGCCGGCATGCCGTTGTATATGTGGTTCATCACAGCTCCTTGCGGAAGTCCCTGAGGATTTCCTTCGTGCGTTGTGCAGTTGCGGCCTGAGCCGCCATTCGGTCCATGACCTCGAGATAGGAAGCCACCTCGGGGCGCGCGTCGAAGTAGACGGCGCCGGTCAGGTACTCGGTGTAGACCATGTCGGGGAGTTCGGGGACCGCGAAGCGGAAGAGGACGAACGGGCCGTACGTGCCCGGGTGGTGGCCGGTGGCGAACTCAGCGATCTGCAGGGTCACGTTGGGCAGCTCGGTCGCTTCGAGCAGGCGGTCGACCTGGGCGCGCATGGCATCGGGACTGCCGACGGGGCGGCGCAGGACGGTCTCGTCCATCACCACCCACAGCTTCGGCGCCTCCGCCTTGGTGAGAAGGGACTGACGTTCCATGCGGAGCGCCACATGGCGCTCGATGTCCGCGGGCCGGGTCTGCCCGACCGCGCCGGTGCGCAGGACGGAGCGCGCGTAGTCCTCGGTCTGCAGCAGGCCGGGAACGAAGTGCGGCTCGTACGTGCGCAGGAGGCTCGCGGCACCCTCCAGGCTGACGTACATGCTGAACCAGTCGGGCAGCACGTCGTGGAAACGCTGCCACCAGCCGGGCTTGTTGGCCTCTTCGGCGAGCTCGACGAAGGCGTCGGTCTCGTCGTCGGCGATGCCGTAGGCCTTGAGGAGGAGCTGGACGTACGGGATCTTCAGCCCGACCTCGGCGGTCTCCATCCTGCGTATGGTCCCAGGGGCGACACGGAGCACCTTCGCAGCCTGGTCGCGGCTCAGGCCGACGCGCTCCCGCAGATCCTGCAGGCGCTTGCCGAGAACGACCTGGCCCACGGTCGGGGCGGACCGCGGTTCGCTCACTTCAGACCTCCCGATGCGCTGTTGCGAGCAGTGTGCCATGCGCATGGCCCGAGGGACACAGTCACTCTGAATTTTTCAGAGTGCCTCTTGCCAAGTGTTCATGTCAGGGGGAGAGTTGGTGACCGAACCAAGTTCGCGTGATCGTGGCCACCCCGCCCAGGGGCGGTGCGAAGCGTGACACAGCCCCCACTGTGAGGAATCGGTCGTGGCACCTGGCAGTGCGCTCATCCCCCGGCTCATGGACCTCAGCCCCGGGACGGAGGCGCTCCGTTACTGCTTCGCGCTGCCGGCGCACCCCGAGTCGGTCGCCGGTGCCCGGCGTCTCACGCGCGCCCGGCTGGCGGACTGGGGGCTGACCGGGGACGCCCACGACGCGGCGGTGCTGATCGTCTCCGAGCTGGTCACCAACGCGGTGGTGCACACGGCGAGCACACGGGTCGTCTCCGAGCTGCGCTGCGACAGCGGCCGGCTGCGCATATCCGTACAGGACCAGGGACATCAGCCCGGCGGTCCCCGGCTGTCCCTCACCGCCGAGGGCGAGCACGGCCGCGGACTGCTGCTCGTCGACTCCATGAGCGCCGCCTGGGGGTCCCACGACGCGGGGAACCACTCGGGGCGCATCGTGTGGGCGGAACTGCCGTACGGGCCGGAGCGGACATGCTGAGGAACGCCCTGTCCCAGCTGCTCGGCGCGCGCCGCCCCCGTCCCGTGGAGGAGGACGGCACGCGGGGCCGGGTCCGGCTCCCGCTGCCGCCCGCCCTGTCGGCGAGCCTCGGCTGCGACGCGGTGGGCGTGCCCGCCCAGTACGGCTTCCGCCTGATGTCGCATCTGCCCCGCGCCGGCTGCGTGTTCGCCGACGCGGACCAGTGGTGGTGGATCGTCCCCTCGGGCTCCGACCTCGATCTGGACTGGCCGGAGCAGGCGTCCTACGCCGCCGGGGCCTACGTCCCGGCGGGGCGTCCCCGGCTGATCCATGCCCCGGACAGCCGTACGCCCTACACGCCGCCCATCCCGCTCTTCCTCATGGTGTGTCAGGTCACCGGTGTCGCGCCGTCCTGGGACCCGTCCGGCAGGCCGAGGGCCGTACCGGCCCCCTGACGGGGCGCCACCCGGTCAGGGCCGGTCGAGATAGGCCAGCCCGGGGTGGACCCCGGTGTACCCCTCGACCAGCCGGCGGGCCACCGAGACGGAGTCGACCAGGGGGTGCAGGGCGAAGGCCCGCACGGCCGCCGCCCGTGACCCGCTCTCCGCCGCTTCGAGCACCGCCCGCTCCACGGCCTTGACCGCGGTGACCAGCCCGACCGCGTGGTACGGGAGCGGGTCGACGGCGACGGGGTGCGCGCCGTTGGCGTCGACCAGGCACGGCACCTCGATCACGGCGTCGTCGTCGAGCACCTGGAGGGTGCCCCTGTTGCGGACGTCGAGGATCAGCGAGGTGCGTTCGTTGCGGGCGACGGCCCGCATCAGGGCGAGAGCCACCTGTTCGTAGCCCCCGGACTCCAGGTCGCTCTCCTCGCGCTCCCCGGCGCCGGCCACGTCCCGGTTCTCCGCCATGTACGTCGCCTCGCGTTCGGCGCGCGTACGGTCCCACGTGGCCAGGGGCGGGGCGGCCGGGTCCTTCATCCGGGCGTAGAAGCCCTCCTGCTGGTCGCGGAGGAAGGCTCCCCGGGTCTGCTCGGCGTCCTGGTAGGCGCGGACCGCCTCCCGGTTGAAGTAGTAGTAGTGCAGGTACTCGTTGGGGACCGAGCCCAGCGAGCGCAGCCAGTCGGGGCCGAAGAGCCTGCCCTCCTCGAACGAGCCGAGGAGCTCCGGGTCCGCGAGCAGGCGCGGGAGTTCGTCGCGGCCGTCGACCCACAGGCCGCGGACCCAGCCGAGGTGGTTGAGCCCGACGTAGTCGATCCATGCCCGGTCGGGGTCCGCGCCGAGGACCCGGGCGATACGGCGGCCGAGCCCCACCGGGGAGTCGCAGATGCCGATGACCCGGTCGCCGAGGTGCCGTGCCATGGCCTCGGTGACCAGGCCCGCCGGGTTGGTGAAGTTGATGACCCACGCGTCGGGGGCGAGCCTGGCGATGCGGCGGGCGACGGCCGTCGCCACGGGAACGGTGCGCAGCCCGTAGGCGATGCCGCCTGCTCCGACCGTCTCCTGGCCCAGGACGCCTTCGTCGAGCGCCACGCGCTCGTCCGCCGCGCGGCCCTCCAGCCCGCCGACCCGGATCGCCGAGAAGACGAAGTCCGCCCCCTTCAGGGCTTCGTCGAGATCATCGGTGGCGACGACGGCGGGCGCGTCTTCGACGCCCGCCGCCTGTTCCGCCAGGACCCGGGCGACGGCGGTGAGCCGGTCCGTGTCCGTGTCGTACAAGGTCACCCGTGAGACGCGGCCCTCGGCGTGATCGCCGAGCAGCGCCCCGTACACGAGAGGGACCCGGAATCCGCCGCCGCCAAGAATTGTCAGCTTCACGCTGCTCGATGGTACGGGGCAGGATGCCGGGTGCCCCGGACCCTGGGGGGTACGGGGCACCCGGCACGGCGTGCGGCGCCGGTATCAGTGGCCGCTCCACCAGCGCACGACGGCGTGCCAGACCCTCGACGGCCCGCTCCGCTGCGCCGGAATGACGGCTGCCTCCCCCGGGGCCGGCCCGTCGGCGCGCGCTCCGGCCGCGGTGTGGCCCGCGGGGGTGTGCCCGGCCGGGGGCCGAGCGGGACTCCGGTGGACGGCGGGCGAGGACACCTCCCAGTCGGCCCTCGACCGGGCGCGGGCCACCGCCGGCAGCGGCTCCGCGTCGATCTCCTGCTCCGGGGTGGGCGCGAAGCCCGCCGGCAGGTCCACCAGGTGCCGCGACATGAAGTTCCCGGCCCAGCTCAGGGCGTTCTCCTCGACGCTGAGCACCAGATCGGGCAGGCGCATCAGCAGGGCGTCGACACCCACGTCGGCGATCGCGCGCCCGATGTCCTGGCCGGGACACTCGTGGGGGCCGCTGCTGAACGCCATGTGCGCGCGGTTGCCCTCCATGTTGACGGTGAGGTCGGGCCGCACCGCGGGATCCGTGTTGGCCGGCGCGATGCCGACGATCAGGGCGTCCCCTGCCTTGATCTGCTGTCCGCCGAGCTCGGTGTCGCCCACCGCCCAGCGGCCCAGGACCGAGGTGAACGGCGGCTCGTCCCACAGCGTCTGCTCGACCGCCTCCGGCACGGTCATGTGCCCGCCGCTGAGCCTGGCCCGGAACCTCGGGTCGGTGAGGACCATGCGCAGCACGTTGGCGATCAGGTTGGTGGTCGTCTCGTAGGCGACGATGAGGACCACCCGCAGGTGCTCACTGACCTCCTTGTCGGTGAGGCCGGCGGGGTGTTCGACCAGCCAGGTGGCGAAGTCCTCGGCGGGCGCCGCCCGGCGGCGCTGTACGAGCCGGTCCAGCGCCCCGATCACGTAGGCGTTGCTCGCCACGGCGGTCTCCGAGCCCCGCGTCATGTCACGGGCGGCCTGCACCAGGCGGTCGCTGTACTCCTCCGGCATGCCGATGATCGCGCACATCACCATCATCGGGAGCCGCTCGGCGAACTGGCTGACCAGTTCGACGCGGCCCACCCGGCAGAAGTCGTTGACGAGCCGGTTGCTGTAACGGTTGATGTGGCGGCGCACGCCACGGGTGTCGATGCGCCCCAAGCTGTCGGTGACCGCGCCGCGCAGCCGTTCGTGCTCGACTCCTTCGGCGAAGGAGCACACGGGCTGCCAGGTGAAGAGCGGGGCGAGCGGGTGGTCCGGGGCCACGCTGCCGTCCTGCAGTGCCCGCCAGCGGCGCGAGTCGCGGGAGAACTGCGAGGGGGTTCGGGTCATGTGGAGGTTCTCGCTGTGCCCGAGCACCAGCCAGGCGGGCACGTCCTCGTGCAACAGGACGGGTGCCACCGTGCCGTGTTCGGCGCGCAGCTTCTCGTAGAGACCCGTGGGGTCCGCCTCGGCCTCGGGGCCGTACAGCCGGCGCAGCCCGCCGGGGCCGATGCCCATGCCGTGCGCGGGACATTGCGGGGGCGGCACCGGGCCGTGGGCCGATCCGGGTTCGTGCTGGAAGGGGGTTGTCACAGTGGCTCCAGGAAATGAGACGCGCCGGGGACCGGGCATGTGGGGACAGGGCCCGGTCGGAGGCAGTGGGCGTGCCGTCGTCAGGTGAGCGGCACGGCGAGGCGGTGCAGGTAACGCATCAGGGTCATCAGCACGTCGCGGCTGGAGGTGCGCAGCCGCGCGTCGCAGTCGATCATCGGCACCTCGTCCGGCAGGTCCAGGGCGCTGCGCAGGGCCTCGACGGGGTGGTGCGGGGCGTCGGGGAAGGTGTTGACCGCGACGACGAACGGGACGCCACGCTCCTCCAGCCTCCCGATGACGTCGAAACTGACCTGGAGCCGCCGGGTGTCGATGAGGACGACGGCTCCGAGCGCTCCTTCGAACAGTCCGTTCCACAGGAACCAGAAGCGTTCCTGGCCCGGGGTGCCGAACAGATAGAGGATCAGTTCCTCGCTGAGGCTGATCCGGCCGAAGTCCATGGCGACGGTGGTGGCGGTCTTGGTCTCCACACCCACGTTGTCGTCCACGCCGACACCGGCCTGGGTCATGGTCTCTTCGGTGGTCAGGGGCCGGATCTCGCTCACCGAGCCGACCATGGTCGTCTTGCCGACGCCGAACCCACCGACGACGACGACCTTCACCGCGGCCGTGGCCGTGCTGGGGAGGACGTCCTCGCTGCGGGGGCCCGTGATCGTGTCAGAGCTTCTGAAGTCCATGCATCACCGCTTCGAGGAGTGACCGGTCCGGGAGCGCGGCGCGGACGATGGGCGCGCGCGATTCGACCAGTTCGGTCGCCAGGAGTTCTGTCAGGAGCGAGGTGACCACGCTGAAGGGCAGGCTCAGATAGGCCGAGATCTCGGCGACGGACAACGGCGCCCTGCAGAGCCGCAGGATCGCGGCCTGCTCGGGCTGGACCGTGGGTGACGGCTCGGCCTGCGCCACCACCATCGTGACGAGGTCGAGTGCCGCGCGTTCGCCGTCGGGTGCGCCGGTGATCACGTACAGCCGTTCCGGGTCGCTCAACGCCGGTTCGGCCTTTCGGCGTTCTCGTCGGGGAGGACTCATCCGGGTTGCCCGTCATGGCGCGGAGGACTCGTCAGGTGCGCCCCGATCCGCACGACCATGTCGCGCATGCGGGCGCCCACCAGTCCGGCGTCGACCGTCTCGCCGGCCAGGACGGCGAGGTAGGCACCGGCGCCCGCCGCCATCAGGTAGAAGAATCCTCCGGTGACCTCGATGACGACGAGCTTCATCAGACCGTCGCTGTACGGGATCTCGGTGGCGACGGCCGCGGCGAGGCTCTGCAGCCCGGCGCAGGCGGCGGCGAGACGGTCGGCGACGTCCGGGTCACCGCCGTGCCGGGCGATACGGAGGCCGTCGGCGGAGAGCACCACGATCTGGTGGATGCTCGGTACGTCGTCGGCCAGTTCCTTGAGCATCCAGTCCATGTTTCCCCGCTGCTGGATCACTTCTCGTCTCCCTTGTCCCACGCGTCGTCAGAGTCTGTGTCGTTCCTGGGCTCCTTGGGCACACCGTTGACGGCCTGGGTGAAGGCCTCCAGCCAGAGGCCGGGCGGTGGCGTGGCGCCACCGCCACCGTGCCCGCTGTGCCCGTTGTGCCCGTTGTGCCCGTTGCGTGCGACGGGCTCTGCGGCCGGCGCGGACTGCTGCGGGAGATTGTGCGAACCGAGGGGTGCGCGCCCCCGGCTGCGGCGCTGCGGGAGCCCGCCGTCGGTCCACTCGGTCACGACGATCTCGTCGTCGCCGCCCAGGGCCGACGCGGCGGGCCCGGGTCGTGCGGCGGACACCGCCGGAGCCGGAGCGGTGGCGGGCGCGGGGGTGGACGACGCGAGCGACGGGACCGGACCGGTCGTGGTGCCGCGCGCCTTGTGCTTGCCGCGCGGCGGTACGACGTGCTGCATCTGCGACAGGTCGAGCGAGCTCTGCGGGCGCGAGGTGGCACCGATGCCGTGCGCGATGCCGGGTGCGGGCCCGGTGGTGATCATGTCGCGCGGCACGATGAGCACCGCGCGGACGCCTCCGTACGCGGACTGCCGCAGGGATACCTGGAGTTGGTACATCCGGGCCAGACGGCCGACCACAGCCATGCCCAGGCGCGGCGACTCCCCGAGGTCGTTCATGTTGATGCCGGCCTGCGCCTGGGCGAGCATGTTCTCGGCCCGCACCCGGGCCTCTTCGCTGAGGCTGACACCGCCGTCCTCGATCTCGATGGCGATACCGGTCTGCACCTCGACCGCGGTGACGTGCACCCGGGTCTGGGGCGGCGAATAGCGTGTCGCGTTGTCGAGGAGCTCGGCGCAGGCGTGGATGAGCGGTTCGACCGCGGTGCCGACGATGGCGACCTTGGCGATCGAGTGCAGATCGACGCGCTGGTACTCGAGGATCCGGGACATCGCTCCGCGCAGCACGCTGAACAGCGGTACCGCCTTGGGCCACTGACGGCTGGGCCGGGCACCGCCGAGCACGGCGATGGAGTCGGCGAGCCGCCCGATCAGCGCGGTGCCGTGGTCGATGCGGAGCAGGTCGTCGAAGACATCGGGGTTGCGGCCGTGGTGATCCTCCATCTCCCGGAGTTCACTGGCCTGCCGGTGGACGATGGCCTGGACGCGGCGGGCGACGCTGACGAAGGCGCGCTGCGCGGAGTCACGCATCGCCTCCTCATTGTCGATGATGTCGAGGACCTGCAGGACCAGGGCGCGTTGGGCCCTGGGGAGGTCGCGGTACGACTCGTCCGCGTCGACGATGTCGCGCATCACTTCCTGCGGCGAGTTGCTGGCGCGCAGCCGGCGGATCGCGGCGGGCAGGAGTTCCTTGCTGAGCCGTACGGTCTCCTGGTCGTACGAGGCGATGCGCTGTTCCAGGAAGGCGATGCGCTGTTCGTACGCGGCTCGCTGGACGCGCATCGCCCGGCGCCGGCGGTTCAGCACGACGGTGAGCGTGGCGACCACGACGGTGGCGATCGCGCCGCACCAGACGACCGCCGCACGCGTGGCCCCGGTGACCGGCACCGCGCCCGCGGCGGTGGCACCGGCCATCAGCACAAGGGGCAGGAGAGCGGCGCGTACTACGGGGACGTCTCTGTTGGTCGGCGGTGATTCAACACGGACCATCTAAACCCTCTGGCGGTTGATTCGGGAGGTATACGCACTTGCACGGACAGGTATGAACAAGTGCCCTGATTCATCTCAACTCGACTTCACTGCGCGTGAGCCTAACCAGATCAGAACAGTGCTTCGGCATATTCGCCCAACCCCCTGCGCGAGCCCGCCGGCGGTAATACACTCGCCAGTTTTCGCACTCACCGCCGTCGAGCGTGCGCAGGGAGTAACGGCACCAGGGAATCGGGAGGAAGCAGACAAGTACGTCCCACTCTGCGGGACGTCGCGTCGGCGCAGGCGGCAAGGGGTACCGGCTAATTTGCAGCAAGAATGGAGAATTGCGGGTACACGCAAGCGAAATTCATCGACGCGTACGAATATATGTGTACCTCAGAGCGGGACGAGGGCACATGTGATCGAATCGGATCGAAAGGAGCAGATCCGTGAGCGACGGACGGATGTGCGAGCACTCAGGTGCAGCGCCCCGGAGAGTCGCACCTCGCGGCGCCGGGCGTCGGCACCGGGCGCTGTGGCCGCCGGTCACCCTCTCCACCCCTCACGGTCGGTGAGCACCGGCCAACGGGCGCGACACACCGCCCGTCACCGAACCGACGGGCCCGCGGCACACCGTCCGCAATCGAACCGACGGGCCCGCGGCACACCGTCCGCAACGGAAGTCGTGACTCCCTCAGCGACGGCCGCCGCCGAGCCGGCCCTCCAGCTGCACCAGCAGCTCGCCGAGCTGTCCGCTGAGCCCGCTGCGGGTCTCCTCGTCGAGCCCGGAGAGCACCGACCGCTCATAGGCGAGCTGTTCGGGCAGCAGCCGGTCGACCAGAGCCCGTCCGGCCTCCGTCAGCCCCACGTGGGCGACCCTGCGGTCCCTGTCGTCGCTGCGACGGGCGATCAGACCTGCCTCCTGCAGGACGCGCAGCCGCTTCGTGACGGCCGCACCGGACGAGAAGGTCTCGCGGGCCAGCTCGCCGGGGGTGAGCTCGCGGTCGGTCCGCCGCATCGCACCGAGCAGATCGAATTCGGCACGGGTCAGACCGGCGGCCCGCAGGGGCGCGTCCTCCGCCTGCTGGAGGAGGGCCGCGCAGCGGTTGATACGGCCGATGAGCTCCATCGGTCCGGTGTCCAGCCCCGGGCTGACGGCCTGCCACTGCCGTACCACCGAGGCCACGATGTCGTCGGTCACACCGCTCCGTTCGCCGGGGTCAGGGTGATCAGCCCCTGCCGTTGTGCTGTCGCCGCGAGCGTACGGTGTCCTGCCTGCTCAGCGGCGAGCAACTCTTCCTCGGGCAGGGCGCGCTGCCACCATTCGCCCGATGCGACGTCACTGGCGTCACGCAGCTCGACGAGGGAGGCGGTGAGCCGCCTGCGTGCCGTTCCGAGCGCCAGGTGGTCCGCCGCCGGGTCCGCGACGGACCGCTCCGCGCGCTCCCGGGCCTCGGCCGTAGCGGCGAGGGCCCGTTCCACACGGCCGGACGCCCGGCGGTTGGTGACCGCGACCACGGCGAGGAATCCCGCGGCGACACCCACGAGTGTGTCCAGGGCACGGTCGGCGATGAGCTGCCCGGCGGGCTGCGATCCGCCGAATTCCAGGATCAGCAGGGCCATCGGGGTGACCGCGACGGAGCCGAGCCAGTAGTTGCGGGTGATCAGGGCCTCGGCGGCGAAGTTGAAGAACAGGACGCACAGCACGAGGACGAGCGGGCTGACCCGGGCGAGCGGGACGACGGCCGCGAAGACCAGCACTCCGAGGAGGTTGCCGACCGTCCGCTGCAGGGCCCTGCTCCACGAGAGGCTGAGATTGGGCTGGTAGACGGAGGCCGCGGTCACGACGGCCCAGTACGGGTGGCCCACGCCGAGCGCCCAGGACACGTAGCCGGCCAGGGCGCACCCGACGAGCGTGCGGACGGCGATCGGCAGCACCGGGGAGCCGGGGCCGAGCGCGCGCAGCAGCCCGCGCCGGGCTTCGCGGCGTCCCCGCCGCATCCGCCGTCCGGCCCGTTCGGCGTCGATCCCGAAGAGCTGCTCGACGGTGCCGGGAGCGGGCGGCGGGGCGGGGACGGGCCCACGGCTCCGGGTCCTCGCCGCCCATTCCTGCAGCTCTTGGGGGCCGGCACCGCCGACGCGCCCGCCGACCGCGGTGGTGGCGAGGGCCCGCTCGGCGTGGACGACCAGCCGCTCCAGGCCCTGCCGCACGGGGGTGGGACGGCCGGCGGCCAGCAGGGACTGCCAGGCGGCCTGGACCGCCGCCGCCGCGGCGTGGCGGGTCCGGGGGCCGGGATCCGCCGCGTACGCCGCGGCGGCGTCGAGCGCGCGGGCCGTGGCGAGGCGTTCGGGCCCTTCCCTGCGCCAGAGGGCAGGGCCTGCGGTGACCAGCCAGGAGAAGGCGCCGGCGGCCAGCATCAGGGCCAGGTGCCCCGGCACCCGGCCGAGCTCCTGCGGGGCGAAGAGGGCTGCCGACGTGACGAAGGCGAAGATCACATTGCCGGGTGGGCCGATGCGGGACGCGTCGCAGAACGTCTTCTGCACGGCCGCGAGCAGCGCGCCCACGGCGATGAGCACGGCGGTCGAATCGGTGAGCGAGGCGGCGACCAGGGAGACGGCCAGGCCCGCGGCCATCCCGAGGATCACCCGGAGGACGGTGTGGGCCCTGCGGGCGTACGGCAGGTTGTGCCCGTAGAGCGCACAGAGCGATCCCGCCATCGTGTACATGACGAGGTCGAGGCGGTCGAGGGAGTACAGCAGCAGATTCGGGACCACGGAGGCGACCACCACGCTCAGAGCGGGCTTGTACCAGATCTCCGCAGGGCTCTTCAGCCGCAGGACACCGGTGACCGGAAGTCTGTGGACGGATGGCTTCCGGGGTCGCACGGCTGTATCACTCACCCATTTAGATTAACAGGTGTTACACACGTAAAATATCTGGAGTGCGCTTCGGAGAGGCCGGGCCACAACGGGCGGAAGTCTCCACCTCCTTGACCTGAAGCGCGGTCGAGCTTCTAGCGTCACCTCCGATCGCTCATCGGACGACGGGAGGAACGCACTCATGATCCTCGTGACCGGAGCCACCGGAAACATAGGCAGCAGTCTTCTTCGAGAGCTGCACGCGGCCGGCGTCGGACCGCTGAGGGGGCTCACCCGCGATGCCTCACGGGCAGCCTTCCCCGAAGGGGTCGAGGCAGTGGAGGGCGACTTCACGGATCCGGCTTCGCTGAAGCCCGCCCTGGAGGGGGTGCGCTCGCTGTTCCTCGTGTCGCGCCTGGGGCCGGACGCCGAGATCCTCGAGACCGCCCGGCAGTCGGGCGTGGAACACGTGGTGCTGGTCTCCTCGATCACCGTCAGGACCCACCCCCACCTCGGCCCCGCGGCCGAGAACCTGGCAGTCGAGCAGTTGCTCAAGGGCACCGGCATGGCCTGGACGATCCTGCGGCCGACACAATTCGCCTCGAACGCCCTGATGTGGGCCGATTCCATCCGCGCGCACGAGACCGTCGACGCGCCGTACGCGGACACCGCGCTGCCGACCGTCCACCCCGCGGACATCGCATCGGTGGCGCGGGTGGCACTGACCGGGCCCGGCCACCGCGGACGCACGTACACCCTGACCGGACCGGAGCCGGTGACGGCCCGCCAGCAGGTCGAGGCCATCGCGGCGGCACTGGGCCGGGAGGTGCCCTTCACCGAGATCAGCCGTCGGCAGGCCCACGCGCGGATGGCTGCCGTCTTCGGCCCCGAGGCCGCGGAGGCGGTGCTGGACGTCACAGGCGGAGACGTCAACGACGAACTGCTGGCGGTACGCGACACGGTCGCACAGATCACCGGATCCCCGGCCCGGCCCTTCCGGCAATGGGCCTCGGAGAACGTCACCGCGTTCCGCTGAGCGGCCCGCACCGGGACGGGCGCGGGCGGTCCGGCCTATTCAGGCACCCGGAAGGCCTCGGCGGCGTCCGCGACCCGACGCATCAGGGCGAAGAGCGTCCGCTGCTCGTCGGCGGAGAGCGGGCCGAGGAAGACCTGGTTCATCCCGGCCGTACGCAGGGCGAGCCGCCGGTGGGTGCGGGCACCCTCGTCCGTGAGGCGGAGCAGGAAGCGGCGCCCGTCGTCCGGATCGCGCACCTTGTCCAGCAGCTCCCGGCGCAGCAGCCGGGTGATCACCTCGGCGACGGTGGACCGGTCGAGGCCGACGCGCTCCCCCACCGTCCGCTGGTCGAGGCCCGGTTCGGCGGTCAGGGCGTTGAGGACGGCGAACTGGGGCGAGGTGATCTCCTGGGAGACCATCGTGTTCCAGAGCAGGTGGTGCGCCTGCTGGAGGCGCCGCGCCAGGTGCCCGGGGTGGGTGCTCAGGTCGACCGCCTGCACGGCACCGTCCTCTCACTGTCGGCCGTAGGCCGCCGGCTGCTTCGGCCGATCGACCGAAGATACACAGTGTACTGAGGGTCTTGACCGCAACAGCACGCCCTGGATAGCTTCATGCCCATCAGACTTTAGTCAGTGCACTGAGCATTATCCGCAATTCACGGAGCCGTGACATGACCGCACGTGACGTTCCCGCACATCCGCTGCCCGACGGGATGAGCCAGCAGGAGATCGACTCCGAGGTGGCCCGGGCCCAGGCGGCGGCCGAGCCGGGCGCCCACCACCCGCCGCGCGACTACCCCCCGTACCGCAGCAGCCACTTCCGTCACCCGCACCGCTCCCTCATCCCCGTGCGCGACCCCGAGGCGGTCGAGCTGTCCGGGCCCGCCTTCGGCGTGACGGACGTGACGGCTCTGGACCGCGACCTCACCGCGCAGCACACCGGCGAGCCCCTCGGGGAGCGCATCACCGTCACCGGCCGGGTGCTGGACCGGGCCGGCCGGCCGGTGCGGGGGCAGCTCGTCGAGGTGTGGCAGGCCAACGCCTCCGGGCGGTACGCCCACCAGCTCGACCAGCACCCGGCGCCCCTCGACCCGAACTTCACCGGGTTCGGACGCTGCCTGACCGACGACGACGGCGGCTACGCGTTCACGACCGTCAAGCCGGGTGCCTACCCGTGGCGCAACCACACCAACGCCTGGCGCCCCGCGCACATCCACTTCTCGCTGTTCGGCACGTCGTTCAGCCAGCGGCTCGTCACCCAGATGTACTTCCCGGGTGATCCGCTGCTCCCCTACGACCCGGTCATCCGCTCCGTCACGGACCGGCCCGCGCGCGAGCGGCTGATATCGGCGTACGACCACGACCTGTCCGTCCCGGAGTGGTCCCTCGGCTACCGCTGGGACATCGTCCTCGACGGACCGTGCGCCACCTGGACCGAGGAAGAAGGCGACGCCTGATGTCCCACGCCCCGACGCCCTCCCAGACCGTGGGCCCCTTCTACGGCTACGCGCTCCCCTTCCCCGGCGGCAACGAGGTCGCCCCGGCCGGGCACCCCGGCACGGTCACGGTGCACGGCCACGTGCGCGACGGCCGGGGCGACCCTGTGCCCGACGCGATCGTCGAGACCTGGCAGCCCTCGCCCGACGGGTCGCGCACCGGTCTCCCTGGCACACTCCGCCACGACCCCTCGACGGGCAAGGTGATCGGACGCGACGGCGTGGACTTCACCGGCTTCGGCCGGGCGCCGACGGACGCGGCCGGGCGCTGGTTCGTCCGTACGCTCCCGCCCGGTGGCGCCCCGTACATCTGTGCGGCCGTATTCGCCCGCGGTCTGGTCCACCACCTCTACACCCGCGTCTATCTCCCCGATCTGCTCGACGAGGGTGCGGATGCGGGCGATCCGCTGCTGGGGTCGCTGGACGCGGAGCGGCGCGCCACACTGATCGCGACACGCACGGACGCCCGCACCTACCGCTTCGACATCCGTCTCCAGGGCGACGACGAGACGGTCTTCCTGGAGTTCAGCTGATGCACGAGAGCGACGCCGGGCTCCTCGCCCCCGGGCGGGCCGGTTCCGCCGCCGAGGCCGCCACCGGCGACCACGCCTTCCTGCAGGCTCTCCTGGACGCGGAGGCGGCGCTCACCCGGGCCTGTTCCGCCTCCGGACTCGCCCCCGCCGGGGCGGGGCGGGCGGTCACCGAGGCCGCGGACGCCGGCCGCTTCGACGTGAGGGAGCTGGCCCTGGGCGCGCGGGACGGCGGCAATCCGGTGATCCCGCTGGTCGCCGCCCTTTCGGGGGCCGTCGACGAGGAGCTGCGGCCCTTCGTCCACCGGGGCGCGACCAGCCAGGACATCCTCGACACGGCGGCGATGATGGTGGCGTCCCGGACCCTGGCGCTCGTCCTCGACGATATGGGGCGGACCGCCGACGCGCTGGAGCGGCTGGCGGTGAAGCACCGCGACACGCCGATGCCCGGCCGCACCCTGACCCAGCACGCCGTGCCGACGACGTTCGGCCTCAAGGCCGCCGGCTGGCGGTCACTGGTGCTCGACGCGCGGGACCGGCTGCGGACCGTGCGCGGCACCCTCCCCGCCCAGCTCGGCGGTGCGGCGGGCACGCTGGCCGCCTTCTCCTCGGGTGACGGGGGCCCGGTCGGGCTCGCACTCGTCACGGCGTACGCGGAGGAACTGGGTCTGGCCGAACCGCTGCTGCCCTGGCACACCCTGCGCACCCCGGTCGCCGACCTGGCCGGAGCGCTCGCCTTCACCGCGGGTGCGCTCGGCAAGGTGGCAGCCGACGTGCTCACGCTCTCCCGCACCGAGATCGCCGAGGTCGCCGAGGGGTCCGGCGGCGGGTCCTCCGCTATGCCGCACAAGGCGAACCCGGTCCGCGCCACCCTGATCGCCGCGGCGGCCCGCCGCGCGCCCGGGGCGGCGGCCACGCTGTACGGCTCGCTCGCCGCCGAGGACGAGCGGCCCGCCGGCGCCTGGCACGCCGAGTGGGAGCCCTTGCGCGACCTGCTGCGTCTGGCCGGCGGCGCCGCGAGGGACGCGGCCGAACTCGCCGAGGGACTCAGGGTGTTCCCAGCGGCCATGCGGAGTCATCTGGGGCTGACCGGCGGACTGATCGTCTCGGAGCGGCTGGCCGCCGTCGCCGCCGGGCGGGTGGGCCGCGCCCGCGCCGAGGAGATCCTCACCCAGGCCGCCACCCTGGCCCGTGACGAGGGCAGGCCCCTCGCCGAGATCCTCGCGGCCGAACCCGCCTTCGACGGCCTGGACCTCGCCGAACTGACCGACCCCGCCCGGTACACCGGCTGTGCCGGGCCCCTCACCGACCGCGCCCTGGAGCGCCGATGACCATGACCCCCGACCGCCTCCTCCACCACCGCGCCGAAGGCCCGGCGGACGCTCCCCCGCTCCTGCTCGGCCCGTCGCTCGGCACCTCCACCGCGCTCTGGGACGGGGTCGCCCCCGAACTCACCGCCGCGCACCGGGTCGTACGGTGGGACCTACCCGGGCACGGCGGATCGTCCGCCGGGCTCATCGCCCCGGGCGCGGGAATCGCCGACCTGGGCGAGCTGGTCCTGGCACTCGCCGACTCGCTGTCGCTGGAGCGGTTCTCGTACGCCGGGGTCTCGCTGGGCGGGGCCGTGGGCCTCTGGCTCGCGATCCACCACCCCGATCGCGTCGACCGCCTGGCCGTCGTCTGTTCGTCCGCCCACTTCGGCGACCCGGGCCCCTGGCGGGAGCGGGCCGCGCTGGTGCGCGCCGAGGGCCTCGGCAAGGTGGCGGAGAGCGCGGCCGGCCGCTGGTTCACCCCCGGATTCACCGAACCCCGGCTGCTCGACGACCTCCTGGCCACCGACCCTTCGGCGTACGCCGCGTGCTGCGACGTGCTCGCCGACTACGACGTGCGGTCCGGGCTGTCCGGAGTACGGGCGCGGACCCTGGTCGTCGCCGGCCGCGAGGATCCGGCCATGCCGCCCTCGCACGCCCGGGAGATCGCCGACGGCATCCCCGGCGCCGCGCTGACGGAGCTGCCGCACGCCTCCCACCTGGCTCCCGCCGAGCGCCCGGAGGCCGTGCGGGAGGCACTGCGCGCCCACTTCGCACCCCGGCAGCGCGGGAGCGGGACGGCGGTGCGCCGTGAGGTGCTGGGCGACGCGCACGTGGACCGGGCGCAGGCGGCGACCACCGAATTCACCGCCCCTTTCCAGGAGTTCATCTCCCGCTACGCCTGGGGCGAGGTCTGGACGGACCCGACGCTGTCCCGGCGCGAGCGCAGTCTGATCACGCTGACCGCCCTGGTCGCCCACGGCCACCTCGGCGAGCTGGCGATGCATGTCCGCGCGGCGGTGGGCAACGGCCTCAGCCCACGGGAAATCGGTGCCGCGCTCCTGCAGACGGGGGTCTACTGCGGCGTCCCCGCGGCGAATTCGGCGTTCGCGGTGGCCGAAAGGGTGCTCTCCGAGATGGCGGAGGCGGAGCGGACGAGGGAGGCGGACGGACCTCAGCCGGGCTGACCGTCGCCCCGGACGCGGGCGTGGACGTGCATGTCGTGCCATCCGTCGGCGTGCAGGTTTCCCCGCCTGCGAATGCCCTCGAACGGGAAACCGGCCTTGGCCGCGACACGGCAGGACGCCTCGTTCTCCGTCGAGTGGACGAGTTCGAGGCGCTCGAAGCCGGCCTCCTCACCGAAGGCCCACCGGCGCACCGCGCCGACCGCCCGGGGCGCGACGCCCTGCCCACGGGCGGCGGGGAGGACCCAGTAGGCGCACTCGGCGAATCCGACGGCCGGGACCAGGCCCCGCAGCGCGAGCCGCCCGAGCACCTCGTCACGCCCTTCCTCCCCGGGCCCGACGATCGCCCAGTGGATGTCGGTCTCGGTGTACCAGGCCGACGTCCACTGCTCGATCCAGGATGCGGCCTCCTCCTCCGAGTCGGCCCTGCGCATGTGCCATCGCTGGATCGCGGGATCGGAGAAGGCGGTGAGGACGGCAGGCGCGTCCGCCGGCCGCCAGGGACGCAGGAGCAGTCGGCCGTCGACGGGGAGCGAAGGCTGCGGGGACGAGGAGAGCCGTCCCGGCGGGATGTGCGGAGACACCAGCATCGGCATGACCGCCATCCTGCCGGACGCCGGGCCGGTCGCCCCGGAGATCAGCCGAAGCCGCGGGCGTCCTGCTTGAGTGCGGTGTCCACGGTCAGCGCCGTCGCCACGACGAGGCTCAGCAGCGGCTCGGAGAGCTGGTAGTGGATCTGCAGCACGTAGTTGTCCGCCGTGGTGAACATGGTCTTCGCCAGGCCTTCCCAGGTCTTGGTGATCCGGGCTATCTCGGCGTCGTTGTGGTCGACGATGGCGAAGTTCCAGGCGCGCCAGTTCTCGGCCTTGATCGCTCCGACCTTCTGCCCGTCGACCGTCATGGCGAAATTGATCTTGCCGATGGCGTTCTGCTGGACGATCTCGCCGACGGGCTGTCCGTCCGGGCGCTGCACGACGACCCGGGACTTGATGAACTTGGCCGGCCGGGTCAGGAGAAGCTGCGGCTGCCCGTAGGCGTCGCGGATCTCCAGGCGGTGCGTGAGGTACTGGTCGATGCTGGAGACGAACCTGAGCACCTTGCGCAGCGCGCTCTGGCCGACCTGGACTACCGAACCGACCGTGTTGCCCTGCTGGTCGAAGACGCGGTACTCGTTCGTGACCTCGATCAGCTTGGCCTTCTGGTTCACGACCAGGACCTGCTGGTTGAACAGTGATCCGGCGCCGGGCGCGCCCTGCTGGGGGGCCGCGTGCTGCTGCGGGGCTGCCTGCTGCTGCGGGGCGAACTGCTGCGGGGCTGCCTGCTGCTGCGGGGCGAACTGCTGCGGGGCTGCCTGCTGCTGCACCGCTGCGGGCGCCTGGGCCTGAGCGGGCGCCGCGGCCTGAGCGGGCGCGTGCCCCTCGGCCGGGTGCGTGTGCTCGGTCCAGCGGGAGCCGTCCCAGTAGCGCAGCAGCTGGGGCGCGCCATGGGGATCCGGATGCCAACCCGCAGGTACGTTCGATTGCGTCGTCACCGGGGCACACTATCCTGCCAAGTTGTGGGCCGAACTCATTGAAGATTCACACACCATCTACGATGGCGGCGATGACCGGAGCGAGCGGACCGACGGACCGGCGACGGAGCGGCAAGGGCCTGCCCGTCGCGCTGGGCTGGGCTCTGATGCTCGTAGCGATGTTCCTCTGCTGCTCCCCGGCCGCCACGGCCGCAGCCCCGGGCGTGGCCTCCTCCGGGAACGCCGCCAGAGCCTTCACCCCTGTGCCCGAAGCCGTCGTCTCGGTCGTCGTGGCCGATGCCCCGGACGAACGCGGCATCGGCAGCTCCTGCCACGGGGTGACGGACCACTCGACGGCCGTCGTCCTGCCCGGCCACCCCGCTCCTGTCGCCCTGCCCTGCCCCTCGGCAGTGCTCCGGGCCGCACCCCTCACCGGCGCCGCCGCCATCCGCGGGCCCTCGAACGACAGCGTGGACGCCGTCGACCGACTGCGCCTCCAGGTCCAGCGGATCTAGGCCTCTCGTCCCGTTCGGACCGTGCCGGGCTCGGCTGATCCGAACGACAGACCCAGGCCCACCCGGGTCCGTCCTCCGCGCGGCCGACGCGCAGGAGGCGGCTCTCCGTGTGCCCCTTCCCCGCGTGGCGCGCCGTGCGCGCACGCAATCCGCTGATCCCGAGGACCTGACATGGCTTCCGCCAAGAACCAGAACACCCCAGCCGCCGCGCGCCGCGCCAAGCTCGACGAGGCCCGTCGCAAGGAGCGGGCCCGCGAGCGCCGCAGCCGCGTCATCACCATCACCGCGGCCGTCGTCGTGCTCGCCGGCCTCGTCGCCGGGGGCGGCTACCTGATGTCGGCCGCCGACGAGCAGGACAAGGCCGAGGAGCAGGCCAGGACCTCGCCGGTCACCGGCGAGAAGTCCTGGGACGACCTGACCCAGGACCACGTCGAGACGCCCGTCGACTACCCGATGAACCCGCCCGTCGGCGGGAACCACGACCCGGTCTGGATGAACTGCGACGCCGACGTCTACACCAAGGCGATACCGGACGAGAACGCGGTCCACTCCCTGGAGCACGGCGCCGTCTGGGTCACGTACAACGACAAGGCGGAGGAGGCCGACGTCAAGGCGCTCTCCGAGCGCGTCGCGAAGACGCCCTACTCGCTGATGAGCCCCGTGGCCGACCAGAAGGACCCGCTGATGCTCAGCGCCTGGGGCAAGCAGCTCACCGTGGAGAGCGCGACCGACGCGCGCGTCACGCAGTTCTTCACCAAGTACGTCCAGGGCGCACAGACCCCCGAGCCGGGCGCCGCCTGCTCGGGCGGGGTCGCCGGGTGACCGCGTCCGCGAAGGCTCCCCGCTCACTGGTGTGGGCCGGGGCCCTGGTGTTCGTGGTGGCCGCGGGGCTCGTGCTGCTGATGGTCGTACGTCCCTCGGCCGCCTCCCCGTCCGGCTCCGGGGCCGCTCCCCCGGAGAGCTCGGCGGACGTGGGGTTCGCGCGGGACATGTCGGTCCACCACCAGCAGGCGGTGGAGATGGCGTTCGTCGTCCGGGACCGCACCGAGGACGAGGCCGTGCGACGGCTCGCCTACGACATCATCAACACCCAGGCCAACCAGCGGGGCATGATGCTGGGCTGGCTGGAGTCCTGGGGCAGGGCCAAGAGCACGGACCGGCCTCCGATGGAGTGGATGGGGCACCCCGTCACGCCGTCCGACGGCTCCCTCATGCCGGGCATGGCGACGGACACCGAGCTGGACGGGCTCCGCGCGGCACGGGGCAGGGACGCCGAGGTGCTGTTCCTGCGGCTGATGACCGTCCATCACCGCGCGGGCGCCGACATGGCGAGGGCTGCCGCCGACTCGGCCGCCACGGACGAGATCAGGAATCTGGCAGGGGGCATGGCCCGGGCGCAGGAGTCGGAGATCTCGCTGATGGCGGACATGCTGGAGACCCGCGGCGCGAAGCCCTGACCCTTCACCGCAGCGGTGTCATGGGTCCGGCGGCCGCCGCCACCGGACCCATGACACCGGGAATTCACCTGCCGCCCGTGTCGTCCTCATGGCCACGACACCGGTGCACCGCCCCGTCGCCCGAAACTTCCTGACGAGTCATGGACACGTCCCTCTCACGACAGGAAGCACTGTGCGCATGCACCGCTCCCCTCGCCTGGCGGCCTCCGCCCTCCTCGGTACGGCGCTCATCACCCTCGTCCCGCTGTCCCCCGCCCACGCACGGTCGCTCCCGGCCGTCGGCGCGACCGCGGAGACCGCGGCGCTGTACGACGACGAGGCCGGCGGCAACGCCAACGCGGACGACCCGGCGATCTGGCGCAACGACGCCGCTCCCGGGCGCAGCCTGGTCGTGGCCACCGCCAAGGAGGGCGGACTCCGCGTCTACGGCCTGGACGCGGCCCTGGTCCAGTCGGTCACTGCACCGGCCGCCGCCACCGAGGAGGACGCGCCGGGGAGGTTCAACAACGTCGACCTCGTGACCGGGCTCCGCACCCCGGCAGGCCGGGCCGACGTGGCCGTGGTGAGCGACCGTGGCAACGACCGCCTGCGCATCTACCGCATCGACCCCTCGCAGCCCGGCGGCCCGCTGAAGGACGTCACCGATCCCGGTGCCGCCCCGGTCTTCTCGGCGGATCAGGCCGAGATCAACGAGCAGCGGACCGCGTACGGACTCGCCACCTGGCAGGACCGCTCCACCGGGCGCTCGTACGCGCTCGTCAGCCGGCGCAACACCACGGACCTCGCGCTGCTGGAACTGCGGCCGACCGCGGCGGGCACGGTGGGCTACCGCCTGGTGCGCACCCTCTCCCTCCCTTCCTCCTTCCGGCTCCCGGGCGGCACCTCGTGGACGCCCTGCGGCGAGCCGGGTGAGCTGCCGCAGGTCGAGGGCATGGTCGTCGACCCGGCCAACGGCACGCTGTACGCAGGGCAGGAGGACGTCGGCATCTGGCGGCTGCCGGCCGGGCTGAACGGGCGCCCGGTCCTGGTGGACAAGGTGCGGGAGTACGGCGTACCGGGGACGTACGACCCGGAGACCGAGGAGTGCGTGCCGGGGGAGGACCCCGGGCACGGCGGCAAGCGGCTGGCGGCCGACGTGGAGGGGCTGACCCTCTTCCGCAAGTCCGGCGGCGACGGCCACCTCATGGCGTCCGGGCAGGGTGACAACACCTTCGCCCTGTACGACCGCGAGGTCTCCGAGGGCAACGCGTACGAGGGCGGCTTCCGCGTCACCGCCGTGTCGGCCGACCTCGACGGCAGCGAGGAGTGCGACGGTGCCGCCGTGCTCGACGAGCCGCTGGGCGCACGCTACCCGCGCGGGCTGCTGGTGGTGCAGGACGGCCACGAGACCTCGGCGTCGGGGAGCGAGGAGGGCCGGGAGGCCACCGGCTTCAAGTTCGTCGACCTGGGCGCCGTGACGGACGCGGCGGATCTGTAGCCCGCCGCCCGGGCTCTGCCGTGAGCCGGGTCGCGAGGGGGATCGCATAGGCTCGTCGACGATATGAAGAGCTACCTCACGCCCCTGGGGTCCAAGGCCGACAAGGACACCGTGCGCCGGCACAACCTGAGCCTCGTCCTGCGTGCCGTACGGGACGAGGGCGAGGCCGGCGAGGCCACCCGCGCCGGAGTGTCGGCGCGGGTCGGGCTCACCCGGGCCGCGGTGTCCTCCCTGGTCGAGCAGCTGCTGGACAGCGGCTTCGTCACCGAGTCGGGCAAGACGTTCAGCGGACAGGCCGGGCGTCCCGGCACGGCCCTGAAAGTGGCGCGCACGGGGCCCGCGGGGCTGGGCGTGGAGATCAACATCGACTACGTGTCGGTGTGCGTGGTGGATCTGGCGGGCACCGGCCGGGTGCGGCAGACCGAGCACCTGGACAATCGCGGCGCACCGCCGGAGGAGGTCCTGGCCCGGGCGGCGCGGATCGCCGCCCGCACCCTCGACTCGGCGCGGGAGCAGGAGCTGTCGCCGGTCGGTACCGCGCTCGCGCTGCCGGGACTCGTCTCGGGCGGCTCGGTGCGCCAGGCCCCGAACCTGGGCTGGAACCAGGTCCCCGCCGAGGAGCTGTTCGCCGACGCGCTCGCGGCTCTGCGCCCCGGCACGGCACCCCTGCCCGTGCGCTCCGAGAACGAGGCGAACCTCGCGGCCCTGGCCGAGCTCTGGTTCGGCGGGCTCGGCGACGTCCGCAGCTTCCTCTACCTGACGGGCGAGATCGGCGTCGGCGGGGCCCTGGTACTCAATGGCGAACTGCTGCGCGGCGCGCACGGCTTCGCCGGGGAGATCGGGCATGTGGTGGTGGATCCCACCGGCCCCGAGTGCCGGTGCGGCTCGCGCGGCTGCCTGGAGCAGTACGCCGGCCAGTCGGCCCTGTTGCGGGCGGCCGGCATCGGCGAGGGGGCGGGCGGGGCCACCGGAGTGATGGAACTGGAACGGCGGGCGCAGGCGGGTGACCCCGTGACGCTGGCCGCCGTGGCCGACGCCGGCCGGATGCTGGGGCAGGTACTGTCCGGCGCGGTCAATCTGTTCGACCCGGACGCGGTGGTGCTCGGCGGGATATACCGCGGCCTGATGCCGTGGCTCTCACCGCGGGCCGACGCGGAGCTGACGGACCGCGTGGTGTCCGGCCTCTGGTCCCGGGGCGGTGGCAGGCTGCGCGCGTCGTCCGTCGCGGGCGACGCGGCGCGGGGCGCGGCGGCGCTGGTGGTGCAGGACGTGCTGGCCGACCCCGTCGCCTACGCGGGGACCGCGCCGGTGGACGCCTGACGGCGGGTCCCGCCGGTCCGGGGCGCCCGGTGTGGTGTGTCGGGTGCCCCGGGGGGTGGGTCAGCGGACGCCGAGGAGGTGTTCCATGGCGAGCTGGTCGAGGGCTTCGAAG
>NZ_JBHUYV010000016.1:0-188090 GCF_042667905.1 Streptomyces sp. NPDC057287 | reverse complement strand
GGTTCGGCGGGGGGGTTGGGGCGCCCCGGCCCCTCGTCGGGGGGGGGGGGCGGCGCGGGCCCGGGCGGGGGCGGGGGCCGGTGGCCCCGGACCGCGCCGGTTCGCGTCGGGCGGTGCCGCGTCAGGACTCGCCGCGGCCCAGCTCCCAGAGCTGGAGGTCGGCCGAGGAGTTGACGGCCCATTCCACACCGGTCAGCCCGTCGAGCGAGGCGACGTACTGCTTGCCCTGCCAGACCGGGAGCACGGGGACGTCGGTGGCAACGATGTCCTGGAGCCTCTCGAAGGTCGGGGTCGCCGCGCTGCGGTCGGCCTCGCGACGGGACTCCGGGATGAGCGTCCCCTGGGCGAGGGCCGACCGGTAGGGCGAGTTGAGGAAGTTGTCCTCGTCGAGGAACGGCGCGGTGTAGGTCTCCGCGTCCGGGAAGTCCGGGAACCAGCCCATGCCGTAGACCGCGTACTCGCCCTTCTTCTGGGCGGGGCGGAACTTGTCCCACGGCGTGCCCTGGGTGTCGACATCGAAGAGCTTCGAGTCGTTGAGCTGCTTCGCCAGCATCTCGAACTCCGCCTTGGTGGCGGGGCCGTAGTGGTCCGTCGTGTAGTGCAGCGTGAACTTCACCGGGGTGCTGATGCCGGCCTTGTCCAGGGTCGCCGCGGCACCGGCGACGCTGGGCTCACCGTACTTGTTGAAGAAGGAGTTGGTGTGGCTGGTGATACCGGAGGGGATCAGCGAGTACAGCGGCTCGGCCGTGCTGCCGTACACCTTGCTCGCGATGGGCCCGCGGTCGATGACCTGCGCCATCGCCTGGCGCACGGCCTTGTCCTTCACCAGGGGGTCCTCGGTGTTGAACGCGAGGTAGCTGATGGCGAGTCCGGGCATCTCGGTGAGCTTGACGCCCTCCTTCGGCTGCTCCAGCATCTGCTGCGACTGCTCGGGCGACATGGTGCGCGTCATCATGTCGATCTTCTTGTCGTCGAGCGCCTTGCCCATCGCCGCCGCGTCGGGGAAGAGGTCGAGCTCGACCTTCTCGTTCTTGATCTTCAGATCGCCCTTGTACTTCGGGTTCTTGGTGAAGACCACCTTGACGACCTGGTCGTTCTCGACCTCGGGCTCCATGGTGTAGGGCCCGGAGCCGTCGACCTGGAAGCCCTCGCGCGCGGACTTCGCCGGGTACTTGTCCTTCTGGATGATGCCGGCGGGCGGCGTGGCCAGCTTGTAGGGGAAGGTCGCGTCCGGGGTGCGCAGGTGGAAGACGACCTCGTTCTCGCCCTTGGTCTCGATCGTGTCGATGTTGGAGAGCAGGCCGACCGGACCGCTCTCGTCCTTGATGTCGAGGACCCGCTGGACGGAGTACTTCACGTCCTCCGGGGTGACCGGGGTGCCGTCGGCGAAGGTGAGCCCGTCGCGCAGCGTGCAGCGGTAGCTCTCGTTCTCCGTGTCGGTGAAGGCGCAGCTCTCGGCCGCCTCGGGCACCGGCTCGCCGCCGCCCTTCGGTATGTGGGTCAGGGTCTGCACCGTCTGGCGCAGCACGTTCCACACGCCCGCCTCGTAGCCGATGGCCGGGTCGAGCGGCGCCGGGTTGTCCTTCGAGGCGATGAACTGGTCCGTAGTCCCGACCACGATGGCATCGCCCCCGTCGTCCGACCCGCCACAGGCGGCGAGCACGGGCGCGAGCAGGCCCACTACGGCCGGCAGCACCAGCGTCTTGCGGTTCATCTGGACGTTCTCCCTCAGTCCGGCATGTGAGAAAACTGAGATTAGTAGGCGCCGCAGGAGGGCTTGACCGGTGCGGTTCGGACGCGTATCCACTCGGTGATCACCGATGACGGGTTGTCCATGTAGCGCTCAAGAATGTTTCGTACAGGACCTCATGAACCTGGACGTATGGGGTTACGAAACGGACATGCGTGTCGGCCCCGAGCGCACGTGAGGACCGTATCCAGTGACGGAAGTCACACGCCCGGGGCGTCGATCGCATTGACATGGACCTGCTTTACAGGAAACACACTCAGTGCATCAGCGGTCACTCAACCGTGACGAGGCCCCGCAGGAACGCAAGATCGACCTGCTCCAGCGAGGGCACGACCACTCTCCCCGGCGCGGGCGCGATGGGAGCGACGGACGGCACGGCGACGACGCGGCATCCCGCGGCCTCGGCGGCGGCGACCCCCGTCGCGGTGTCCTCGATGACCGCGCAGCGCCAGGGATCCGCCCCGAAGCCCGCCGCGGCCGCGAGGTAGGGCTCGGGGTGGGGCTTGGTGCGGGTCACCTCGTCCCCGGCGACCGTGAGCGCGAAGTGGTGACGGCCCACCGAGTCCAGGACGCGGTCGATGATGCGCCGGTGCGAGGCGGAGACCAGGGCGGTGGGCACCTCGTGCGCGGCGAGTTCGGCGAGCAGCCGGGCGGCGCCGGGCATCAGCGGGACGCCGCGTCCGATGCGCTTCTCGAAGCGGTCGTTGAGCAGCACCGTAAGCTCCTCGATGGCGATGTCGGCGCCGGTGACCTCGATGAGATAGCCGGCACTGCGGGTCATCGGCCCGCCGACGACCACGTCGCGCCATGCCTCGTCGAGCCGGTGACCGAGGTCGGCGAAGACCTCGACCTCCACGTCCCACCAGAATCCTTCGGTGTCGACCAGTGTGCCGTCCATGTCGAGAAGGACCGCTTGCAGCGCGGACCCTTCGGCCGTACGGGTCAGGGACGCGGGGACCGTACTGGTCATCCGGCACACCTCCATGAGGGACGAGAAGGCCGGTCGCCTTCCCGGTGGGAGCGGCGACCGGCCTGCACTGGACCGACAAGTCTACGACTCGTGGCGGTCCGGCGCGCGGAGTGGGGCATTACCGCGCGTTGAACGGATCACTACCGTGCGTTGAAGTACTTCGCCTCGGGGTGGTGGATGACGATCGCGTCCGTGGACTGCTCGGGGTGCAGCTGGAACTCCTCGGAGAGCTTCACGCCGATCCGCTCGGGCTCCAGCAGCTCGGCGATCTTCGCCCG
This sequence comes from Streptomyces sp. NPDC057287, assembly GCF_042667905.1. Lineage (NCBI taxonomy): Bacteria > Bacillati > Actinomycetota > Actinomycetes > Kitasatosporales > Streptomycetaceae > Streptomyces > Streptomyces sp. NPDC057287. The sequence continues at coordinate 185,092 of NZ_JBHUYV010000016.1, read as the reverse complement.
GTCCTCCAGGTCGGGGCAGGCCCCGTAACCCAGGGAGAAGCGGGCCCCGCGGTACTTCAGCGCGAACATGTCCTCGACCTCGGACGGGTCCTCGCCGGCGAAGCCGAGCTCGCTGCGGACCCGGGCGTGCCAGTACTCGGCGAGCGCCTCGGCCAGCTGCACGGACAGTCCGTGCAGCTCCAGGTAGTCCCGGTAGGAGTTCGACTCGAAGAGCTCGGCGGTGGCCCCGCCGATCCTGGAGCCGACCGTGACAACCTGGAGGCCGATCACATCCGTCTCCCCCGACTCCTCGGGGCGGAAGAAGTCCGCGAGGCAGAGACGGCGGCCCCTGCGCTGGCGCGGGAACGTGAAGCGGGTGCGCTCCGAGCCGTCCTCGTGCAGCAGGATGAGGTCGTCGCCCTTGGAGACGCAGGGGAAGTAGCCGTAGACGACGGCCGCCTCCAGCAGGTTCTCGGTGTGGAGCTTGTCGAGCCAGCCGCGCAGGTGGGGCCTGCCCTCCCGCTCCACGAGCTCCTCGTACGTCGGCCCGTCACCGGCACGGGCCTGCTTCAGGCCCCACTGCCCCTTGAAGAGGGCGCCCTCGTCCAGCCAGGAGGCGTACTCCTTGAGCTGGATGCCCTTGACGACCCGGGTGCCCCAGAAGGGCGGCTCGGGGACCGGGTTGGTGACCGAGACGTCGGAGCGCACGCCCTCCTCGGGCTCCGCGGCCTCCACCGCGGGGGTGTCCCGCTTGGGTACGCGGCGCTGCTTCAGCTCGGGGAGGCTGGCGCCCGGGACGCCGCGCTTGACCGCGATGAGGGCGTCCATCAGCCGAAGGCCCTCGAACGCGTCGCGGGCGTAGCGGACCTCGCCCTCGTAGATCTCGTGCAGGTCCTGCTCGACGTAGGCACGGGTGAGGGCGGCGCCGCCGAGGATCACCGGGTAGTCGGCCGCCATCTTGCGCTGGTTCAGCTCCTGCAGGTTCTCCTTCATGATCACGGTGGACTTCACCAGGAGACCGGACATGCCGATGACGTCGGCGCGGTGCTCCTCGGCGGCGTCCAGGATCGCGGAGACGGGCTGCTTGATGCCCAGGTTGACCACGTTGAAGCCGTTGTTGGAGAGGATGATGTCGACGAGGTTCTTGCCGATGTCGTGGACGTCGCCGCGGACCGTGGCGAGCACGATCGTGCCCTTGCCGTCGTCGTCCGTCTTCTCCATGTGGGGCTCGAGGTAGGCCACCGCGGTCTTCATGACCTCGGCGGACTGCAGGACGAAGGGCAGCTGCATCTGGCCGGAGCCGAAGAGCTCTCCGACGACCTTCATGCCCGCGAGCAGGGTGTTGTTGACGATGTCGAGGGCGGGCTGCGTCCCCAGGGCCTCGTCGAGGTCCGCCTCCAGGCCGTTCTTCTCGCCGTCGATGATGCGGCGCTGGAGCCGCTCGTCCAGCGGCAGGGCCTTGAGCTCCTCGGCCTTGCCCTGCTTCATCGACTTCATGTTGACGCCCTCGAAGAGCTCCATGAGCCGCTGCAGGGGGTCGTAGCCCTCTTCGCGGCGGTCGTGGATCAGGTCCAGCGCGACCTTGACCTGCTCCTCCTCCAGCCGGGCGATCGGAAGGATCTTCGAGGCGTGCACGATCGCGGAGTCCAGACCCGCCTTCACGCACTCGTCCAGGAAGACCGAGTTCAGCACGACGCGGGCGGCCGGGTTCAGGCCGAAGGAGATGTTGGACAGGCCCAGCGTGGTCTGCACGTCGGGGTGGCGCTTCTTCAGTTCGCGGATGGCGCCGATCGTCGCGATCCCGTCCTTGCGGGACTCCTCCTGCCCGGTACAGATGGTGAAGGTCAGGCAGTCGATGAGGATGTCCGCCTCGTGGATGCCCCAGTTGGTGGTGAGGTCCTCGATCAGCCGCTCGGCGATGGCGACCTTGTGCTCGACGGTACGGGCCTGGCCCTCCTCGTCGATGGTCAGCGCGATCAGCGCGGCGCCGTGCTCGGAGGCCAGGGCGCTGACCTGGGCGAAGCGGGACTCGGGGCCGTCGCCGTCCTCGTAGTTGACGGAGTTCAGCACGGCCCGGCCGCCGAGCTTCTCCAGCCCGGCACGCAGGACGGGCAGCTCGGTGGAGTCGAGGACGATCGGCAGGGTGGAGGCCGTGGCGAAGCGGCCCGCCAGCTCCTCCATGTCGGCGACCCCGTCGCGCCCCACGTAGTCGACGCAGAGGTCGAGCATGTGCGCGCCCTCGCGGATCTGGTCCCGGGCCATCTCCACGCAGTCGTCCCAGCGCGCGTCGAGCATGGCCTCGCGGAACTTCTTGGATCCGTTGGCGTTCGTGCGCTCGCCGATCGCGAGGTACGAGGTGTCCTGGCGGAACGGCACGGTCTGGTAGAGCGACGCGGCGCCCGGCTCGGGGCGCGGAGCACGCGGGGTGAGCTCGGAGCCGCGGACGCGTTCGACGAGCTGACGCAGGTGCTCGGGCGTCGTACCGCAGCAGCCGCCGACGAGCGAGAGCCCGTACTCCTGCACGAAGGTCTCCTGGGCGTCGGCCAGGCCTTCGGCGTCGAGCGGGAAGTGGGCCCCGTCCTTGGTGAGGACCGGGAGCCCGGCGTTCGGCATGCAGAGCAGCGGGATCCGGGAGTGCCGCGTGAGGTAGCGCAGGTGCTCGCTCATCTCCGCGGGGCCGGTCGAGCAGTTCAGCCCGATCATGTCGACACCGAGCGGTTCGAGGGCGGTCAGCGCGGCACCGATCTCGGAGCCGAGCAGCATGGTGCCCGTCGTCTCGAAGGCGAGCGAGCACAGCACCAGGAGGTCGCTGCCCATCGCCTCCAGGGCTCGTCGCGCGCCCAGCACGGCGGCCTTGGTCTGCAGCAGGTCCTGCGTGGTCTCGATGATCAGCGCGTCGGCGCCGCCGGCGATCAGGCCCTCGGCGTTCTGCTGGAAGCCGTCGCGCAGGACGGTGTACGGGGCGTGGCCCAGTGTCGGCAGCTTGGTGCCGGGGCCGATGGAGCCGAGCACCCAGCGCTGCTGCCCGGTGGACTCGGTGAAGCGGTCGGCCACCTCGCGGGCGATCCGCGCGCCGGACTCCGAGAGCTCGTGGATCCTGCCGGGGATGTCGTACTCGCCCAGGGCGGAGGCGTTGGCCCCGAAGGTGTTCGTCTCGACGCAGTCCACGCCGACCGCGAAGTACTCCTCGTGCACCGAGCGGACGATGTCGGGGCGGGTGACGTTCAGGATCTCGTTGCAGCCTTCGAGGTTCTCGAAGTCCTCGAGGGTGGGGTCCTGGGCCTGGAGCATGGTGCCCATGGCACCGTCGGCCACCACCACCCGGGTGGCGAGCGCCTCACGGAGCGCTGCGGCTCGGGTCCGGCTGTCAGCTGAGGGGGTCGGCAACGAGGCCATGGATGTTCTCCCTGGGATGCGACGGCTGTCGGCTTTGCGCCCTTCTGCGGAGGGGGGCACGCGGCCAGCGTAGCCGGGAGGCGACCGGGCCGGTCATCGCGTCCCACGGGGCGGACTGCATGCTGTGCGAATGACGGGCCCACTTGCGGGGTGGCGCATAATTTTCGCGCCACCGGACAGAGGTCGGCATCGACCGATAGTGTTCAGCATTGTCGAACCGAGGTGGAGGAGTACGGCGCGATGGCGAAGAACATCCAGTCGCTCGAGCGGGCAGCAGCGATGCTGCGCCTACTGGCGGGCGGCGAGCGCCGGCTCGGCCTGTCCGACATCGCGTCGTCGTTGGGCCTGGCCAAAGGTACCGCGCACGGCATTCTGCGCACCCTCCAGCACGAGGGCTTCGTCGAGCAGGACGCCGCGTCCGGCCGCTACCAGCTCGGCGCGGAGCTGCTGCGCCTGGGCAACAGCTACCTCGACGTGCACGAACTGCGGGCCCGCGCCCTGGTGTGGACCGACGATCTGGCCCGCTCCAGCGGCGAGAGCGTCCACCTGGGCGTGCTGCACCAGCACGGCGTCCTGATCGTCCACCACGTCTTCCGCCCCGACGACAGCCGCCAGGTGCTGGAGGTCGGCGCCATGCAGCCGTTGCACTCCACGGCCCTGGGCAAGGTGCTGGCCGCTTACGACCCGGTCGCGCACAGCGAGGCCACCGAGGTGGAGCGGCGCTCCTTCACGCCCCGCACGGTCACGGGCGAGGAGGAGTTCGAGTCGCTGCTCGACCTGATCCGGGCGCAGGGCTGGGCGGCCGACGTCGAGGAGACCTGGGAGGGCGTGGCGGCGGTGGCCGCCCCCATCCATGACCGGCGCAGGATGCCGGTCGGCGCCGTGGCCGTGACGGGCGCCGTGGAGCGCGTCTGCGCGGGCGGCGAACTGCGGCCCGAGCTCGTCGCCGCCGTACGGGACTGCGCCCGCGCCGTCTCCCGGGATCTGGGCGCCGGGCGCTTCTGACGCCCCGCCCGCGAGTGGCGGTGTCGGCGCCGCCGTCACGCGCGCCGCCGGATCACCGATGCACCCCCGCGACGCGGGTAACGATCGAGTCGCGCGTCACACACCCCTTGACGCACCCACCTTCGGGGAGAAACATTGCCGCTCACCGGTCGGCATTGCCGAACACTTAACGGCAATACGCGTTAGAGTGTGACAGTGCCGAGGGCCGGTCAAGCCCTACAGGTGACGTGCCCCGCTCTTCCGGGGTACCAGCCTCGGGGCGCGATCCACCGGAGGGACCCGGTGTTTCGCCTTCCCCCCTGGACGAAGGACAAAGGAGTCGCGGGTGTCCAGCTCCGACATCTTCATCGGCGAGACCATCGGTACCGCCATACTCATCCTGCTCGGCGGCGGTGTCTGTGCCGCCGTCACGCTCAAGCGCTCCAAGGCGCACAACGCCGGCTGGCTGGCCATCACCTTCGGGTGGGGCTTCGCCGTACTGACCGGCGCCTACATAGCCTCCGGCGTGTCCGGTGCCCACCTCAATCCGGCGGTCACGATCGGCCTCGCGATCCAGGGGGGCACCGCGTGGAGCGATGTTCCCCTGTATCTCGCGTCCGAACTGCTCGGCGCGATGATCGGTGCCGTGCTCGTCTGGGCCGTCTACTACGGACAGTTCCACGCGCACCTCACCGACCCGGAGGTCCTGAAGGACCTGCCCGCCGAGGAGGGCATGGTCGACCAGTCGGCCGCACCGAAGGCCGGCCCCGTGCTCGGCATCTTCACCACGGGTCCGGAGATCCGGCACGCGGTGCAGAACGTGGTCACGGAGATCATCGCCACCTTCGTGCTGATCCTGGCGATCCTCACGCAGGGGCTCAACGACGAGGGCAACGGCCTCGGCGCGCTCGGCGCCCTGATCACCGCCCTGGTGGTCGTCGGTATCGGTCTGTCGCTCGGCGGCCCGACCGGCTACGCGATCAACCCGGTGCGCGATCTCGGTCCGCGCATCGTGCACGCGCTTCTGCCTCTGCCGAACAAGGGCGGGTCGGACTGGGGCTACGCCTGGGTACCGGTGGTAGGACCGCTCATCGGGGGCGCGCTGGCCGGCGGGCTCTACAACCTCGCCTTCGCGTGAGCCGCACCCTCCACACCACACAGACTTCCGGGAGCCAACCGTGACCGAAACCGACGCACACACCACCGGCCCGTTCATCGCGGCCATCGACCAGGGCACCACGTCCAGCCGCTGCATCGTCTTCGACAAGGACGGCCGGATCGTCTCGGTCGACCAGAAGGAGCACGAGCAGATCTTCCCCAAGCCGGGCTGGGTCGAGCACGACGCCAAGGAGATCTGGGAGAACGTCCAGGAGGTCGTCGCCGGGGCGATCGTCAAGGCGGGCATCACCTCCGCCGACGTCAAGGCGATCGGCATCACCAACCAGCGCGAGACCACCCTGCTGTGGGACAGGAACACCGGTGAGCCGGTGTACAACGCCCTCGTCTGGCAGGACACCCGCACCGACGCGCTCTGCAAGGAGCTCGGCCGCAACGTGGGCCAGGACCGCTTCCGCCGCGAGACGGGTCTTCCCCTCGCGTCCTACTTCGCCGGTCCCAAGGTCCGCTGGCTGCTCGACAACGTCGAGGGCCTGCGGGAGCGTGCCGAGCGGGGCGACATCCTCTTCGGCACCATGGACTCCTGGGTCATCTGGAACCTGACCGGTGGCACCGAGGGCGGCGTGCACGTCACCGACGTCACCAACGCCTCGCGCACCCTCCTGATGAACCTGCACACGATGCAGTGGGACGAGAAGATCCTCCAGTCGATGCACATCCCGTCGACCCTGCTGCCGGAGATCCGCTCCTCGGCCGAGGTGTACGGCGCCGCCAAGGGCGGGGTGCTCGACGGGGTCCCGGTGGCCTCCGCGCTCGGCGACCAGCAGGCCGCGCTGTTCGGACAGACGTGTTTCGCCCAGGGCGAGGCCAAGTCCACGTACGGCACCGGCACCTTCATGCTGATCAACACCGGCCACACCCCCGTGAACTCGTACAACGGGCTGCTGACCACCGTCGGCTACCAGATCGGCGACCAGAAGCCGGTCTACGCCCTCGAGGGGTCCATCGCCGTCACCGGCTCCCTGGTGCAGTGGATGCGCGACCAGATGGGCCTGATCAAGTCCGCGGCCGAGATCGAGACGCTGGCCTCCTCCGTCGAGGACAACGGCGGCGCCTACTTCGTACCCGCGTTCTCCGGTCTGTTCGCCCCGTACTGGCGCCCCGACGCCCGTGGTGTCATCGCGGGCCTCACCCGGTACGTGACGAAGGCGCACATCGCCCGTGCCGTCCTCGAGGCGACCGCCTGGCAGACCCGTGAGATCAGCGACGCCATGACCAAGGACTCCGGCGTCGAGCTGACCGCACTCAAGGTCGACGGCGGAATGACCTCCAACAACCTGCTGATGCAGACCCTCTCCGACTTCCTGGACGCACCCGTGGTGCGCCCCATGGTCGCCGAGACGACCTGCCTCGGCGCGGCCTACGCCGCCGGCCTCGCCGTCGGCTTCTGGCCGGACACCGACGCACTGCGCGCCAACTGGCGCCGTGCCGCCGAGTGGACACCCCGTATGGACGCGGCCACCCGTGACCGCGAGTACAAGAGCTGGCTCAAGGCCGTCGAACGGACCATGGGCTGGATCGACGACGACGAGAGCTGAGGAGCAATCGACATGACCACCCTGCAGAGCGTCCCCGCCCTCGGGACGCATCCGGCCTCCGGCTCCCTCCCGAGCCGCGCCGAGACCCGGGAGCAGCTTTCCAAGGCGACGTACGACCTCCTGGTGATCGGCGGCGGCATCCTGGGCATCTCCACCGCCTGGCATGCCGCGCAGTCCGGGCTGCGGGTGGCCCTGGTGGACGCCGGCGACTTCGCCGGCGCCACCTCCTCCGCCTCCTCCAAGCTGCTCCACGGCGGTCTGCGCTACCTCCAGACCGGCGCGGTGAAGCTGGTCGCGGAGAACCACTTCGAGCGGCGCGCGGTGTCGCGTCAGGTCGCCCCGCACCTGGCCAACCCGCTCACCTTCTACCTGCCCGTCTACAAGGGCGGCCCGCACGGCGCCGCCAAGCTCGGCGCCGGTGTCTTCGCCTACTCGGCGCTGTCCGCGTTCGGTGACGGCGTCGGCCATGTGATCAGCCCGGCCAGGGCGCAGCGCGACGTCCCGGAGCTGCGTACGGACAACCTGAAGGCCGTCGCGGTCTACGGCGACGACCAGATGAACGACGCCCGGATGGCGCTGATGACGGTCCGCGCCGCCGTCGACGCGGGCGCCGTCGTCCTCAACCACGCCTCGGTCACCGGACTGCGGTTCACCAAGGGGAGGGTCACGGGCGCCGAGCTGGAGGACCGTCAGGACGGTACGGAGTTCGGCGTGAACGCCCGTCTCGTGCTGAACGCCACCGGCCCGTGGGTCGACCACCTGCGCAAGCTGGAGGACCCGAACGCGGCGCCCTCCATACGTCTGTCCAAGGGGGCGCACCTGGTGCTCAAGCGCACCCGCCCGTGGAAGGCGGCGCTGGCGACCCCGATCGACAAGTACCGGATCACGTTCGCCCTGCCGTGGGAGGACATGCTGCTGCTCGGCACGACCGACGAGGAGTACGAGGGCGACCCGGCCGACGTCGCGGTCACCGAGAAGGACACGGCGCAGATCCTCGACGAGGCGGCCTTCTCCGTCCGGGACCAGCAGCTGTCCCGCGATCTGATCACGTACTCCTTCGCGGGGCTGCGGGTGCTGCCCGGCGGCCCGGGCGGCACGGCCAAGGCCAAGCGCGAGACGGTCGTGACCGAAGGACGCGGCGGGATGCTGTCGGTCGCGGGCGGCAAGTGGACGACGTTCCGCCACATCGGCCGTACGGTGATGAACAAGCTGGCCGAGCTGCCCGGGCACCCCCTCGCCGAGGACATGGAGCCGATGGCGCGGCTGCCCAGGAAGATGCCGCTCCCCGGTATCGCCAACCCGAACGCGGTGGCGCACCGGCTGCTGGTCGACGGCGGTGCGCCGGGGCCGCGGATGTCCGCCGACACGGCGCGGCACCTCGCCACCCACTACGGCTCGCTCTCCTTCGACATCGCCCGGCTGGCGAACGAGAACCCGGCGCTGGCCGAGCGCATCCACCCCGACGCCCCGGAGATCTGGGCGCAGGTGGCGTACGCGCGCGACCGCGAGTGGGCCGAGACGGCGGACGACGTGCTGCGCCGCCGGACGACCCTGACGATCAGGGGCCTGGCCACGGACGACATCCGGGGCAGGGTCGAGTCCATGCTGGCCGACGGGCGCTGACACCGGCGGCACGCGCGCGCAGGGGCGGTCTCCCGGACACGGGAGGCCGCCCCTGCGCCATGTCCGGCGGGCGGGCGCTGCGGCACGGATCCGGTGGACGTGCCATGCCGCCGCCACACGGGTGCAATGTGACGCGGGGACAGTGGAGAGATGTCCGAACCCCAGGGATTCCATCTGTCGGCGGCGCTGAACGGCGCCGGATCTCATCCGGCCGCGCCCACCAGGGCCTTCACCCCCGAGGAGTACGTCCGGCTCGTGCGCGGCGCCGAGGCCGGGCTGCTCGACTTCATCACGGTGGAGGACGGCCCCGGGCGGCTCGACTCCGGGCTGCTCCTCACCCTGGCCGCGCAGGTCACCGACCGGATCGGGCTCGTCCCGCTGGGTCCGACGACGGGTGACCCAGGCGCCTGGGCGACCCGGATCGCCACGCTCGACCATCTGAGCGCGGGACGGGCCGGGGTGCGGCCCCGGGTCACGACGAGCGACCTGGAGCACGCCCGGCTGCTGAAGGTCCTCGGCACACCGGAGGGTGACCGGAAGGTCGCCGAACTCTTCGCGCGGGCTGATGAGTTCCTGGCCGAGGCGACCGGGGCCTGGGGCGCCGGCGCGCGCTCCGCGCAGGGCAGGCCGCCGCTGGTGCTGCTCGCGCACGCCACTGTCCCCTACCGGCTGGCTGCCACACACGGCGACGTCGTCCTGGTGACCCCGGCCGACACCGCTGACCTCATCGGCATCCGCAAGGAGGTCGAGTCGCTGCGGGAGGCGGCGGGCCGGCCGGCCGGGGCGCTGCGCGTCCTCGCCGACGTCAACGTCGTACTGGGTGACAGCCAGGAGGCGGCCGACGCGCGGTCGGCCGGTCTGGAGGAGGCCGCCGGAGCCCCGTTCACCTCGGACGCCGCCATATTCTCCGGCACGCCCGAGGGTCTGGCCGACCTCCTGGAGGAGTGGTTCCGCGAGGGCGGCGCCGACGGCTTCCGGCTGCGGCCCGCGGTGCTCCCCGACGACCTGGACGCGGTCGTCACCGGGCTGGTGCCCGTCCTGCAGCGGCGCGGCCTCTTCCGCACCGCGTACGCCGCCCGGACCCTGCGCGGCCACCTCGGTCTCCCGGCCGCCTGACCGCCTGACCGCCCACCGCACCACGGAAGGAAGGTCCCCCGTGAAGTTCTCCGTGCTCTCCCTCATCGGCCATGCCCCGCATCCGCTGACGGGTGCGCTCCCCTCGGCCGCCGAGCGGTTCCACGAGGTGATCGGGACAGGCAAGGCGGCGGAGCGGCTCGGCTTCGACGCGTACGCGATCGGGGAACGGCACTCCGGTCCGTTCCTCTCGTCGAGCCCCGGTGTGGTGCTGGGGGCGCTCGCCGCCCGCACCTCCACGATCAGGCTGCTGACCGGGGTGACGGTCGTCGCGATCCTCGATCCGGTGCGGGTGGCGGAGGAGTTCGCGACACTCGACCAGATCGCGCGGGGCAGGATCGAGCTCGTCGTGGGGAAGGGCGCGGAGGCCGGTCACTTCAGCCTCTTCGGGCTGGACGAGGATCGGCAGTGGGATCTGCAGAAGGAGAAGTACGAGCTGCTGCGGCGGCTCTGGAGCGAGGAAGGGGTGGACTGGGAGGGGGAGTTCCGGCCGCCGCTGAAGAACGTGACGACGGTGCCGCGGCCCTACGCCGGAGCGCCGCGTGTCTGGCACGGCTCGGCGACCAGTCTCAACTCCCCCGATCTGGCCGCCCGGCACGGCGATCCCCTGTTCACCGCCAACGCGATCCAGCCCCGTGAGGCCTACGCGCGGCTCATCGGCCACTACCGCGAGCGCTTCGAGGCGTACGGGCACGACCCGGCGGACGCGCGGGTGGCGGCGGGGTCGGGCGGCCTGCTGATCGCGGACACCCCGGGAAAGGCCGTCGAACGCTACAAGGCGCTGTACGAGGCCAAGGTCGCCCAGTCCTTCAAGCCGCACCTGGCGGGCAGGGCCGGCTACAACACGCCGTTCCGCACGATCGAGGACGCGATGGCCGACGGCCCCCAGCTCATCGGTTCCCCGCAGCAGATCATCGACAAGATCCTCGGTTTCCACACCGCCTACCGGCACGATCTCCAGTCGGTCACCGTGGACGGTTTCGGGCTGCCGCACGAGGAGCAGTTGGAGACGCTGCAGAGGTTCGCCGAGGAGATCGCCCCGGTCGTGCGGCGTGAGGCGCCCTCCACGCTCTGGGACTGACCCGCGGCGCCGGAGGCACGGTCCGGGCTCCTCGGTCCGGAGGCGCGGTCCGCGCCGTACGGCGCCCTTCACCGCCCCTCGGGGTCCGCGCACCGATGTGTGGCCGCATAATGAGGCCATACATCGGATGTCTTGTGCGCGAGGAGGCCCCACATGGCCGTCACCGACGAAGCGATCGAGAAGATCAAGGAGATGATCGTCTCGGGTGCGCTGACCCCGGGCGACCGGCTTCCCAAGGAGAGCGAACTCGCGGCCGAGCTGGGCCTGTCGCGCAACTCGCTGCGCGAGGCGGTGCGCGCCCTCTCGCTGATACGGATCCTCGACGTCCGTCAGGGCGACGGAACCTACGTCACCAGCCTGGATCCGCAGCTGCTCCTGGAGGCGCTCAGCTTCGTGGTGGACTTCCACCGGGACGACACGGTGCTGGAGTTCTTCGCCGTCCGCAGGATCCTGGAGCCCGCCGCCACGGCGATGGCGGCACTGCGCATCGATGACGAACAACTGGACGCCTTGAGTGCCCAGTTGGACGCGCTGGGGCCGGACCCCTCGGTCGAGGCGCTCGTCGCCGGCGATCTGGAGTTCCACCGCGGCATCGTCCGGCACTCCGGCAACTCGGTGCTGTGCTCCCTGCTGGACGGCTTGTCCGGCCCCACGACGCGGGCCAGGGTGTGGCGCGGGCTGACCCAGGAGGACGCGGTCGCCCGCACCCTGCGCGAGCACCGGGCCATCCTCGCCGCGATGCGGGACCGGGACGCGGAGGCCGCCCGGTCCTGGGCGACGGTGCACGTGGCGAGCGTGGAGCAGTGGCTGCGCTCAACCCTGTGAGGGGGCGGCGGGGCGCAGCCGCAGCCCCTGCATCCCCCCGTCGACGGCGAGCGCGGTCCCGGTGACGGACGCGGCCGCCGGGCTCGCCAGGTAGACGACGGCGGCGGCGACCTCGTCGGCGGAGACCAGCCGCCCCAGGGGCTGGCGGGCGTCGAGCGCGGCGCGCTCCGCGGCCGGGTCCTCGGCCCGGTCCAGCAGCCGGCCGATCCAGGGGGTGTCCGCGGTGCCCGGGTTGACGCAGTTGACCCTGATCCCCTCCCGGACGTGGTCGGCGGCCATGGCGAGGGTGAGGGAGAGCACGGCGCCCTTGCTCGCGCTGTAGAGCGCGCGCTGCGGCAGACCGGCGGTCGCGGCGATGGAGCAGGTCTGGGTGATCGACACGGCCCCCGGCCGTCCGGCGGCGGCGCGGCGCAGGTGCGGCAGGGCGTGGCGGGCGGTGCGGACCATGCCGAGCACATTGATGTCGAGCACGTGGGCCCATTCCGCGTCGGTGTTGTCCTCCACGGTGCCGATCGAGCCGATCCCGGCGTTGGAGACCAGGGTGTGCAGGCCGCCCAGCTCCTCGGCGGCCCGGTCCACCGCGCCGCGGACGGCGTCGTCGTCCGTCACGTCGGCCTCGAGTGCGAGCGCTCCCCCGGGAGCACCCTCGGGATCGCGGTCGAGCACCGCGACGCGGGCCCCGCGGGCGAGCAGCAGGGTCGCCACGGCGGCCCCGATACCGGATGCGCCGCCCGTCACCAGGGCGGACAGTCCGTCGAAGTCCTGCGTACCGGTCATCGGGAGGTCTCCTCGGGTGTGCGGCGGGCCTGCCAGACGGGGCCCTGCGGGTAGCGGTGTCCGGCGATCGAGGCGGGGAGCATCCGGGCCGAGAAGCCCGGTGTGCGCGGGGTGACGTAGCGGCCGTCCTCGACGACGGCCGGGTCGGCGAAGTGCTCGTGGAGATGGTCGACGTACTCGATGACGTGGTCCTCCCAGCTGCCGGAGACCGCGACGTAGTCGAACATCGAGAGGTGCTGGACCAGTTCGCACAGCCCGACGCCACCGGCGTGCGGGCAGACCGGGACGCCGTACTTCGCGGCCAGCAGCAGGATCGCGAGGTTCTCGTTGACGCCGGCCACGCGCGCGGCGTCGATCTGCACGAAGTCGACGGCATCCGCCTGGAGCAGCTGCTTGAACACGACCCGGTTGGCGATGTGTTCACCGGTGGCGACCTTGACGGGCTGGCCGGCGCGCACGGCGGCGTGGCCGAGCACGTCGTCGGGGCTGGTCGGCTCCTCGATCCAGTACGGGTCGTACGGGGCGAGCGCGGTCATCCACTCCACCGCGTCGGCGACGTCCCAGCGCTGGTTGGCGTCGACGGCGATCCGGATGCCGGGGCCGACGGCCTGGCGCGCGAGCGACAGCCTGCGGATGTCGTCGCCCAGATCCGCCCCGACCTTCAGCTTGATCTGGGTGAAGCCTTCGGCGACGGCCTCCTTGCACAGGCGCACCAGCTTGTCGTCGTCGTACCCCAGCCAGCCGGGCGACGTCGTGTACGCCGGATACCCCTCGGCGAGCAGCCGCTCGGTGCGCTCGGCGCGGCCCGGCTCCGCGGCGCGCAGGATGCCGAGCGCCTCCTGGGGGGTGAGGGCGTCCGTGAGGTAGCGGAAGTCGACGAGGGAGACGAGCTCCTCCGGGGTCATCTCCGCCAGGAACTGCCAGACGGGTCTGCCGGCCAGTCCCGCCGCGAGGTCCCAGGCCGCGTTGACGACGGCCCCGGCCGCCATGTGCATCACGCCCTTCTCGGGGCCGAGCCAGCGCAGCTGCGAGTCGTGCGTCAGCGTGCGGTGGAGGGCGGCCAGGTCGGCGGCGGTGCGCGGGGCCGGGCGTCCGACGACGTGCGGCCGGAGCGCTCCGATGGCGGCGGCCATGACATCGTTGCCGCGGCCGATGGTGAAGCAGAAGCCGTGGCCCTCCTCCCCCGCGCCGTCCGTGCGCAGGACGACGTAGGCGGCGGAGTAGTCGGGGTCGGGGTTCATGGCGTCCGAGCCGTCCAGCTCTTCCGAGGTGGGAAACCGGATGTCCTCGACCTCGAGATCCGTGACGGTCAGAGTCATGTGCGCCCCCAGGGAATAACATCGGATCTCTCAGCTGTCATCCGATGTATAGCCTCCTGTGACCCCCTCAGTCCAGGGATCGGGCGAGAATCGATCATTTTCGGCCGGGTACAGCTCGGATGAATCACGTGATGGCACGCTTCACCCCCGCACGCAAACGGGCTGCGGCGGAACAGGGCGGAAGCCGTAAGGTTGGTCCGTACACAAGGGAACTTCGGAAGGAGGCCTGGGTGATCGAGCTCGAGGGGGTACCCGAGCTGGTCGACCCGGTCATGGTGGCCGCGTTCGAGGGCTGGAACGACGCCGGTGACGCCGCCTCCACAGCGGTCGCGCATCTGGACCGGGAGTGGAAGGGCGAGGTCTTCGCGGCGCTCGACGCCGAGGACTACTACGACTTCCAGGTCAATCGGCCCACGGTGTGGCTGGACGGCGGGACGCGCAAGATCACCTGGCCCACCACGCGACTCTCCGTGGTCCGGGTCGGCGGCGAGAAACCGCGTGACCTGGTGCTGATCCGTGGCATCGAACCCTCCATGCGCTGGCGTTCGTACTGCAACGAGATCCTGGGCTTCGCCCACGAGCTGGGCGTCGAGATGGTCGTCATCCTGGGGGCGCTGCTCGGCGACACCCCGCACACCAGGCCGGTGCCCGTCAGCGGCGTCACCTCGGATCCCGACCTGGCCAGGACGATGGATCTGGAGGAGACCCGCTACGAGGGTCCGACGGGCATCGTGGGCATCCTCCAGGAGGCGTGCACGCATGCGGGGGTGCCCGCGGTGAGCCTGTGGGCGGCGGTGCCGCACTACGTGTCGCAGCCGCCGAACCCGAAGGCGACGCTGGCGCTGCTGAACCGCCTGGAGGACCTGCTCGGGATGCGGATCCCGCTGGGCGAGCTGCCCGAGGACGCCCGCGCCTGGCAGCTCGGGGTCGACCAGCTGGCCGCGGAGGACAGCGAGGTCGCGGAGTACGTGCAGACGCTGGAGGAGGCCCGGGACACCGCCGAGCTGCCGGAGGCCTCCGGCGAGGCGATCGCCCGCGAGTTCGAGCGCTACCTGCGGCGCAGGGATGTCAACGGCCCCGGCCAGGCGCCGGGCGGTCATGCCACGGAGAGCGGCGACGTGCCCTATCTGCGGGACACCTCCAGCGGTCGGACGAGGCCGCCGAAGCCGCAGCGCCCCGAGAAGGGGCGGCCGAAGGACGGCGACGGGAGCACGGCGCCCGAGGATCCGCCGGCGGGACCGGACGAGGACTCCTCGGACGGCTGACCCGGCCGCCCGCCGCACGTACGACGGCCCCGGACCCCGCGATCTCTCGCGGGGTCCGGGGCCGTTCGGCGTGATCCGGGGCGGGGACTACAGCGCGACGCCCAGAAGGGCGTCGACGGTGCGCGAGACGAGACCGGGTGCGCCCTCGTCCGAGCCGCCGGCGGCGCTCTGCCGCTCGGCCCAGCGGTCCACGGCGGCGAGGGCCGCCGGGGCGTCCAGGTCGTCGGCCAGCGCTTCGCGGACCTCCTCGACCAGGGCGTCGGCGGAGAGCCCGTCGGGCCGGGAGACGGCCGCACGCCACCGGGCGAGACGCTCGACGGCGTCGGCGAGGACCTGGTCGGTCCACTCCCAGTCGGCACGGTAGTGGTGCGAGAGCAGGGCGAGCCTGATCGCGGCGGGATCCACGTCGTCCCGGCGCAGCGCCGAGACGAAGACGAGGTTGCCCTTGGATTTGGACATCTTCTCGCCGTTCAGGGCGACCATGCCGGCGTGCACGTAGGCGCGGGCGAACGGGTGCTCGCCGGTCAGGACCTGGGCGTGGGAGGCGCCCATCTCATGGTGCGGGAAGGCGAGGTCGGAACCGCCGCCCTGGACGTCGAAGGTCATGCCCAGGTGGTCCAGGGCGATGGCGACGCACTCGATGTGCCAGCCGGGGCGGCCACGGCCGAGCGTGCCGCCGTCCCAGCTCGGCTCGCCCTCACGGGCGGCCATCCAGAGCATCGGGTCGAGGGGGTTCTTCTTGCCGGGACGCTCCGGGTCACCACCGCGCTCGGCGGAGAGCAGCCGCATGGCCTCGGAGTCGAGTCCCGAGACCTCGCCGAAGTGCGGGTCGCACTCGACGGAGAAGTACACGTCGCCGTCGAGCTCGTAGGCGGCGCCGGCGTCGCGGAGGCGCTCCACGAGCGGGACGATGCCGGGTATCGCCTCCACCGCCCCGATGTAGTGCTTCGGGGGAAGCATGCGCAGGGCGGTCATGTCCTCCCTGAAGAGTGCCGTCTCGCGCTCCGCGAGCTCGGTCCAGTCCTCGCCGTCGCGCACGGCCCGCTCCAGCAGCGGATCATCCACGTCGGTCACGTTCTGGACGTAGTGGACCTGCCGCTTGGTGTCGAGCCACACGCGCTGAACGAGGTCGAACGCGTTGTAGGTCGCCGCATGACCCATGTGGGTCGCGTCGTACGGCGTGATGCCGCAGACGTAGATGCGGGCGACGGGACCGGGGTCAAGGGTGATCCGTCCGCCGGTCGCGGTGTCGTGGATCCGAAGGTCGCGGCCCTTGCCAGGAAGGGCGGGGACCTCAGAAGCGGGCCAGGCATGCATGTCATGAGCGTAACCGGACGATGCTTCCGGATACGAACCGGATGGCAGATCGTGGCCGAAGAGGCGGTCTTGCGCGCGGGAAGGTTCTCCTTCGACCGGCCCGGGACAAAGGCGCCCCGGGCCGGGACGCCGTCAGGCGCCGGACGCGTCAGCCGCGCGGCGCGCGGGACGCGGCGGGGCCGTTGCCGGCAGGGGTGAGGGGGCCGTGCACGTCACACGGGGGGCCACGGGAGCGGCGGCCAGTCGCCGCTCGGCTGCGGGTGCAGGCCGGACTTCCGGAGGCTCTCCACACGGCCTCGCAGGGCGTCGAGCTCCGCCGCGGTGATCAGTTCCCCCATCCGGGTGGCCAGCGCCTCGCCCGGTTCCAGGCCGGCGGACAGCCGGTCGAGCACCTCGGTGGCCTCGGCCGTCAGCGGCTCGCCCGCCCACCCCCAGAACAGCGTCCGCAGCTTGTCGTCCGCGTTGAGGGTGACGCCGTGGTCGATCCCGTACAGCCGCCCGCCCGGTGCGGACAGCAGGTGCCCGCCCTTGCGGTCACCGTTGTTGATGACGGCGTCCAGGACGGCGAGCCTGCGCAGCCGGGGGTCGTCGGCATGGACGAGCAGGGCGGTCTTCCCCTCCCCCACCTCGGCGAGGCCGACGGCCTTCCAGCCGTCCCCCGGCTCCTCGGTCTCGACGAGCGCGAGGAGGGGCGGCAGCCCGTCGGCGGGGGCGGCCCCGGCGTCCGCCTCGATCCACAGCTGGCACATCCCCTCGCCGTAGGGACCCTCCCGCAGCACCGTGGGCGGCACGAGGCCCCACCCGGTGGCCTCGGAGATCTCGTACGCCGCGACCTCACGCTGGGCGAGCGTGCCGTCGGGGAAGTCCCACAGCGGCTGCTCCCCGGCGACCGGCTTGTAGACACAGTGGCGCTCCTCGCCCCCGTGGGCGACCGCGCAGTACAGGACCGCGTTCGACGCGCCCCGGACCTGGCCGAGGACCGTGAGCTCCCCCTCGGCGAGCAGGGTACGCAGCCCGGCCTCCGTCAGGCCCCGCGACGGTATCCGTTCTGGCGCGGGCATACGTGTCCTTCCGGGTCCAGGGGGAGGCTGCACAGCGGGCACGGCGGACGGCCGGCGTTCACGACGTCCAGCGCGCGCTTGGCGAACGCACGCGCCTGGGCACCGCTCAGCCGGACGCGCAGCATCGGCGGGCCGTTCTCCTCGTCCTGCAGAAGCCTTTCCTCGGCCTCGGCGAGATCGTCGTCGGAGTCGGCGTCCAGCTCGACGAGAGCCTGGGCCTCTACGATCATGCGCTGCTCCTCGCCGTCCCAGGCGAGGGCCATCGTGCCGACCCTGAACTCCTCCTCGACGGGGGCGTCGAGCGGCGCGGTGTCGGTGACGTCCATGGGGGCCACGGCGGGCACCGGTGAATTGCCGCCGGTCCGCCGGACGACCTCGTCGAGGAGTTCGTCGATCCGTTCGGCCAGCGCGGAGACCTGGGTCTTCTCCAGGGCCACACTCGTGACCCGTCCGCGCGAGGATGCCTGCAGGAAAAACGTACGGCGGCCAGGCAGCCCGACCGTGCCGGCCACGAAGCGGTCCGGTGGGTCGTAGAGGAACACCTGACGGGACACGTCCTGTCTCCCTTGAGATCGAGATGGTGGATGGGGGCGGCCCCGGGGCCCTGCGGGAGGTCCCGCAAGGCCTCTACGGCGCGTCCACCCTACTGCGCGGAGCGATCACGGTGCCCCAGCGCCGCCCCCGACGGCCGCGTCCGTCGCCGTGTCCCCCGCCGCGTCGGCCCCGATGGCCTGTTCACGCGGTGCCAGGGACGCGAAATCGCCGGTGTCGCCGAGGCGCAGGAGGAACGGGCGCAGCCGCGTGTAGCGGATCGCGGTGACGGAGCACGGGTCGGCCTGGACGCGCTGGAAGAGGTCGAGATGCATGCCGAGCGCGTCGGCGACGAGGGCCTTGATGATGTCGCCGTGCGAGCACATCACGTACGTGGCGTCCTCGCCGTGCTCCGCCTCGATGCGGGCGTTCCAGTCCCGCACGGCGTCGACCGCCCGCGCCTGCATGGCCCGCATGGACTCGCCGCCGGGAAACACGGCGGCCGAGGGATGCTGCTGGACGACCTTCATCAGCGGTTCGTCGGAGAGTTCGGCGAGCTTGCGCCCCGACCAGTCCCCGTAGTCGCACTCGCTGATCCGGTCCTCGGTGTGCAGCGCGAGTTCCGGCCGGGCGTCGAGCAGTGGCTGGAGCGTCTCCCGGCAGCGCTGCAGCGGGCTGCTGACCGCCGCGGCGAACGTGAGGGCGGAGAGACGGCCGGGCAGGGCGGCGGCCTGCGCGGCGCCGCGTTCGTCGAGGGAGACGCCGGGCGTCCGGCCGGCGAGCACTCCGGAGGTATTGGCGGTCGAGCGTCCGTGGCGTACGAGGATGAGCGTGGGCATACCCGCAAGCGTAGAGGTGCGTGAAGCCTTCGCGGCAGGGAACAATGCGCGGGTGATCGTCGACTGCGGAATTTACCGGAACGGGCGCCGGACCGAAGGTCCCGCCGACTTCTCCGATGCCCTCGACGAGGCACGGGCCACCGGGGACGCCTTCGTCTGGATCGGGCTGCACGAGCCGACGGAGAAGGAGTTCGACCTGGTGACGAGCGAGTTCTCGCTGCATCCTCTGGCCGTGGAGGACGCCCTGCGCGCCCACCAGCGGCCCAAGCTGGAGATCTACGACGACTCCCTGTTCGTCGTGATCAAGCCCGTGGTCTACGAGCCGAAGAACGACACCGTGAGCGCCGGGGAGCTGATGCTGTTCATAGGCGACTCCTTCGTGGTGACGGTGCGGCATGGCGAGGGCGCGCCGCTGGCGGCGGTACGGAGCCGCCTGGAGGCAGAGCCGGAGGTCCTCAGGCACGGGCCCACGTCCGTGCTGTACGCGGTCAGTGACGCGGTGGTGGACCACTACATCGAGGTCGCGGCGGAGCTCCAGATCGACCTCGAGGAGCTGGAGGCCCAGGTCTTCGCCCCCACCGGCTCCAGGGACACCACGAACACCGCCGCCAGTATCTACACCTTCAAGCGGCAGGTGCTCGAATTCCGCCGGGCCACCAATCCGCTGGGCGCCCCGATGGCGCGGCTGTCGAGCGCGGGGGTCCCGTTCGTCGACACCGAGTCGCAGCCCTTCTTCCGGGACGTGAACGACCACCTGACGCGTGCCGTCGAGCATGTGGAAGGGCTCGACCGGCTGCTCTCGGACATTCTGTCGGCGCACCTGGCTCAGGTGGGCGTGCGTCAGAACGACGACATGCGGAAGATCTCGGCGTGGGCCGCCATGGCCGCCGTACCGACGATGGTGGCCGGCATCTACGGCATGAACTTCCGGCACATGCCGGAGCTCGACTGGGCCTGGACCTACCCGGCGGTGATCGTGCTGATGGGCGTCGCGGTCGCCGGGCTGTTCCGCCTGTTCAAGCGCCGCGGCTGGATGTAGGGCGGGCGGCCCGCCTCAGGCGTACTCGGTCTCGGGCACGACCGGGCCGCCCAGCGGGTCACGCAGGGCGGGCTGTCGGAGGCTCACCATGCGCCGCCAGCCGACCAGCCGCTCGTAGCCGTACACCGCGTGGATGCCCGCGGCCAGCACGGCGGCCTTGGCCCGGGGCCAGCGCAGCACGGTGCCCATGTGACGCATCACGGCGAGGCTGACATCGCGGTACACCCGGATCTCGGCCTCGGCGCACTCCCGCAGGACGGACTGGATCGTCCGGCCGTGGCCGGCGCGGGCGAGGCTGAGGAGTTCCTCGTGGCAGTACGCGAGGTGGTTGTCCTCGTCGCGCGAGATCATCCTCACGGCTCGTCCGAGGACCCGGTGGTCGGCGAAGTGCTTGAGCAGGAGCCGCATCTGTTCGGAGGCCCGCTGCTCGGTGACCCTGCTGTGGGCCAGGTAGACGATGACGTCCCGCTCGGTGAGCGGCTCCTCACGGCTGAGCCGGTCGTGGGCGAGGCCGATGCCGTGGCGCTCCAGCAGGAGGGTGTAGTCGGTCTCGTACGGCACCGCCACGGGCTGGAGTCCGCGCTGTTTCAGCAGGGCGTTGAAGATCCGGCCGTGCTTGTCCTCGTCGGCACCGTGCCGGGCGACCTTGGGCGCGAGCTCACGGAGTCCCGGGGGGACGAGTGCGGCGATGCGCCCGTTCTCCCAGCCGCCCTGCGACTCCCCGCCTGCGGCGATCGAGCAGAACAGCCGGAACGACTCGTCGTTGTCGAGGATCTCCTGGAACAGACTCTTTGCCGAGAGCATCACTGCCACCTTTCGCACCGGTGTCCGCAGAGGCACAGTCAAATTCGGTACGCGTCGGTAGGCAACACGAACGGGACCGGGCAGGGCCGAACGGGCGTCGCGCGGAAGCCGGACCTGCCCGGGTGTCCCGGGAGGGGTACGGGGCGTAACCCGGGGCGGTCCGGCGCGTTGTTCCGTACGACGGCCGTGGCGGGGAGGACCCCCCGAGCCCCCACCACGGCCGTAGCGCTGCGCCGGTTCCGCCCTAGAGGGTCATGCCGCGAGGCCGGAGCGCTCCAGCGCGTCCGTCCCGGCGCGCAGGGCCGCGAGCCGCTCGTCGAGCGTGAAGCCCGCCGGTGCGAGCGTCAGCGTCGTGACACCCGCCGCCGCGTAGGCCTGCATCCGGTCGGCGATGCGGTCCACCGAGCCGAGCAGGGTGGTCTGGTCGATCAGCTGGTGCGGTACGGCGGCGGCCGCGCCGGCCTTGTCGCCGGACAGGTACTTGTCCTGGATCTCGGCGGCCTCCTTCTCGTATCCCATGCGCTGGGCGAGCTGGTTGTAGAAGTTCTGCTTGCGGCTGCCCATGCCGCCGACGTAGAGCGCGGTGTACGGGCGGAACATGTCGGCGAGACCGTTGATGTCGTCGCCGATCGCCAGCGGGAGGGTCGGGCAGACGTCGAAGCCGTCCATCGTCCTGCCCGCCTTCTCGCGTCCGGCCCGCAGGTGCTTCACCGCCGTCTCCTCGAGGTGCTCGGCGGACGGGAAGATCAGCAGGGCGCCGTCGGCGATCTCGCCGGTCTGCTCCAGGTTCTTGGGGCCGATCGCCGCGATGTAGAGCGGGATGTGCTCGCGCTGCGGGTGGACGGTCAGCTTGATGGGCTTGCCGGGGCCGTCGGGCAGCGGCAGCGTCCAGTGCTCGCCCTCGTAGGACAGCCGCTCCCGGGACATCGCCCTGCGCACGATCTCGACGTACTCGCGGGTGCGGGCCAGCGGCTTGTCGAACTTGACGCCGTACCAGCCCTCGGAGACCTGCGGGCCCGAGACGCCGAGGCCGAGGCGGAAGCGTCCCCCGGAGAGCGAGTCGAGGGTGGCGGCGGTCATGGCCGTCATGGCGGGCTGACGGGCGGGGATCTGCATGATGGCGGAGCCCACGTCGATGGACTCGGTCCGGGCCGCCACCCAGGCCAGCACCGTCGGTACGTCGGAGCCGTACGCCTCGGCCGCCCAGCAGACGTCGTAGCCGAGCCGGTCGGCCTCCTGGGCGACGGCGAGGTTGTCGCCGTCCATCCCCGCACCCCAGTAACCGAGATTGATGCCGAGCCGCATACCCACGCTCCTCTACTGATCAGTAACGTTCCTGTGCCCGGGACTCTAGCGCGGGGCGCCGGAATCCGGCAGGCTCGCCCCGGGCGGCCGGGTTGTCCACAGGCTTCCACCCGGTGGGGCCCCGGCCAGTAATCTCAGCGCCCATGGAGCAGAGGCATCTCGGCCGTACCGGCCTTCGCGTGTCCCGGATCGGGCTGGGCACACTCACGTGGGGCCGGGACACGGACGAACACGACGCCGCCGACCAGCTCAAGGCCTTCTGGGACGTGGGCGGCACCCTCGTCGACACCGCCGACGTGTACGGCGGCGGTGAGGCCGAGTACCTGCTCGGACGCCTCCTGGACAACCTGGTCCCGCGACAGGACCTGGTCATCGCGACCAAGGCGGGGAGCGTCCCGGACCCCTACCGCCGCTTCGACGGTTCGCGCGGGCACCTGCTCGCCTCGCTCGACGCGTCCCTGAGGCGGCTCGGGACGGACTACGTCGATCTGTGGCAGGTCCACGCCTTCGACCCCGTGACACCGCTGGAGGAGACCCTCCAGGCGCTCGACCTGGCCGTGACGTCGGGGCGCGTCCGGTATGCCGGAGTGTCCAACTTCAGTGGCTGGCAGCTGGCCAAGGCGGCCACCTGGCAGCTCGCCGCGCCCGGACTGCGCACCCGTCTCGCCTCTACGCAGATGGAGTACTCGCTGCTGCAGCGGGGCGTCGAGCGGGAGGTGCTGCCGGCGGCGCTGGACCTGGGAGTGGGGCTGCTGCCGTCCTCCCCGCTCGGCAGGGGGGTGCTGACCGGCAAGTACCGCACCGGCACACCGTCCGACTCGCGCGGCGCCTCCGAGCGGCTGGCCCCCTTCGTCGAGCCGTACCTCGACGAGGCGGCGAGCAGGATCGTGGACGCGGTGGCCACGGCCGCCGACGGCCTCGCCACGACCCCGCTCCAGGTCGCGCTCGCCTGGGTGCGGGACCGGCCGGGGGTGGCGGCACCGGTCGTCGGCGCGCGCAACGCGCGGCAGCTGACCGCGGCGTTGTCAGTGGAGGCGCTTAGTCTTCCTGACGAGATCTGCCAGGCGCTCGACGACGTGTCGGCGCCCGTGCACCGCTATCCCGACCAGGACTGGAGCACGCTGTGACTGCGCATCCCCGGGGAGAGACCCCGGACCCCGCCGCCGAGGACCACGAGGCCGGCGAGGACACCGGTGTCCAGGCCGCCGACACGCCCGGCGCACCCGAGGAGGGCGGCGCGGAAGGCGCGGAGAGCACGGAAGGCGCGGAGAGCGCGGAGGGGGCCTCAGGGGCGTCAGGGGCGGAGCAGGCGCCCGCGCCGTCGGAGGCGGAAGCGGAGCTTGCCGCTCAGCGCGAGCTGCGCCAGCGGATCGAAGAGCGCAAGGCCGAGAAGGACGGTCCCATCGCGGCCGGGACGAAGCTGAGCGGCCCGGCAGCGGATCTGCTCGCGGCCGTCCGCGCGGTGGAGAGCGGCGAGAAGCCCGGCACCGACTTCTTCGACTCACCCGCGTCGGCGCCCGCGCCGCGCCGCGCGACCCCCGCTCCCGCCGCGGCCGCCCGTCCTTCCCCCTCCCCCGAGCAGTCGGCCCACCGCGCCGCGTCACCCGAGGCCGCGTCCTCGGTCGCGACCTTGCTCACCGAGGGCGGGGCTCCCGAGGCCCTGGCACGCCCGGCGGCGGAGAGGCTCGGCGAAGGAGCCGCCGATGTCCTCCGGGACGACCCGTGGCAGCTGCTGTCCCTGCCCGGTGTCCGGCCGGAGCAGGCTGACGGCTTCGCGCGGGCGCTGCTGGGCGCGGAGTGCGGACCCGACGACGAGCGGCGCACGGCCGCCCTGGTGGGATGGCTGCTGGAGCGGGCCGCGCTGCGCGGCCACACAGCGCTCGACGCCGACGAGGCCCGGAAGGCGCTGGCGGGGTTCGCGGTCACCGATCCCGCGGAGGCCGTCCAGCACGCCGTCGCCGAGGGTGTCGTGCTGGTCTTCCAGGACGGTGTCGACGCCACGGGCGCGGAGGAGCCGGAGGAGGAGACCGCCGACGAGGCGGGCGAGGACGGGACGCGGGACGAGGCGGAGCCCGTGCGGGTCCTGCTCGGCCTCGACCGGTACGCACTGGCCGAGGAGAGCCTCGCGGACGGCCTGGGCAGGCTGATCAACTCCTGTGACAAGGGCACCGACTGGACTGACGCCGCTGCCGCCGCCCCGTCCCCCTCGGCGGGCGAGCTCATCCGCGCCGCCGCGACGGCGGGTCTGGTCGCCCACAGCGGCGGCGAGAGCGCCCGGGCGGAACCCGCCGCACTGATCGCTGCCGCGCACAGCCTCGGCCTGCGGGCCCTGGGCACCACGCACAGCCCCGACGGGCGGCGCAGGCTGGCCGACGCGGTCGGCGATCCGCGGTCGGCCGTCACGCTCTCCGCCCTGCTCTCCGGCGAGGACGGCCCCGGCCGGGACGCGGACGGCGCGTTCGCACTGGACGTACTGGTGGTGCTGGACGCCCCGCAGCTCGACGTGGAGACGGCCGCGATGCTGGTGGAGTCCCTCGCCGACGGGACCCGGCTGGTCCTGAGCGGCGATCCGGGGGTCCTCGGCTCGGCCGGTGCGGGCCGGGTGTTCGCCGATGTGATCGCGGCGCGCGCCTGCCCGCACGTGGTCTCGCGCACGCCCGACCCCGGACCGATCGGCGAGCTGGTCTCCGGCATCGGCATCGGTGAGCTCACCCAGGTCGAGGCGCCCGGCAGGGAGGTGGTGATCGTGCCCGTCCGCGACGCGGGTGAGGCGGTCCACCGCACGGTGCAGCTGGTGGCCGACTCGGTGCCGCGCGCCATCGGCGTGCCCTCCGCCGACACACAGGTGATCACCGTCGGACACCGCGGATCGGCGGGCACCACCGCGCTGAACGCGGCACTCAAGCAGCGGCTCAACCCGGGGCCGGGCAGGTTCGGCGGATTCGACCCCGGCGACCGGGTGGTCCACGTCCCCGCGCCCGGCAGGGCCGTGCCGGGCGCGGTCGTCTCGGCGGACGCCGAGGGCCTGCATCTGGACTGCGCGGGCACCCCCGTCGTCGTGGCGCAGGACCGGGTGGAGGCCTCCGTACGCCACAGCTGGGCACTGAGCGCACACCAGGCGGCCGGGATGCGCTGGCCCGCCGTCGTGGTCGTCCTGCCGGGAGACGCCGCCCAGGGGCTCAGCAGGCCCTGGGTCTACACCGCGTTCAGCCGCGGGGAGCGGCACCTGTCCGTGGTGCACGGAGTGGACCAGGCCCTGCCCCGCGCGGTGGCCGAGGTCCCGGCCCAGGAGCGGACGACACGGCTGCGCCCCCTGCTGGAGGCGCTTCCCAGCCCGGACGCCTCGTAGTCGCGCCGCCCCGGCCCCGCGGGAGCACGCCGACGGCCCCGGCGCGCTCGCGCCGGGGCCGTCGGGCGCCGGGCCGACAGGCCGTGAGGCCCTGAGGCCGTGAGGTCAGAGGCGTTCCGGGACGACGGAGTCCGGGTCCCCGTCGAGCTCGTCCTCCTCGTCGAAGACCGCACTGACGTCGAAGCGGCAGACCACCAGTGCGGGGTCGGCCTCGTCGAAGGGCGCCCCGAGCCACTCCCCCGGCTCGGGAAGCTCGTCCGCGGCGGAGACCCAGAGGGTGGAGTCCCCCTCCTCCAGACCGAACTCCTTGTGCCGGGAAGCGATCTCGTCCGCCTCGTACTCTCCGAACACGACGCCCAGCGCGGCATGGACGCCCGCGTCGGCGACGGTCGGGACGCCGGCGTCCCGGCTGTCCGGATCGAGGTCGGCGAGCCGCTGTGCCTGGGCGATCAGCCGCGCGGGCTCCGCCACCGCGTAGTCGCGCCTGATCAGCACGCTGACGGCGTGTGGCTCCTCCGGACCGGCGTAGGGCGGGAGGGTGTCCTCCGCGCCGGGGATCTCGAAGGGGGTGACCTCGTCGTGGCGGTCGTAGAGCAGTTCGTCGTAGACCTCGGCCGCAGCGGCCAGTGCGTTGAACGCGTCGTAGACAGCGGGGTCGTCGTCCCCGGTACGGCGTTCGACCGCCTGGAGGTGGCGGTCGAGCGCGGTTTTGACTGCATCGGCGGCGGCGCGTACCTCGGCAGCGGTGGGCTGCGCAGCATCAGACATGGGACAGACGCTATCCGTACCAGGGGTCTGCCCGCACAATAGATGCGATGCCGGAATACGAATTCATCGACGTGTACGTGCCGCGCGGGGTGTCCCGCAAGGAGGCGGCCCGACTGCTGACCGACCATGCCGAGTACGGGCACTGGGAGTTGGACCGGCTGACGCTGCGCCGTGACGGCAGCCGCCGGGTGCGGCTGCGCCGCCGCATCATCCGCCAGCTCCGGCCCACCTGGTAGGACGGAGCGGGTCCCGCGTGTGCGGAACCCGCTCGTCGTGCCGGTGCCGCGGTGCGTCTACGCGGCGCTGCGCGAACGCCGGTACAGGACCGTGCCCGCGCCTGCGAGCAGAAGGCCCGCGCTCGCCGGGACGAGCAGGCCGAGCCCGCCCCCACCGGTGTGGGCGAGCTGCTCACCGACCACGAGCTGGGTCTCTGGAGCCGGGGGCGTGTGCGGGGTGACCGGCCGCTCCGGGGTGTGCGGCGTCCGCGGCACGACGGGAGGCGGGGCCGTCTCCGAGTCGTTCTCGCAGGAGTTGCCGAAGACCGGGTTGAGCAGGCCGCCGACGGTGACGCTGTTGCCGCAGAGGTTCAGGGCGATCTCCACCGGCACCTGCACCTGGTTGCCGGAGAGGATGCCGGGGGAACCGGTGGTCTCCGCCTGCGCCGAGGTGCCGGAGGCACGGTGCCTGCCCGTCCCCGCCCCGCTGTCGTGCCCGGACGCCTCGCCGCCGCGTGCGCTGTCGTGCCCGTGCCCGCGTCCGTGCCCGGACGCCTCGCTGCCGGAACCGTGACCGGACGAGGAACCGCCGTCCGGGGCGTACGCATGACCGGAGTCCGAAGATCCGTTTCCGCAGTCGTTTCCGGCCGCGGGGTTGAGCAGACCGACGACGTCCACGGAGTTTCCGCACACGTTGACGGGTACATCGATCGGGACCTGGATCGAGTTCCCCGAGACCACTCCCGGTGAACCCGACGCGGCGCCGGCCGCACCCGCGTCGGCGTGCGCGTAACCGCCGCCGAGCGCCAGCACTCCGCCCGCCGCAGCCATCGTGATCAGGCCTTTGCGTGTGACCTGTCGCATAGGTTGTCTTCCTGCCTTCTGCCTACCGAAATGCCCCGGACACAGCAGTGACGGGGCCGAATGCCCAGCGGCCCCGGAGTGCATGGCGCGCACTCCCGGGGCCGACCGGACTCACACCCTTACGGGTTGATGCTCAACGTCAGTCGTTGACGCAGGCGTTGCCGAAGGCGGGGTTCAGCAGACCGATCACGGAGATCGTGTTGCCGCACACGTTCACCGGAACGTGGACCGGGACCTGGATGACGTTGCCCGAGAGCACGCCGGGGCTGCCGATGGCAGCACCCTGGGCGCCGGCGTCGGCGGACGCCATGCCCGCACCCGCGAGCACGAGACCACCGGTAGCAGCCGCGATTGCGACGACCTTCTTGATCATGATTCCTCCTGGTTGACAAGTGCGGTACCAGCCGCGGACCGCATCACCTGTAACGAGGAGAGAGTGCGGGGGCTACGAGTCCGTGATCCCTTTCACCCTTTCCGGTGAGGTGCGTACAGGCTGTCGATTTCCGCCGCGCGCAGGGCGGTGCCGGGTCAGGAGTGGTCGATGAACCGGTCGAGCACCCGGGCGCCGAACTTCAGGCCGTCGACCGGGACCCGCTCGTCCACGCCGTGGAACATGCCGGCGAAGTCCAGCTCCGGCGGCAGCTTCAGCGGGGCGAAGCCGAAGCAGCGGATGCCGAGGTCGTCGAAGGACTTCGCGTCGGTGCCGCCGGAGAGCATGTAGGGCACGGCGCGCGCGATCGGGTCCTCGGCCTTCAGCGCGATCTGCATCGCGTCCACGAGGGACCCGTCGAAGCTGGTCTCCAGGGCCTTGTCCCCGTGCACGTCCTCGCGCTTCACCCGCGGGCCGAGGATCCGGTCCAGGTCGGTCAGGAACTCGTCCTCGAAGCCGGGCAGGAACCGGCCGTCCACGTGAGCGGTGGCCTGCCCGGGGATGACGTTCACCTTGTAGCCGGCGCCGAGCATGGTGGGAGCGGCGGAGTTGCGCAGGGTGGCGCCGATCATCTTGGCGATACCGCCGAGCTTGGCGAGCGTCGCCTCCATGTCCTCGGGGTCGAGCGGGGTGCCGAGCGCGTCGGAGAGCTCGTCGAGGAAGGACCGCACGGTCTTGGTCACCCTGACCGGCCACTGGTGGCGCCCCAGCCGGCCGACCGCCTCGCAGAGCTCGGTGATCGCGTTGTCCGTGTTGGTCATCGAGCCGTGCCCGGCGGTGCCGTCCACGGTGAGCCGCATCCAGTGCATGCCCTTCTCCGCGGTCTCCACCAGATAGAGGCGCAGGTTCTCGTTGACGGTGAAGGAGAAGCCGCCGACCTCGCCGATCGCCTCGGTCACGCCGTCGAAGAGGTCCCGGTGGTTGTCGACGAGGTGGCGCGCCCCGTAGGTGCCGCCCGCCTCCTCGTCGGCGAGGAAGGCCAGCACGATGTCACGCGGGGGCTTGCGCCCGCTGCGCATCCGGTCGCGTACGACCGCGAGGGTCATCGCGTCCATGTCCTTCATGTCGACCGCGCCGCGACCCCACACGCAGCCGTCCGCGATCTCCCCGGAGAACGGGTCGTGGGTCCAGTCGGCCGCGTTGGCCGGGACGACGTCGGTGTGCCCGTGGATCAGCAGCGCCGGCTTGGAGGGGTCCTCGCCCTCGATCCGGGCCACGGTGGAGGCGCGTCCCTTGTGGGACTCGATGATCTTCGGCTCCAGCCCGACCTCGGCGAGCTTCTCTGCGATGTACTCGGCGGCGGCCCGCTCCCCGGGCCCCGAGTGGTCGCCGTAATTGCTGGTGTCGATCCGGATCAGGTCACGACAGAGGTCCACGACCTCATTCTCGGCGGACTCACCGATGCCGGTCCGGGCCGTGCTGGTGTCGCTCACGCTGCTTCCTTCCACTGTCGCGGTGGTGCTCCCCCTCATCCTCGCGCGCCTGCCCCGCACACCCAAGACCGCCCGGCTCCCGTCACGCGCCTTTCACATGCCATGGGGCGTTATCGAGCACCCCCGAATGTTTGCTATGGTTTTCCACGTCGGAACGGGCACGGCCCGGACGACAGACACCCGGTCCGGGTGGCGGAATGGCAGACGCGCTAGCTTGAGGTGCTAGTGCCCTTTATCGGGCGTGGGGGTTCAAGTCCCCCCTCGGACACCAGTAGAAAACCCCCAGGTCACCCTGGGGGTTTTCGCTTTTCCCCGGTGACAAGGACCCATGCGATGAGAGGTCGGGCGAAACCGCCCGCCGCCCCGCTCCCCCAGCGCGCGGGCGTGGACCCGGTGCGAGTGCGGTTCCCGGCGGATCCGGCCGGGGCCTGGCCGACCGTCCGGGACCACCTGCTGGAACGGTTCGCCGGGGCGGTCGGCGCCGAGCGGGTGGACGCCATGCTGGCCGGGGGCAGGTTCGTCGGCGCGGACGGCGGCGCGGTGCGGGCGGACGAGCCGTACACGGCCGGGCGCCATATCTGGTTCCACCGTGACTTCGCGCCCGAGGAGCCGGTGCCCTTCCCCATCGGCGTCGTCCACCGCGACGACCGCCTGGTGATCGCGGACAAGCCGCACTTCCTGGCCACCACCCCGCGCGGCAGGCACGTCACCCAGACCCTGGTCGCGCGGCTGCGCGACGGGCTGGGGCTGCCGGAACTGCAGCCCGCGCACCGGCTCGACCGGCTGACGGCGGGCCTGGTGCTCTGCGTCGTGCGCGCCGAGGACCGCGGGGCGTACCAGACGCTGTTCCGGGACCGGCTGGTGCGCAAGGAGTACGAGGCGGTCGCCCCGTACGACCCCGGGCTCGCGTTCCCCCGCACCGTGCGGAGCCGGATCGTCAAGGAGCGCGGAGTCATCGCCGCGCGCGAGGAGCCGGGGACCGCGAACAGCGAGAGCCGGATCGAGCTGCTGGAGCACCGGGGCGGGTCCGGCCGCTACCGGCTGCTCCCCGCGACCGGCCGGACCCATCAGCTGCGGGTCCACATGAACGCGCTGGGGCTGCCGTTGGCCGACGACCCGGTCTATCCGGTGGTGGAGCCCGAGCCCGAGCGGGAGGACTACGGGCGACCGCTGCAACTGCTGGCCAAGGTGCTGGAGTTCACCGACCCGGTCACGGGTGAGCCGCACCGCTTCGAGAGCGGGCTGCGGCTCTCCGCGTGGCCGGACCGGTGAACCCCGTCGCGTTCAGTGGCCGCGGGCGATCCAGTCCTCCAGCTGCGGGGCCTCCGCGCCGATGGTGGTGGAGTCCCCGTGCCCGGTGCGGACGGTGGTCTCCGGCGGGAGGGCGAGCAGCCGGTCCCTGATCGAGTCGATGATCGTCGGGAAGTGCGAGAACGACCGCCCCGTGGCACCGGGGCCGCCCTGGAAGAGGGTGTCACCGGTGAAGACGGTGCTCAGCTCCGGGGCGTGGAGGCACACCGCGCCGGGGGCGTGGCCCGGGGTGTGGAGCACGGTGAGCCGCGTGCCGGCGATCTCCAGCACCTGGCCGTCCGCCAGTTCGGCGTCGGGCGTGCGGTGCGGGTGGGTCTGCCGCCAGAGCGGCAGGTCGTCCGGGTGCAGCAGGATCGGCGCGTTCGTCGCGTCGGCGAGCGCCGGGGCCGCGTCGATGTGGTCGTTGTGCGCGTGGGTGCAGATGATCGCGCGCAGCCTGCGGCCGCCGAGCGCCGCCTCGATCGCCGCGGCGTCGTGGGCGGCGTCGATGACGACGGCATCGGTGTCGTCACCGACGATCCACACGTTGTTGTCGACGTCCCACTCGCCGCCGTCGAGGGCGAACGTCCCGGAGGTGACCAGGTGGTCGATGCGGGCGGCCATCAGAAGACCACCACCGAGCGCAGGACGTCGCCGTCGTGCATCCGGCCGAAGGCCTGCTCGATGTCCCCGATGCCGATGGTCTCCGTGACGAAGGCACCCAGGTCGAGGCGGCCCTGCTGGTGCAGGTCGATCAGCATCGGGAAGTCGCGCGAGGGCAGGCAGTCGCCGTACCAGGAGGACTTGAGGGAACCGCCGCGGCCGAACACGTCCAGGAGGGGGAGTTCGAGCTGCATCTCGGGGGTGGGCACACCGACGAGGACGACGGTGCCGGCCAGGTCACGGGCGTAGAAGGCCTGCTTGTACGTCTCCGGTCGGCCGACCGCCTCGATGACGACGTCGGCGCCGTTGCCGCCGGTCAGCTCGCGGATGGCCTCGACGGGGTCGCCTGAGCGGGAGTTGACGGTGTGGGTGGCGCCCATCGTCTTCGCCGTCTCCAGCTTGCGGTCGTCGATGTCGACCGCGATGATCTTCGCCGCCCCCGCGAGCCGGGCACCGGCGATCGCCGCGTCGCCGACTCCGCCGCAGCCGATGACGGCGACCGAGTCGCCGCGGCCGACCTGGCCGGTGTTGATGGCGGCGCCGATGCCCGCCATGACTCCGCAGCCGAGCAGCCCGGCGACGGCCGGGGAGACCTCGGGGTCGACCTTGGTGCACTGGCCCGCGGCGACGAGGGTCTTCTCGGCGAAGGCGCCGATGCCGAGCGCCGGGGAGAGCTCGGTGCCGTCCAGGAGGGTCATCCTCTGCTTCGCGTTGTGGGTGTCGAAGCAGTACCAGGGACGTCCGCGCAGACAGGCACGGCACTGGCCGCACACGGCACGCCAGTTGAGGACGACGAAGTCGCCCGGCTCGACGTCGGTGACGCCCTCGCCGACGGACTCCACCACACCTGCGGCCTCATGGCCGAGCAGGAAGGGGAAGTCGTCGTTGATGCCGCCCTGCTTGTAGTGCAGGTCTGTGTGGCAGACGCCGCACGCCTGGACCTTGACCACGGCCTCGCCGGGGCCGGGATCCGGAATCACGATGGTCTCGACCCGTACCGGCTCGTTCTTCCCCGGCGCGATGACCCCTTGTACGTGCTGCGGCATTCCCGTGGACTCCCTTTCCCGACTTTTCCTCTGAGATCGATCACGAACAACCGTACGCCGTCCGGGGGTGCCGTGGGAGCGCGCCGCGTGGGGCACACACGTGCCGCTCCCCCGGCGCGCCGGGCGGGAGGGAGGAGAGGGAGCGCGTACGTCACTCCCCGTGGACGCGCCGGCCGCCCACGTACGTCCCGAGGACCCGTGTGCGGGCGATCTCCTCCGCGGGTGCGGCGTAGGGGTCGCGGTCCAGCACCACCAGGTCGGCCAGGGCGCCGGCGCGGATGCCGCCGGTGTCGTCCAGGTGGTTCACGTACGCCGAGCCGGCCGTGTACGCGGTGAGCGCGTCGGTCAGGGAGATGCGCTGGCCCGGGAGGAAGACGGGCCCGTCGCCGCCGGGCGCGACGCGGTTGACGGCGGTGTGGATGCCGTGCAGCGGATCGGCGCTGCTGACCGGCCAGTCGGAGCCCGCGGCGACGGTGGCCCCGGAGTGCAGCAGCGCGGCGAACGGGTACTGGAGCGCGGCCCGTTCGTCTCCGAGGAAGGGGATGGTCAGTTCGTCCATCTGGGGTTCGTGGGCCGCCCAGAGCGGCTGGATGTTGGCCGTGGCGCCGAGGGCGCGGAAGCGGGGGATGTCGTCGGGGTGCACGATCTGGAGGTGGGCCAGGTGGGGGCGGGTGTCGGTGTTCCCGTTGGCGGCGCGGGCGGCCTCGACGGCGTCCAGGGCCTCGCGCACCGCGCGGTCGCCCAGGGCGTGGAAGTGGGTCTGGAAGCCGAGCGCGTCCAGTTCGGTGACGTAGCGGCACAGTGCGGCGGGGTCGACGAAGCTGGTCCCGCTGTTGGCCGTGGCGCAGCCGCAGGCGTCGAGGTACGGGGCGAGGAGGGCGGCGGTGCCGGTCTCGGCGACCCCGTCCTGCATGATCTTCACCGTCCCGGCCCGGAAGTTGCGGCCGCTCAGCTCGGAGCGCCGGGCGAGGAGTTCGGGGATCTGCTCGCTGCCGCGTTCGCGGTCCCACCAGAGGGCGCCGGTGACGCGGGCGGTGAGCGATCCGTCGCGGTCCGCCGTCAGGTAGGCGTCGGACACGTCGTCCATCGAGCCGTACTCCCCGATGATGGCGTCCTGCCAGGCGGTGATGCCGTGGGCGTGGAGCAGCCGCTGGGCGCGGAGGAGGCCGGCGAGCCGGTCGGCGGGGGTGGAGCGGGGTGTGTGGCGGGCGACGAGGTCCATGGCGCCCTCCTGGAGGAGGCCGGTGGGCTCGCCCCGTTCGTCGCGTTCGATGCGGCCGTCGGCCGGGTCGGGGGTGCGGGCGGTGATTCCGGCGAGGGCGAGGGCCCGGCTGTTGACCCAGGCACCGTGGTGGTCGCGGTTGACCAGGTAGGCGGGGCGGTCCGGGACGACGGTGTCGAGCTGCTGCCGGGTGGGGGCTCCTCGGTCGAAGGCCTCCATGGACCAGCCTCCGCCGGTGATCCACTCCCGGTCCGGGTGCCCGTCGGCGTAGGCCCGTACGGCGGCGACGGTGGCGGCCGCGTCCCCGGCGCCGGTGAGGTCGCACCGGGCGAGTTCCTGGCCGGCGGTGACCGGGTGGACGTGGGCGTCCTGGAAGCCGGGGATCAGGAGGCGTCCGGCGAGGTCGACGACCTCGGTGCGGGGCCCGATGAGCGCGCGTACCTCGTCGTGGCCGACGGCGGTGATCCGCTCGCCCGTGACGGCGACGGTGGTGGCGCGGGTGTGGGCGGCGTCCGCCGTGTGGACGGGGCCGCCGGTGAACACGAGGTCGGCAGGGGCGCGGTGCATGGGGAGGGTTCCGTTTCGTCGGTCTGCCGGACGGCGGGCGGGCCGTGCGGGAAGGGGCGTCGTCAGGCCGGGTCCGGGGCCGGCTCCGGGCCGGGGTCGGGTGCGGCGGAGCGGCCGGTGGCGAAGTACGGGGACTTCCGCACCCACTTGGCCCAGGCGGCGGCGAGGAGTCCGGTCAGCAGCATCAGGGCCGGGCACGTGAGCATGAACCAGCCGTTGTCCGGGCTGACCTCGAAGTGGTCGGCCGAGGTGAGGAAGGTCCAGCAGAGATAGCCGCCGAGGGCGAGCAGGACGAGGGCGCCGGCCACGGGGAGCACCACCGCGCGCAGCGCCTGGCTCCAGCCCTCCCGGACGGTGCCCCGGAAACGTGCCGCGGCGGCCAGCGCGGTGAGGGCGTAGTAGAGCGCGACGACGACCCCGATCGCGTTGACGGAGGCGAGGATCAGGTCGCCGACCTTCGGGATGACGAGGGAGAGGACGGCGATGGCGGCGGCCACGCAGCCGACGGCGACGGTTCCGGCCGCGGGCGTTCCGTACCGGGGGCTGACCCTGGTCCAGAGCGGTCCGAGGGTGCGGTCGCGGCCCATCGCGAACATGCCGCGGACGGTGGGGATCACGCCGGACTGCAGGGACGCCACGGCGGAGAAGGTCAGGGCGATCAGCGGCAGCGCGGCGAGCGGCTGGTCGGCCAGCCGGTCCCCGAAGTAGGTGAGGCCCTGGGCGCCGTGGCCGGTGAGTTCGTCGAGGGACAGGACGCGCTGGAAGGCGAAGGAGCCGAGCAGGAACAGGCCGAGCATGGTGAAGAGCGTGATGATGCCGGCCTTGGAGGCGTCCCTGGGGTCGCGGACCTCCTCGGTGACGCTGAACGAGGCCTCGAAGCCCCAGAAGCAGAAGACGGAGAGCAGGAGCCCCTGGGCGAGCTGTTGCCCGGAGGGGATGGTGAACGGGTTGATCCAGTCGAGGCTGAAGGGGTGCGGGCCGGCGAACAGGCCGTATCCGCAGAAGCCGAGGAGGACCACGTACTCGAACACCAGCAGGTACTTCTGGAGGTTGGCGGCCGACCGGAGGCCGGTGACCGCGGTGAGGGTGACGGCGACCAGGACCACGATGCCGAGCACGGTCGACTGCGCGGTGGAGTCCGGGTCGAGCCGGAGCCCGGCCGCCTCGCGCACTCCGGCCTCGCCGGCGAGCTGGAGCAGGGCGGAGCCGGTGACGGTGGTGGTGTAGGCGAGGAAGACCATGGTGGCGACGATGCCGATCCAGCCGACCAGGAAGCCGAGCCAGGGGCTGAGGGAGCGTCCGACCCAGACGTAGCCGCTGCCCATGTTCGGCTCGACGGCGTTGAGCCGGGAGTACGCGCTCGCGATGCCCAGGACGGGCAGGAAGGCGAGCAGCATGATGATCGGCAGGTGCAGCCCCACGGCGCCCGCGGTGACACCGAGCCCGATCCCGATGCTGGTGGTGGCCGCGGTCGACGAGGCCGCGATGGCGAAGCCGTCGATCACGCCGAGGTTCTTGTTCAGGCCCGCGGACGCCGGTGGTGCGCCGCCGGAGGGTGTACGAGGGGACGTCATGGCCGCTCCTTCGCCGGGGGGGGCGTCTGTCGGCCCCGATGGCGGCACATCGAACTCCCCGGGGGTTCCGCACGTCAACGCTGTTGTCATAAGGTGCCCCGCATGAACGCGAGCGAGCGGGTGGTGGCCGAGGGCGCGCGTCGCCGCAGGCGCCCCACGAAGCAGGGCACGGTGCTGTCGGAGCAGCTGATCGTGGAGACGGCGCTGCGGCTCATCGGTGAGCACGGGGCGGCGGCGCTCACCGTGCGCAGGCTCGGCGCGGCGCTGGGCTGCGATCCGAGCGCGCTCTACCGGTACTTCCGGGACACGGACGAGCTGCTCCTGGCGGTGGCCGACGAGCTGATCGGACGGACTCTGCGCGCCTGGCGGCCGACCGGCGAATGGCGGGCCGATCTGCGCGCCCTGGGGCTGCGGATGCACGCGGACTGCCTGGCGCATCCGCAGGCGGCGATGCTGACCTGTTCGCGGGTGACCGGCCGGACGCACGAGGTCCGGTCGGTGGAGGCGATCCTCGGGGTGCTGCGCGGGGCGGGGTTCCCGGACGCCGAGGCGGTGCGGATCTACCACGTCTTCGTCGACCAGACGCTGTCGTTCGCCGCGCTGGACGCCTCGACCCTGGTGCTCTCGGAGCAGGCCCGCGCCCTGGAGGTCCGGGCCTGGCCGGAGGTCTACGCCCGGCAGTCGGCGCGGACCCACCCCAACATCGCCGCGACCGCTCCGGTGCTCGTCGCGGAGATGGGCCGCAGCGGATATCCGGCGGCGCTGGAGATGGTGCTGGCCGCGGCGTCCGCGCGGCTGGGGCACCTGACCGCCTCCCGGCCCGGCGCCTGAGGGCCCTTCAGGGCGCGAGCACGTCCAGTTCGTGCAGCGCGCCGACGGCGATCTCCTTGGTCAGCCGCTCGGCCCCTTCGGCGTCCCCCTCGCGTACGGCTTCGGCGAGCCGGACGTGGAGCGTGACGGCGGCGGGATCGGGGTCCTCGAACATCACCTGGTGGTGGGTGCGCCCGGCGAGGACCTCGGCGACGACGTCGCCCAGGCGCGCGAACATCTCGTTGCCGGACGCGTTGAGCACGATGCGGTGGAAGGCGATGTCGTGCCGGAGGTAGCCCTCCAGTTGCTGGCCGCGCGAGGTCGCCACCATGCCGAGGGCGCATTCCGTGAGCGCCGCGCACTGTCCGGCCGTGGCGTGCCGGGCGGCGAGGCCCGCGGCGACGGGTTCGACGGCGGACCGCAGCACGGTGAGGGAGCGGAGCTGGCGGGGCCGGTCGGCGCCGGCGAGGCGCCAGCGGATGACCTGGGGGTCGTAGACGTTCCACTCCTCGGTGGGCCGCACGGTCACACCGACCCGGCGCCGGGACTCGACCAGGTGCATGGACTCGAGGACGCGGACCACTTCGCGCACGACGGTGCGTGACACGTCGAAGCGCTGGGCCAGCTCGTCGGTGCGCAGGACCAGGCCGGGCGGGGACTCCCCCGCGGCGATCTCCAGGCCCAGGGTGTCCAGCACATGCGTATGGAGCCCCTGGGCAGGTGTGGTCATGCCCACAAGCCTACGGGGCTGCTCACGGGAAGAATAAGTACGACGTTTATGTCACAGCCTCTTGAATAAGTCGTATGTAATGGGTTTCAGTAGCGCGACGGACCGATGTCGACGGACCGATGTCGATGAAGACAGCGAGGCACCAATGAGCACCCCCCACGTCGTCGTGGTGATGGGCGTAGCAGGGACCGGCAAGACCACGATCGGCCCCCTGCTCGCCGACGCCCTCGGCTTCCCCTACGCCGAGGGCGACGACTTCCACCCGCCGGCCAACATCGCCAAGATGTCCGCCGGCACCCCCCTGGACGACGACGACCGCTGGCCGTGGCTGGACGCGATCGGGCAGTGGGCGCACGGCCGGGCGGGGCTCGGCGGCGTCGTCAGCAGCTCGGCGCTCAAGCGTGTATACCGCGACCGGCTGAGGGCCGAGGCGCCCGGTGCCGTCTTCCTTCATCTGACCGGCGACCGGTCACTCATCGAACGCCGCATGGCGGACCGCAAGGGCCACTTCATGCCGACCGCGCTGCTCGACTCCCAGTTCGCGACCCTGCAGCCGCTGCAGGAGGACGAGGCGGGCGTCTCCGTCGACGTGTCCGGCACCCCCGAGGAAATCACCGAACGGGCCGTCGCCGCGCTGCGCCGGCTCGCGAACTAAGGATCACCACCGTGACCAGTCTCAGCGTCGAGATGCTGGCAGCGGATGCCGTCGAACCCATCACTTCGGCCGGCAACGCGCAGCTGGGCATCGCCGTCCTGGCGGGCATCGCCGTCATCGTCCTGCTCATCACCAAGCTCAAGATGCACGCGTTCCTCGCGTTGACCATCGGCTCGCTCGCACTCGGCTCCTTCGCCGGCGCCAACCCGGCGAAGACGATCACCAGCTTCACCGCGGGCCTCGGCTCGACCGTCGCGGGTGTCGGAGTCCTCATCGCTCTCGGCGCCATCCTGGGCAAGCTGCTCGCCGACTCCGGCGGCGCCGACCAGATCGTCGACACGATCCTCGCCAGGACGAGCGGGCGCGCGATGCCGTGGGCGATGGTCCTGATCGCCTCGATCATCGGGCTTCCGCTGTTCTTCGAGGTCGGAATCGTCCTGATGATTCCGGTGGTGCTGCTGGTCGCCAAGCGCGGCAACTACTCCCTGATGCGGATCGGCATCCCGGCGCTCGCCGGTCTGTCCGTGATGCACGGGCTCATCCCGCCGCACCCCGGCCCGCTGGTGGCCATCGACGCCCTCGGTGCCAACCTGGGCATCACGCTGGCCCTCGGTGTGCTGGTGGCCATCCCCACCGTGATCATCGCGGGCCCGGTCTTCTCCCGCTACGCCGCCCGCTGGGTGGACATCGAGGCGCCGGAGAAGATGATCCCGACGCGCCCGTCGGAGGAGCTGGACCGCCGGCCCAGCTTCGGCGCGACCCTGGCGACGATCCTGCTGCCCGTCGTGCTGATGCTCGTCAAGGCGCTCGTCGACATCGTCGTGGACGACCCGGAGAACCACGTCCAGCGGGTCACCGATGTCATCGGCTCGCCGCTGATCGCCCTGCTCGCAGCCGTGATCGTCGGCATGTTCACCCTGGGCCGGGCTGCCGGATTCACCAGGGCCCGCCTCTCCGGCACCGTCGAGAAGTCGCTCGCCCCGATCGCGGGCATCCTCCTGATCGTGGGTGCCGGCGGCGGGTTCAAGCAGACGCTCATCGATGCCGGTGTGGGTCAGATGATCCTGGAGTTCTCCGAGAACTGGTCGGTCCCCGCCCTGCTGCTGGGCTGGCTCATCGCCGTGGCGATACGGCTGGCGACGGGCTCGGCGACGGTGGCCACCATCTCGGCGGCCGGTCTGGTCGCTCCGCTGGCCGCCGACCTGTCGACGTCGCACGTCGCGCTGCTCGTCCTCGCGGTCGGTGCGGGTTCGCTCTTCTTCAGCCACGTCAACGACGCGGGGTTCTGGCTGGTGAAGGAGTACTTCGGCATGGACGTCCCGCAGACGATCAAGACCTGGTCGGTGATGGAGACGATCATCTCCGTCGTCTCGCTCGGCTTCATCCTGCTGCTGTCTCTGGTGTTGTAGACGGCACTACTCCTCCGGCTCCCGCCACAGCGGGTGCTCGGAACGGGCCCAGGGGCGCTCGACCGATCCGGTGCGCATGCCACGGCGTGCCTCCGGATCGGCGAGCGCCTTCGCCATGTGCCCGGCGAGGACGACGCCGACCGCGAGCGCGAGCCAGTCGTGCACGAAGGTCGCGCCCGTGCGCCACACCAGCGGGGCGAGCCCCGTGAACCACATCAGCAGCCCGGTGCCGGTCATCACGAGCACGGCGCCCGCGATCCACGCGGCGTAGAGCTTCTGGCCCGCGTTGAACTTCCCTGCCGGGCGGGACCCCGGCGTGCGGTCGCGGCGCAGGGCGGCCCGCAGCCACTCACGGTCGTGCGGCCCGAACCGGTTGAGCCGGGAGAGGTCGGCGCGCAGGGCCCTGGAGACCAGCCCCGCCAGGAGCGGTACGGGAATCAGGAGCCCGGACCACTCGTGCACCGTGACGACGAGGTGGCGGCGGCCGACGAGCTCCGCGAGCTGGGGGACGTACAGGCAGGCCGCCGTGGCCACGCAGAGCAGCACCAGCCAGGCCGTGGTGCGGTGCACCCAGCGCTCGGCAGTGGTGAAGCGGCGCATCCTCGGAGCGGATTCAGACGGTGGGGGCGTCGTCGCGGCCGTTGGACCGGCCGACCCAGGCGTCGACGTCATAACCGAGCTCCTCCCAGTAGCCGGGGCGCACGGAGTCGGTGACGGTGATCCCGGAGAGCCATTTTGCGGACTTGTAGAAGTACATGGGGGCGACGTACAGCCGGACCGGGCCGCCGTGCGCGTGGGCCAGCGGCTTGTCCTGCATGCGCAGGGCGACCAGGACGTCCGGGCGCCGGGCCTGTTCCAGGGTGAGGCTCTCACTGTAGGCACCGTCGAAACAGGTGAAGCGGATCGCCTTCGCGCCGGGCCGCACCCCTGCCGCGTCCAGCAGCGCCGAGAGCCTGACCCCTTCGAACGGGGTCTCGGGCACGCGCCAGCCAGTGACGCACTGGACGTCGCGCACCATGCGGGTCTGCGGCAGCGCCTTCAGGGAGTCCAGCGTGTACGTCGCCGGGCGCTCCACGAGGCCGTCGACGGTCAGCCGGTAGTCCGCGGCGCCCTTGTGCGGCACGGAGGAGGTGACCGAGTAGTAGCGGAAGCCGCCGCCGTTGGGCAGCAGGCCGGTCAGCCCGGTCGGGTCCTTGTCGGCGACGGCGCCGAGGCCGCTCTCCAGCGAGCGTTGCAGCACCGGGGCGGCCACCACCCCGGCGGCGCCGAGGCCGAGCATGGTCAGCACCAGACGGCGGCCGACGGGCGCGCCGTCGTCGGGAGAGGGGCCGGGAGGGGGACTGTTCACCCACTCATTCGAACACCCGCGGCCGTCCTTCACCAGGGGCCGCGGGTGCGCGTCATGCTTCGGTAAGAATCGGCGGCTCAGTGCCGCACGGTCGCGCCCTCCGCCGTCTTCTCCAGCTGGAACGCCTCGTTGCCGAGACCGATCCGCGCGTGGACCTCGGGCTTGGTGCGGCGCAGCACCGCCCCGTAGGCCAGCCCTCCCACGAGGGCGAGGACGATGACGCCGGGCAGCAGCCAGTTCAGCGACGAGCCGGGGCCCGAGCCGACCAGGACGTCGAAGTCCCGCACGGTGAGGACGGCGATGGCCAGCAGGGCCAGGCCGGCGAGCCCCGAGGCCACCAGCCTGGGCGCCTGGACCCGGCCGGCGCCGCGCCGCACGAAGAAGGCGATGACGGCGAAGGAGGCGGCGGCCATCAGCACGATGACCCCGAGGGCGCCGACGTTGCCCATCCAGGTGAACAGGTGCAGGACGGGCGCGGTGGGGTCGCCCACGGGGTTGTCGTCGGTGAGCGCGAAGGCGAGCACGATCACGGCGGAGACCGCGGACTGGAGCATGGAGCCGGTGGCGGGGGCCCCGCTCGACCTGTTGGTGCGGCCGAAGGCCGCGGGGAGGAGCCCCTCGCGCCCCATGGCGAACGCGTAGCGGGCGACCACGTTGTGGAAGCTGAGCAGCGCCGCGAACATGCCGGTGACGAAGAGGACGTGCAGGACGTCGGTGAAGGTGGTGCCGAGCCGCTCCTCGGTGAGGCCGAAGAGCATGCCCGGACCCTCCTTGAGCGAGGTGTCCGCGATGGACGAGGGCCCCGCGGCGACCGTCAGGGCCCAGGAGCTGACGGCGAGGAAGAGGGCCGCGTAGCCGACGGCCAGGAACATCACGCGGGACACGACCACCTGCGGGCGGCTGGTCTCCTCGGCGTACACCGGGGCCTGCTCGAAGCCGACGAACGCCGCGATGCAGAAGCAGAGCGCGGTTCCGAGGCCCGCTCCGGTGAGGGTCTCGGGGTTGAACGCGTGGAAGGACAGGCCTTCGGGGCCCGGCTTGCCGACGGCGGCGATGTCGAAGATCACGACGAGCGCGCACTCGACGACGAGCAGCACGCCGAGGACCTTGGCGTTGAGGTCGATCTTCAGCCAGCCCAGCACGCCGACGACGGCCACGGCCAGCAGGGCGGGGATCCACCACCGGAGGTCGATGTCGAGATAGGTGGCGAAGAGGCCGGAGACCTCGAAGCCGAGGATGCCGTAGATGCCGACCTGCATGGCGCTGTAGGCGACGAGGGCGACGAGCGAGGCGCCCGCACCGGCCGTGGCGCCGAGACCGCGGGCGATGTACGCGTAGAAGGCACCGGCGTTGTGGACGTGCCGGCTCATCTCCGCGTAGCCGACGCCGAACAGCATCAGGACGACGCCGAGGATGACGTAGAGAAGAGGCTGCCCGACGATGCCCATCACGCCGAAGACCGTCGGCATCACCCCGGCGACGACCATCAGGGGGGCGCTCGCGGCGAGGACGGAGAGGAGCAGCCCGGGAGTGCCGAGCCGGTCGGCGCGCAGGGCGCGTTCCTCGCCCTTGTAGGTGCTGATCCCGCCGGTGTCGCCTGCTGTTCCGGTCTCGCTCGTATCTGTTCTGCCCGTCGACATGGCGGGGATGGTCCCTTCGTCGAGAAACGTGCGTCAGGGGGCACCGAGCGCGAGGGTGCGCGCGGCGAGGAATTCGGGGTAGGGGTCGCGGCCCGCGTACGACCACGGCGCCTCGGTCGCGTGGGGACCGATGCGGTGGAAGAGTGCGGCGGCCTCGGCGGGGCGGCCCTCGCAGGTCTTGGCGTGGGCGAGGAAGTTGAGGTCGGCGCGGTGGCGGGGGTGGTCCTCGCGTTCCCATTCGAGCCACCAGTCGAAGGCGGCCTTCATCACCTGCCTGGCCCGGCGTCCCGACCAGTGGCCGGAGGCTGCCGGGTCGTCGGACACCGCGCCGGCCGCGACCAGGACGCGGTAGCGCTCCGCGTGGGCGACGACGGGGAGCACGGCGAGCGGCGAGTCCGCGGGGGCCTGTTCGGCGGCCCACGCGGCGAAGTCGTACACCTCGTGGAGCGGGTCGTTCTCGGGGTGCGCCTCGGCGAGCGCGGCCGTCATGAGGTGGTGGGCGTGGTGGTGTTCGGGGTGCCGCGCGCGGATCTCCTCGAAGTGCCTGGCGGTCTCCTCGTGGGTGCCGTGGGTGCGCTCCAGGGTCATCAGCCCGAGCCAGGGGGTGGGGTCGGCGGGGTCGAGCGCGGCGGCGGCCAGGCAGGCCTCGCGGGCCGGGCCGCTCTCGGCGGGCGCGGCCTTGCGGCGCTGGGCCCGGGCGACGGTGGCGCAGGCGAGGAGCGTCGTGGCGTCGGGGCTGCCGGGTTCGGCGAGCAGCCAGTCGCGCGCCCAGCCGGCGGCGGACGGGACGGCGGCGAGGGCGAGGAGCCGATGGCCCCGGAGGTCCCAGTCCGCGCCCGTCGCGACGAGCAGGGCACGGGCCCGGGTCCAGCGCCCCTGCGCGAACTGCTGCCGTACGTCGATGAGTTCGCTGTCGCCGAGGGCCGGGTCGAAGGCGTGGTCCGAGCGTCCGCCCTTGCGGCGGGCACGGCCCAGGGGCGGCGGAGGCGGAGACATCCGCAGGGTTCCTTTTCGACTTCGACATGACGCCGGCACATTTCGATGCCGTGTGCGAGCAAACGATC
This sequence comes from Streptomyces sp. NPDC057287, assembly GCF_042667905.1. Taxonomy (NCBI): domain Bacteria; kingdom Bacillati; phylum Actinomycetota; class Actinomycetes; order Kitasatosporales; family Streptomycetaceae; genus Streptomyces; species Streptomyces sp. NPDC057287. Next base: position 142,022 of record NZ_JBHUYV010000016.1, on the reverse strand, counting down.
GCGCACAGCAAAGCGGTAGGCAAGGCTTCTCGTCAAGGGCAGGTCTGCACCAACCAGGTTCACGGTGAAGGTAGTTGACCGCGGAACGGGCCGCCTCGAACCATTCGCGCAGTTCGCGAGCACCCTCACGGGAGTGACGGAGGAGGAGGGCGTGACGCGTGCCACACTGCCGCCATGGAGAACCGTGAACCGCTCAAGCCCCTCCTCCTCGCCTTCCCCGGGGCGCTGCGCGACCAGCTCGTGGCCGCCGTGCTCTCGGGCGAGAAGGTCTCCACGTCCGGGCTGCTCCTGGAGTACGAGATCGAGCGCGAGGAACTCCCGCCGGTGGGCGAGCGGTCGGCGCTCATCGACTCCGACGGGCGGGAGGTGGCCGTGGTCGAGCTCACGGAGGTCCGGGTGCTGCCACTGGGTTCGGTGGATCTGCGGCACGCGCTCGACGAGGGAGAGGGATACGCGTCGGTGGCCGACTGGCGGGCGGGACACGAGGGGTTCTGGCACAGCGAGGAGATGAGGGAGGCGCTCGGGGACCCGCTGTTCACCGTGGACGACTCGACGATGATCGTGGCGGAGCGGTTCCGGGTGGTGGAGCGGCTCGTCTGACGGCGGGCCCGGAGACACGGGACACCTGTGGCCCCGGAACACCTGGGTTCTCCCTGTCCACGCTGCGGCCGGCCTCCGGGCACACCGCCCGGTGTGCCCGGAGGCCGGCCGGGGGCGTTCAGCCGATCGCCTCCGCCGCCGCCCGGCCCGCCGCCCGGCCCGAGAAGATGCAGCCGCCGAGGAAGGTGCCCTCCAGGGAGCGGTAGCCGTGGACCCCGCCGCCGCCGAAGCCCGCCGCCTCCCCCGCCGCGTAGACCCCGGGCAGCGGGGTGCCGTCCTCGGTCAGGACGCGGGAGGACAGGTCCGTCTCCAGCCCGCCGAGGGACTTGCGGGTCAGGATGTTCAGCCGTACGGCGATGAGCGGGCCCGCGGCCGGGTCGAGGATGCGGTGCGGCTTCGCCGTGCGGATCAGCTTGTCGCCGAGGTAGGAGCGGGCCCCGTTGATCGCCGTGATCTGCAGGTCCTTGGTGAAGGGATTGGCGATCTCGCGGTCGCGGGCCGTGATCTCGCGGCGCAGGTCCTCCTCGTCGATGAGCCCTTCGCCGGTGAGCGCGTTCATGCCCCGTACGAGGGCGCCGAGGTCCTTCTCGACGACGAAGTCCACGCCCTTGTCCATGAACGCCCTGACCGGTGCGGGGACGTCGGCGCGCGCCCTGCCGATGACGTCGCGGACCGACTTCCCGGTCAGGTCGGGATTCTGCTCGGAGCCGGAGAGCGCGAACTCCTTGCCGATGATCTTCTGGTCCAGGACGAACCAGGTGTAGCCGTGGCCCGACCTCATGATGTGTTCGAGGGTGCCCAGCGTGTCGAAGCCCGGGAAGAGCGGGACCGGGAGCCGCTTGCCGCGGGCGTCCAGCCAGAGGGAGGACGGGCCGGGCAGGATCCGGATGCCGTGCTTGTCCCAGATCGGGCTCCAGTTCTCGATGCCCTCGGTGTAGTGCCACATCCGGTCGCGGTTGATGTGGTGGGCCCCGGCCTTCTCGGTGATGCCCAGCATGAGCCCGTCGACGTGGGCGGGGACCCCTGAGAGCATCTTCTCGGGCGGGGTGCCCAGCCGCTCGGGCCACTGGGCGCGCACGAGGTCGTGGTTTCCCCCGATGCCCCCGGACGTGACGATCACGGCCTGGGCCCTGAGCTCGAAGGCGCCGGTCACCTCGCGGCTGCTCGCGGTGCCCCGCTCGGCGCCGCTCTCCTCGAGGATCTCGCCGGTGACCGTGTCGACCGCTCCCGCCGAGCGGCCCAGGCCGGTCACCCGGTGCCGGAAGCGCGCCTGGACGAGGCCCTTCGCCATGCCTTCGCGGACCCGCCGCTCGAAGGGGGCGACGACGCCGGGCCCGGTGCCCCAGGTGATGTGGAAGCGGGGGACGGAGTTGCCGTGGCCGTTCGCGTCGTAGCCCCCGCGTTCGGCCCAGCCGACGACGGGGAAGAACCGCAGTCCCTGGGCGTGCAGCCAGGACCGCTTCTCCCCGGCCGCGAAGTCGACGTACGCCTCCGCCCACTTGCGCGGCCAGTGGTCCTCGTCGCGGTCGAAGCCGGCCGTGCCGTACCAGTCCTGGAGGGCCAGGTCGTGGCTGTCCTTGATCCGGAACCGGCGCTGTTCGGGCGAGTCGACGAGGAAGAGCCCGCCGAAGGACCAGTGCGCCTGGCCGCCCAGGGACTGCTCGGGCTCCTGGTCGAGCAGGATCACCGAGCGGCCCGCGTCGACGAGCTCCGCGGTGGCCACCAGCCCCGCGAGCCCTGCCCCGATCACGATCACATCAGCGTCGTACGCCATGGGTTCCATCCTTCGGGGCGGTGCGGGGCAGCGGCGGGCGCGGCAGCCAAGTTACTTGTGGGTCAGATCTTCGGTACGGGCCGCGCCCACGTCAACCGTCCGGTCGATGGCGCCCTCACCGATCCTGTACGTCTGCCGGGCTATCGTCGGACCGTGTCGGTGCTGGTAATCCTGCTGTCCGTGGGCGCCGCCTGCTGCCTGGGCTTCGGCTTCGTGCTCCAGCAGGACGCCGCCCGCCGCGCGCCCCTGAGCGATTTCCTCTCGCCCCGTCTGCTGCTCGACCTGATGCGGGTGCCGAGCTGGCTGGCCGGGCTCGGCCTGATGGTCTGCGGGATGGTCCTCGGGGCCCTTGCCCTCGGCCAGGGCGAGGTGTCCGTCGTGGAACCTCTCCTGGCCACCAATCTCCTCTTCGCGATGGCCCTGTCACGCCACCGCACCGGCCAGTCCCTGGGGCGACAGGGCTGGGGAGGACTCTGTCTGCTGGCGGGCGGCGTCACCGCGTTCCTGCTGGCGGGCGAGCCCCAGGGCGGTGAGGCGGAGACGTCGTCCCTGAGGCAGTGGCTGGTGCTCGGCGTGGGAGCGGGTCTCGCCCTGGTCCTGACCGCATGTGCCCGACACCCCCGGACGCGGGGGACCCCTGTCTTCCTCGGTCTGGCGGCAGGGCTGCTCTACGGCCTGCAGGACGCCCTGACCAGGCTCAGCGGTGAGCGGCTGTCGGACGACGGCTGGGACGCGCTGCTGACGAGCTGGTACCCGTACGCCGTCCTCGTCCTGGGGGTGACCGGGCTGCTCCTGGTCCAGAGCGCGTTCGAGGCGGGGCCGCTGCGGATGTCCCTGCCGGCGCTGACCGCCGCGCAGCCCCTCTCGGGGATCGCCTGTGGGATCGGGTTCCTCGGCGACCAGGTGCGTACCGACACCGGCGCCCTGGCCTGGCAGGCCGCGGGGCTCGCGGCGATCGTGGCCGGGATCGTGCTGCTGGGGCTGCACCCGGCGATGCCGGAGGGGAAGGAGCGACACGGATCCACGGCCGCCGACCGGTTGATGTTGGATGGACCCCATGAATCCGGCTGACGAGATCCTGGACACGGTCGACGAGAACGACGAGGTGGTCGGGCAGATGCCCCGCGGCGAGGCCACCGCGCGCGGCCTGCGCCACCGCTGCGTCTTCATCGAGGCCAGGGACACGGCGGGCCGGCTCTTCGTCCACCGCAGGACGGCCACGAAGCTGGTCTTCCCCTCGCACCACGACATGTTCGTCGGCGGGGTGGTGGGCGCGGGCGAGTCGTACGACGAGGCCGCGCTGCGGGAGGCCGAGGAGGAGCTGGGGGTCTCCGGCCTCCCCCGCCCCACGCCCCTCTTCAAGTTCCTCTACGAGAGCCCGAGGCACACCTGGTGGTCGTACGTGTACGAGGTGCGCTGCCCGGTGCCGGTGGACCCGCAGGCGGAGGAGGTCGCCTGGCACACCTTCCTGACCGACGCCGAGGTGGAGGAACGCCTGGACACGTGGACGTGGGTGCCGGACGGGCTGGAGACCTACCACCGGCTGCGGGCGTTCCGGGCCGCGGGCAGGACGGGGGCCGGCGCGTGAGCGACTTCGTACGGGGTCTGCGTCTGTGGTTCGCGCCGGAGCGGATCCGCGAGGAGGGCGACACCCCCGACTACCGCTTCTCCCTCGCCAACGAGCGCACCTTCCTCGCCTGGATCCGGACGGCCCTCGCACTCATCGGCGGCGGCTTCGCCGTCGACCAGTTCCTGCCGGGCCTGGCCTGGGGCATACGCGCCGGGCTGGCCCTCGGACTGCTGGCGGCCGGGGTGCTCTGCTCCCTGCGCGCCGTCAACCACTGGGTCCGGTGCGAGCGGGCGATGCGGCGCGGCGAGGACCTCCCGGCGTCGCACTTCCCCGCGCTGCTCAGCCTCGTGGTCGCGGTGGTGGCGGTCGCGATGGTGGTGGTGGTCCTGTTCGGCTGGGAGGGCCGGTGACCTCCGCGGAGCGCGATCCCGGCCTCCAGCCGGAGCGGACGCGACTGGCCTGGCGGCGCACCACCCTGTCCTGCACGGTGGTGGCCCTGCTCGCGATGCGGCAGGCGCTGCACGGCGGGGCGACGACGGCGGGGGTGCTCGCGGTGGCCCTGTCCCTGCTGGCCTGGCTGGGTTTCCTCGCGGTGGCGCACCGCAGGGTGACGGGCATGGGGAGCGCGGAGCCCGCCCCGCTGTCGCCCCGCCGCGCGCTGACGGCGGCCGCGTGCACGGTCGCGCTCGCGGTGTTCGCCGCCGCGACGCTGTTCTGACCGGCCGCCCCGCCCGGCGGAGCGGGCCCTCAGTCCTCCCAGTCCACGGAGACGACGATCTTGCCGCGGGTACGGCCCTCCTGGTTCAGCCGGTAGGCGTCGGCGGCCTGCTCCAGAGGGAACACCCGGTCCACGTGGACGGAGACGATGCCCTGCTCGGCCAGTCCCGCGAGGTGGGCGAGGTCCGTGGCGTCGGGCCGTACGAAGGCGTAGCGCCCGCCGTAGGAGAAGACCTCGCCGTCGGCGATGGACGCGAGCCGGCCACCGGGGGCGAGGGTCTCGGCGGAGATCCGGAGCGCCTCCCCGCCGACGGTGTCGAACGCCGCGTCGAAGCCGTCGGGGGCGAGCTCCCGCAGCCGGCCGGCCAGCCCCTCGCCGTACTCCACCGGTTCGCCGCCCAGCCGGCGCACGTAGTCGTGGTTGTGGGGTCCGGCGGTGCCGACGACCCGGCAGCCCGCGTGCCGGGCGAGCTGGACGGCGAGCGACCCGACCCCGCCGGCGGCGGCGTGGACGAGGACGGTCTCGCCCTCCCGGATCTTCAGGCTGTGGTGCAGCACCTGGTAGGCGGTGAGGCCGCACAGCGGGAGGCCCGCGGCTTCCTCGAAGCCGATGCTCAGGGGTTTGCGGGCGAGGGTGCGCACGGGCGCGGCGACGTACTCGGCGAACGTCCCGCGCGAGAGGAAGTCCTCGCGCACGTAGCCGATGACCTCGTCCCCCACCGCGAACTCGTCCACGGCGGCTCCGGGCTGGACCACGACACCGGAGACGTCCCAGCCGGGGATGACGGGGAACACCGCTTCGAGCCCCGCCTGGAGATAGCCCTCGCGGGCCTTCCAGTCGACGGGATTGACGGCGGCGGCCCGCACCTTCACCAGGACCGAGTCGGGGCCGACCTTGGGGTCGGGCCGTTCGCCGTACTCCAGGACGTCGGCCGAGCCGTACCTGCTGTAGCTGATCGCCTTCATCCTCCGACGATCGGCGCGCCCGGGGGTCCCCGCAACTCAGGCCGTGACCACGTCGAAGGGCGGCAGCAGGGTGCGGGGGTCGTGGCCGGAGTGCCAGAGCCCGATGACGAAGGCGGTGGTCGCCTCCAGATACGCGGCCCGGTCGAGCCCGCCCACGGTCAGGGGCAGGCAGCCGAGGTCCCGGACCAGGGTCCCGACCGTCTCCAGGGCCGCCGCGTCGTCGCCGCACAGCGGGACGGTGAGCGGACCGTCGGGGAAGGAGGGCGCGGCGAGCCTCCACACCGAGTCGGGCAGGTGGTTGAAGGCCTTGACGACCCGCGCCCCGGTGGCGTCGGCGATCGCGCGGGCAGCGCCGGGGCCTTTGCCGGTGGTGAGCCGGAAGCCCGCGCCGACGGCGTTGGTGCAGTCGACGAGCAGCCGGCCGCGCAGCGCTCCGTCCGCCGCGCCGAGTGCGGCCAGCACACCCGCCACCGCGTCGTGGGGCAGGGCGAGCAGGGTCGCGTCGCCGTGGGCCGCGGCGTCCGCGAGCGTGCCTGCGCGCTGGCCGGTGCGCTCCGCGAGCGCTCCGGCCCGCTCCGCGGACCTGCCGCCGAAGAGCACCTGATGGCCGGCCGCCGCCCACCGGCCGCCCAGTGCGTCGGCCATGTTGCCGGTCCCGATGATGCCGATGCGCATGTCTCTCCCCTTCGAAGTCCGGTCACGTAGCGTCGTGCCGAAGGGGACGCTAGGGGACCCGTTGCGCACCGTTCGGTGCCCAACGGGCGGGGGAAGGGGAACGCATGGACCGGCTGCTCGCCGACTGCCGGGCGCGGCTCGGCTTCGACCTGCTGGGGAACACCTGGAATCCCGTGGTCCTGTACGCGCTCGCGGCGGGCCCGCGCAGGCCGGGTGAGCTCCGCGCGGAGATCGGCGGCATCAGCGCGAAGGTGCTCACCCAGACGCTGCGCAGGCTGGAGGAGTACGCGCTGGTGGAGCGCCGTGCGTACGCCGAGGCTCCGCCGCGCGTGGAGTACGCGCTGACGGCGCTCGGCCGGACGCTGCTGGAACCGATCGAGGCGCTGGGCCGCTGGTCGGCCGCGCACGGGGACGCGTTCGTGGCGGCGCAGGGCTGGGACGACTGAGCCGGTCCCCGGGAGGAGCCGGAGATCACTTCTCGGATTCCGGGCGGACACTGGACGACATACCGACTGGTCGGCATCATGGTCCCGACCGTTCAACCGTCCCGGAGGTGCGCCCCATGAGCCCAGTCCACCCGCCAGGTCTCGATCTCGACCTGCTGCGCGGCCATCTCGACCGTGAGCGGCCGGGGCTGGTGAACGGACCGCTCGACGCCCGGGTGATCGAGGGCGGCCGCTCGAACCTCACCTACATCGTCACCGACGGGTCCGGACAGTGGGTCGTGCGCAGGCCGCCCCTGGGCCACGTCCTCGCCACCGCGCACGACATGAAGCGCGAGCACCGGGTGATCAGCGCCCTCCACGCGACGGCGGTCCCGGTGCCGGAGACCCTGCTGCTCTGCGAGGACGACGCCGTCATCGGCTCGCCCTTCTACGTCATGGAGTACGTCGGGGGAACCCCGTACCGCACCGCCGAGCAGCTCGCCCCGCTCGGCGCCGAGCGCACCAGGGCCGTCGTGCTGGGGCTCGTCGACACCCTGGTGGACCTGCATGCCGTGGACCCGGAGGCCGTCGGGCTCGGCGACTTCGGGCGTCCAGACGGCTTCCTGGACCGGCAGCTGCGGCGCTGGGGCAAGCAGCTCGACGCCTCCCGCAACCGTGAGCTCGCCGGGATCGACGAGCTGCACGCGGCGCTCGGCAGGGAGCTCCCGGACTCCCCCGCGCCGACCGTCGTCCACGGTGACTACCGCCTGGACAACGTGCTCATCGGCCAGGACGACCGGATCAAGGCGGTGCTGGACTGGGAGATGTCCACGCTCGGCGACCCGTTGACCGACCTCGGCCTGCTGGTGATGTACAGCTCCGACCTCGACCTGCCCGCCTCGCCGGTCTCCACCACGAGCGGCGCGCCCGGCCATCCCAGCCCCGCCGAGCTGATCGAGCGCTACGCGGCCCGCTCCGGCCGCGACACCTCCGCCATCTCCTGGTACACGGCCTTCGCGTGGTTCAAGCTCGCCGTGATCCTCGAGGGCATCCACTACCGCTACACCCTGGGCCAGACCGTCGGAGCCGGCTTCGACCGCATCGGCGACCTCGTCCCCGTCTTCATCGCGCACGGCCTCACCACCCTCCAGGAAGGCTGATCACCCCATGGACTTCGCATTCGACGCCCGCACCGAAGAGCTGCGCACGAAGCTGCTCGCCTTCATGGACGAGCACGTGTACCCGGCCGAGCAGGTCGCCGAGGAGCAGCGCGCGGCTCTCGCGTCGCCGTGGGACACCCCGCGGATCGTGGAGGACCTGAAGGCCGAGGCGCGCAGGCAGGGCCTGTGGAACGTCTTCCTGCCGGACGCGGAGTACGGCGCCGGCCTGACGAACCTCCAGTACGCCCCGCTCGCCGAGATCACCGGCCGCAGCCCGCACCTGGCGCCGACCGCGCTGAACTGCGCGGCCCCGGACACCGGGAACATGGAGGTGCTCTCCCAGTTCGGGTCGGACGAGCAGAAGAAGCAGTGGCTGGAGCCGCTGCTCGCCGGGGAGATCCGCTCGGCGTTCGCGATGACGGAGCCCGAGGTGGCCTCGTCGGACGCGACGAACATCGAGACGCGGATCGTCCGGGACGGTGACGAGTACGTCATCAACGGACGCAAGTGGTACATCTCCGGGGCGATGAACCCGGACTGCGCGGTGTTCATCGTGATGGGCAAGACGGACCCGGACAGCGAGGACATCCGCCGGCAGCAGTCCATGATCCTCGTCCCGCGCGACACCCCCGGACTCGAAGTACGCCGCGCGATGCAGGTCTACGGCTACGAGGACCACTCCCACGGCGGCCACGCCGAGGTGGTCTTCACCGACGTACGCGTGCCCGCCGCGAACCTGGTCGGCGAGGAGGGCGGCGGCTTCGCCATCGCGCAGGCACGGCTGGGTCCGGGCCGCATCCACCACTGCATGCGGCTGATCGGGATGGCCGAGCGCGCGATCGAGCTGATGTGCAGGCGGGCCGTTGCCCGTACGGCCTTCGGCAAGCCGCTCGCCCAGCAGGGCGTCGTGCAGAACTGGATCGCGGACGCCCGGGTGACGGTGGAACAGCTGCGGCTGCTGGTGCTGAAGACCGCCTGGCTGATGGACACGGTGGGCAACCGCGGAGCGCACACCGAGATCCAGTCGATCAAGATCGCGACGCCGCGCGCGGTCTGCGACATCCTCGACCGGGCGGTGCAGCTCTACGGCGCCGGGGGCGTCAGCCAGGACTTCCCGCTCGCCGAACTCTGGGCGTCGGCGCGGACGCTGCGGCTGGCGGACGGACCGGACGAGGTGCACCAGCGGTCGCTGGCGCGGCGCGAGATCAAGAAGTACCTCTGAGCCCTGTGCGGGGAGGCGCCCGGACGGCGCCTCCCCGCGGGTCTCTCCGACGGGTCAGAAGGTGAGCTGCCAGCTGTCGATGTAGCCGGTGTCCTGCGCGGCGACATCCCTGACCTGGAGCTTCCAGGTGCCGTTGGCGGCCTCGGCGGACGCGTTGACCGTGTACGTCGCGATCACGTTGTCCGCGGAGTCACTGCTGCTGGAGTTCTTCAGCCGGTAGGCCGTGCCGTCGGGCGCCAGCAGGTCGACGACGAGGTCGCCGCGGTAGGTGTGCTTGATGTCCACACCCACCTTGAGCGCGGACGGGGCGTTGCCCGTACGCCCGGTCACCGCGACCGACGAGGTCACCGCGGCGCCGTTGTCCGGCACGTTGACGTTGGCGGCGTTGCTGAAGACGGTCCCGGTCGGCGGGGTGACGGTCCCCGCGGACAGGGTCCAGATCGCGTGGGCCACCGCGTCGCTGTTGCGGTCCAGGGCCGTGTCGTTGATGTTCGCCGTCGTGTCGCACGACGAGTGGTAGCAGCGGTCGAAGGCCTGGCCGGCCGTGCCGCCCCACTTCTGGGCCTGGGCGCTCGTCTTGGTGTAGTCGGCACCGGAGAAGAGCCCGCCCACGGGGACGCCCACGTTCTTGAACGGGGCGTGGTCGGAGCGGCCGTCGCCCTCGGTCTCTATCTCGGTGGGTATCGACAGACCGGCGTAGTAGTCCTTGAAGGTCTGCTCGATGACCGGGTCGTCGTCGTAGACGAAGTAGCCGGGGTTGGGCGAGGCGATCATGTCGAAGTTCAGATAGCCGGCGAGCTTGGAACGCTCCGTGGACGCCAGGTTGTTCACGTAGTACTTCGAGCCCACGAGGCCCAGCTCCTCGGCTCCCCACCAGGCGAAGCGCAGGTGCTTGTCGGGAGCGAGCTGCGCCCGGGAGACCGCGAGGGCCGTCTCCAGGACGGCGGCCGATCCGGAGCCGTTGTCGTTGATCCCGGCGCCAGAGGTCACCGAGTCCAGGTGTGAGCCGGCCATGAGGACCTGGTTCGGGTCGCCCCCGGGCCAGTCGGCGATCAGGTTGTACCCGGTGGCACCGCCGGAGGTGAACTGCTGGAGCGCGGTGGTGTAACCGGCGGCGTCCAGCTTGGCCTTCACGTAGTCGACGGACGCCTTGTAACCGGCCCTCCCATGGGCCCGGTTGCCGCTGTTGGCGGTGGCGATCGACTGGAGCTGGGTGAGGTGCGCCTTGACGTTGGCGAGCGGGATGTCGGGGGCGGCCGCGACCCTGGTGGGCGCGGCCTGGACGGCCGGTGCCGCGGAAGCCAGCAGGGCGGTGGCTGCGAGGGCGACGGCGAGCAGAGGTCTGTGACGACGGGCAGGGCTCATCGGAGGCTCCGGATTCCGTTCGGGGACTGACGGAACGTGCGGGGGTCCCCGGGCGTGCACGACCGGGGCCTGGAGCTGGCGGTGCGCAGTGCGCCCCCGATGCTCAATCACTGACCGTGCACCGTCAAGGGCGGGATTCGGACAGCCCCGTCCGCATATCGGACCGACCTGGTGGGCCTGATGAACGGCCGGCGCCCCGAAGGGCTCGCGAGGAACTCGCCTCGCCGCTGCTCGCCGCTCCGGGGCATACCGGATCCGGGCCGACCGCACCCGGCGGGCCGGGCCTCGGGGAGCCGTGTCAGGGGCGCAGGGCCCTCAACAGCAGGTCGGCCAGGTGGTCCGCGACCTCCTGCTGGGTGAGCGGGCCGTCCGGGCGGTACCAGGTGGACAGGTGGTGGACCGAGCCGAAGTGGTAGTCGACGACGAGGTCGGCCGGGGTCGCGGAGGAGAACACCCCGGCCCGCTGGCCCTCCTCGATCAGGGCCCGGAAACGCTCGTGGTAGTGGCGTCTCTCCACCCTGACCTGCTTGTTCTTCTCCGGGCTCAGGTGGTGCATCGAGCGGAAGAAGATCGAGGCGTCGTCGAGGTTGTCGATGGTCGTGACGACCACGTCCGCCGCCGCGTCACGCAGCCGCTGCTCGATCGGCGCCTCGGCGTTCGCATAGGCGTCGAGCCGCTCCTGCTGGAGCCGCAGCACCCGGGCGTAGACCTCCTGGAGGAGGTCCTCCTTGGAGCCGAAGTAGTGGTAGAGCGCCCCCTTGGTGACGCCCGCCGCCTCGACGATCTCCTGGACGGAGGTGCGGTCGTAGCCGCGCTCCGCGAAGAGCCGGGTGGCGGCGGCCAGCAGCCTCTGGGGGACGGGGGTACCGTTCCCGTCCGTCGCCTTGGCCATTGCCGCCACCTGCCCTCTCGTACCGTGCGTGAACTGTTCTAACGGGGGGAACGCAGTTCCCGCCTGAGGATCTTCCCACTCGCCGTCTTCGGGAGTTCCGCCAGGATCTCCACTTCGCGCGGGTACTTGTACGCGGCCAGCCGCTCCTTGCAGTACGCGCCGAGCTCACCGGTGGCGACCTCGGCCCCCGGGCGCAGGCTGACGTAGGCCCGGACGGTCTCGCCGCGGTAGGCGTCGGGAACGCCCACGACGGCCGCCTCGCGGACGGCCGGGTGGGTGTAGAGGACGTCCTCGACCTCCCGCGGCCAGACCTTGAAGCCGGAGGCGTTGATCATGTCCTTCTTGCGGTCCACGACGTAGAGCCAGCCCGCCGTGTCCATGAAGCCGATGTCGCCGGTGCGCAGCTCGCCGTCCGGGAAGCCGGCGGCGGTGGCCTCCGGCAGGTTCCAGTAGCCGGAGACGACCTGCGGTCCTCGCACGGCGATCTCGCCCAGCTCGCCGAAGGCGACGTCGTCGCCCTTCTCGTCGATGATCCTGACCACGGTGTCGGGCCCGGGGACGCCGACGGAGAGGGTTCCCGAGACGGGGTCGACCGGCGCCTCGTGCTGCGGCGGCACGGAGGCGCAGGGCGCGGTGCACTCGGTGAGGCCGTAGCCGTTGCGGATGTAGGGGCCGAAGCCCTCGCGGAACTTCTCGACCAGCGCGGGCGGCAGCGGTGCGCCGCCGGAGGAGATCACCTCGAAGGAGGCGAAGTGCTCCCGGGTGGCTCCGGGGTGCGCGGCGAGCGCCATGAAGGCGGTCGAGGGGCCGACGGTGTAGGCGGGGCGGTGCTCGGCGAAGGCCTCCAGGACGACGCTCGCCTCGAAGCGGTAGGCGAGGACCAGGGTGCCCGCGTTGGCGACGCACGCGGCGAGCTGGCAGACCATGCCGGTGATGTGGAAGAGCGGGGCGAGCGCGAAGTAGGCGGAACCCTCGGCGATGGGGTGGCCGGCCCGCTGCCGCTCGGCGTTGACCATGATGTTGCCCTGGGAGTTCATGGCCCCCTTGGGGGTGCCGCTCGTTCCCGAGGTGTAGCTGATCAGGGCGGTGTCCGAGGCGGTGAGCTCGCGGCCCCCGGGGGCCGGGAGGCCCTGGCGGGCGACGGCCACGAGGTCGGAGGCCAGGTCGTCGGCGCCGGGCGCGGGGAGCCGCTCGAAGCCGAGCACGCGCGGGTCGTCGGCCGACTGGAGGTCGAGTTCACAGGCCGTGAGGGCGATCCGCACGCTCGGGGCGGCCTCGGCGGTGACCCGCAGATAGGACTTCCAGGCGCGGTCCGAGCAGATCAGCGCGGACACCTCCGCGTCCTTCAGCACGTGCCCGACCTCGCCCGACTTGTACATCGGGTTGAGCGGGACGACGGTCGCCCCGGCCTTCCAGGCGCCGAGGAGGGCGAGCACGAAGTGCGGTGTGTTCTGGAGCATGATCGCGACGCGGTCGCCGCGCCCGAGGCCCTCGGCCGCGAGGTGTCCCGCCACGGAATCGGACAGCTCGTCGGTCTCGCGGTAGCTGAGGCGTCCGTCGAAGTAGGCGAGCGCGGTGTGGTCCGGGGCCCGTCGGGCGGCGGCGCGGAAGGCGTGCACCACGGTCTCGGCGGGGTGCACGGGGGCGAGCTGGGCCTCGGTGAGCAGGGCGGTCCAGGGCTTCGCCGCGTAGATCGACTGGGTCATGCGCCGGCCGCCTCCCACTTCTGCTGCAGGTGGTTCATGTTGCCGATCCAGTGGTCGGGGTCCTTGGCGCGGGCGCGGTAGTAGCCGGCCACCTCGGGGTGCGGCAGGACCAGGAAGCGGTCCTCGTCCATGGCGTCGAAGAGGGCGTCGGCGACGGCCTCCGGCTCGATCGCGGTGGGTGCGAGCACCAGGTCGCCCGCGGAGCCGGCCGCCGTGAGCATGTCCGTGCGCACGCCCTGGGGGCAGATGGTGTGGACCTTGACGCCCCGGTGCCGGTAGGTCAGCGAGAGCCACTCGGCGAAGGCGACGGCACCGTGCTTGGTCACGCTGTACGGAGCGGCGCCGATCATCGTCAGCAGACCGGCCGCCGACGCGGTGGACACGAAACGGCCGCTGCCGCGCTCCAGCCAGTCCGGCAGCAGCGCCTTGGCCGCGCGGACGTGCGCCATCACGTTGACGTCCCAGGCCCTGGCCCAGACGTCCTCCTCCGCGAAGGCGTCCCCGCCCGACGCGAGGCCCGCGTTGGCGCAGTAGACGTCGATCGTGCCGTCGAGGGCGTCGCGTGCGGCGTCCACGACGGTGGAGGCGTCGCCCGCCACGACCGTGCCGCCGATCTCGTCCGCCAGGGCCTCGACCCGGGCGGCGTCGAGGTCGTTGACGACGACCCGTGCGCCCTCCGCGGCGAATCTGCGGGCCAGGGCGGCTCCGATGCCGCCTCCGGCTCCGGTCACCACTACGCCAGCGCCCTGCACCGTACTCATCGGTCCCGCCCTTCTCAGCAGTCGTCCCCGGCAGACTAACCAGTCGGTATGTGATCGGGGAAGGGGTTCGGGGCAGGACTGGGAATCTGCCCAGTCGTGGCCGTTCCGCCTGGCCCGCACCCGCGCTAACGTGCGTGACCATGACAGTCGTCGCGATCATGGAGGTAGCGGAATGACCCTGTCCAGGCGTGGTGTGCTGGCCGTCGGCGGCGCGATGGGAGCCCTCGCGGCGACCGCCGCGGGCCCAGGGACGGCCGCGGCCGCCGGCCGGGGACACGGGGCCGGTGTGCGCACCGGCTTCGACCGGCTGGCCGCCGACGGCTACCGGCTGCTGGCCGGGCAGAAGGTCGGCGTCGTGACCAATCCGACGGGGATCACCTCGGACGTCCGGCACATCGTCGACGTGATGCACCCCGACGACCGGGTCGACCTGACCGCCGTCTTCGGCCCGGAGCACGGCTTCCGCGGGACGGCGCAGGCAGGCGGTTCGGAGGGGCGCTACGACGACCCGGCGACGGGGCTGCCGGTCTACGACACGTATCTGAAGAGCGGGCAGGCCCTCGCCGACGTCTTCACGGCTTCGGGTGTCGACACGGTGGTCTTCGACATCCAGGACGCGGGCGCCCGCTTCTACACGTACATCTGGACGCTGTACGACTGCATGGAGGCGGCGGCGCTCGCCGGCAAGCGGTTCGTCGTGCTGGACCGGCCGAACCCGGTGACCGGCAGGGCGGCGCTGGGGCCGGTCCTCGATCCGGCCTTCGCGACCTTCGTGGGACGCCGGGAGATCTCGCAGGCGCACGGCATGACCGTGGCGGAGCTCGCGCTGCTCTTCAACGCCGAGTTCCTGGCGGCCCGGCCCGTGGAGCTGGACGTCGTGAAGATGTCCGGATGGCGGCGCTCGGACTTCTTCGACGCGACCGGCCTGCCGTGGGTGCCTCCGAGCCCCAACATGCCGACGCCGGAGACGACGGTGGTCTACTCCGGGACATGCCTCTTCGAGGGGACGAACCTCTCCGAGGGGCGTGGAACGACACGGCCGTTCGAACTGCTGGGCGCGGAGGGGATCGACCACCGCTGGGCGGCCGCGGCGAACGCACTGGACCTGCCCGGAGTCGCCTTCCGTGAGGCGTACTTCGCGCCGACGTTCTCCAAGTTCCAGGGGAAGACGGTGGGCGGCGTGCAGGTGCACGTCCAGGACCGGGAGTCCTTCGACCCGGTACGCACCGGCATCGCGCTGCTGGTGACGGCCAAGCGGACGTGGAGCGGCTTCGCCTGGCGGGCGGACAACTGGATCGACAAGCTCACCGGCAACACCCGGGTCCGCACCATGATCGACGCCGGGGCGGACACGGACGAGGTCGTCGGCGCGTGGTCGGGCGACCTCGCCGCGTTCCGGAGGATCCGGCGGGAGCACCTGCTGTACCGGTAGGGCAGGTCCGGCGGGACGCCCGCCCGGACGGACCGGAGGAACGGTCCGTCCGGGCGGGGGGAGTGGGACCCGCGCGCTCAGCGGTGCGAGGGGAACTCCACGACCTGCTGGTACGTCGGCCGGTTCTGCCAGTGGATCGCCTTCTGCGAGATCCCGCCCAGCGGACGGTGGACGATCGTGTCGGTGCACCACTGCTCACCGGCCTTGCAGCTGTCGTCACCCGGGTAGACCGTGGTCCCCGGGACGGCCGCCGCCTCCTTCAGGGTGCTGAGCAGCGCGGTACGGCAGGTGCTGAGGTCGCCGCCACCGCAGTACGTCTTCCCCAGCGGCCCCTTGACGGGCTGTCCGAGGACCTGGCGCAGGTCCTTGTCGGCGAAACCCCACCAGCCGTACTGGAACGCGGAGCCGCTGTGCGCCCCGCTGGGCCCGTGGCTCGCGGCCGGGGACTCGTCGGTGGCCAGACTCGCGGTGAGCGCCGTGTAGAGGCTGTCGCCCAGGCCCGGACGGAACTCCGCCTCGACCAGCTTCGGCCACCACGCGTCCATGATCCTTACCGCGTCCGCGTGCGTGTACGTGTGCGATCCGGGGCTGGTCTCCTTGCGCTGCGCCCCGGCGGCCCGCCACGAGTCGAGCTGCTGGACGACCGCGTTGAGCTCCGGGTCGGTGACCGGCTGGGAGCGCAGCACCTTCAGGAGCTCGGGCAGCAGCTGCTCACCGCGCAGATCGGTGAGGGCGGCCTCCTCCATGGCGCGGGTGAGGGAGGCACGGGTCACCCCGCCGTCCGCCACCAGTTCGGACACCCTGTCGTCGAGCAGGTCGCCGCGGTGCACGGCCCCGAAGCCGAACGCCGCGGTGGAGTAGTCCTCGGCCTGCCGGTTGTTCCAGGAGATGTAGTAGTCCTGGCCGATGGACTGCGGGTGTTCCGCGAACGGGGTGTAGTCGGTGGTGTTGGCCGCCGGGTCGTAGCCCCGCCACTCGTACGCCTTCTCGGCCCTGACCGGCAGCGCGGCGTCCACCCCGGCCGCACGCACCGGGTTCATGCCGCTGTTGTAGAAGGCCGCGGTGCGCGAGTCCGCGTAGAACCAGTTGAAGGCGTAGTCGATGTGGCTCGCCGCCTGCTGGAAGGAGGCCGCGTCCGTCACGTACGCCGGGTCGTTCATCAGCTGGAAGCCGATGATCGAGTCGGCCTCGTGCCGGTAGGTGGTGCGAAGCGAGGTGTAGACGACCGGCTTGCCGTCCACCGTGGCCCGGTGGGTGACGATGCCGTAGTCGGTGCGCCACACCTGCATCCGGTAGGAGCCCTTGGCGGTGGAGTCGGCGACCGTCGGCTTCCAGGAGTTGGTGCGCTCCAGTTTCTCCATGGCCGTGCAGGCACCGTCGCGGCGGTAGTGGGTGGAGTCCTTGGTGGGCGTGGATCCGTCGGGTTCGCAGAGCTCGACGGCGTACGTGTCGGTGATGTCCTGGGCCGCCGAGGTGGCGCTCCAGGCGTAGTCCTGCCCGCGGCCCATCTGGATGTACATGCCGACCCCGGCGAAGGACACGCCGCGGGCGCTGATGCCGGGGCCCTGGAGCTCCTGGAGCATCATCAGCTGTGGCGCGAAGTAGCCGGTCTGGGGGCCCATGACGGCGATCGGGTTGCCGCTCGCCGTGTGCTTGCCGGACACCAGGAGGGCGTTGGACATGCCGCGCTTCTGCGCGCCGTCACCGGTTCCGGGCAGCGAGCCCTCCGGGATGACGCCGTCGTCGTACATCCCCTGCAGCGGTTCGAGGGCGGCCGGCGCCTTCACCGGGGCCTTCTTGCCGGTGCCCGCGGAACCGGTGCGGTCGTGGATCAGGGGCTCGGGTGTGACGGAGCCCGGGTCGGGAAGTGCTGTCCCACGGGCCTTGTCGGGCTTGCCCGCGTACGGGAACGAGGTGCCGTCGTGGACGGTGAGGACGGCCTCGGGGTCGTTGCGCTGACGGAAGGACTCCCAGACGCGGGTGCCCTCCTCGACGCCGTACTTCTGCTGGGCGGCGAGCAGCGAGAGCGCGGCCTGGACCTCTCCCCCGCCGCCTCCGCCGAACTGGCCGCCGACGACCGAGGCGATCGAGATCAGGTCCGTCAGACCGAACGGCTGGATCTCGCCGATGTTCGTGATGGAGTCGATCTTCCCGGTGAGGACGTACTCGCCCGGGAAGTAGCGGCCCTTCTTGGACTTCACCCGGTAGGCGTTGATCCCGTCGACGTAGGCCTGCGCGTCGGCCATCGCCTGCTCACCGCGCGCGCCCTCGGTGGTCCTGATCCGCTCGACCTGCGCCTGGAGATCCGCTTCGGTGTAGGGGGCCTGTGGCCAGAACTGCTGCTCAAGGCCCTGATTGGCCAGTGCTCCCCCGGCGAACGAGGTCAGCTCACCGCGGCCGATGTGGCGGAAGAGGTCCATCAGCCACAGCCGGTCCTGCCCGGCGGCGAAGCCCGCGCCGAATTCGGTGCCGTAGCGGGTGGTGCCCTTGATGTGGGGGACGCCGCTCTTCTTGTCCCGGGTGATGGTGACGTCCTCGCGCGGCGAGGTGACGGACTCCACCTGACCGGCGGGGACGCCGAAGGAGGCGTCGTTGAAGAAGTCCGTCAGCTTCTGGTCGGTGAGGCTCGTATGGCCCGCTACCAGACCGTTGTAGCGGTCGAGCTGGTCGTCGCTGTGGGCGGGGTGCGTGCCGAACGCCTTGTTCCCGAGGATCTCGACGAGCGTGGCGTTTCCGTTCTCGCCGGGCGGCAGGATGTCCGCGCACTGACTTCCGCAGTGGTCGGTGACGGCGAGGGGTTTCGGTTCCGCGGCTCCGGCGACGGGCGCCGAGGCGAGCAGGGACGTACCGAGAGCGAGAACGGCCGCGGCTGCGGCGGCTCTGAGCGTGCGGGTGCGTGGGGGCATGCGTGCTCCTCCGGGTGGCCGATGCGCCGGAGGTTACTGGCGGTACGCCTCCGCCGGTAAGATGAACATCAGTCACTTTTTCCGAATCGCCACACCTCGTTGCACGGCCTCACACGGACCATCTCAATCCGTGGACGCATTTCACCTTTCGATGGAGCCGAATCGGGCAGTCGTACGTCCATCCCTTGACGCCGAAGTACGAGCGACGGAGGTGGCAGTGCCATGGCCGGTTTCCGGAGTCTTGCGAGACAGGTCCGCGATCCACGGGGCGATCTGGCTTTGCGGCGGTACTCGCTGCGCAAATGCCTGGAGCGATTCGCCCCGTACGGTCACCGGGCGACCTGGGATCATCTGTGCGCCCGGCACGGGCTCGAGCCCGAGGACCGGGCCCCGGATCCGGTGCGCCTCATCAGCGCGCTGGACGAACTGGAGGAGGCGCGGGCCGTCTGGCTCGCGTACGAGACAGGCTTCGCCGAGCGGCGGCGCCGGGAGAAGCACGACGGGCTGCGCCGGCCCGGCACGTTCGACGACTGGCACCGGTTGACCTGGGGCGGCAACGGGATCGCGCACTGCGAGGATCCGGGGGTCCACCCCAGCGCCCCCCTCGCCGACGTCCTGGGACGGCTGATCGCGGCGCTGGGCACGAAGCCGGGCACCGCCTGCCCGGTCTGCACGGGGACCGGGATCGTGTGGCGGCAGGACCTGGACCGGGAACCCTGGGCGGGCCCGGTCTGCACGGGGTGCGGCATCGTGGTCCCCCGGCCCGTCCTGACGGCGGGCGCGCTGGCCCGGGCCAGGAGGATACGGACGAGGACTCTGGCCGCCGCGTCGGCGGCCTGAGGGACGCGGGGCCGCGGAAGAACCTCCCGGAGGCGGGCGCGTCCGGGAGCGGCTCGCCGCGCCCCGCTCGGCACGGCAGGCCCCGTGCGCTCAGGAACGGTCCCTCCCGCCCGGCACAGCGGCCCCGTGCGCTCAGGAACGGTCCGCCGCGCCCCGCTCGGGCATCAGGCGCGAGCCTGTCATCCGGTCGCCGAAGACGTCGTCCGGGTTGGACAGCACGCAGGTCTCCAGCGACAGGCAGCCGCAGCCGATGCAGTCGGTGAGGTGGTCGCGCAGGCGCCCCAGCTGCTTGATGCGCTCGTCCAGCTCCGAGCGCCACGCCCCGGAGAGCCGGGCCCAGTCCTCGTGGGTCGGCGTGCGCTCCTCCGGCAGCTCGGCCAGCGCCTCCCTGATGGTGGCGAGGGGGATGCCCACCCGCTGCGCCGCCCGGACGAACGCCACCCGGCGCAGCGCGTCCCTGGTGTAGCGGCGCTGGTTGCCACTGGTGCGGCTGCTGGTGATCAGGCCCTTGGACTCGTAGAAGTGCAGGGCGGACACCGCGGCGCCACTACGGGCGGAGAGCTGACCGACGGTGAGTTCTTGGAATGTCTGAGGGATCTGCGGCACTCGCCGAACCCTAATGGGCGCGCCTGGCCCGCTGCCGCCACTTCGAGAACCCGGGTGGTCCGTCGTTGACAGGGGCGCGTGGCCCAACCATGCTGAGCAAGCGCTTAGACACCGCCCCGGAGAGGGCGACCGACAGCCGGAAGGCAGGGACCAGCACCATGACAGAGCCGAAGATCTTCACGTCCGCACAGGAGCTGCGGGACGGGGTGGGCCAGGAGCTCGGACACAGCGATTGGCTGGAGGTCGACCAGAAGAGGATCGACCAGTTCGCCGAGGCCACCGGCGACCACCAGTGGATCCACGTGGACCCGGAGCGCGCCGCGGCCGGCCCCTTCGGCACGACGATCGCGCACGGCTATCTGACGCTGTCGCTGCTGCCCGTGCTCGTCCCGCAGATCCTGCAGGTCGAGAACACGAAGATGGGCATCAACTACGGGACCAACAAGGTCCGTTTCCCCTCGACCGTGCCGGTGGGCTCGCGACTGCGCGCCACGGCCGTGCTCAAGAACGTCGAGGAGGCGGGCGGCGGTGTGCAGGTGACCGCCCTCGTCACCATCGAGCGCGAGGGCGGCGACAAGCCGGCCTGCGTCGCGGAGTCGGTGTCGCGCTACTACTTCTGAGGCACGCCACCGCCTCCGGCGGTGCGGAGTGAGCCGGTCGCCCGCCCGGGCGCCGGCGTCACTTCACTTCTGGGCGCCCACCATGCGCAGGACGAGGTCGGCGTAGAGGGTGCCGACCTCCTCGGGCGTCCGGCTGCCCTGCGCGTTGAACCAGCGCGCCACGTCGATGCAGAGGGACAGCACGGCGAGCGTGGTGCCCGGCACGTCCGGCACGTCGAACTCGCCCGCCCGCACGCCTTCGCTGATGATCCGGCGCACCACGGCGTCGGTCTTCCTGCGCAGGGCCACGATCTCGGTGCGGTGCTCGTCGCCGAGGGCTTCCAGCTCGTACTGCACCACCCGCGCCGTGGTGTGGCGCTCCGCGTGCCAGCGGACGAAGGACCGGACGGCGTCGGCGAGCCTGTCGGACGCCGCGCCACCGCTGTCGGCCGCCGTCTCCAGAAGACGCAGGGCCCGGTCGTGACCGATCCTGCTGATCCGGTGGAGCAGCTCTTCCTTCGTCTTGTAGTGGATGTAGAGCGCGGCGGGGCTCATCCCTGCCCGCCCGGCGATGTCGCGGGTGGTGGTCGCGTGGTAGCCACGCTCGGCGAACGCCTCGACGGCGGCGACGAGCAGTCGTCGGGCCGCTTCGGGCGTCACCTCGCTCCACGGCGCGCTCTCGCCGTCGGTCTCCTCCGCCGTGCTCATCGCCACGTGCCCCTTTCCGCTGGCAGGACGAACACCATACCGCGAACCTGAGCAAGCGCTTAGAGCGCTCGTGGGGTGAGATCGTCAGAGCTTCTGGAAGGGGTCGTGCTCGGCGAGGATCTTCTCCAGCCTCGCCTGGTCGACCCTGCTGATGATCTGCCCCGCCTCCTGCCGGTCCCTGATGACCTTGGCGAGGGTGAAGCACGAGGTGACGAGGTAGAGGACGCCGATGGCGAGGAAGGCCCTCACCCAGGCGTCGGCGTCGAGGAAGTAGATGCCGAGGGCCACCGCGCCCGCCGCCACGCCGAAGGAGAGGACGGCCTGTCCGTAGAACGCGGCGGTGCTCTGCTGCTTGACCGATGTTGTCTCACTCATGTCGCACAGCATCCGGCGCGGTGGCGTACGCCGGTATCCGCCGGCGTACTCACCCGGTACTCAGAGGAGGAGCCGGACACCGGCACGGAAAGGCCGCCGGTGGCCGGCTCAGAAGGCGGAGACCCCCGTCAGCGCGCGGCCGATGATGAGCTTCTGGATCTGACTGGTGCCCTCGTAGAGGGTCATCACGCGGGCGTCCCGCACCAGCTTGCCGACGGGGTACTCGTCGATGTACCCGTAGCCGCCGAAGACCTGCAGGGCGTTGTTGGCGGCCCGGACCGCGGCCTCGGACGCGAAGAGCTTCGCGGTGGACGCCGCCGTGGCGAAGTCCTGGCCGCGGTCGATGAGGTCGGCGACGCGCCAGGTCAGCATCCGCGCGGCGTCGACGTCCACGGAGATGTCGCTGATGAGCTCCTGGACGAGCTGGTAGCTCGCGATGGACTTGCCGAACTGCTCGCGCTCGCCCGCGTAGCGCACGGCGGCGTCCAGGGCGGCCTGCGCGATGCCCACACAGCCGGCCGCGACGGACATCCTGCCCTTGGCCAGGGCGGACATGGCGATGGAGAAGCCCTTGCCCTCGGGACCCATGAGGGCGGAGGCGGGCACACGGACGTCCTCCAGCACCAGCTCGGCCGTGGCCTGGCCGCGCAGCCCGAGCTTGCCGTGGACGGTGCGCCGGGTCAGGCCCGGGGCGTCGGCCGGCACCAGGAAGGCGGAGATGCCCCGGTGGCCCGGGGTGTCGTCGGTGCGGGCGAACAGCAGGACGACATCGGCCCAGGTGCCGTTGGTGATGAACATCTTGGAGCCGCTGATGACGTAGTGGTCGCCGTCGCGCACGGCCCTGGTCGTCAGGTTCCCGGCGTCGGACCCGGTGCCGGGCTCGGTCAGGCCGAAGCATCCGATGGCCTCGCCCGCGGTCAGCCTCGGCAGCCACTGCCGCTTCTGCTCCTCACTGCCCCAGGACGCGATCGTCTTGGCGACCAGGCCGAGCGAGACGGACACGATGCCGCGCACCGAGGAGTCTCCGCGGCCGAGCTCCTCGGTCACCAGGCAGTACGCGAGGTGGTCCCCGCCGGAACCGCCGTACTCCTCCGGGATCGTCAGGCCGAGGAAGCCGAGGGCACCCAGCTTCTTCACGATCGACTTGTCGACACTCTCGGCGCGATCCCACTCGACGACGTGCGGAGTGATCTCCCGTGCGACGAAGTCCTCGGCCAGCTGCCGGACGGCGTCCTGCTCCTCGCTCAGCTCCAGGTTCATCCTGCGGCACCCCACTTTTAATTAGCACTGCTAGTTTAATGCTTGCAGGCCCTACTATGTGCCGCATGGCCCGACCGCGCAAGCCCCTCCTCAGCAGAGACCGCATCATCGAGGCGGCGAGCTCGCTCGTGGACGCCGAGGGGCTGGACGCCGTCTCGACCCGCCGTCTCGCAGCCGAGCTGGGGGTCAGCGGTCCCTCGCTCTACAACCACTTCCGGAACAAGGACGAGATCCTCGACGCGGTGGCCGACACGGTGTCCGCACAGGTCGACCTGGAGATGTTCGAGGAGTCGGACCCGCGCGACTGGGCCGCCGCCCTGCACGACTGGGCCGTCTCCTACCGCGCGGCGCTCGCCGCGCACCCCCACATCGTCCCGGTGCTCGCCCAGGGGCCGGGCCGGCGTCCGGCCGGTCTGCGGGTGGCCGACGCGGTCTTCGGAGCCATGGTCAGGGCCGGCTGGCCGCCCGCCCAGGCGACGTACATCGGCGCGCTGATGCGCTACTTCATCACCGGGTCGGCGCTCGGATCCTTCGCCCGCGGGTTCGTCGACGACGAGACGGCGTACGACCCTTCCGACTACCCCCACCTCGGTCAGGCCCATCTGCTGGCCGACCGCCGCCAGCAGGTCGACGAGGGCGCTTTCGAGACCGGGCTGCGCGCCCTGCTGGACGGCCTGGCGCTCCAGTACGAGCAGACGGCCGCGGCGCGCACGGTTCGGCAGACGCCGAACCGTGCCTGACGCATCCTGGGCGTATGACCCGTACGACACCGCACGATCCGGCGGCGCCCCGGCTCGCCGCGCTGGCAGCCCTGCTCGCCGACGAGACCCGTGCCTCCTTCTGCCTGGCCCTGCTCGACGGCCGGGCCTGGACGGCGGGTGAACTGGCCCGCGCCGCGGGGGTGGCCGCCTCGACGGCCAGTGAGCATCTGGGCAAGCTGGTCGCCGGCGGGCTGCTGACGGAGGAGCGCCAGGGCCGCCACCGCTACGTGCGGCTCGCCGACGGGCGGACGGCCCAGCTGATCGAGGGACTGGCCGCCCACGCGTGCCCCGGAACGCGGACGCCTCCGCGCAGCCTGCGCGAGGCGAGCCTCCAGAACGCGCTGGCGCGCGGGCGTACCTGCTACGACCACCTCGCCGGGCGGCTGGGGATCCGCATCACCGATGCGATGACCGGACGCGGACTCCTGCGGCAGGACACCGGTTTCGCGCTCACCGAGGACGGTGTGCGGTGGTTCGCCGCGCTCGGTGTCCCGCTGGACACGGCGTCACGGCGCCCCCTGGCACGCGGCTGCCTGGACTGGACCGAGCGGCGGCCGCACCTCGCGGGGACCGCGGGCGCCGCCCTGTGCCGTCACGTGCTGGACGCGGGGTGGTGCGAACGGGTCGGCACGGGACGAGCGGTCCGGGCCACGCCTGCCGGGCTGAGCGCCCTGCGGGGGCACCTGGGCATCGAGCCGGCGACACTTGACGGCAACTGACAATTCGGTGGGCGCCGAAGCGTTACCGGCTTACCGTCATGGCCATGACGACGACACCGACAGCGCGCCCCGTCGCGCCTGCCACTCCAGGACGCGACTGGCGCGCCCCGGCCGCAGCCTGCACCACGGTCATCCTGTGGGCCTCGGCCTTTGTCTCCATCCGCAGCGCGGGAGAGGCGTACTCGCCCGGGGCGCTGGCCCTGGGCCGGCTCCTGGCCGGCACGCTGGTGCTCGGCGCGATCCTGCTCGTACGCCGCGAGGGACTGCCGTCCCGGGCGGCCTGGCCGGGGATCATCGGCTCCGGGCTGCTCTGGTTCGGGCTGTACATGGTGGTGCTCAACTGGGGTGAGCAGCAGGTGGACGCGGGCACGGCGGCCATGATCGTGAACGTCGGGCCGATCCTGATGGCACTGCTGGGTGCCCGGCTGCTCGGAGAAGGGCTGCCGCGCCGGCTCCTGACGGGCATGGCGGTCTCGTTCACGGGGGCCGTCGTCGTCGGCCTCTCGATGTCCGGCCACGGGAGTTCCTCGGTGCTCGGCGTCCTGCTGTGCCTGCTGGCCGCACTGTCGTACGCGGGCGGGGTGGTCATCCAGAAGCCCGCGCTGCGCCATGGGACCCCGCTGCAGATCACCACGTTCGGCTGCCTGATCGGCACGGTCGCCTGCCTGCCGTTCACCGGCGTACTGGTCTCCGAGGCGGCCGACGCGCCCCTGTCCGCGACGCTGAACATGATCTACCTCGGGGTCTTCCCGACGGCACTGGCCTTCACCACCTGGGCCTACGCGCTGGCGCGGACCACCGCGGGCCGGATGGGCGCGACGACGTACGCCGTGCCCGCACTGGTGGTGCTGATGTCCTGGGTGCTGCTCGACGAGGTGCCCGCGCTGCTCACCGTCGCCGGCGGACTGCTCTGCCTGGCCGGGGTCGCGGTCTCCCGGACCCGGGGCCGGAGGGCGGGCGACCTCGGCCCCGCGGACGCCGGACAGGGGGCGGCGGACGCCGGGCAGGCGCCGTCCGACGCCGGGCGGGCCGGGTCCGATCCCGGGCCGGTCGCGTCCGACCGGCCCTGAGCGGAGGCGGCGCCGCGCGGATGGACCGAAGTCCTGCCGACAGGTGACCGACGTCCCTCGCACCGGCCCCGGCCCGGGTCGCACGCTGGGAGATACGTCACATCCGTGCGGCCGGCACCCGTTCCGCACGGCCGAACCAGCGGGAGGTCATCGAGCCATGCAGCACACCGACCACGCCACGCTCAACGCCTCGGAACAGCTCGTCGTGGCAGCCGCCGCGGCCGCCGCTCCCTCGGTGTTCAACACCCAGCCGTGGTCGTTCGTCTTCACCGACGCCGGTATGGAGGTGCACGCCGATCCGCACGACGCCTCCATGCCGACGGCGTCCGCGGCACGCGACGTGCGCCTGTCGTGCGGTGCCGCGGTGTTCAACGCCCGCGTAGCCCTCGCGCGCCGGGGCCACGGGTCCCGGGTGTCGGTGTTTCCCGACGAGGGGGACCCGCTGCTCGTCGCGCGGGTCGCCGTGACCGACGACGCCCCCGACCGCGCGCTGGACGAGCTGTACCGCTGGCTGGGCAGCCGCCGTACGAACCGCTATCCCTTCAGGCCGGAGGGGATCCCCGCCGCCGTGCTGGCACTGCTGCACGACGCCGCCCGGCGCGAGGGCGCGACGCTGCGCCTGCTGGAAGGGGAGCCGGAGTACCAGCGGATGCTGACATCGATACGGCACGCGACGTGGGCCGAGGACGATGCGGTCCGCGAGGACCGGGGCGCGCGGCTGTCACCGTCCGCCCGGCCGCCCGCCATCCCGGTCGGCAATCTCGGGCCTGTGCCCAGGCCCGGCCGTCCCGACGACGCGCCGGTACGGGACATGGCCCAGGGCCTCGACCTGCCCGGACGCGGCAGCGCCGCCTTCGAGCCGCACCCGGACCTTGCCGTCCTGGAGACCGCGGACGACGATCCGGGTGCGTGGATCGCCGCCGGCCAGGCGCTGCAGAGGCTCCTGCTGGAAGCCACCGGACACGGCATCGCCGCCTCGTTCGCCAACCAGCCCCTGGAGGACGCCGAGCTGCGCCCGGACGTGGCCTCCGGCGCCGCGCACTTCGGGCACCCGCAGATGGTGCTGCGGCTGGGGTACGCGACGCAGCAGCCCCCGATCCCTCCCCGCAGGCCGCTGAGCCAGGTGATCCGGGAGTCCGGGGCCGCGTAGCGGGGCCGCGGGTCCCACGGCCCCGTACCTCCGCAACGCCTAGAACACGACCAGCGCGCGTCCGCCCTTGCCCGCGATCATGTTCTCGAAGGCCGCCGGGATGCCGTCCAGCGAGATCCGCTCCGTCACCAGCATGGAGAGGTCGAACCGTCCGGCACGGATGTGTTCGGCGAGCACGGGCAGGTCGCGGGCGGGGTCGCTGTTCCCGTAGACGCAGCCGGTGAGGGAACGGCCCCAGTGGAAGATCTCCAGGGCGTTGAAGGTCACCTGCTGGTCCTTGCCTCCGATGCCGACGACCGTGGTGCGGCCGCCGCGGCGGGTCGACTCCCAGGCCGCGCGGATCGTGGCGGCCCGGCCGACGCACTCCACGGCGACGTCCGCGCCCTGGCCGCCCGTGAGCTTGCGGACGGCACGCGGGGTGGTGTCGGAGGCGACGACGTAGTCGGTGGCACCGGCCCGGCGGGCGAGTTCCTCCTTCTCCGGCGACACGTCCACGGCGATGATCCTCGACGCCCCGGCGATGCGCGCGGCCTGGAGGACGGCGAGACCGACCCCGCCGATCCCGAAGACGACGACGCTCTCGCCCTCGCGCACCCGGGCGGAGTGGTGGATCGCCCCGTAGCCGGTCAGGACCGCGCAGCCGAGCAGGGCCGCGTCGTCGAGCGGGATGCCGGCCGGGGCCGGCAGCACGCAGTTGGCGGCGACGACGGTCTCCTGGGCGAAGGCCGCGACGTTCAGGCCAGGGTGGAGCTCGGTGCCGTCGGCCGTACGGGCGTGGACGTTCGCCGCGCCCTTGAGCGCGTCGGCGCAGAGCCAGACCTCGCCGATCCCGCAGTGGAAGCACTCACCGCAGGACGGGGCCCAGTTGAGGACGACCGCGTCGCCCGCGGCGACGTGGGTGACGCCCTCGCCCACGGCGAGCACCGTGCCGGCGCCCTCGTGGCCGAGAACGGCGGGGACGGGCAGCCTCATGGTGCCGTTGGACAGGGACAGGTCGGAGTGGCAGACACCGGCGGCGGCGAGCGAGATGCTCACCTGGCCGGGGCCGGGCTCCGGGAGTTCGATGTCGGTGATCTCCAGGGGAGCTCCGACGGCGGGCAGTACGGCGGCGCGGACCACGAACAGACTCCTCGGTGGATCGGCGGGGATCAGAACTGGAGGGACTTGGTCTGGAGGTACTCGGAGAGGCCGTGCGGGCCGAGCTCGCGCCCCACCCCCGACTGCTTGTAGCCGCCGAAGGGGGCCAGGGGGTTGAAGCGGCCGCCGTTGATGTCGACCTGCCCGGTGTCCATGCGGCGGGCGAAGGCCACGGCCTCCGCGTCGTCCGCACCCCAGACGGCGCCGGCCAGCCCGTACACGGTGTCGTTGGCGATCCGCAGGGCGTCGTCCACGTCCTCGTACCGAAGGATCGAGAGCACCGGTCCGAAGATCTCCTCCTGCGCGATGGTCATGTCGGGCGTCACGTCGGCGAACACGGTGGGGCTGACGTAGTAGCCCCGGTTTTTGGGCGCATCGGGGCCTCCCGCGACGAGACGGGCTCCCTCCTCGACGCCCTTCTCGATGTAACCCCGCACCCGTGCCTGCTGCTTGGCGTTGACGACGGGGCCGACGCGCTCCCCCGGGACGTACTTGGCGACGGCCGCGGCGGCGAGGCCCACGGCCTCCTCGTAACGCTCGGAGTCGACCAGCATCCGGGTCCACGCGCTGCACGTCTGGCCGGAGTTGGACATCACGTTGGCCACGCCGACGTTGACCGCCTTGGCGAGGTCGGCTCCGGGCAGGATCACGTTGGCGGACTTGCCGCCGAGCTCCAGGGCGACGCGCTTGACCGCCGCTCCCGCGGTGGCCCCGATCTGCCTGCCGACGGCCGTGGAGCCGGTGAACGAGACCAGGTCGACGCCCTCGTGCTCCGCGAGCGCCTGGCCCGCGACCGCCCCGATGCCGGTGACCAGGTTGAAGACACCGGCGGGCAGACCCGCCTCCTGGGTGGCCTCGGCGAAGAGCTGCGCGGTGAGCGGGGTGTCCTCCGCGGGCTTCAGGACGACGGTGCAGCCCGCGGCGAGTGCCGGGGCCACCTTGGCGACGATCTGGTGGAGCGGGTAGTTCCAGGGCGTGATCGCGCCGACGACGCCCACGGGCTCCAGCAGGACGGTGGAGTTGCCCAGCTTCTCCTCGAAGGAGTACGAGGCCGCCAGCTCGGCGTACGAACCGGCGACCAGGACCGGTACGCCCGCGTGCACGGCCCGGGAGAGCGGCAGGGGCGAGCCGAGCTCGGCGGTGACCGTCTCGGCGATCTCGTCCTGGCGGGCGGCGAGCACGTCGCGCAGGGCGCCGATCCTCGCGGCGCGCTCGGCGGGCGGTGTGGCGGCCCAGCCGGGGAACGCGTCGCGTGCGGCGCGTACCGCGGCGTCGACGTCCTCGGCGGTGCCCGCCGGGACGTGGCCGATGACCTGCTCGTCCGCCGGGTTCACGACCGCGATCGTGTCCTGGCCCGAGGCGGGCCGCCACTCCCCGCCGATGTACATCCCGTCATGTGCCTTCATGGCTGTTCCTCCCGGGCTCGCTGTGCCTGCCGCCGAAGCCGTGCGTCGTACGGACGGATCCGTCCCGGCCCCAAACTAGCGCTGTTAGTTTTTCGGCGCCAGGGAACCGCTGGAGACACAGATCACGCACGGGCCGCGGGCAGCGGTCACACGTCGAGGCCGGGAATGTCCCTCGGCAGGGGGCAGATCCTGCGCCCGGAGTGGTCGAAGACGTACAGATGCGCCAGATCGACGAGGAGCGGCACCTGTCCGCCGGTGCGAAGCCGCATGTCGGGGCCGGTGCGGACCACGAGGTCGCTCGCCGTGACGGCCGGGCGGTCGGGACCGCGCGCGGCGTACGGCTCCGGGGCCGGCGGGTCGAGTACGGCGACGGACCCGGTGGCACGCCGCTTGAGGCGATCCAGCACACCGGTTCCGCCGCCCCCGGCACGGCGCCGCAGGGTGGCCTGCGGCCGGGCGGACTCCAGGTCGGGCACCACGGCCGGCCGTGAGCCGGTGTTGAGGTGGACGAGCGCCTCGTGCCCCTGGTACTCGACGTGCTCGACGATGCCGCTGAGCGCCACCTCGCCGGGGCGGGCATGGCTGCGCGGGGCGATCCGGACGGCCTCGGAGCGCAGACCCACGATGATCGGGCGGCCCTGCTGGATGCGGAGCAACTGGTGGTCGGCGCTGAGCGGTTCGGGGAGCGGGAGGCGCTGCCGGCCGAGGTCGATCGACATCATCCCCTCCAGCGGGGCGTGGACCACAGCCTGGAGCAGATTGATCCTCGGGGTGCCGATGAACGCGGCGACGAAGACGTTCTCCGGCAGCGCGTAGACCTCCCGCGGCGTGCTTACCTGCTGGAGCACGCCGCCGCGCATCACGGCCACACGGTCGCCGAGCGACATGGCCTCCGACTGGTCGTGCGTGACGTACACGGTGGTGACGCCCAGTTCGGCGGTGAGGTGGGCGATCTCGGCGCGCAGGTGGTTGCGCAGTTTGGCGTCGAGGTTGGAGAGCGGTTCGTCCATCAGGAAGACGGACGGCCGCCGCGAGATGGCCCTGCCCATCGCGACCCGCTGGCGTTCGCCTCCGGAGAGCTGGCGGGGGTAGCGGTCCAGCACGCTCTCGATGCCGAGCATCCTGGCGGTGGACTCCACACGCTCGGTGTGGTCGTCGCGGGGGCTCTCCAGCTTCAGCGGGAAGCCGATGTTGTCCCGGTTGGTCATGCTCGGATAGAGCGCGAAGTTCTGGAAGACCATGGCCATACCGCGTTCGCGCGGCGGCAGTTCGTTCGCCGGCTCGCCGTCGAGCAGCAGCTCCCCCTCGGAGATGTCCTCCAGACCCGCGATCATCCGGAGCACGGTCGACTTGCCGCAGCCCGAGGGGCCCAGCAGCACCACGAACTCACCGGGGGCGACCGAGAGCGAGAACCGGTCGACGGCGCGCGGGGACCGTCCGTAGGTCTTGCTCACGTGGTGCAGGGAGATGGCACGAGACATGGTTCCGCCCGGGAAGGAGTGAGCGTACGCGTGGGGAGCGGCTGCGTGGCCCGAAGCTAACCCACCCGGCGGGGTGTGGGAACGTCTCGTGCAGGACCCATCGGTTCCGGGAACTGTCAGGCGTGGTTCCGGTTGGCGGGGGGTCTCTCGGCACGGTGGACGGGCGCGGCGGGGGCGGGGTCCCCGGCGCGGGAGTCGGGCCCGGCCGGGTCGGGGTCCCCGGTCGCGCTCCGGTCCCCCCGCAGGCCGAGTCCGGCCGCCCCGATCAGCAGGGCGCCCAGCATCACGAACGGCGCGGCGGTGCCCGCGACCCCGGCGATCAGCCCGGCGGACGCGGGCGCGGCGACCTGGCCCAGCCGGTTGCCGGTGAGCCTGAGGGCGAGAGCGGTGGAGCGGGCAGCCGCGGGGGCGGCCCGGACGACGGTGGTCATGGAGAGCGGCTGGCCGACCCCCAGGCAGAAGCCCAGCACGGCGAGCATGACGGCGAGCCCCCACACCGGGACGGGCAGGGCGACGGCCGCGCAGAGGAGTCCGCCGAGCAGGCAGGTCGTGGAGAGCAGGGCCGCCCTGCCGACCACGCGCAGCATGGGTGTCATGACGAGCCGGCAGGCGATGGTGGCGGCGGCCCGCAGGCTGAGCAGCAGGCCGACGGTGGCGGGGGCGATGCCGCGGTGCTCGCCGACCACCGGCAGGTAGGCGGTGAGGATGTCCGTGGCGCAGAGCACGGCCAGGCTGATGAAGATGCCGGCCGGGACGCCCCGGGTGCGCAGGATGCTGCCCACCGGCACCTTCTCGGCCGCCCTGCGGGGTGAACCGGCCGCCCCGCGGTGCTCGATGCGCCACAGCGAGGTGAAGGAGACGGCGGCGACGACCGCCGCGACCACCAGGGCGAGGGCGCTCGTACGGACCATCGCGCCGTCACGTTCGGAGATCAGGTAGCCGGCGGCGATCGGGCCGACGAGCTGGCCGAGGGAGGCGCCGATGGTGAAGTGGCCGAAATTGCGGTCCTGTTCGGCCGGAGCCGACTGGCGGGCGACGAGCGACTGGGCACCGATCACGAAGCAGAGGTGACCGAGTCCCATGACCCCGCTCCAGGCGGCCAGCGCCGCGAGGGAGCCCGAGGTGCCGCTGAGCGCGCAGCCGCCGCCGATCAGGACGACCCCGACCGGCAGCAGGGGCGCGCAGCGCCCGTGGTCGGTCCGCCGGCCGAGCGGTACGGCGGCGAAGAGCGGCAGCAGCGCGTACACACCCGTGATGACGCCGATCGCGCGCTCGTCCGCGCCCAGTGAGAGAGCCCGGTAGGAGACGGCGGGCCGCGCCATCGACACCGCCCCCTGCGCGAAGGCGAAGGCGATGACCAGGCGCAGCAGCCAGCCCCTGCCGGGCCGTGGTTCCGGAGGCATCAGATGATTCCGAAGAGGATTCCGGCGCCGAGGACCACCAGCGAAGTGAGCACGGCCCATTTGACGGTGAAGCGGGTGTGGTCGCCGAACTCGACCTTGGCCATGCCGACCAGGACGTAGACGGCGGGCACGAGCGGGGACGACATGTGCAGGGGCTGTCCCGCTATGGAGGCACGGGCGATCTCCAGGTGGGAGACGCCGTGCGCGGCGCCGGCCTCGGCGAGCACGGGCAGAACTCCGAAGTAGAAGCCGTCGTTGGACATGAAGTAGGTCAGCGGAAGGCTCAGCACCCCGGTGACGACGGCCATGTGCGGACCCATCGCCTCGGGGATGGCCCCGACGAGCCAGTCCGCCATGTGTTCGACCATGCCCGTGCCGGTGAGCACGCCGGTGAAGACGGCCGCGGCGAAGACCATGCCGGAGACGTTGAGCACGTTGTCGGCGTGGGCGGCGATCCTGGCCCGCTGGTCCTTCATGTCGGGGAAGTTGACCGTGAGCGCGAGGGCCGCGCCGAGCAGGAAGAGCACCGGGATCGGCATGAGTTCGAGGACCATCGCGGCCAGCAGGGCGACGGTGAGGCCGGCGTTGAACCAGTAGAGCCTGGGGCGCAGGGTGGACCTGTGGGGGTCGAGCCCCTTGAACTCCTCGTCCGCCTCGCCGTCCTCGCCGGCGTCCGTGGCCTCCGTACCGCCGGAGCCGGTGCCCTTCGGGTCCTTCGCGAGGCGGTCGTTGCCGCCGCCCGCGCCGACCAGGACGGTCTCGGGCTCGGTGACCAGCGCCTCGTCGAGGGTGAGCATGCCGAGGCGCCTGCGCTCGCGGCGGCCCAGGACGAAGGCGAGGAGGACGACGGCGAGGAGACCGACGGCGAGGGCCGGGATCATCGGGACGAAGATGTCGGCCGCGTCCACCTTGAGGGCGGTGGCCGCACGGGCGGTGGGACCGCCCCACGGGAGGGTGTTCATGACCCCGTTCGCCGTGGCGGCGACACCGGTCATGACCACGAGGCTCATCTTCAGCCGCTTGTACAGCGGGTACATCGCCGAGACGGTGATCATGAAGGTGGTGGAGCCGTCGCCGTCCAGCGAGACGACCGCGGCGAGCAGCGCCGTGCCCACGACGATCCGCATCGGGTCGGCCTTGCAGAAGCGCAGGATGCCCCGGACGATCGGGTCGAAGAGGCCGACGTCGATCATCACGCCGAAGTAGACGATGGCGAACATCAGCATCGCCGCGGTCGGCGCGAGGGTGCCGACCCCTTCGATGACGTAGTCGCCGAGCTCCGCGCCCTGTCCGACGGCCACGCAGAACAGGGCGGGGATCAGGACCAGCGCCGCGATGGGCGACATCTTCTTCATCATGATCAGGACCAGGAAGGTCGCGATCATGGCAAAGCCGAGGATTGTCAACATATGGGATACCTCACGTTCACCTTTGAACTCTCACCGGTGCCGGCGGTCCGGATGACGTTAGGGGCCCTGAAGCAGCGTTAACAAGATGTTGACGTGTGAGCAATACGAGCAAAACACCAGGTCAGCGTGTTGGCGTGACGGAGACGGGGACGGCGTTGAGTACGGCGGTGCCGGACAGCGGGTCCAGCAGGGTGCCGTCCAGGAGCTGGTTCACGTTGACCCCCGGCTCCGCTTCCGCGACCGGCATACGGGTGCCCGGGCGGCTGTGGCCCCAGCCGTGCGGAAGACTCACCACCCCGGGCCGCACCGAGTCGGTGAGCTCGGCGGGCGCCTCCACCTCGCCGCCCGCCGCGGTGATCCGGGCCGTGTCGCCCTCGGCGAGTCCGATCCGGGCCGCGTCGTCGGGGTGGATCTGAAGGGTGCAGACGTTCGAGCCGCCGCGCAGTGCGGCGACGTTGTGCATCCAGCTGTTGTTGGAGCGCAGGTGCCGGCGGCCGACGAGGACGAGTCCGGCGGGCCGCTCGCCGAGCGAGGCGCGCAGCCGGGGCAGATCGGCTGCGATCGGCGCCGGGAACAGCTCGATGCGGCCGCTGCGGGTCCTGAGCACCTGCGGAACGCGCGGCTCCAGCGGGCCGAGGTCGATCCCGTGCGGGTGCGCGAGGAGCTGCTCCAGCGTGAGGTCGTACGGGCCGAGCCGCAGCATCAGGTCGAGGCGCCGCTCCGCACCGGTGCGGCCCGTCAGCTCGGCGGCGAACTCCCCGGGGACCCCCGCCCGGTCGAGCGCCGTGGTGATGGCCAGCTCGTCGACGGCACCGTGCGGCGCGCCGTGCCGGCCGCCGACGGCGAGGACGAGCCGGGCGAGGATCTCGCTCTCGTCCATCCGCCCGTCCTCCAGCGGCACGGCGGGGCGGCTGTAGCGGACCTGGTTGCGGACGGCCAGGGAGTTGAGCGCGAAGTCGAAGTGCGCGCTCTGCGAGGGCGGCGGCGGGGGCAGCACGACGTCCGCGTGGCGCGCGGTCTCGTTGAGGTACGGATCGACGCTCACCATGAAGTCGAGTCCGTCGGCGAGGGCGCGGTCCAGTCGGTTCCCGTCGGGGGCGGAGAGGACCGGGTTGCCCGCGATGACGATCAGGGCCCGGATCCGGCCCTCCCCCGGCGTCTCGATCTCCTCGGCGAGCGCCGCGGCGGGCAGCTCCCCCTTGGCCTCGGGGTGTCCGGAGACCCGGCTCCTCCAGCGGCCCAGGGCGAAGCCCTTTCCCGGCGCGGCCGCGCGCGGGGCGCGGGCGGTGGCGGAGAGCGGGAAGAGGGCCCCGCCGGGGCGGTCGAGGTTGCCGGTGAGGATGTTGAGCACGTCGACGAGCCAGCTGGCCAGCGTGCCGTGCTCGACGGTGCAGCTGCCGATGCGCCCGTAGACGGCCGCGGCGGGGGCGGCGGCCAGCTCGCGGGCGATCTCCCGGATGGTGTCCGCGTCGAGGTCGCAGGCGGCGGCCACCGCATCCGGCGTGAAGTCCGCGATCGCTTCGGCCAGTTCGTCGTAGCCGTCCAGGTGCTCGGCGAGTGCGCCGGGGTCGGTGAGCTTCTCCTCGACGATGACCTGGGTGAGCGCGGCGAGCAGCAGGGCGTCGGTGCCTGGCCTGATGGCCGCGTGCCGGTCGGCGAGGCGCGCGGTGCGGGTGCGGCGCGGGTCGATGACGGTGAGGGTGCCACCGCGGCGGCGGAGCGCCTTGAGCTTGCCGGGGAAGTCGGGGGCGGTGCAGAGACTGCCGTTGGATTCGAGCGGGTTGGCGCCGATCAGCAGCAGGTGGGCGGTGCGGTCCAGGTCGGGCACGGGGATGGCGTGGGGGTCGCCGAAGAGCAGCCCGCTGGAGACGTGCTTGGGCATCTGGTCCAGGGTGCTGGCGGTGAAGACGTTGCGGGTGCCCAGCGCCGACAGCAGCAGCGGCGGATACAGCCCGCCCGCCGTCGTGTGCACGTTGGGGTTGCCGAGGAAGACCCCGACCGCCTGGGCTCCGTGTTCCTGGACCAGAGCCGGGATCCTCGCGGCGATCACGTCGAAGGCCTCGCTCCAGGTCGCCTCGCGCAGGACGCCGTCGGTGCGGACGAGCGGGGTGCGCAGCCGGTCCGGGTCGGCGTCGAGCCCTCCGAAGGAGGCGCCCTTGGGGCAGATGAACCCCTGGCTGAAGACGTCGTCGCGGTCACCGCGGGCGCCGGTGACCTCGGTCCCCTCGATGGTGAGAGTGAGTCCGCAGGTGGCCTCGCAGAGCGGGCAGACGCGCAGAGCGGTACGGGAGTCGTGGGACATGGGCCCTCCCCGGGGCGGCGGTGGCACGCGGGCGTGATCCGGCGTCCCGCGGCGAGCTCGGCGGGTGCGGGCTCCCGGCGGACCGAGCATACCGACCGGTACGGATGGTGGCGAGGGCCTGGAGCCACCCCGTTGCCCCGCCACCCCCGGGCGGCTACTCCAGGATCCCCCCGAGATAGGCCCGGAGCAGGATCCGGGTCTCCGCGATCAGCTCCGGGTCCCCTGCGGGGTCGGCGCGGAAGGCGAGCTGGAGCAGGGCGTCGGCGGCCTGTACGCAGACCAGGACCGTGCGGAGCAGTGCGGCATCGGAGGTGGCGCCGTCCCGCCCGCGCCCGAGATGGCCGGAGAGCAGCTCCATCAGGCGCCCCGCCACGAGCTGGTTCACCTCGGCGTCGAGCGGACCGGTGGTGGGCACGGGCGGACCGAAGTCGACAAGGGCGAAGCCGGGGACGGAGCGCTTCATCGCCAGGTACTCGTCGAGCACCGCGTCGATGGCCGCACGCCACTCCCGCTCCGGGATCGCCTCGAGCCTGGCGACCACCCGCCCGGCGTAGACCTCCAGGTTGCGCTCGGCCAGGGCGTCGACCAGCGCTCTCTTGTTGGGGAAGAACCGGTAGACGGAGCCGATGGGCACGCCGGCGCGGTCGGCCACCGCCCGGGTGGAGAGCTGCTCGTAGCCGGTCTCGTCGAGCAGTGCGGCGCCGGCGTCGAGGATGCGGGCGAGACGGTCGGCGCTGCGCTGCTGCACGGGGACGCGTCGGAGGTTCGTATGAGCACGGGACACGGCTCCATGATGCCTGTATGCCGTTGACGGGCCACGTTTCGATTCCTACGGTGTTCCATAGGATTCTTCGTCAGGGGGGTCCACGGGATCCCCATCCACCGGGAGCGCATGATGAGCGGCATCGAGCAGGCGAGGAAGACGGCGGAGACCCTCGCCCATCAGTCCGGCTTCGGCAACGAGCACAGCACGGAGGCCGTCCCCGGCGCACTGCCGCACGGCCGCAACTCCCCCCAGCGCGCCCCCCTCGGGCTCTACGCGGAGCAGCTCAGCGGCTCGGCCTTCACCGAGCCCCGCGCCCGCAACCGCCGGTCCTGGCTCTACCGGATCCGCCCCTCCGCCGCCCATCCCGCCTTCGTCCGCGTCGACAACGGGACCCTGCGCACCGCTCCCTTCGCCGAGGCGGTCCCCGACCCCAACCGGCTGCGCTGGGACCCGCTCCCCGACCCCGCGCCCGGCACCGACTTCCTGACCGGCCTGTGGACGCTGGGCGGCAACGGCGACGCCGCGCAGCGCACCGGCATGGCCGTGCACCTCTACAGTGCGAACACCTCGATGACCGACCGGGTGTTCAGCGACTCCGACGGGGAGCTCCTGATCGTCCCCGAGCGCGGCGGCCTGCTCCTCCGCACCGAGCTGGGGCTGCTCGCGGCCGGCCCGGGCCAGGTCGCGCTGATCCCCCGGGGCGTCCGCTTCCGCGTCGAGCTGCTGGACACCACGGCACGCGGCTACGTCTGCGAGAACTACGGCCAGCCGTTCGTCCTGCCCGACCTGGGACCGATCGGCGCCAACGGCCTGGCGAACGCTCGTGACTTCCTGGCCCCCGTCGCCTCGTTCGAGGACCGCGAGGGCCCGGTCGAGGTGGTCAACAAGTTCTGCGGGAACCTCTGGTCGGCGACGTACGGACACTCCCCGCTCGATGTCGTCGCCTGGCACGGCAACCACACCCCGTACGTCTACGACCTGCGCCGCTTCAACGTCCTCGGCACGATCAGCTACGACCACCCGGACCCGTCGATCTTCACCGTGCTGACCTCGCCGTCCGACACCCCGGGGCTGGCCGGCGTCGACTTCGTC
This sequence comes from Streptomyces sp. NPDC057287, assembly GCF_042667905.1. Taxonomy (NCBI): domain Bacteria; kingdom Bacillati; phylum Actinomycetota; class Actinomycetes; order Kitasatosporales; family Streptomycetaceae; genus Streptomyces; species Streptomyces sp. NPDC057287. The sequence continues at coordinate 104,767 of NZ_JBHUYV010000016.1, read as the reverse complement.
GTCTTCGCCCCGCGCTGGCTGGTCGGCGAGGACACCTTCCGCCCGCCGTACTTCCACCGCAACGTGATGAGCGAGTACATGGGCCTGATCGAGGGCGCCTACGACGCCAAGGCCGGGGGTTTCGTCCCGGGCGGTGGTTCGCTGCACAACATGATGTCGGCGCACGGTCCCGACCGTGAGACCTTCGACCGGGCGAGCGCGGCGGAGCTGGAGCCGCAGCGGATCGACGACGGCCTGGCGTTCATGTTCGAGACCCGCTGGCCGGTCACGGCGACCGCGCAGGCGGCCGGCGCCGGCCATCTGCAGCGCGGATACGACGAGGTGTGGCAGGGTCTGAGCCGCAACTTCCGGCCGTGAGACCCCGCGGCCGGCCGCAGCGCGGAGAGATCGGACGAACCGGATGGATCAGGTGAACGAGGCGAGTCGGCCCGGCTTCGCCCCCGACTCCCTGGTGCTGAACCGGAAGCTGCCCCTCTGGTACCAGGTCTCGCAGTCCCTGCGGGCCTCCATACTGGGGCGTCCCCAGGACGCCTCGACGCGGCTGCCCACCGAGGAACAGCTCGCCGTGCACTACGGCGTCAGCGTCCTCACCATGCGCCAGGCCCTCAAGGAGCTGGAGAACGAGGGACTGATCAGCAGGCACCGGCGGCGCGGAACGTTCATCGAGCCGCGCGCCCGGCGGGTGTCGCCGGTCCGGCTGCTGGGTTCGATCGACGCGATCGTCGCCCAGCAGTCGGGCGAGCGCACGACCGTGCTCGGCCACGGCCGGGTGCCCGTCCCCGGTGATCTCTCCGAGTTCTTCCCGGGCTGCCCCGAGGTGGTCAGCTACCGGCGGCTCCGCTGCGACGACGGGACGGGCGAGCCGACCAACTGGGCGGAGAACGCCGTGCGTCCGGAGATCGCGGCCCGGCTCGACGTGGCCGACCTGGAACGGTGGCCGATGACGAAGGTGCTGCGCGACGCCGTCGGCGTACGGATCTCCCGGATCACCGACACCGTCGAGGCGCGCCTCGCCGACCCCGTCACGGCCGAGCTGCTCCAGGTCCCGCTTCTCAGCCCGATCCTGCACTACACCGGCGTGACCTACGACGACGAAGGCACCGTGGTGGACGTGGCGCGCATCCGCTACCGGGGCGACCGCTTCGCCTTCTCCGTGACCGTCGACGCGCACTGACGTGACCGCCGAGGCGCACTGACCTGACCGCCGACGTCCTCTGACGTGACCGCCGAGGCGCACTGACGGCAGGCCCGCGCCGGGCGGTCGTTACGATGCCGAGGGCGGCGGACGTGGCGACGGGGAGGACGACACGGTGGCAGCACGGGTGGCGGCCGGTACCGGCGGGGGCGACGCGCTCCCGCTGCTGGACGACCTCATGCCCTGGTCGGTACGGCCCCTGAGACCGGGCCGCCCGTGGGTGACGGCGCCCGACGCCGCCTCCCTCCGGGCCCGCTGGGACCTGCTCGTACGGGCCGAGGGAGCCGAGCGGGAGCGGCTGTTCCTGCCCAGCCGCTCGCGTACGCCGCTCACCCCGGCCGCGGCGCTGCCGGGCAGGTCCACGGCGACGAGCGCCTTCGCCCGGGACCCCGGCCCGTATCCCGAACCGGTGCGGATCCTTCACGGTCCCTTCGACGAGCAGTGGCTGATTCCCGACCACAGGCTGCTCGACGCGGCCCGCCCGGAGCTGTGGCGGGTCGCCGACGGACACCAGCTCTTCGCCGTCGAGCACGGATACCTCCCCCAGGACGCCGGGCCCGCCCTGTCGGCGACCGTGCTCCTGCCCGACGGGCACTCCCCCGCGGGGCGTCCCGGCCGGATCCGGCCGCTCTACCGGCGGCCGGGCGGCCAGGAACCCAATCTCGCGCCGGGCCTCACCGCTCTGCTGTCCGCCCGGTACGGGGCGCCGGTCGGCGCCGAAGCCGTCCTCGCCTGGGTCCTCGCCGTCGCCCGCCCCTCCCCCGGCGGGCCTCTCGTTCCGCTGCCCGCCGACGGCGCCCTCTGGGCGGAGGGCGCCGAGCTCGGCCGGGAGCTGCTGCGGCTCCAGCTGCGCGGGGCGCGCGGCGGGGAGCGCCCACGGCTGCCGGGCGGCCGGCGCCCGTACGTGCGGGCCGCGATCCCGCCCCGGCCGGACGAGCTGCGCTACGACGCCGAGGAGGAGGCGCTCGTCCTCGGGGAGGGACGCGTCTCCCCCGTCCCCTCCGGGGCATGGGACTTCAGGGTCAGCGGGGTGCGGATGCTGGAGCTCTGGTTCGAGCGGCGCACAGCGCCCGCGGAGGGGCTGGCCGCGGTGGGGCCGCGCGGCTGGCCTCGCGAGCGGACCTCGGAACTGCTGGAGCTGATCACGGTCCTGGCACTGCTCGCCGCGCTGCGGCCCCGGCAGCAGGCGCTGTGGGAACGGATCGAACAGGCCCCGGCCCTGACCCGGGAGGAGCTGCGCACGGCCGGGGTGCTTCCCGTCGCCGCGTCGGCCCGTCGCCCCGCGTCCGTGCTGGATCATCAGGAGGAGGGCCCAGAGGGGCAGTTCGCGCTGCTGTGAAGGCCGATGGGTGCCGTACCGGCGCTGGGGAACACACCGACGCAACGCTGCGGACCCTGGGGATGAGGGACGGGCATGCGGCAGCACTGCGCCGGGACGGAGTGATCGTGGACACGGCCCTGAGCACAGGGCCGGACCGGTCGTGACAGCCGTCTGTCAGCGGCGGCTGCCGAAGAGCGAGCGCCGCAGTCGCCGCAGCGGGGCGAAGAGCGAGACACGCGCGCTCCTGCTCCTGCGGGTGTGCGCGGCGTCGCGCGAGGTGAGCTCGAGCATCAGCAGCGTCGCCTCCGCCGACTCGCGCTGCGGAACGGCGGGGCCGCCCAGCACTGCGAGATGGCGGTCGAGGCGCGAACTGGTCGCACCGCTCCCACATGTAATGGCAGGCACACGCGGCCTGCTGCGCACCGTTATCTGTTCCATGTCACTCCCCACCCGTACGAGGGCACCCGGCCCGGGCAGGTTAACCCTATCGTCCCGCGATGACACACGTGTATCCCGGCCGCAGGATTGCACTCCCGTATACGGGTGTTGACGTCCCGTTACCGCGTCCTGTCGGTTCCGGGACGGGTTGAGTTAGCTTGGAGGGGATTCGTCCGTACCGCGCAACGCTGCTGATGGAGGGTCACCGATGAGCGAGGTCCCGGGCACCGGACGTGTGATCGCGGATCGATACCGCCTCCTGGACGCCCTGGGCGCGGGAGGAGCCGGCATCGTGTGGCGCGCCCGGGACGAGGTGCTGGGGCGCGAGGTGGCCGTGAAGGAGGTGCGGGCCCCTGCGGACCTGCCGGCGGCCGAGGCCGAACGGCTGTACGCGCGCCTGGAGCGGGAGGCCCGGGCCGCGGCCCGCGTCTCGCACCGCAATGTCGTCGCCGTCCACGACGTGGTCACCCAGGACTCCCGGCCCTGGATCGTGATGGAGCTGGTCCGCGGGCTCACCCTGTCCGACGTGCTGGGCGCCGACGGCCCGCTGTCCCCGCGGCGTGCGGCCCGCATCGGCGCGGAGGTGCTCGCGGCGCTGCGCGGCGCCCACGGGGCGGGCGTGCTGCACCGCGACGTGAAGCCGGGCAACGTGTTGCTGGCCAACGACGGGAGGGTGATGCTGACGGACTTCGGCGTCACCACGGCCGAGGATTCGTCCGCGCTCACCGCGGCGGGTGAACCGGTCGGCGCCCCGGAATACCTGGCACCCGAACGCGCGCTGGGGCGCACGCCGGGGCCCGAGTCCGACCTCTGGTCGCTCGGCGTGCTTCTGTACGCCGCCACCGAGGGAAGGTCTCCGTTCCGGCGGGACACCCCGCCGGACACCCTGCGCGCCGTCGCCGACGAGGAGCCGCCGCCGCTCCTGCGGGCCGGCCCGCTCACCCCCGTCGTCGAGGAGCTGTTGCGCAAGGACCCGGCCGAACGGCTCACCGCCCCGGAGGCCGAGCGCCGGCTGCGGGTCCTGGCCGCGGGCGGGACCGGATCACCCGGTGGTGGCGCGGCAGGCACCTCGCCCCCGCCGGGCGATCCGGCTCCGCCGGACGAGGCGGCCGCGACGGGCGGGGAACCCGGCTCCCGTCCGGAGCCGCCGGCACCGGACGGGAGTACGAGGCGCACGGGATTGCTGCTCGCGCTCGGAGCGGTACTGCTCGCGCTGCTCGTCGTCGGAGGCCTCGTCTGGGCGCTGACGGGCAACGACGGCTCCGGCGGGACGAGTGACGGGAGCGCCCCGACGGCCGTCTCCTCGGTGTCTTCGGCCTGACGCGTGAGGAGGGGGCCCGTGGGGACGGGCCCCCTCCTCCGCCGGCGACCGGGCCGGCCGGCGCACCGCGGGAGTGGGGTCAGGCCTTCGAGCTGAGGACCGGCAGGTAGCCGCCCGACTGCCCTGCGGCGGTGGGGTGGTAGGACTCACCGATGTTGAGCCAGTTCACACTGTGCAGCCATGCGCTGCCCGAGCAGATCTCGTGCCCGGTGAAGGTCGAGGAGACGTCGCCGAAGGTGAAGCCGTGGTCCGCCGCACGCTTGGCCGTGGCGGCGTTGAGGTAGTCGGAGGCACCGTTGATGGCGGAGCGTTCCTTCTCGCTCAGACCGGCGATGCAGCCGCCTCCGAGCTTGTAGAAGCGGGGATAGCCGAGCACGACGACACGGGCCGAGGGCGCTTTGGCGCTGATCGCCGTGTACACGGAGTCCAGTTTGCCGGGGAGGGTCGAGTCGACGTAGGCGCGGGCGGTGGCGATCCGGCTCAGGCAGGTGGCCTCGGACTGAAGGACACAGGTGGTCATGACGTCGGCGAAGCCCGCGTCGTTGCCGCCGATGGAGATCGAGACGAGGTCGGTCGAGGAGCTGAGGGGGGCGAGCTGACCAGCCGTCACATCACCGGTCCTGGCTCCCGAGCACGCGGTGAAGGCGAACGAGGCGGGCTTGTTGGCCGCCTGCCAGAGGGCGGGGTACGCGCGGGTGCTGCGCTTGCAGTCGCCGCTCGCGCTGTCGTAGCTGCCGGCACCGACACCTGACGAGTACGAGTCACCCAGCGCCACGTAGTCGACCGCCGCCGCGGACGTCTGGGCCTGGGCCACGCCCGCGCCCGTCAGGGCGAGGACGGTACCGAGCAGGAGAGAGGACGAGAACGCCACGAGTCTGGACATTTTCATGGAACCTCCTTGGGCAGGATCTCTGCCTACTCCGTGGTAGCAGTACTGGCCGGTATTTCGGAAGTGTCCATGCCAAATTGCTGAACAGGACTTCCCAGAAGTAGTCATGACGTCGCGTCACGGTTTTCCTCGGCGTACCGGGGTGAAGTCACTCCTGATCCGGTGCCCCCGTCCGCCACCCGGGGGCAGCTCCTGAAACCTGGGTGCGTGGGGTGCCGCCGTGCCGGATCATGGGCGCCATGTCAGCCAACCCCGAGTCCGCCCTGCCGATCCGGCTGAACGTCGACGACAGCGATTCGCCGTCCGACGTCGTGGACGCGCTGTTCCTGGGTCGCTTCGCGACGGGCGAGCAGCCGTATTCGCACAGCTCCTCCCTCGACCGGGTCAAGTCGGGTGCGACCCTGCTGCCCGAGGCCGCCGAGGTGCTGAGGTCCGCCCGTGACGACGACCGGAGCGCGACCCTCGCCGAGGGCGACGGCTGGACCGTGCTGGTCTCGCGGTGGAACCGGGGCGCCGACGTCACGGTCACCGCCACCACCCCCGAGCTGGCCCGGAAGATCCTGTCCGAGGCGACCGACGGAGCTCAGGACGAGCCGGAGCCGCAGCCCGAGAACGTGACGATGGGCTTCTGGTACGTCTCGCCGCGCCGGGGCCCGCACCGCACCACCCGGCAGATCGCCGCGGGCACGTGGGACGAGGTCCGGTCCAACTACACGGCCCCGGTGGCCGGCGCCATGGACCGGCTGATGAAGGTCACCCCCGACGACATCTCCGGCCGGCTCCTCCTGCTGCACGGCCCTCCGGGCACCGGGAAGACCTCCGCACTGCGCACCCTCGCACGGTCCTGGCGCGACTGGTGCCAGGTCGACTGCGTCCTGGATCCGGAGCGGCTCTTCAACGACGTCGGCTATCTGATGGACATCGCCATCGGCGAGGACGACGGTTCGGCGAAGGGCCGGTGGCGGCTGCTGCTCCTGGAGGACTGCGACGAACTGATCCGGGGCGAGGCGAAGCACACGGCCGGTCAGGCGCTGTCCCGTCTGCTCAATCTGACGGACGGGCTGCTGGGCCAGGGCCGCAACGTCCTGGTCGGGGTGACGACCAACGAGGACCTGGAGCGGCTGCATCCCGCGGTCGTCAGGCCGGGCCGCTGCCTGGCGCGCATCGAGGTGGGCTCGCTGACCCGCGCCGAGTCGGTGTCCTGGCTGGGCACGGAGGAGGGGATCGGCCGCGAGGGCGCGACACTCGCGGAGCTGTACGCCCTGCGGCGCGGCAGCGGCCCCCCGTCCGTGCCGAAGCAGGACGCGGGGGCGGACGCGGGTCTGTACCTCTGAGCTGGGCGCCCCGCCCCGGCTGGGCTCGTAGCCCCGTCCCGGCCGGTCGGTCCGTCACCACCGGTCCGCGGCCCGGCGTCCGGGAGTTCTCCCGCGCGGGCGACGGCAGCCTGCGTCAGCGGGCGAACTTCTCGACGGCGGCCGGGGTGACCGGGGTGAAGAAGTTGACGAGGTTGCCGTCGGGGTCGCGGAAGAGCAGCGCCCGGTTGCCCCAGGGCATCGTCGTGGGCTCGTTGACGAAGTCGGCGACGCAGCCGGTCAGGTTCCCGTCCACAGGGTCCACGTCCTCGACGAGGAACTCGATGATCACGCTGTGGTTGTCCGCCGGGCGGGCGGAGCCCGGAGCGAACATCGGGACGGTGCGGGTACCCACCCGGGGCAGGTCCGATCCGGGCGGAGGACCTCAGCTCTCGTAGGCCGCCCGTACGGCGTCCTCGGCCAGCGCGAGCGCGTCGGCCCGGGCGAGGCCGAGGCGCCGGGCCTGCTCGGCGTACTCCTGCGCCGCCGTCGCCGCGTGGCGGGCCGCAGCGTCACCCGCGGCGGCGACGAACGTCCCGTTGCGGCCGCGGGTCTCGATCACGCCGTCGGTCTCCAGCGCACGGTAGGCCTTGGCCACGGTGTTGGCGGCGAGGCCCAGTTCCCCGGCGAGGCCGCGCACCGTCGGGAGGCGGTAGCCGACGGGCAGGGCGCCCGACCGGGCCTGTTCGGAGAGCTGGGCGCGCAGCTGCTCGTACGGGGCGGTGGCGGAGTCCGGGTCAACGGCGATCTTCAGGGTCACACGCAGATTCTCTCCCACCGGCGTTCCTCTCGCCCGCCCCCACCGCCGGAAATTCGGAGGCGGGCGAGCCGGGCCCCGGGTTAACGTCCGCGCATGGCGGCCCGCGTGACCGGCTGCGCCGAGCGCGTGCCGCCGCATCCACCGATGCCGGCACCGGCGACGAGGCCGGGAGCGCCCCAAGCGGGGCCGGCCGCCGGTTCGGCTACGAGACCTGTGCCACGGAGGTACATCATGTCCGCACCGTCGGCCGAGCCCGGTTCCACTCTGACGGTGGCCCTGGTCAAGGGCGGTCGCACCAAGATCCGTTATCCGGCCGAACCGATCGGCGACGACGGAACCCGCATCACCGTCCGTGCCCCGTGGGCGGCCCCCGGGGTCCGCGACTTCGGCTTCGTGCGGTTCGAGCCCGGCGATGTCTTCACGGAGCACTACTGGCGCGACCGGTGGTACGCGGTGAAGGAGGTCCGCACCGGCGGCGGGGAGCTGAAGGGCTGGTACTGCGACATCACCCGGCCCGCCGTGCTGCGGGGCACCGAGCTCCTGGTCGAGGACCTGGACCTGGACCTGTGGGTGTCCGCGGACGGCCGGTCCGTGCTGCGCCTGGACGAGGACGAGTTCGAGGAGAGCGGCCTCGCCGGCCGCGACCCTCTGGCGGCGGAGGCGGCCGTCCGTGCCCTGGACGACCTGGAGCGTCTCGCCCGTACCGAGGGACTCGCGGGCCTTCTGCGGTGATCTCCCGCCGCTGAGCGTTCCCCGGCCGGCCGCCCTCCGGCCGGGGTAGCGACATCCCCACGCCTGACGATCCGTCAGGATTTGTAAGATGCAAGGCACTTGTTCGAACATCACTGGGCTTGAGGGAAGCGTGCGAACCGTCATGGGAGGTCCCCTCCAGGCATTCGGTCCGACGCACGCACCTCGTGCGGGTCGTGCCAGGACCGTAGTAGCTCAAGTCCGGTCGAGGTCAAGCCGATGCGTCCTGGACCCTGGGGCGCGCCCCGGGGCGGGCGGGCCCTACGGCGCCACCAGCTCCACCTCGTGTCCCGCCGTGTTCCGCAGACGTGCGATGCGGGGCCCGTTGTCGCCGGCGTACACGTGGCAGTCCGGCGCCTGGAGCCGCCAGCCGTGGTCCGGGGCCCGGGCCACCAGGGTGTCCAGCTGGTCGCGGTCCCCGACGTGGAACGCCAGGCGGCCGGCACCGGGAAGCGGGCTGTCGTGGCTGCCGCAGGGCGCGTCGGGCGACTCCTCGACCACCACGTAGCCGTCGCCGCGCCGCCAGCTCCGGCCGAGCGCCCAGCGCTGGTAGGGGACGTGGCCGAGCCGGCCCAGCAGCCAGCCCCACTCCGCGTCGGCCTCGGCCAGGTCGGGCACCCGCAGCTCGACGTGGTGCAGCCGGCCGGTGGGGGCTGCCGCGACCGGCAGCGGAACGGCGCGCCGCGTCGCCCGCGGTGCGTGGGCGACGGTGTCGGCGTCCTCGTGCCAGTGGATCAGGAAGCGCTGCTCGGCGCGGTATCCGTCGAGGGCCGCACGGCAGTACGCGACCATGTCGTCGGGCAGCGCGTCCAGGGGGAACCAGTCCAGCTGGGAGCACTTGTCCGGCTCCGCGTTGCGGGGCGGGCGCGCGGGGTCGTACGCCGCCTCGAAGAACCAGCCGATGCGGGGGTTCCCGCCCGGCCCCCGGTGCTGCGTGACCAGCGCCACCCGGAGCTCGTCCGGATCCAGCTCGACGCCGATCTCCTCGGCGGTCTCCCGGATCATCGCCGCCCGGACGTCCTCGCCGTCCTCCGTGTGACCGGAGGGGGCGTGGAGCAGCCCGTCCGCGTATCCCGTGCCGGACCGCCGGGCGAGGAGCACGTCGGGGCCCCTGCGCAGGATCAGGTGGACGTCGACGACCTCGCGGTGCCGCAGGGGCGGTTCGGCCCGGGCGACCAGGGCGTACCGCTCGTCGTCGACCTCCTTGCCCCAGAGCAGCGGGTCGCCGGAGAGCGGCTCGTGGTGGACGCGCTCCGTGTGCTCGCCGAGGAGTGCGGTCAGGCGGGCGGCGGAGAGCCCGGTGCCGTTCCACACGCCTTCGATCAGCACCAGCCGCCCGCCCGGCCGCAGCAGCGAGAACCAGTGCCGCAGGGCTGCCGCGGGGTCGGGCAGCAGCCACACCGTGTGCCGGGCGAGGATCACGTCGAAGCGCTGCTTGCCCACGGGAGGGTGCCCCGCGTCGCCGACGAGCACCTCGGTGCCGGTCCCCGCCAGCTTGGCCCGCGCCTGCTCCACCATGCGCGGGGACCGGTCGACGGCGGTGACCCGGTGTCCCTGGCCGGCGACGAGCAGGGAGAGGCTGCCCGTACCGCATCCGAGGTCGAGGACCGCGGAGCGCGCGGCGGGCAGCCAGGTCTCCATCCTCCGGGCCCAGGCGCTGCGGACCACCGGATCGAGGAGCCCGTGGTCGGGCTCCTCGTCGAAGGAGTCGGCGGCCGCGTCCCAGTCGATCGTGGTCATACCCGCCATTCTCTCAGCCGCGACCGACAGTCCGTCGTGCCCGATGACGGACCAGCACCTTCCGCACCAGGGGCCACCCGAGGATCAGCGCGACGATGACGTACACGGTCACGGAGAACGGGGTGTTCACCAGTCCCGTGACGCTGCCGTCGCTGATCTGCAGGGCGCGCCGCAACTGCTGTTCGGCGGACGGGCCGAGGATGACGGCGATGATCGCGGGCAGCACCGGGAGTCCGTAGCGCCGCATCCCGAAGCCGATCAGCCCGATCACCAGCAGGATCACCAGGTCGACGGACTCGCCGCCGACGGCGTACGCGCCGACCGCGGCGAAGAACAGGATGCCCGCGTAGAGGTAGGGGCGCGGGATGCGCAGCAGCTTCGCCCACAGCGGCGCCAGGGGCAGGTTCAGCGCGAGGAGCAGCACCATGCCGACGAAGAGCGAGGCGATCAGGCCCCAGACCAGCTCGGGTTCGCGCTCGAACAGGAGCGGGCCGGGCTGGATGCCGTACTGCTGGAAGGCGGCCAGCATGACGGCGGCGACGGCGGTGGTCGGAAGGCCGAGCGTGAGCATGGAGACCAGCGTCCCGGCTGCGGAGGCGGACGCCGCCGACTCCGGTCCCGCGACGCCCTCGATGGCGCCCTTGCCGAATTCGTCGCGGTGCCTGGAGAGCCGCTTCTCGGTGACGTACGAGAGGAAGGTGGGGATCTCCGCCCCGCCCGCCGGGATCGCGCCGAACGGGAAGCCGATGAGGGGCCCGCGCAGCCAGGACTTCCAGGTGCGCCGGACGTCGTCCCTGCCGATCCAGGGGCGGCCGACGGGGATCGGCTTCCCGGAGGTGCGGCGCAGGTGTGCGGCGACCCAGAGGGCCTCCCCGATGGCGAAGAGGCCGACCGCCACGATCACCACGTCGATCCCGTCGGCCAGTTGGAGCGAGCCGAAGGTCAGCCGCTGCTGGCCCGTCATCTGGTCCAGGCCGACGAGGCCGATGGTGAGGCCGATGAGGAGCGAGGCCAGGCCGCGGATCCGTGACGCGCCGAGGACGGAGGTGACGGCGATGAAGGCCAGCACCATGATGGCGAAGTAGTCGGGGGCGCCGATGTCGACGGCGAGCGAGGCGACGGTCGGGGCGAGGACGACCAGCAGGATCGTGCCGATCATGCCGCCGGCGAAGTGGCCGATGGCCGCTGCGGCGAGCGCCTGTGCGCCGCGCCCGGCCTTCGCCATCGGGTTGCCCTCGATCGCCGCGACGACGGCCGCGCTCTCCCCCGGGGTGTTGAGGAGGATCGAGGTGGTGGAGCCGCCGAACATCGCGCCGTAGTAGATCCCGGCGAACATGATGAAGGCTCCGGTCGGTTCGAGTCCGTACGTCACCGGCAGCAGCAGCGCCACGGCCATGGCGGGGCCGATGCCGGGGAGCACGCCGATCGCGGTGCCGAGCAGCACGCCGAGTGCGGCCCAGAGCAGGTTGACGGGCGTGAGCGCCGTGCCGAAGCCGTCGATGAGGGAGTTGAGGGAATCCATCGGTCAGAGCACCCCCATCAGCGGGCCGCCCGGGAGGGGCACCCCGAGCAGGTTGTCGAAGACGAAGTAGGTCACCAGGGAGAGACCGGCCGCGATGAGCGGATCGCGGTCGTGGTGGCGGCTGCCCAGCGCGTAGGCCGACCCCCAGAAGAGGAGGGCGCCGGAGATGGGGAAGCCGAGGGGGCCTATGAGAACGGCGAAGGCGAGGAAGACGCCGGTGAGCAGGGCCACGGTGCGCCGGTCGGCGGGTTCGTCGAGGTCGACGTCCTCGCCGGCCTCCGCCTCGCCGCGTCCGCCGCGAAGGACGTCGACGGCCAGCAGCACGGCGACGGCCAGCAGCCCGATGCCGACGGCGACCGGGACGGTCCTGGGGCCGACGGGTCCGCGCTGGGTGATGTCCACGCTCATCGTGAGGGAGTCCGTCAGGACGAGGAGGCCCAGCGCGAGCAGGATGACGCAGACGCCGAGTTCGGAGTGCTCGCGCAGCCATGAACGCGCGGTAACGGGGCGGGAGGGAGTGCTGCCGTCCGTGCGGGAGGGAGTGCTGTCGTCCGTCACAGTCCCAGCTCCTCCATGACGGTCGCGACGCGGCGGTCCTGGCCGTCCAGGAAGTCGCCGAAGTCGTCGCCGGTGAGGAAGGCGTCGTCCCAGCCGTTCTTCTCCATTGAGTCGCGCCACTCCTTCGAGTCGTGCAGTTCGCTCACCAGCCCGACGAGTTTGTCCCGCTCGGCGTCGGAGAGCCCGGGTGGTGCGACGATGCCGCGCCAGTTGGTGAAGTCGGTGTCGAGGCCGGCCTCCCGGAGCGTGGGCGCGTCGAGTCCCGGGACCCGCTTCGGCCCGGTGACGGCGAGCAGCCGCAGCTCACCGGCCTCGATCTGGTCGAGGTACTCGCCGACGCCGGAGACTCCGAAGCCGACCTTGTTGCCGAGGATCGAGGCGAGCAGCTCGCCACCCCCGTCGAAGGGGATGTAGTTGACCTGCTCGGGGGCGATCCCGGCGGCCTTCGCCATCAGCATCGGCGCCAGGTGGTCGGGTCCGCCCGGGGAGGAACCGCCGCCGACCGGGATCTTCCCCGGGTCCTTCTTCCAGGCGGTGAGCAGCTGGCCGATCGTCCGGTACGGGGAGTCCTCGGCTACGACGACGATGTCCTGCTCCTCGGTGAGCCGGGCGATCGGGGTGGTGTCGGCCAGGGTCTTGGGCGACTTGTTGGTGTGCACGGCGCCCACGACACCGAGACCCATCGACATGGCGAGCTTGCCGTTGCCGTGCTCGGCGACCAGCCGGGTCACCCCGACGGTGCCTCCCGCGCCGGGCAGGTTGAACACCTCGATGCCGTGGGTGAGCCCCGCGTCCTCGGCGTTCTTCGCCGCGGTGCGCGCGGTGATGTCGTAGCCGCCGCCGGGTGTGTTGGGAACCATGAAGCGCAGTCCGGGAATCTGCGTGCCGGTGTCGGAACCGCTGCCTGAGGAGAGCAGCGGTGGCCCGACGACCACCAGCAGCGTTGCCCCGAACAGGGCGAGGGGAGTGCGCAGTCGCACCGGGTGCCGCCTTTCGAGCTCGGTGTGAGCGGGTGTGAGGTGGCCCACATGTTGCCTGCGCGTTAACGAGCTGTCGCCGTTCCGGAATCAATGGACGTTGTGGTCGTTGTGGTCGCGCCCTAGCGTGTCGGCGTGACGAAAGTGCTGGTGGTGGACGACGACTTCATGGTCGCGAAGCTGCACAGCCGGTATGTGTCCGCATTGGACGGATTTACGGTCGTCGGTGTGGCCCACACGGGCGCCGAGGCCCTGCGCGCGGCCCGCCGGCTGCGTCCCGACCTGGTCCTGCTCGACATCTACCTCCCCGACATGGACGGGATCCAGGTACTGCGGGAGCTGCGCGCGGCAGAGGAACGCGAAGGGGACAGCCACAGCGCGGACGCGCTCTTCATCACGGCGGCACGCGATGCCGGGGTGGTCAGGGCGGCTCTGCGGGCGGGTGCCCTGCACTACCTGATCAAGCCCTTCCACCGCGCGGCGCTGCAGGAGCAGCTGCAGCACGTGGCTTCGCTGCGCAATCGCCTGGACGCACTGGACGAGTCCCGCCAGGAGGCCCGCCAGGAGGACGTCGACCGTATCTTCGGCACCCGCCCCCCGGGTTCCCGCGAACTCCCCAAGGGCCTGGCCGCGCACACCGCGGACCTGGTCGAGCGCGTCCTGCGTGAACACCCGGCGGGGCTGTCGGCCTCCGAATGCGCGGTGGCGGGAGCCCTGTCCCGGGTCAGCGCGCGCCGCTACCTCGAGTACTTCGCGGAGACGGGGCGGGCCGAGGTGTCCCTGCGGTACGGCGGGACGGGGCGGCCCGAGCGCCGCTACCGCGCGGTGGCCTGAGCCGCTCCCGCCCATGTAGCTGTCCTGTTCACGTATCGCTCGGCCCCCGGCCATGCGCTGCGTGTGAACATGACATCAACCCCCGGCAGCGTGTTCCAGGTTGGCGCAGAGCAACCGAGGAGGACCCGTGGTCGCACATTCCGTGTCCCGCAGGCAGATGTTCGGATTCGGCGGGGCGGCAGCCGCAGCGCTGATGCTCGGGACGGGGGCGTGGGAGGCCCAGTCCGCGTTCGCCGCACCCGCTCTGAAGGGTGATCCGTTCACCCTGGGGGTGGCCTCCGGCGACCCGACGTCGGACGGCGTGGTGCTCTGGACGCGCCTGGCCCCCGATCCCTTCGCGCAGGACGGCCTCGGCGGGATGCCCGCCACACCCGTCCGCGTCCAGTACGAGGTGGCGCTCGACGAGCACTTCCGGCGGGTGGTGCGCCGGAGCAGCGTCGTGGCGACCCCCGAACTGGCGCACTCGGTCCACCCCGAGGTGCACGGGCTCTCCCCCGACCGCACGTACTGGTTCCGCTTCCGGGCCGGTTCGTCGATCTCCCCGGTGGGCCGTACGCGCACCACGCCCGCGCCGTGGCACTCCCCGCGTGACCTGAAGTTCGCCTTCGCGTCCTGCCAGGCCTGGCAGGACGGCTATTTCACGGCCTACCACCACATGGCGCAGGAGGACCTGGACTTGGTGGTGCACCTCGGCGACTACCTCTACGAGTCCGGTGTCAGGACGAACAAGCGCGGTGTGACGACCGATCCGAAGTTCCACACGGAGACCCTCGACCTCGCCCGCTACCGCCTCCAGTACGGCCTCTACAAGTCCGAGGCACCACTGCGCGAGGCCCACGCCAACTTCCCGTGGATCATGACCTTCGACGACCACGAGGTGGAGAACAACTGGGCGGACGAGACGTCCGAGAACAACGAGGACCCGAAGACCTTCCTGCTTCGCCGGGCCGACGCCTTCCAGGCCATGTACGAGCACGCGCCGCTGCGCCGCACCCAGCTCCCGAAGGGCCCGGACGTGCAGATGTACCGCAGGCTCCCGTACGGCCGGCTCGCCGACTTCACCATGCTCGACACCCGCCAGTACCGTGACGACCAGGCCTGCGGCGACGGCACCACGGCGGACTGCGCCGAACGCTTCGACGAGGACCGCACCCTGCTGGGGTCCCGGCAGCGGGACTGGGTCCTCGACGGCTTCAGCCGCTCGCGGGCGCGCTGGCAGATCCTCGGCAACCAGGCCCCGATGGGCCAGACCGACCAGGACCCGGGCACCGGCACGACGGTCTGGACGGACCCGTGGGACGGCTACGTCGCGGAGCGCAACCGGGTGCTCGCGGAGGCCGACGCCCGCGGGGTGCGCAACCTGGTCGTCATCACGGGCGACCGCCACCAGAACTACGCGTGGGACCTGAAGCGCGACTACGCCGACCCGGAATCGGCGACCGTGGGTTCGGAGTTCGTGGGCACCTCGATCACGAGCGGCGGCGACGGCGCCGACATGACGGCACAGGGCGAGACGTTCCTCGCGGCGAACCCGCACATGAAGTTCTTCAACAACCAGCGCGGCTACGCGCGCGTGACGGTGGGCCGCGACCGTTGGACGACGGACTTCCGCGTCCTGCCCTTCGTGACGAAGCCGGACGCCACCATCAGCACGCGGGCCAGCGTGGTCGTGGAGGACGGGACTCCGGGCGTCCAGGTCTGACCCGACGTGGCCGGGGTGAGGGTACGGGCGCCCCGGCCGGGTGGCTGACGCCCCGTAACCCGGTTCTACGGCCGGCCAGGGCGAGAAGCCGGGCAGTGCGATCTCCCCGCCGCCGGTTCCGTCGTTCCACAGGGTCAGAAGCGGCTCGCCCCGGACGCGGAGGTCTCCGTGCTGTCGTCCTGGCAGGGCAGGGAGGTGAAGCCGCGGTGACCCGGGTCGGGGGCCGGGCTCCACGGCCCGCCTTCCTGAGCGCTCCCCTAACCGCCCCTTAAGCGCACCATAACGTTCCCCACCTGCGCCTTTTCACGCCCGGATCCGTCCTCGGCAGCGGCTAGCTTGCTGATCACCACACCTGGTCAACAGCCGTGCCGCCGAAGGAGAACCACCATCATGGCCGTCATCACCACCGCTCGCAGGATCGCCGGAAGCGTCGTCGCGCTCGGTGTCGCACCGCTCGCGCTGACCGGGCTCTCCGCCGCCCCGGCCGCCGCCCACGGTTCGCTGAGCGATCCGGTCAGCCGGGTCTCGGCCTGTTTCGCGGAGGGGCCGGAGAACCCGCAGTCGGCGGCGTGCAAGGCGGCGGTGGCGGCGGGCGGTACCCAGGCGCTGTACGACTGGAACGGCGTGAACATCGCCAACGCGGCGGGCAACCACCGTGGCCTGATCCCGGACGGCAAGCTGTGCAGCGCGGGCAACGACAAGTTCAAGGGGCTCGACCTGCCGCGTGCGGACTGGCCGTCCACGCCCATGCAGGCGGGCAGCCACACCTTCCGGTTCCGGGCCACCGCTCCGCACAAGGGCTCGTTCGAGCTGTACCTGACCCGGGCGAGCTACGACCCGGCGCAGCCGCTGAAGTGGTCCGACCTCGAGGAGAAGCCGTTCGCCACGGCCACCGACCCGACGCTGCAGGACGGGTCGTACGTCTTCGACGGCACCGTGCCCCAGGCGTCGGGGCGGCAGCTGATCTACACGGTCTGGCAGCGGTCGGACTCCCCCGAGGCCTTCTACGCCTGCTCCGACGTGGTCTTCGGTGGTGAGAGCGCCGGGAGCGGGGCCGGCACCGGTGACACCACCGGGGCGGCCCCCGCGCCCGCCGCGTCCGCCCCGTCCGAGGAGGACATCGACGAGGGCGCCGGCAAGTCGTCCGTCGAGCACGGCGGCCACGGCGACGACGACGCGGCGACCGGCGCGGAGGTCACCGAAGCGGCCCCCGCCGCCGAGGCCGACGATGCCGGGGCGAACGCCCCCGAGCCGAACAACGTCGCCGCCTCCCCGGCGAGCGCCGTGCCCGGTGACGACGCGCTCGCCGAGACCGGTGGGAGCAGCAGCTCCTCGTACCTCGCGATGGGTGGGGCCGCCGCGCTGGCCCTCGGTGCGAGCGCCCTGTTCGTGTCGGTCCGGCGCCGGTCCTCGGGCGGCGCGCACCGCGCCTGATCCCGCGGCTGCCGGGCTCCCGTCACCGGGGGCCCGGCAGCGCGTTCTCAGCTCACGGCCGAGGCGCAGGTGGTCGGGGTGGCGCGCGCCGGATCGAGGGCGTTCGCCACTTCGTGGAAGGCGATCCTGTCGATGGTCCCGATGGCGACGTGCTCGGAGAGGTCGACCGGGCACAGGTCCTGGAGCAGGACGTTCCGTACGTTCGGCCCGTCCAGGTACTGCGTGCGGTACGGGGTCACGACCTCGTCGTACCGGGTCGCGATGACGGTGTAGCGGACTCCGGGCACGGTGTCGGCTCCCGCGTTGAGCTTGGTGATGAACGCGGATCCGGCGACCTGGTCGGCGAGGCCCGGGGTGTTGGTGGTGAGGAGGTCCTCGACACCGGGGAAGTACGGCAGCAGCCGGGTGAGGCCGAGAAGCGTGGTGCCGTGGTTGTCGGGGGCGATCCCGACGAGGGCGTTCACCTTGCCGGCCCCGCCGAGGAACTTCAGGTAGTAGTTGGGCATCATGCCGCCCTGGGAGTGGCCGACGAGGTCGGCCTTGGGTGCTCCGGTGGCGCCGAGCACCTTGTCGACGAACACGTCGAGCTGTCCTGCCGACTTGTCGATCGGGCCGAGGCCGTTGAAGAACGGCACGCCCGGGAGCTGGCCGTAGTCGAGCGAGAAGACGCAGTAGCCCCGGCTGACGAGGTAGGGCGCGAGGACCAGCCAGTTGTCGACCGAGTTCCCGAAGGTCCCGTGGACGAGGACGACGGGGCGGGGGTGGGCCGAGGAGGGCTTGCAGGAGTAGTCGTTCCAGCCCCGGGACGGGGCGGCGGCCTGCGTGGCGGCCGCGTCGGCGGTCGCCGTGGGGGCGGCGACGAGCGCGGTGAGGGTGAGGAACAGGGCGGCGAGCGTCCGGCGAGCGCGTGGGGTGCGCGGGGCACGGGTCCAGGGCAGCATCGGGTGGTCTCCTTGCGGCTCAAGGGAGTTGCGATGTCGGTGCGCCCTGCGGTCCGGACCACAGCGAACTACGTTCTCTACGTGCTCATGCCAAATTACGCATGAGTAAGGTTGCTGGGGAAGTTACGCGTCAGTAAAAAGATTCCGGCGCGCCGGGCGGGACCGCGCGGGCCCAGCCTACGAGCGCCCCCGGGACCGGGCCGCGAGCCACGCCGAGCTCGCACCGCCGGCCACGCCGAGGTCAGGCCGCGAGCCGCCCCGGCTTCACGGCCCCCGGACCGAACCTGGCCCGCAGCCTGTCGGAGACCGCCTCGATCCGCCGCGCCCGTTCGTCCACCGGGTCGAAGGTGAGCTGGTGGGCGGCGCGTTCCGCGTCGTGGAGACCTTCCGCCCGCAGCCCGATCCCCCGCACCCGCGCCCGCTGCAGGGCGAACGAGTCCTGGATCCGGTACGCGAGCGAGGTGAGCGCCACCGAGTGGGCGGTGGGCTCCTGGAGCGTACGGCTGCGGGTCAGCGTCGCGTAGCCGGTCCGGTCGGCGTAGCGCACGGAGACCGCGAGCGAGCGGCACACCTGCCCGTCGACGCGCAGCCTGGCCCCCAGCTCCTCGGTGAGCGAGAGGAGCGCGCGGCGGTGCTGCTCGGGGTCCAGTTCGTCGCGGGGGAAGGAGCGTTCGGCGGCGATCGACCGGGCGGCGGCGTTCGGCACGACCCGTGTGCGGTCGATGCCGTTGGCCCGCTCCCACAGCTCGCGCCCGGTCCGCACCCCGGTGATCCGCTGCAGGGTGGCGAGGGGCGCGGCGGCGATCCGGCCGATGGAGTCGAGCCCGTATCCGCACAGGGTGCGCGCGGTCGCCGCCCCGACACCGTCCAGCGCCGCGGCGGGCTTGGACGCGAGGAAACCGGCGTGCTCACCGGGGGGCACCACGAAGGTGGTTCCGCCCACCGCCTGCCGCGCGGCCATCCTGGCCAGCATGGGGTTGGCGGCAGCGCCGATCGCGCAGTCCACACCGTGCAGCGCGAGGGCGCGCACCCGGATCACGGAGGCCAGGCCCGCCACGTCCTGTCCGAAGTAGCGCAGGGCGCCGCCGACATCGGCGAGCGCGGCGCCCGGCGGGGCCGCCTCGACGACCGGGGTGAACGCCCCGAGGAGGGCGAGCAGCCCCTCGTACCCCGCGCTGTCCGGCAGCCCGCCGCCGATCCGGCGGAACCGCAGGCACAGGACGGCCGGCTGATCGCTCATCCCGCGCTCCCCTGGCTCTGGTGCCACAGCTTCCTTCCGGTGGGCGTCCCCTCGCCGGCCGGCTGGAGGTCGGACCAGGGGTTCATCTCGTAGCCGGTCGGCAGCTGGATGCGGCGGCCGTCGTCCGGCACCTCCTCCCCGTCGGCGGGCACCTCCGCCAGCCGTGCCGCGACCGCGTCGAGGCCGCCGGTGCGCCGGAGTTCGGCCAGCTCCGCCAGATTCCAGGCCGCCGATCCGACCACGCTCAGGCTGCGCGCACCGCGCCGCTGGACCACCCCGCGCACCAGCAGCAGCCAGGAGTGGAAGACGGTGTGCGCGCAGGCAGCGTGGCTGTCGTCGAAGAAGGCGAGGTCGACCAGGCCCGTCCCGTCGTCCAGGGTGGTGAAGATGACCCGGCGCCCGGAGCGGACCGGCGGGGTCTGGGTGGCCACCTTGGCACCCGCGACGAGCACGGTCTCCCCGTGCCCGGCCTCCCGCAGCCGCTTCGCCGAGACCGCGCCGAGCTCTTCCAGGAAGGCGTGGTGATCACCCATCAGATGACGGGACACGTCCATGCTGAGGACGCCGAGCTCGGCGCTGAGACGTTCGGCTTCGTTGAGGTCGGGCAGCCCGACGGTGCCGGTGCGGTGACCGCCGCCGAGCGGGAGCTGGGCGCCCGCCGCGCCGGAGCCGGAGCTCCGCTGGGCACGGTGGAGTTCGGACAGGTGCAGCAGCAGGTCCCTGCGGTTGGCGCCGAAGGCGTCCAGCGCGCCGACCTGGGCCAGCCGTTCGGCGGCGGGCTTCCCGGGCCTGGCCCGCTGCCAGAAGTCGAGCAGCGAGGTGTAGGGCTGCCCGGTCTCGATCCGGGTCACCTCGGCCTCGCTGATGCCGTGGACGTCCGAGAGCGCCAGCCGCAATCCCCATGTGTCACCGTTCTCGCCAGACACCAGTTCGATTCGATGAGCGGCTGCCGACCGGTTCACGTCCAGCGGCAGCACCGGCACCCCGCGCCGCCGCGCGTCCGCCAGCAGCAGCCGCTTCGGGTACATCCCGGGGTCGTGCGTGAGCAGCCCGGCGTAGAAGGCCGCCGGGTGGTGCGCCTTGAGCCAGGCCGACTGGTACGTCGGCACGGCGAAGGCGACCGCGTGCGCCTTGCAGAAGCCGTAGCTCCCGAACGCCTCGATGATCTCCCAGGCACGGGCGATCACCTCGGCGCCGTACTTCCTCCGCTCGGCCCGCCGCGCGAACCAGACCTTGATCCGGGCCTGCGACTCGGGGTCGGAGAGCCCGCGCCGCACCCGGTCGGCCTCGCCGCGTCCGCAGCCGGTCATGATGTTCACCATCTCGATGATCTGCTCGTGGAAGACGACCACTCCGTAGGTGCCGCGCAGCGCGTCCTCCAGATCGGGGTGCGGGTAGCGCACGGGCGCGCGGCCGTGCCTGGCCTCGATGAAGGGCCGCACCATGTCGGCGGCGACCGGCCCCGGCCGGAACAGCGAGATGTCGACCACCAGGTCGTGGAAGGTGGAGGGCTGGAGCCGGCCGACCAGGTCGCGCTGGCCCGGCGACTCGATCTGGAAGCAGCCGAGCGTCTCGGCGCTCTTGATCAGCCGGTACGTCTCCGGGTCGCCCTGCGGTACGGCGTCCAGGTCGACCTCCTGCCCCGAGGCCCGCTTCACCTCGGTCACCGCGTGCGCCATCGCCGACTGCATCCGTACGCCGAGCACGTCGAGCTTGAGCAGCCCGAGGTGCTCCACGTCGTCCTTGTCGAACTGGGACATGGGGAAGCCCTCACCGCTGGTGGGCATGACCGGCGTACGACGCAGCAGCGAGTCGTCCGAGAGGAGCACCCCGCACGGGTGCATGGCGATGCCGCGTGGCAGCGCGTCCAGCGACTCCACCAGGTCCCAGAGCCGCCCGTACTTCTCCTTCTGTCCGGCCACGGCCCGCAGCTCGGGCAGCTCCTCCATCGCGGCGCGGGCGTCCCTGGCCCGGATGTGCGGGAAGGCCTTGGCGAGCCTGTCGGTCTCGGCCGGGTCCATGGAGAGCGCGGCGCCGACGTCGCGGATGGCGTGGCGCACCCGGTAGGTCTCGGGCATCGAGACGGTCGCGACCCGCTCGGCGCCGAAGCGGCCGATGATCGCGCGGTAGACGTCCAGGCGGCGGGCCGACTCGACGTCGATGTCGATGTCGGGCAGCACGAAGCGCCGCTTGGACAGGAAGCGCTCCATGAGCAGTCCGTGTTCGACCGGGTCGGCGTGGGCGATCCCGAGCAGGTGGTTGACCAGGGAACCCGCACCGGAACCGCGCGCGGCGACCCGTATGCCCATCCCCTTCACGTCGTCGACGACCTGGGAGACCGTCAGGAAGTACGTGGCGAAGCCGTGGTGGGCGATGATGTCCAGCTCGCGGTGCATCCGCTCCCAGTAGTCGCGCCTGCGGTCGTAGCCGTGCCGCACCATGCCCGCGGCGGCACGCGAGGCGAGCACCCGCTGGGCGGTGCGCAGCCCCGCTCCCACGAGACGCGGCTCGGGGAAGTGGACGCTGCCCAGCCCCAGGTCCTCCGCCGGGTCGACGGCGCAGGCGTCGGCGGTGCGCCGGGTCTCCGCGAGCAGCCGGCGCCCGGCGTCCTGCCCGAGCCCGGCGGCAGCGGTGATCCGCTCGGCGGCCTCCCGCATCGCCCGGGCGTCCTTGAGCCAGCGCTCCCCGCTGTCGAGGGGGGAGCGGCGCGGATCGACGGGGACGAGCCGGCGGGCCGAGTCGAGTACGTCGGCGACGGGGCCCTGCCCGGGGTCGGCGTACCGGACGGCGTTCGTCAGCACGGCCCGCACCCCCTGCTCGGCGGCGAGGCCGACCGTACGGGCGGCGAGCCGCAGCGAGCCGGGGCCGGTGCCCTCGCGGCCGTGGTGGACGGCTTCGAGGCGCAGGGCGTCGCCGTAGATCTCCCGCCAGGGCGCGAGCAGGGCGGCGGCGCGGTCGGGCCGGCCTGCGGCCAGCGCGGCGCCCACCTCGGACGCGGGGCCGAGCAGCACCGTGAGCCCTTCGGCCGCCAGCGCGTCCCGGCCGACCAGGGGCTGCCCGGTGTCCGGACCGCCGGCGTCGGGGGCGTGGGCGGCCGTGACCAGTCGACACAGCTCGGCCCAGCCCCGTGCGCCGTCCCGAGCGAGGAAGGTGACACGGGCTGCCGATTCATCGACAAAGGCACCCCCGCGGGCCGGTGTGCGCGACCTGCGCGCAGCCCCCTCTCCCCCCGGCTGCGGCGCCACCGCGAGCTCCGCCCCGAAGAGCGGCCGTATCCCGGCCTTCTCGCAGGCCCGGGCGAAGCGGACCGTGCCGGCGAGGCTGTCGCGATCGGTCAGCGCGAGGGCGTCCATCCCCCGCTCGGCGGCACGCTCGGCCAGCCGCTCGGGGTGCGAGGCCCCGTACCGCAGGGAGAACCCGGAAACGGTATGCAGATGCGTGAAGCCTGACATCCGCACCTCCTGGACCGATCCGTACTCACCACCCCCTCACCTCCACCATAGACCAAGTTTCGAACATTCGTACGATAAGCGGGCGCGCGGCCACTCCTCCGCCATTCGGCCCGTCCCGCCTGCGCGAACACCGCCCTCCCGCGACCGTGGGGGCATGACTTTCGCTGACGAGGTGAAGAACGCCGTCACCGCACGGGCCGCCCTGCTGGTCGTCGGCGTACTGGCGCTGCAACTGCTCTTCATCGCCTCCTACGTCGGCGCGCTGCACCGCCCCGACCCGACGGACGTCCCCTTCGGGGTCGTCGCCCCGCAACAGGTGTCCGGGCGGCTCGTCACCCAGCTGGACGGCCTGCCGGGCGGACCACTGGACCCGCGCGCGGTCTCCGGCGAGGCCGAGGCCCGCCGGCAGGTCCAGAACCGCGACATCGACGGCGCCCTGATCGTCAGCCCCACCGGAGCCACCGACACCCTGCTCGTCGCCTCCGGCGGCGGCACCGTGCTGGCCACCTCGCTGGCCACGATCATCAAGGAGGCCGAGGGCCCCCGGCAGCGCACGGTGCGGACCGTGGACGTGGCCCCCGCCTCCCCGGACGACTTCGACGGCCTCTCCTCGTTCTACCTGGTCGTGGGCTGGTGCGTCGGCGGCTACCTCTGCGCCTCGATCCTGGCGATCAGCGCGGGCACCAAACCCGCCAACCGGCAGCGCGCGGTGATCCGCACCGCGGTGATGGCGCTGTACTCGATCGCGGGCGGGATCGGCGGCGCGGTCATCATCGGACCGATTCTCGGAGCGCTGCCGGGCAGCGTGTGGGCCCTGGCCGGACTGGGCGCCCTGGTCGTCTTCGCGGTCGGCATGATCACGCTCGCCCTGGAGGCGCTCACCGGCATCGTCGGCATCGGCCTGGCCGTCCTGCTCATCGTGGTCGCGGGCAACCCGAGCGCGGGCGGCGCCTTCCCGCTGCCGATGCTGCCGGACTTCTGGCGGGCGATCGGCCCCGCCCTTCCGCCCGGCGCGGGCACCTGGGTCGCCCGCTCGATCGCGTACTTCCGGGGCAACGCGGTCACCGGCCCGCTGCTGGTGCTCTCCGCCTGGGCGGTCGTCGGGACGGTCCTCACCCTGCTCCTGTCGATGCGCCGCCGGGACACGGACGGGACGCCGCGGACGACGGACGCCTCCGGCGGCGGCTCGCACCCCGGCTGAGACCGGCACCGGTCGGACACGGGCCCGGGGTACGGCCCCGGCGCCACGGCACCCCGGCGCCACGGCGCCACGGCGCCACGGCGCCCGGAAGCATGACGCCGCGAACACGACATCCGGACCCCGGCCCACCCTCACGGGCCGGGGCCTCCGGCTGCCCGCGGCCCGAGCCGCAGCGAACTCCTGACGACCAACCGGCGAACCCTCTAGGCATGACAGGTGCATGACGTCATTCTTGGAGCTGCCTCGCGCGACCCGCGAGGAGCACGGTCGGCACAACCCCCTTTCATCCGCCGGAGGTTGCTCATGCGTCGCAGATTCACCATCCCGTTCGCCGCGGTCGCCCTGTCGCTCCCGCTCGCCCTCGTACCGGCCGCCTCCGCTTCGGCCGCCCCGTCGGACAAGCCGCAGGTCCTCAGCTCCTGGACCCAGACGAGCGCCTCCAGCTACAACGCGTGGAACTCCGCCCGCAACAACCAGGGCGCGTGGTCCGCGTACGCCTTCGACTGGTCGACGGACTACTGCAGCACCTCCCCCGACAACCCGTTCGGCTTCCCGTTCCAGACGGCCTGCGCCCGCCACGACTTCGGCTACCGCAACTACAAGGCCGCGGGCACGTTCTCCGCGAACAAGTCCCGCATCGACTCCGCGTTCTACTCGGACCTCAAGCGGGTGTGCGCCGCCTACTCCGGCGCCAAGCTGACCTCGTGCAACAGCACGGCGTGGACGTACTACCACGCGGTGGACATCTTCGGGGTGGCACCGGCCGAGTCGGGCATCGGCGGAGCGCCCCAAGCCGCCTGATCCTCGCCTCCCACGCCTGGCGGCACGCCCTCCTCGCCGTGCGGACCCGGGGTACGGACCCCTGGTCCGCACGACGACCGTCCCGCCGGGGCCCGGCCGAGTCGACATGAGCCGCGGGACGACCGGATGTCAGTGGCTGCTGCGATTCTGCACACATGGCCGACGCAAGCACCGCCACCGACTACGGATGGCTCGAAGAGCAGTACCCGCACTTCATGGAGGCGTACTGCATCACGCTCGTCCAGGGACTCACCCCCGGCGAACTGCTCGGAGCGCTGGGCGCCGAACCGGGCGAGCGGATCACAGGCGTCGCGGAGCTGAGCGGGCCGACGTACGAGGCGTGGGACTCGGACGGTCAGTTCGTGGGAATCAGCCCGGTCGGCGAGTGGTCGCTGATGGTCGAGTACAACGGCTTCCTGGGCACCGAGACCAGGGCCATGCTCCCCCTCTCCCGCGACCGGACGGTGGTCTCCCACTTCAGGAACGTCAACGCGGTCGACCACTTCTACCGGTACGAGGACGGGGCCACGCGCCTGCACTTCGAGCCCCTCTTCCCCTACCATCGCGACGGCACCCACCCCGACGAACTGGTCCTCGACATGCGGGAGTCCGGATTCGACCTCAGCGACGAGGACGACCGGAGCTACGAGGCGCACACCGAGGCCGCCTTCGCGCTCGCCGAGCGCATCACAGGCGTGCGCCTGACACCGGAGCTCTTCGCCACCGCGGAGTTCACCTGCGGCCGCGTACCGGAGCCGCCGGGGTAGCACGCACCGAATCCTGCGGATGGACAGCCGGGGGCGCAGCGACAGCGCGAGGCGAACAGCCGTTCCGGCGGCGCACCTCGACCACACGCTCACCCCGGGGAAACATCAATACGACGTGTCCGTCACTTACATGGCGGGCATTCACCCCTTACTCCGACGCGGCATATCGGTGATGTCAACCACACACCGGCGCCCGCCAATCATGATCCTACTCAACGGTACACACGAGGACGGCATCATCGATCTTGAATGAGCTGGCCTTTCGGCAGGAAGGCGTGACAGTGAGCGCTCTCTCCCCTTCCGTGGTCTAAACCTCACGTCAGTCTTCGCACATCCCCTTGAGCGGCTTTACTTGCCGTACCCGATCGCCCTCCGCGACGGGCCTCAAAGGCGAGGGATATGAAAAAGAAGAATGTAGTGCTCTGGGGAGCCGGCATTACCGCAGCGGCAACGATCGCCGGTGCCGTCATCATGATTCAGGGAAGCCGCGGCGGGGACAACGGCAACGCGGGCGGGGACGGCGACGGCTGTCGGGTCGTCAACGCCAAGGGGGATGTCACCTGTGCCGGCACGGGGACGGACGAGCCGGACAGCTTCAAGGGCGGCGACCGCGCGAAGAGCCAGGGGCCTTGGCGGTACAAGGTCGTCAACACCTTCGTGGACGACCGTGACGAAGGCCTGATGGCCAGGATCTGCAACGCTGACGACTGCGCGGGACCCGATTCGGACGCCGCCGTCGGAATGGCGCTGCAGAACAGGTCCGTATGGGTCGTCTGCCATGAGGACTCGGGCTTCAACGGCGGCGAGCCGGACGGCGGAACCGTCTGGTTCAAGGTCCTCTGGCCCACGGACAAGCCGAACCTGGACGTACAGGTGAGCGGTCGGGAAAACCGGTACACGGCATGGATGTTCGGCAAGTACCTGTCACCCTCCGGGCATGACGGGAACATCTCACAGTGCAGCGATCTCTAGCGAGTTCATGCAAATGACAATGGGGCACCCGACCGTGTCGGGAACCCCGTTGTCTCCTGTCATCCGACATTCGGTCCGCCTTTTCGATCCATCCCTACGGGAAGAACTCTCATCCGCCCTGATCAGCAATGGAGCTGACCGTGAGCACCGAACCGACCGCGCGCGACCGCCGAGGCATACGCCTCTTCCTCGTCATCCCTCTCGTCCTGACAGCCGTGCTCCTCGGGTACCTGATCGCGACCACCGGTCACGACGGAACGGCCGCCGCCGGCCACGCGGACCCGGCCGCCGCCTCCGAAGTGACCCGGGACTCCGGAGACAGCACGATCCGCTCCCACGACGGCTCCGGCGCGGTGAACCTGCGCTCCTGCCCCGGCATGCCCGCAGCAGGGCAGACCACGGGCTGCGACATCATCGACCGCCTGCCCGACGGCACCGTCGTGACGATGGAGTGCTGGATCGACTCCGGCACCGTCCCCGGCCGCGCGGACACCGACCGGCGCTGGTTCCTGGTCACCCCCGGCGCCGGCGCCCCGCACCCGGGGCGCCGCGGCTATGTCTTCTCCGCGGAGATTCCCGTCGAGAAGCAGGTCCGCAGGCCCGAGTGCAGCAACGACCTCACCAACGAACTGCTCGGCGAGCCCGAGCCGTCCACTCCGGCGCCGTCACCTCCTGCCCCGGACGCCCCGGCCCCTTCGTCCCCGGAGCCCGCCTCGCCCTCGGCGCAGGTGCCGTCGTCACCCGCAGTCCCCACCGGGACGCCAGGGTCCGGGCCCGACCCCTCGGCCGCGGACGAGGTCACGGTGGTGGTGCGGAACCTGGTGACCGACGGACGCACGCAGATGCGTGAGGACACCGCCCACCCCGCCTACCTGTCCACTCAGCCGGTGAAACGCTGCAAGGACCGGACGCCGGTGTGCGCGGTACCGGGCGACCTCGCCTCCGGCGACCGCCTGACCGCCCTGTGCCGGCTTTCCGGGGACCGGATCACCAACGGCCAGGACCAGGAGGACGTCGACGATCTCAATCAGGGTCTGGACGAGAGCACCCTCTGGTACCGGCTGCAGTCTGCCGACGGCCGCGTCGGCTACCTCTCCGTCATCTGGCTCGCCCCCGGCGACCGCGGCGGGCACGGGCTCCCCGCCTGCTGACCCGACGCCCGGCTGGAAAAGCGGTGAGCCCGCCCCCTCGCAGGAGGGGGCGGGCTCACCGGCGCTCGGAGAGAGCCGGAGATCAGCCGATCTCGGCGCCGAACGCCGCCAGTGCCTCGGGCACCGGCTGGAAGAACGTCTCGCCGCCGGCGGAGCAGTCGCCGCTGCCGCCCGAGGTCAGGCCGAGTGCGGTGTCGCCCGCGAAGAGCGAGCCGCCGCTGTCGCCGGGCTCGGCGCAGACCGTGGTCTGGATGAGGCCGTTGACGATGTCGCCGTTGCCGTAGTTGACCGTGGCGTCCAGGGCCGTGACCTCACCGTCGTGGACCTGGGTGGTGGAGCCGCTGCGGGTCACCGTCTGGCCGACGGTCGCGTCGCCCGCCTTGGTGATCGCCTGGGTGGAGCCGTTGTAGAGGTCCACCTCGCTGGGGTGCGCCACGTCGGAGGTGTACTTCACCAGGCCGTAGTCGTTGTCCGGGAAGCTGGAGCCCTCGTTGGCACCGATCTCCCCGCCGCCCTGGGAGTCCGACCAGCTGGTGATCGACTCGGTGCAGTGCCCGGCGGTCAGGAAGTACGGCTCGCCGCCCTTGACGACGTTGAAGCCGAGCGAGCAGCGTCCGCCATTGCCCCAGATCGCGTCGCCGCCCGCGATGAGCGGCTTGAACTCCCCCTTGGACTTGTTGAGTTCGGCCTTGGAGCCGAGGCCCTCGACCACCTTGCTGAGCTTGTCCCAGGCCGCGCCGTCGACCGTGCGGTCGGCCGTGACGACCACCTTGTTGGTGACCGGGTCGACGGCCCAGGAAGTGCCCGGGATGGTGGCCTTGTCGGCGAGGGTCTGCCGGGCGTCCGTCAGCTCGGCGAGCGTGTGCTGAACGAGTCTGGCCTTGCCGCCCGCCTGGCGGACCTGCTCGGCGGCGGCGTCGTCGACGACGTTGACGACGAGGCTCTTGCTCTTGGCCTCGTAGTACGCGCCCGCCGTGTCGCCGCCCAGAGCCTTGTCGAGCGTCGCGGCGAGATTTCCGGCCGCGTGCGCGTTGAGGGTCCGGGGGGCGAACTGGGGTACGTCGTCACTGGCGTTCGCGGTCTGGAACGTGACTCCAGCCGCGACCAGGGCGAGGACGGCCGATCCGGCCATGGCCACGCGCTTCCTGGATATGCGTCGGTGCTTCAACTTCGACCTCCTGTGGGGCCGTGTGGCGGGCAAGTGGGGTGCCCGGAACACGGAGGATGGGGCGCCCACTATTCCGATGCGGCCGATAGCACACAAGGTCGACTTCCGGACGCACACACGACGACACCGGTTCACCCGCGACGTGTTCACAACCGGGGTGTCTCACCACGTCGGTTCCGATTGCGAACACCCGGTGCAACTGTTCATCGGCAGCGGGTGAGGACTAGTCCTGTCCTGAAACAGCGCCTTGAGTCCGGATGCTGTACGGGGCGCTCCTGAAGCCGAACACCACCGAATGCCTCCGGACGTTTCCGAACACCACCGGCTCGTTCCGACAGGGAGTGCCGCTATCGCGCCCGATGGGTCATCATCGAACTGGCAGTACACGCCGGGCACTTGGTGCCCGGGCCGAGCGGGGTGACCGAGCGGAGGAGCGGGTGCGGAGTCGGGTGCGCGTGGAGGACGGACGGCATCTGATGGTCGAGCGACAGGGGGACCCGCGAGGCAGACCGGTGTTCCTCCTGCACGGGATGCCGGGCAGCCGCCTGGGCCCGGCTCCACGGGGGATGGTCCTCTACCAGCGGAAGATGCAGCTGATCAGCTACGACCGGCCGGGGTACGGCGGCTCCGACCGGCTGCCCGGACGGCGGGTGATGGACGTCGCCGAGGACGTACGGGCGATCGCCGACTCGCTGGGCCTGGAGCGCTTCGCCGTGGTCGGCCGTTCGGGCGGCGCACCGCATGCCCTGGCCTGCGCCGCGCTGATGCCGGACCGGGTCACCCGCGCGGCCGCCCTGGTCAGCCTGGCCCCCCGGGACGCCGAAGGGCTCGACTGGTTCGACGGCATGGCCGCGTCCAACGTGCTCGCGTACTCCAGGGCGGTGACGGATCCGGACGGGCTGGCGGAGTCCTTCATCAGCCGCTCGGCGGTGATCCGCCAGGACCCGGCACGGCTCCTGGACGACCTTCGCCGGGAGCTGACCGACTCCGACCGTGTCGTGGTCAACGATGCCGGGATCCGCATGATGCTGCTGGCCAACTTCCGCGAGGGCCTGCGCACATCGGCGTACGGCTGGATCGACGACGCGTTGGCGTTCTGCCGGCCGTGGGGGTTCGACCCGGCGGACATCAAGGCGCCCGTGATGCTGTGGCACGGCGAGAAGGACGTCTTCTCGCCGGTGGGCCACTCCCGCTGGCTGGCCGGGCAGATCCCGGGCGCCACCGCAGTCCTGGAGCCCGCGGCGGCGCACTTCGACGCCCTGTCCGTGCTTCCCACCGTGCTCAACTGGCTGCTGGACGAGAGGGAGGCGACGGCCTGCTGACCGCTGCGACGGCTCCGGGGTCCGGCACGGCCGGGCCCCGGAGCCGTCGGCTCACACCGACATCGGTTCCAGCTCTCGCTGGAACCTCTCCTCGGTCCTCGCTATCCGCGTCAGCGGGTGATCGTCACCGAGCTGCCTGGCCAGCTCGTCCCCCGTCTCCATCCGCAGCCTCAGCGCCTCGTCACCGCGTCCCATCGCGTCGAGCGTGACCGCGAGGTTCGAGGTCATGGCCAGGGTCTCCGGGTGGTGCGCCCCGAGGACCTCCCTGAGCTGACCGGCCACCTTGCGCTCCGTCTCCAGCACGATGTCGAGCTCGCCCCGGTCGGCCGTCGCGTTGGCCAGGTTCATGACGCAGAGCAGGGTGTTGGGGTGCTCGCGCCCGAACACCTCACGCATCGAGGCGACCACACGCGTCAGCAGCTGCTCCGCCTCCTGGGACGCGCCGGCCCCGGAGAGATAGACGCCGAGGTTGTTCTGAGCGGCCAGGGTGTACGGGTGCTGCTCGCCCGGCACCTTCATGTACTGGTCGACCACCTCCTGCGCGGCGTCCCTGGCGTCGCCGGCCTCCCCCGCGGCGAACAGGTCAGCCGCCATGTTGAGGTCGCAGGCCAGCGATTCGGGGTTGGCCGAGGTGTACTTGGCCCGGTACCTGGCCCGGGTGGCCACCGTCAGCCTGCGCGCGTCCTCCAGCTGACCCGCCCTGCGCAGCGAGACCGCGAGGCTCTTGGCGGCGCTGAGCGTCGTGGGATAGGTCCGGCCGAGGGTCGACTTGAGGCTGTCGTACGTCCGGCTGAGCAGCGCGACGGAGTCCTCGTACCGTCCGACCTCGCGCAGGTCGCGCGCCAGGTTGAGGGCGGAGGACAGGCTGTGCGGGTGCTCCTGTCCCAGCACCTCCGACCGCAGGTCGTAGCAGTCCTGGTCGATCTCCCGGGCCTTGGCGTACTGCCCGATGCTGCGCAGGTTCAGCGCCAGGTTGTTGGCCGCCGCCAGTGTCCGGGCGTGCCTCTCGTGGAAGATCTGGTTGAAGCCGTCATGGGCTTCGGTAGCCAGCTCGATCGCCCGCCCGTACTCCCCGAGCAGACCCAGGTCGATGGCCAGTCCGCTGGTGGTCATGTACGTGTGCGGATGCTCCGGGCCCAGCACCTCCCGTTGCAGCCGCAGGGTGAACTCGTCGAGCTCCTTCGCCTCCACGTACCGCCCGCGGGTGCGCAGGATGTTGGACAGGTGGAAGCAGAGGTACAGGTACTGGATGTCCCGTTCCCCCAGCATCTCCAGCCAGGTCGCGCGGAGCTCCTCCCCGAGCGTGCCCGCGGTCCTGACGTCCCCGCGCTTCCAGAGGTAGCGCACCCGGTCGATCAGCAGCCTGCGGGTCTCGTGGTCCCTGCAGTTGCGCGCGTCGGAGGGGCCGAGGTGCGGCCAGATCGTGGCGAAGCGCGGCCAGTTCTCCGGGTTGTCGATCGGCTCGGTGTCATCGGGCCGGGCGCCCGCCAGGATGAGGTGGACGACGTGCCGGGCCTCCGCCTGCTCCTCCTCGCTGAGCTGGGCCCTGATCACCGCCTGCACCAGCCGGTGCACCTGGATGGAGTTCGACACCTGGTCGACCTTGGCGAGGGCGAAGCGGCCGATCTCCCTGATGACCCGGCCGAGCACCAGCTTCTCCTGCAGTGAGGAGTCGTAGGGCTTCAGCGCTTCGATCATCTCCTTGCTGTAGAGGAGATTCGCCGAGATGGGCTCGGGGGCGAAGAAGGCGCAGAGCTGGAGCAGTCGTACTGCCGCGGGTGAGCGCTCCTTGAGCCGCTCGATGGAGATGTTCCAGGTCGCGGCCACGGGCTGCGGGTAGCCGGCCGGCTGGTTCAGGGCGAGGACCTGCGGCGCCTGCCGGGCGAGCTGTTCCAGGTAGGTGTCGATGGGCGTCGCGGTCTCCGCGATCCAGGCCGCCGCCTGTTCGACGGCGAGCGGCAGGTCACCGACGGCCGTGGCCACCTGGGCGGCGTCCTCGACGCTGAGTCCGGGGGCCCGGCGCTGCAGGTGCTCGATCGACTCCTCACGCAGGAAGACGTCGACCGGCAGTGCGTCACCGTGCTGGGACCATGCCTGGTTCCGGGAGGTGACCAGGATGTGGCCGGAGCCGCCCTGCGGGAAGTAGCGCCTGAGGCGTTCGGGGTCGTCGGCGTTGTCGAAGACGAGCAGCCAGCGGTCCGAGGGCACACCGCGCCTCAGCAGGTCGACCGCCTCCTGGGAGGCCGCCGCCATGTCGTCACCGCCCTGGGCGCCGAGCCGTACGGCCAGCTCGGCGAGCCCGGCGATCACGTCGTCCGTCTGTTCGGACGATATCCACCACACCAGGTCGTAGTCGGCCATGAAGCGGTGCACGTACTCCAGCGCCACCTGGGTCTTGCCGACGCCGCCGAGGCCGTACAGGGTCTGCGGCTGCGGCAGTACGACGGCCATGCCGCCACCGAGCTGGTCCCGCATCCGCTCCAGGACCAGGGAGCGGCCGGTGAAGCCCGGGTTCCGCGGTGGCGCGTTCCAGATCCTGGGCACGGTGCCGGGGAAGCGGGGGCCGGGCGACGCGCCGTCACCGAGCTGTACCGGCCGGTCCAGGGCGCGCATGAGCGCCGTCGTCGCGTGGACCTCGTCCAGCCGGAACAGGTCGACCGGGTTGCGGTCGATGTACGGCGCGGAGAGGCGGACGTCGCTGATCCTCAGGGGGAGCAGTTGGCGCCGTCCGCCGCCCGGGTCCTCCGCGACCGCCCGCTCCCACAGGTCCACGGCCCTCTGCGACTTGAGGTAGGCGCTGGAGAGCAGCACGACGGTGCGGGCCGCGCTCTCGGCCGCTGTCTGAGCGGGATCCGCGGGCCCCGTGTCGGCGGAGACGTCCCGCGGCACCACCCGGAATCCGGCCCGGGTCAGGACCGATTCGATCCAGTCGGCCCACATCCGGTTCTCCGCCACGTAGCTGAGGAAGAGATCGGCGGGCAGCGCGGGCCTGCGCCGGGTGAAGGCGTCGCGGATCCGCAGCCGCACCTCTTCGCCCACCGGGGGCATCGAGGTGATCTCCTGCTGGGTGATGACCGTGGTGAGACGCTCGAACGCGGACAGCAGGGAGTTGCTGAGCCCGGCCTCGTCCCCGAAGGTGGCGAGGGTCTCCTCGTAGGCGTAGTAGGGGCGGTAGGGGATCTCCACCGCACCCCAGTAGGCGGTGAGTTCGTCTCCGGAGAGGTCGCGGGGCAGCCGGTCGAACTTCAGCCGGGCCAGCGCGCGGCCGGCGTCGGCCTTCTCCTTCTCGCCCTCGTCGATCCGCATCGGGACGGGGAAGATGGAGATGGGCCGCCCGGTGTAGCGCTCGGCGATCTGACGGGCGACGGAGGCCGCTCCGTCGATGGACTGGTCGCTGAGGGTGAAGCAGTCGACGAGCATGTCCGGGAGATGGACGGTGCAGATGTCGGCGATGTCGCTGAGGCCCGTACGACTGTCGATGAGGACGTAGTCGTAGTTGGCCTTCATGTCGTCCCGCAGGGCGTCGAAGAAGTGGCCGCCGCCGAGCCGGTCGTAGAAGTTGTCCCAGTCGAAGGTGGAGACGGTCGCGGAGTACTCGCGGTTCTGCCGCCCCGCGGAGACGAAGTCGAGGGTGCCTCCCCTCGGGAACTCCCAGCCGAGCGCCTCGGGGTTGAGCGAGACCGCGTGGGGCTGGATGCGGGCGTAGTCGCGGTGCCAGTCGTCGGCGCGCTGTGCGGGGTTGGTCGCGGCCCAGGCGAATTCGGTGATCAGGTCGATCACCCCGGTGGTGGCCCCGAGTGTCGACGGGTCGAGGAAGGGGTGGAAGAACCGGTGGAGTCCCGGGGCCTCCAGGTCCCAGTCGACGGCCAGCACCCGCTTGCCGTTGGCTGCCAGGATCCAGGCGGTGTTGGCCAGGGCCATGGTGCGCCCCGTGCCGCCCTTGTACGAGTAGAAAGTGACGATGCGCCCGTCACGACCGGCTGTCATACGTCCTCCGCATCCGTCGCAGGGTCGTGCATGTCGGGTATGAACTGGGTGTTGCCCATGGGCCCCATCAGCCGCGTCCGTTCGCTGTGCCGTCCGCCGGCCGGTGGATAGACCGTGGCGTGCCTCAGATACTGCTGGGCGGCCACCTCGACCACTTGGGGAAGGATCTGGCCGAACGCCTCCATGCTGGGTACCCCCTTGGCCGCGACACGGCAGAACGCCCGCCCCTGCCGCATCTTGACCGGCATCGTCTGTTCAAGTTTCTCGGTCAGCTCGGCTTCGGCCGCCCTGCTCTGATGGTCGTCCCGGCACCAGGGGACGACCATGGTCACCCAGGGCCGGTTCTCGGCATCGAAGGCGGCGAGCCGCCGTCTCAGGTCCTCGTCCTCCAAGGCCCATCGGTCGACCAGCAGGATCTCCGGAGTGCTCGGCGACTGCTTGCCCTCACGTTGCCCGATGTCCTCGTCGAACGGAGTGACGATGGCCTGGTAGTTGAGGGAGCGCACCAGCTCCTCCGCCACGTAGGCCAGAGGTCTGGCGGCGGCCGGGTGGTAGGGGTTCCACTCCTGCGGGTTGTCGCCGTAGTACTCCGGATTACGGCCTTCCGGCAGGTCGTGCCGGGTGGGTGCGGCGATGGTGATCCGCATGGGCCTCGGAGCGCCCGCTCCGCTGCCCGGTGCGCCGAAGGCGCTGGGGACGAGGCGGAAGTCGAGCGGTCTGCCCGAGCCGATCTCCACGGTGTCGGCGACGTGGACGATCCGCTTCGCCAGGTGGTAGACGGCCTGTTCGTAGTCCTGGGCGAACAGGGTGAGTTTGATCAGCCCGTAGAGCCCGTCGCTGACGTAGCGGTCCCCGAAGTCCCGGTGGTTGAACTGCAACCGCTCGGCCGGGCCCGGCAGTTGGTTCGCGGGCACCGGCACCCAGAGGGCGGGCACGATCGCCTCGGCCGGCTGGTTCGACCGGGCCCGGTGGTGGATGGCGCGCTGCTCGAAGGCGTACCACTCCTTGCCGCACATCTCGCTGGCGAAATAGCGCGGTGAGAACAGCGGGACGAAGACCCGGCAGTTGGCCAGGACATTCCCCAGCCTCTCGGACCAGCCCTCGCCCGAACGTATCTCCCGGTCCATGAAACCCGCCGGCGCTCCCGCCGGGAGGTTCGTCATGGCCATCACGTGTCCGCAGAGATCTTGGAATAACCGTTCGACCCACATATCCGGGTCCGAACCACCGCCGTACCCCGGTGTGTGCGCGTAACTCAGAAAGAAGTACGGTCGATGGTCCGCCGCTCGCTGATGCGTCATGCGTGCACACGACCCCCGTCCTGTGTGAGCACCCGCATCCCAGGTCTGTGGCGCGAGGGTGCGAGCGAATTCATCATTCCGGAGCGGACCGTGCTCCACCCCCATGGCGTTCGGTCAATCAACGCCGCTTTCCAGTCATCCCTACCCAGGATTCATCGAACAGGTTCTTGATCCATGGCATTCGTGAGGATGTTCATCCCACTTGTCCCATGTACACCTCGCGCTTCCTCCCGGAGCG
Organism: Streptomyces sp. NPDC057287; assembly: GCF_042667905.1. NCBI lineage: Bacteria > Bacillati > Actinomycetota > Actinomycetes > Kitasatosporales > Streptomycetaceae > Streptomyces > Streptomyces sp. NPDC057287. Next base: position 69,433 of record NZ_JBHUYV010000016.1, on the reverse strand, counting down.
ACTTCAGAAGCCGCATTCCTCCGACAGTGGGTTCGGCCGCCCCTTCCATCATGTCCAGCGCCTCGGGGACACCGTCCAGGAATCGGGGTGCGAGGAAGGAAAGTCCCACGCGTTCGTAGGTGTCGGCAAGTAGCCCGGAAAAGGGGACCTCCGCATTCCGCTCCCAGGGCGGCCGGTACTCCCAGGACCCGTCCAGTGCGTAGAGATCGGTGAGGTCCAGGAGAGCCCGCAGTCTGGTCCGTCGCAGACCCCGCAGGAGCCGGAGCGCGAGCTCCTCCCGATCCGCCGCGAGCGGGAGCCCCACGGCGCCGTAGCCGTGCGGCCGTTCCGCGTTCCGGCCGGCGACGAGCGGGGTCAGCGTGGACAGGTCCCTCGCGGCCTCCGCCGCCTGCTCGGGTGCGGCACTTTCCAGCAGCCGCCACGCTCCGCCGACGGCTTCGGCCCAGGCCTTCGCCTCCGTCCCGCCGAGGCGGGGCGCCGCCGGAGCCTCGAAGCAGTCCCGGTGAGGATCCAGATCGTCGAGGGCGAACCGGGGCACGCCGCCCCCGACGGTGAAGTACCGCACGGGGAGCCAGTCAGGACCGTCCGCCCCCCTCGGGACGGTCCGGCGGCCGCCCCCGCCCTCCCGCTCCACCGAGAAGCCGTCCCCGGCGGCCCGCACCGAGACCCGGCCGGCCTCACCGGGCTCGGCGACCCGCAGCTCGCCGAGCGTGGGAAGGAAGAGCCTGCCGTCCCGGTAGTCCACGGGCACCGGGAGGTCGAGACCGGACCGCACGGCGGCAGCCGCCACGTACGCGGAGAGCCGCAGCGCCCGGCCGACCGCTCCCGGCCGCTCGGCGTGCAGCCCTTCCAGGGCGTCCAGCAGCCAGGTGCGCGTGTACGGGTGGGCGAGGACGTGATCGAGTCCGTCGGCGCCGTCACCGGAGGCCTCCAGCACGCCCGCGAGCCCCCACGCCTCGTCCCAGCTGTCGCCGCCGCGGCCGTCCAGCGCGTCGTGGAGGCCGGCGAGGAGCGTGCGGTTCAGGTCGTGCTGCTCGGAGCCCAGGTCGTGCGCCCCGGTCAGCACCGGGGACACCGTGACCGGGGCCGTGCGCGCTTCGATCCCTCGCACCAGCGCCGCCAGGTCGTGGCAGTACACGGACGGGTTGTCGAAGCCGTTGGACGAGCGGTAGCGGTGCGTGTAGAGGCCACCCCCGCACGACCGTACGACGGGGCACGAGCGGCAGGTCTCGCTGACGCCGGCCAGTCCGAGCTGCCGTGTCCTGACTCCCGGGTGGGCCGCCACCTCGTCGAACGCGTTGCGGAAGACGTCGAACCCGGTGGCCGCCGCCCCCTCATAGGCGCTCTTGAGGGAGTCCACCTGCTCGATCTGACCGTCCGTCTCGATGACGACGAGGTCCGTGGGAGCGAGCCCGAGGGACTCGGTGAGGCTGGGGCCACCGCTCAGGGTGGAGTGGACCGACTCGAAGAGCCGCACCGGCATCGGCCGTCCGCGTTCCGTCCAGCGGTCGAAGACGGCCAGGAGCCAGTCGGCGTAGGCGGTGGGCGAACCGTCGGGCCGCAGAGGGGGCTCGTCCCACGTGGCGTGCGGCAGGAGGAAGTCCACCCGTGGGGGTTCGAGTTCAACGAGGGCGTCGAGCACCGCGACCGGGTCGTTCCGGATGTCGATGGTGCACAACAGCCCGAGGTCCAGGTGCCGGTAGCGGTCCTGGCGCAGGAGCTCGACGGCCCGGAGGACCAGCGGATGACTGCTGCGGCCGTTGGCGAAGACGCGGTGCCGGTCGTTCGCCTCGCGGTCGCCGTCGAGGGAGATGCCGACCTTGACGCCGAACTCGTCGAAGAGGTCGAGATACCGGGGGCTGAGCTGGACACCGTTCGTATGGATCCTGAGGTCCAGCTCAGCGATTCCGTCCAACGCCGCCGTGAGCTCCTCGCAGACTCGGCGCAGTCGCGCTGGGCCGGCCAGGAGCGGCTCGCCTCCATGCAGGATCACTGACATCGAATCGAGTGCATGCTCCGAGGCATGCTCGGCCAATCGTCGAGCCGTCCATGAAATCGCTTCGTCAGAGATGGACTTAGGGCGGGTGCGCCAGCTCTGATCTGCGTGTTCATAGATATAGCAATGGTCACACGCGAGATCGCACCTGCTGTGCACCTTCAGCACAATCTCGCGAAAGGGGACCAGGGGTCCTGTCATTCCCCCAGTCTAGCCACCTCGGTCTTCGACTCAGAGTGACGAGCTGAAGGTCGAAGTCCCCGCGGGCCGAACCGTGGAGGTACCGATTACCCGCCCGATCTTCCTGGAGGCGTCAACGCCGCGGGCGTCGATCTTGGCGAGTGGCACGCGACTCTTCTTCGCAATGGCGAAGGAGGGGGAGGTTTCGTAGGTCTTCACGGCCGTCCTTGATGATTGTTTCTGGACACTGGATCACAGCCGGCGCCTGCGTATTCACAGTGTCCGGCGGCATGACTTTACTCTCCCGGCAGGCCCCGGCAAACGCCACCGCGGGACGACATCACGCGTTTACGCCGAATTGCGCAGCCCGAAACCCTGAGGCCGATTCACCCGCTCGGGTGAGAATCGAGGACACGCTCCCCGGGCCGCCGGCCGGGAGCGCTTCCCGGAAGCCTTCGCACCACCCTCGAAGTGCCTGATCGACCCCGCACACCCCCGGCCGCCGCACAACCCGTACGGCACCTCGCACGGCACCCCAGGAGCACGCGCCGCCCGTGGCGGAAGTCCACGGCAACGGGTCCCCGGACGGGTGACTTTCACTCATTCGGCGCTCATTTCGCGTCAGTCCGCGCCGGAGCGCGCCGTGGCGCGCGGCGACGGCGGCCTGCGTCGTCAGTCGAGCGGGGCCCGGCCGGCCGCCCTCGCCCCTTTCATGCAGTCGCCGATCCGCTCGTGGGTGTCCCCCACGACGTCGGTCACCCGCAGTCGCACGTACAGCGCGTCGACGCGTTCGACGAACGCCCCCGAGAAGGCACCCACCAGGACGGTCTCGTACGAACCGGTCCCCACCAGGGGGAACCCCCGGCCGAATTCGACGAGCCGGAAGTCCTCGGTGAGGGCCAGACCTGCCCCGCCCAGTTCGGCCACCACTGCGGAGAGGTCGCTCCAGCGAGGCCGGGAGGGGTCCTCGCCGCCCGCCAGGACCAGCGCGTAGTCGCAGGACTCGACGGCCGCGATGTGCTGACCGCCGTTCATGATTCCCGCCCTCCACGCCTCGGCGTCCGGCCTCAGCGGCCCCTTCACCCACGCGCTCCGCCATCCCAGGTACGGCCGCACGGTGCGGGCGTACTGGGCACGCGCAAGGACGCCTCCGGCCGCGAGGGCCAGCAGGCTGCCGAGCACCTCCGTGTCGAGCAGCTGCAGGCGCCACGGCCAGTCCTCCCGCGCCCCGGGCCCGATGTTGGCGCGGACCGACTCCCAGACCAGGACGAGAAGCAACAGGAGGAGGAGCACCAGCGGAGCCGTGAACAGCCACGGGCTGCGCCGGACCCTGCGCTGGGCGAAGGACATCGACCCAGCGCTCCCCGGACGTGCGTCGACCACGCGCGCTCCCCCCGCCGGAAGTGAATCGCATCCCCTGGGTGCAGCAACTCTGCTGTACGACATGGGCGTTGCGTGATTTTCACACAGGAGTACGCGTCGCACGAGGGCGCCTTCCCACCTCACGGGAGGCGCCCGCCCTCCTCCGAGGCGCCATTGCCGTACGCGTGGGCGCGACCTACTCTCATGGCCCCGGCAGGCCTGTGCGCATCCTCCTGAGCCCCCGGGCAGCACCTCGCGGGTCGCGGTCGCCCACGACAGGCCCGGACGTACTCCCTACCAGACGTGCCACAACCGCAGACGGGGGTGAACATGACGGCGATTCCAGGACCGCTGCAGAGCATGGTCTTCAGGAGCACCGATCTGCCCGCACTCTTCCATCACACCGACGGCGTCGCCGTCGCGCGCCAGCGTGAAGCGGTCAACACCACCCGCGGCCAGCTCGTCCTGCTCGTCCTGGGCACGGTGCCCGCCGCGCTCCCCTGGCATACGGAGGTCGGGTCAGGCGTCCAACTCCTCGATGCCGTAGCGGTGTTGGCGTACCTCGGTGTCCTGATCACGACCTACCTGGCCTCTCGGCGCAAAGCAAAGTCGCATTGGCAACTCAACCGCTCCGCAGCCGAGTTCATCAAGTCGAACTGCTGGCGCTACGCGGTCCACGGCTCCCCGTTCGACTCCTCCGTCCAGCACCCCGAAGCGGTGTTCGCCAGCCGGCTGGAGGAAGGGCTCCAGGAGCTGCGGAAGGTCGGCTGGGACGACCCCAGGGAGGAGCTCGCGGACTCCGGGGGCGGTCTCATCACCCCGTCCATGCGGGAGTTACGGGACAAGGCGTTCACGGTGCGCAAGGAGACCTACGTACGCGACCGGCTGATCGAGCAGCGGCGCTGGTACCGCAGGCGCAGACTGGTCTCGCGGCGGGGGGCGCTCGTCTGGTCCAGCACCATCGCCGCGCTGACGCTCCCGGCGCTGGTCCTCGCCGTGCTGCGGACCTTCGGCGGTGCCGGGTCGTTCGCGCTGACGGGGACCTTCTCCGCCGCCGCCGCCGCCTGCCTCGCGTGGAACGAGATGCGCCGTCATCATCCCCTGGTGACCGCGCACTCGTTGGTCGAGGAGGACCTGGAGAGCATGCAGGCCGCGATGGAGACCACCCTCACCGAGCGGCAGTGGGCGGCCGCCGTCTTCGAGACCGAGCGGATCGTCTCCCCCGAGCACACCGACTGGCTCGTCAGGCACCGGATGTGAGTGTGCGGGGGCTCAGCCGCGCTCCACCCCTTCGCGCCAGATGACGGTGACCGGCCGTCCGAGGCTGCGGGCGTACGTCACGATGTCGCCGGTACCCCCGAGCCCGCGCGCGGGCAGGCCGTCCCAGACCGCGATCAGCCGGTCGCAGTGGTCGGCGATGTAGGCGCCGGCCGCGTAGTAGGCCTCGTCGGTGGAGCGCGGGAAGTCGAGCCGGACCTCACGGGCGGCCCGGGCCTTGAGCGTCCGGTAGCGTTCGAGCTCCGCCTCGTCGGCGAACCCGGATTCGTAGTCACCGCTGGGGATGACCACGGTCAGTTCGGCCCCGTGGGCCAGGGCGAGGTCGGCGAAGAGCTGGTCGGCCCCGACCGCCAGGCTGGAGAGCGCCTCCAGGGAGCCCTCGTGTCCGCGGAGCGCCGCCCTCAGTTCCTCCCGCACATGCGCGTGGAGCTCCGTGGGGATGGAGCGGTGACCGGTCACACCGATGCGTTTCACGGACCTGGAACCCCCTGATGTCTGCGGGGGCTCCCGGAGGGCACGCCTCCGGACCGACACGGCGTCCGCCCCCCGTGGTGCCACTGCGACCGACCGTCCCGACATCCTCTCAAAGGCGCCCGGCCGAAGGGGAGCCCCCGCCGGGGATCGGCGGGGGCTCACAGGAGTGCGACGGCGGCCTGCCGGGTCAGAACACGCTGACGCCGTACGCGCTCAGCGCTTCGGTGACCGGTTGGAAGAACGTCGTCCCGCCGGAGCTGCAGTTGCCGCTGCCGCCCGAGGTGAGGCCGATCGCCCTGGTGCCCGAGTAGAGCGGGCCGCCGGAGTCGCCCGGTTCGGCGCAGACGTTGGTGCGGATCATGCCGTAGACGATGTCCCCGCCGCCGTAGTTGACCGTGGCGTTGAGGCCGGTGACCGAGCCGCTGTGGATGCCGGTGGTGGAACCGCGGCGGGTGACGGACATGCCGACGGTGGCGTTGGCCGCGCTGGTGATGTCCTGGCTGCCGACGGTGCCGGACACGGTGACCGATGTGTTGGTGTACCGCACGATGCCGTAGTCGTTCGTGGGGAAGCTGGATCCCGTCGTGGTGCCGAGGACGGTGGTGTGGGCGGAGTTGGACCACCAGGTTCCGGCGCCGTCGGTGCAGTGACCGGCGGTCAGGAAGTAGTAGGTGCTGCCGCTGCGGACGTTGAAGCCGAGGGAGCAGCGCCAGCTCGATGCGTAGATGGCGTCACCTCCCGAGATCAGCTTGGTGAACTTTCCGGGGGTTCGTTCGATGCGCAGGGCGCCCGCGTCGGCTCCGGCGGACTCCTTGATCTTGTTGATCTCCGTCTGCGAGACGGTGCTGTCGACGGTGACGACGACCCGTCCGGTCGTCGGGTCGACGTTCCAGGCGGTGCCGGCGATGTCGGCGTCGAGCACGGCTTCGCCCGCCGCGCTGAGCCGGCCGGCGCTGTAGGTTCCGGACTGGTCCGCGTTGGCCGCGGGGACCGCGAGTGCGGCGACGGCGACGAGGCCCGCGGTGACCGCGGTGATCCGCCTGCGTCTTGCTGTGCTGCCGGTGCGGGGGGTGGTGCGCTTGATCCTCACTTTACGTTCCTCCCGAGGGGAATCGGGGGCCCGCCTGTGGGGTGGCCGGACCCGTGAGGCGCGGTCATGGGGCGCTGCGGCATTCCGGAACGTGTTCGTATTCCGGAGGCGTCGTGCTCCTGACGGGCGCTGCTCGGGAGTATTGAGGGCCTCGACGGGCCGCACAAGGAGGCATTTTCGGCCGTGTCCCGCACACGCCGAAGCCGGCCCCGACAGCCCTGGGGCTGCTGGGGCCGGTGTGCTCGGCCGTCGTGTCCGGGGTGGGACGGATCAGGCGTCGATCCGGTTCCGCTCCCCCGCCGGAACCGCCACCGTCAGGGTGTTGCCGGGGGGAGGGAAGGGGCAGATGAAGTGGTCGGCGAAGGCGCACGGCGGCAGCAGTGCGCGGTTGAAGTCGACCCGGACCCCGCCGCCGCCGTCCGGTGCGGCGGGCCGCAGGAAGCGGAAGCGGTAACTGCTGTCCCCGCTGGTGGTGTCGGCGAAGACGGCCCACAGCGAACCGTCGGGCTCGACCGCCACCTGGAGCGTGTGCTCGGCGCCGTCCACGGTGAAGGCGATCTCGCCCGCGAGTCCCAGTCCCCGCTCGCGCCCGTCGGCGTTCTCCACACGGACGGTCCGGTCGGAGCCGTACGGACGGAAGGTGCCGTCCAGCGACCACTTCGGGTCGTACGGGGTGGCGTCGATGGTCCGGAAGGCGTGCCGGGCCGGGGACCGCGGGTCGAAGTCCCTTACCGCCCAGAGGCCTTCCCGGCTCAGTACGACCAGCCGGCGCTCGCCCTGCGCCACCCGGGAGGCGTCGATGGCGCCTCGGTCGGCGCCGAGGCGGACCTCGCCGTCCAGCGGCTTCGCGTCGACGGTCAGGCCGTCCGCGGGGGTGGCGGCGAGCACCACCTCGTCGTCCTCCCCCCGCCACACTCCGGGCACGGCCGGAATTCGACCCTCCGGGTGGTCGGCGAGCCAGTGGGTGCCGGTGAGGGAGAGCGGGCCGTGCGGCGCCGCCACGGCGACGATGCGCCCCTCGTGCCAGCGCTGCCAGGCGTGGAACTCCTCGCTGTCCTGCTGTGCGTCCGTGCTCATGCGGTCAACCTTTCCATACCGGCTCGGCGAGGCCGAGGTGCGACCTCAGCGTGGACCCGGTGTATTCGGAGCGGAAGGCTCCGCGTTCCTGGAGGAGCGGGACGACCCGGTCGACGAAGCCGTCGAGGCCGCCCGGGGTCAGGTGCGGTACGAGGATGAAGCCGTCGGCCGCGTCGGTGGCGACGAATCTCGCCAGTTCGGCGGCGACCGACTCCGGGGACCCGATGAAGGACTGCCGGGCCGTGGACTCGATGACCGTCCGGCGGATCGAGAGGCCCTTGGCCTCCGAGAGCGCACGCCACTCGGCGGCCACGGAGAGGGGGTCCGCGACCCTCACCCTGCCCTGGACCAGGCTCGACCCGGGGTCCGGATCGATGTCGGGGAGGGGGCCGTCGGGGTCGTACGAGGAGAGGTCGCGGCCCCAGACCTGTTCGAGCGCGAGGATGGCGTTCTGCGGCGAGACCTGCTGGGTGCGGATGTCGGCGGCGTTCTGCTGGGCCTCCGCGTCGGTGTCGCCGAGTACGACGGTGACACCGGGCATGATCTTCAGGTCGTCGGGCTGCCTGCCGTACTTCGCCAGACGCCCCTTGACGTCCGCGTAGAACTTCTGGCCGGCCTCCAGGGTGCCGTGCCGGGTGAAGATGACGTCGGCGGTGGAGGCGGCGAACTCCCGGCCCTCTGCGGAGTCCCCCGCCTGGATGACGACCGGGTGCCCCTGGGGTGAGCGGGGGACGGTGAACTCCCCGGCGATGTCGAACTGCGGCCCGGAGTGGGCGAACGGCCGGGACGTGCCGTCCGGCGTCCAGGAATCCCACAGTTCCCGGGCGGCTGCCACGAACTCTGCGGCGCGGGTGTACCGGTCGGCCCGGTCGAGGTAGCCGCCGCGGCGGAAGTTCTCCCCGGTGAAGGCGTCCGAGGAGGTCACCACGTTCCATGCGGCGCGGCCCGCGCTGAGGTGGTCGAGCGTGGCGAGGCGGCGGGCGAGCTCGTACGGCTCGTTGAAGGTGGCGTTGACCGTGGCGGCGAGCCCCAGCCGCTCGGTGACGGCGGCCAGGGCGTTGAGCACGGTGAGGGACTCGGGCCGGCCCACGACGTCCAGGTCGTGGATCCGGCCGTTGTGCTCGCGCAGCCGGAGCCCCTCCGCGAGGAAGAAGAAGTCGAACCTGCCGCGTTCGGCGGTCCTGGCCAGGTGTTCGAAGGAGCTGAAGTCGATCTGGCTCCGGGAGCGGGGGTCGGTCCACACGGTGGTGCTGTTGACGCCCGGGAAGTGGGCGGCGAGGTGCATCTGCTTCATGAGGTCCCCCCGGCCCTCGCGGGCGCGTAACGGTTGGCCGGCCGGTTCAGGCCCAGGTGCTCGCGGAGGGTGCCGCCCGGGTAGAAGGTGCGGAAGAGGCTGCGGTGCTGGAGGAGGGCCACGGTGCCGTTGACGATCCGTTCGAGGTCGCGCTCCGGTGTGATGGGTGTGAGGTGGAAGCCGTCGACGGCCCCGCCCCGGTGCCACTGGGTGATGAGTTCGGCGAGGTCGACCGGGCCGCCGCGGAAGTAGGTCCCCCGCCCGGCGAGCTGCGGACCGCTCTCCAGACCCGGTTCGGGTGTCGTCTCGGCGTCCCCGAGATCGACGGTGAGGGCGACCAGGACCCGCAGGCTGTCGGGGTCCCGCCCGTGTGCGGCGGCGCCGCGGCGCAGTTCGTCCCCGAGCGAGGCCGCCTGTTCGGGCGAGGTGGCCCGTACGTAGACGACGTCGGCGTGGCGCGCGGCGGGCTCCCTGGCCGGTCCGCTCGTGCCGTCGATGACGGTGACGGGCCGGCCCTGCGGCGGCCGGGGCACGATGGCCGGGCCCCGGACGGAGAAGGTACTGCCCTCGAAGTCGACGTAGTGCAGTTTGTCGCGGTCGACGAAGCGGCCGGTGGCGACGTCCCGGATCTCGGCGTCGTCCTCCCAGCTGTCCCACAGCCGTGCCCCGGCGTCGGCCACCTCCCCCGCCTCCTGCCACAGCGCGGCGGCGGGTGCGGCGGAGCGCCGGCCGAACAGCCGGGCCTCGGCCCCGGTGGTCGACACGTCGGCGTGCCAGCCGGCCCGGCCCTTGCTGACCCAGTCGAGGGTGGCGACGGCGGAGGAGACGTGGAAGGGCTCGGTGTGGGTGGTGGTGACGGTCGGCACGAGGCCGATCCGGGTGGTGGCCGGGGCGACGCGGGCCAGTACGGAGAGCGCGTCGGGGCCGGGGCGTGCGAAGGAGTCGCTCAGGGTGACGAAGTCGAGCGCGCCTCCTTCGGCGAGGCGGGCGAGCGCGACGTGGGAGTCGGCGTCGTAGCGCGGCGGGCCGCCGATCTCGGCGGCGAGGTGGAGTGGCCTGATGGCGGACATGCGGGACCTCTCGGGGTCAGTTCTCGGTCTTGGGGAGGCCGGGCGGGTTGATCTCCGACTTCTCGACGGCCTCGTTGGACAGGCCCCAGCGCTTCAGCACCTTGGCGTACGACCCGTCCTGGATGATGTGGTCGATCGCGGCGCCGTACGCCTCCGCCAGACCGCTGCCCTTCTTCGTGGTGGCGGCGATCTTCCCCTGGACGCCGTCACCGCCCCCCGAGAGCGTGCCGATGATCTCGGACTGCCCTGCCGAGGCCACGTGGTAGTTGGCGGAGGGGCTCGGGCCGAGGTAGGCGTCGATGCGGCCCGACTGGAGGGCGAGGTAGTAGTCGGTGTCCTTCTGGAAGTACTTGATGTCCACCGGCTTGCGGCCCGCCCGGACGTTCTCCTCGCTCCAGTCGACGAGGATCTTCTCCTGGTTGGTGCCGGAGGAGACCGAGATGGTCTTCCCCGCCACGTCGGAGGGGCCGTCCACCTTCCAGCCGGATCCCTTCGCGGCCTCGAAGGCGATGTTGTCGAGCCGGTAGGTCGCGAAGTCGTACTTCTCCTTGCGCTCCTCGGTCACGGTGACGTTGGAGAGGACCCCGTCGAACTTGGAGCTGTCGAGACCGACGAAGAGGTTCTCCCAGGAGACCTCCTCGAACTCCGGCTCCAGGCCCAGCGTGTCGGCGATCAGGGTCGCGAGGTCGATCTCGCTGCCGATCCGGGTCTTGTCGTCGGTCGCGTAGAAGCCGAGCGGTGGAGAGGCATCGGCGCTCGCGCCGAGCCGCAGCGTGCCGCGCTCGCGGACGGCGGCCGGCACCCCGGCGGCGATGGAGTCCACCTTCTTGCCTCTGATCCGGTCCTGTTCGGGGCCGATGTTGATGCCCGTGTCCTTCTGTCCCTTCGGGCGGATCACGTCCTCGGTGGCGTCGCTGCTGCCGCAGGCGGTGAGCAGCCCGGCGGCGGTGAGCGTGGCGAGGGCGACGGTGAGGGTGCGGCGGACGGACACGTGGCTGCTCCTTGATTGCGGGGACATGGCTCAGAGGACCTTGGAGAGGAAGGCGCGGGTGCGTTCCTGGACCGGGCGGTCGAGTACGTCGGCGGGCGTGCCCTGCTCGACGATCCGTCCCTCGTCCATGAAGACGACGGTGTCGGCGACCTCGCGGGCGAAGCCGATCTCGTGGGTGACGACGATCATCGTGGTGCCCCCGTGGGCGAGGTCCTTGATGACGTCGAGGACCTCGCCGACGAGCTCGGGGTCGAGCGCGGAGGTCGGCTCGTCGAAGAGCAGCAGTTTCGGTTCCAGGGCGAGGGCGCGGGCGATCGCGACGCGCTGCTGCTGGCCTCCGGAGAGCTGCTTGGGGTAGGCCCCGGACTTGTCGGCGAGCCCCACGCGTGCCAGGAGCCTCTCCGCCGCGGCGACGGCGTCCTTGCGGGGACGGCCGAGGGCGGCGACGGGGGCCTCGATGACGTTCTCGAGGACGGTCAGGTGGGGGAAGAGGTTGAAGTTCTGGAAGACGAAGCCGATCCGGGTGCGCTGGCGCAGGACCTCGCGTTCCCGGAGCTCGTACAGCTTGTTGCCGGACCTGCGGTAGCCGACCAGTGTGCCGTCGACGCTGATCCAGCCCTGGTCGACCTTCTCCAGGTGGTTGATGGTGCGCAGCAGGGTGGACTTCCCGGACCCGGAGGGGCCGAGGACGACGGTCACCTCTCCGGCGCGCACGGACAGGTCGATGCCGCGGAGCACTTCGAGCGGACCGAAGCTCTTGTGCACGGACCGGATCTCGACCATGGCGTCGGGTCCGCTGACTTCTTCTGTGGGTGCGCTCATCGCACGGCCCCCTTGGCGTAGTGACGTTCGACGTAGTACTGGAGGACGGAGAGCACGGTGGTCAGGAGGATGTACCAGACCGTGGCGACCATGAGCAGGGGCACCACCCGCCCGTTGCGCCCGTACACGACCTGGACCTGGTAGAAGAGTTCGCCGATCGCCATCACGGAGACGATCGAGGTGCCCTTGAAGAGGGAGATGATCTCGTTGGCGGCGTTCGGCAGGATGGAGCGCATCGCCTGCGGCAGCACGATCCGCCGCAGCTGCCGCAGCCGCGGGATGCCCAGCGCGGCGGCCGCTTCCAACTGGCCGCTGTCCACGGCCAGTACGCCGCCGCGGACGATCTCCGCCGCGTACGCCGCCTGGTGCAGGGCGAGCCCGAGGACGGCGGCGCTCATGGCCCCGACGAGGTTCATCGTGTCGAAGGTGAAGAATCCGGGCCCGAACGGGATGCCGAATTCGAGCTCCTTGTAGAGGTACGCCAGGTTGAACCAGAACAGCAGCTGGACGATGAGCGGTATCGAGCGGAACGCCCAGATGTACGCGTACGCGACCGCCCTGAGGAACGGGCTCGCGGACAGCCGCATGAAGGCGAGGACGATGCCGAGCGCGAAGCCGATGACCGTGCCGTAGAAGGTCAGCTGCAGGGTGACCCATACGGCCCGGAGGATGGTCTCGGTGGTCACGAATCGGGCGAAGACGTCCCATTCCCAGCCGGGGTTGGTGACCAGGCCGTTCAGGAACTGGGCGAGCAGCACGGCCGTGGCCGCGACGGCCACCCAGCGCCACGGGTGGCGTACGGGGACGACTTTCAGGGCCGCGTACTCCTGGAGGACGTGCTCCTCGCCGGGGGCGGGCCGGGTCGGTGGACGGACGGGAGGATCGCTGGTCAGCGACATGTCGGGGTTCCTTCGGGCAGTGGCACGGACAGGGACGCACTCAGGCGGTGACGTGGTCCCGACAGGAGAGGTCGCGCAGGAACGCGAGCGCCGTGCGAGCGGTCGCGTCGTTCTGCCCGAAGGCCGGGCCACCGGTGCGCGGCCGGGTGAAGGCCCCGCTGGAGCGCGCGGTGGTGTAGGGGCCGAGTGCGAAGCGGCGCGGGTGGGGGCGTCCTTCGCGGTCCAGGATCCTGCCGTCGGCGGGGTCGACGGAGAGCAGCCCGGTGGCGGTGCCGGCCGCGCCGTCCTCGTACAGCCCGCGCAGCAGCCGGCTGCGCGTCGTGCGCAGCGAGGGGTCGGGCAGCCGGGCCTCGACCAGGGCGCGGGCCTCGGTGGACGCGCCGGGGACGGTGGTGCCGCGGGCACGGAAGACGCCGTGTTCCTCGTCGGCCTCGACGGTCATTCCGGCGCCGAGGAAGCGGACGACCCCGGCCCGCGAGAGGGCGAGCAGCTGGCGCAGCCGGGGCCCGGGCGGCCCGGAGGCGAGGTAGCTGAAGAAGCCGTGCCACCGCTCGCCGATGTCGCCGAAGCGGGTCAACTGCCCGTAGACGGAGAGCAGCCCGAGGAAGACGGCGAGGTCGGGGCTGCGCCGGGGGTCGTGCCGGCGTTCGAGGTCGGCGGTGATGTAGGCGCGCAGCCCGTCCTGCAACGAGTCGTACGAGGCGTGGCGCACCCCGTCGAGCGGACGGTCGAGGGCATCGAGGTCGAGCCGGTCGGCGGGGTCGGGGACGGCGGAGGCGACGAGGGCCGCGAGCTCGGGGCTGCCGGGCGCGGCGACGGCGTACTTCTCCTCGAAGTCGCTCAGGTCCACGGCGGTGCGCTCGGGGTGTGCGGTCAGGAGCCGGTGGTAGTGGGCGTGGCCGAGCTCCTTGGCGACCAGCGGCCAGAGGTCGCGCCGGAAGTCCGGGGGGCCGGGGCGGTCCAGGATCTCGTCCGCCTGGTCGGCTCCGAAGTGCCTTGGCAGGGGCGGTCGTTCACCCTCCCAGGAGTAGCCGATCTTGGAGTGGTACGGGACGCCCCGCCGCGACCCGACATACAGGACGGGTTCCTTGCCGGAGGGGACGTAGACCCCGTCCTCGTAGCGCCCCCCGCGGCCTTCGGTGAGCAGCACCATCAGGTCGATGAAGGCGAGGCCGAAGCCGCGCACGAGGACGGGCTCTCCCGCGGGCAGGGCCGTCAGGTCGGTGTCGGCGGTGAAGTCGGGCGGCAGGTGGACCAGCCCGTGGCGCGCGGCGAAGGCCGCCAGTTCCTGCTGGCCGGCGTCCGGTTCGGCGTCGAGATGGCCGACGGTGAGGACGACGAGGTCGGCGTCGAGCGGCTCGGCGCGCCCCTGGATCCTGACACGCTGCCGGCCGTCACGGGGTCCCGAGACGCTCAGGGCGTGGCCGGTGTGCTCGTGGACGGTGATGCCGGGCGGGAGGGCGGCGAGCGTCCTCTCGTACACCCAGCGCAGGTAGGCGCTCTGCAGTCGCCGGCTGGGGAAGTCCTGGCCTCCGAGGGCGTGGACCTCCGCCAGGATCTCGGGGTCGGTCCGGATGACGGTCCGCCCTTCACGGACGTCCGCCGCCCAGGTGTGGAGGGCGGGGCCCGGGCGGACCGGGCCGTCCAGCGGGACCGTGTCGTCGGTGAACATGGTGACGTCCTCGGCCATGGAGTTCATCCACAGCAGCGGGGACTGGTCCTGCCGCCAGATCCGTCCGCCGCCCGGCGGGTACGGGTCGACGAGGTGGATGTCCAGGGGCCGGTCCCCGTACAGCTCGGCGGCGTTGGCGGCTATGCGCTCGATGACGCCGGTGCCGCGCGGTCCGGCCCCGATGACGACGAGCGTCGGTCCGGCGCTCACCGCGCGCCCGCCGTGCCGCGTGCGTAGTGGCGTTCGACGTAGTACTGGCCGATGGACAGGAGCGAGGTGACCGCCACGTACCAGAGGGTGGCGACCAGGAGCAGCGGGATGACCTCGTAGGTGCGGTGGTAGACGAGCTGCACGGAGTACAGCAGGTCCTGCACGGCGATGATGCTGACGATCGAGGTGCCCTTGAGCGTCCCGATCAGCATGTTCCCGGCGGGCGGGACGATGGAGCGCATGGCCTGCGGCAGCACGATCCGCCGGAGCCGGCGCCAGGGCCGGAGGCCGAGCGACTGGGCGGCCTCCAGCTGTCCGCGTTCGACGGAGAGGATGCCGCCGCGGACCACCTCGGCGGCGTACGCGGCCTCGTGGAGCGTGAGTCCGATGACGGCGACGGTGACCGGGCCGAGGAGGTTGACCGTGTCGACGCCCAGGATCTGCGGGTAGAGGGCGCCGATGTTGAACCAGAAGAGCAGCTGGACCAGGATCGGTGTGGACCTGAAGAGCCAGATGTAGCCCCAGCTCACCGCCTGCAGCACACGGTTGGCGGAGAGCCTGCACACCGCGAGCAGGGTGCCGAGGGCGAAGCCGAGCACCATGACGAGGCCGGTGAGCCAGAGGGTGAGGCCGAGGCCCCTCAGCACGGAGTCGGTCGTGAGGTACCGGCCCACGACGTCCCACTGGAAGGCATCGTTGCGGACGACGGAGACGAGGGCGCCGGCGAGGAGGAGGAGAACGACAACTGCCGCTGCCCACTGGCCGGTTCGGCGTACGGGGACGATGCGCGGGGCGGGCTCCCCCGTATGTCCGCCCGGCGGGGCCGGAAGTGGCGGGGAAGGGACTTCTGTCTGCGCGGACATGCGAAGGCTCCGTGGATGCAGAGATCGAACACGGGGCGTGCCTTCAGCGCGTGACACAACGTGGACCGGGCCCCTCAGCGCCGGTCCGCCTCTGAGAAAAGCGCCACCCCGGTCCCGTTGTCAAGCTTGTCCACAGTGTGAGCCGTACGTCTCACGTCGGTTGACGCGCAACCGGATGCCTGTTCCACTTGGGCCATGTATCCGCAGCTGTGGCTGGTCACCCGCTCCCACATCGACTTCGGTCGCGTGTGGTCCTGTTCCTGTTGAGCTGACCCCCCTGCGTCTCCGTTCCTCCCGCTCGCGCCTTCGCCGGCGCCGGAGCGGCTTCCCCTGCGTTCCTTCACGTACACAACATCGCTCGGCCCTCCCCTCGTACAGCTGATCTCCCGCCCCGACGCTCCGTGCCGCCCAGGCACCGGGGCGCGGTCGACGAACCCGGAGAAACTCCGCCATGCCCAGAACCCGGCAGACCGCTGCCTTCGCACTGATCACCGTGGCCGCCCTCACGCTCACCGCCTGCGGATCGGGTGACCCCGCGGCCGCGCCGTCGGGGGCGGGGGCGGGATCAGCGGGCAAGGGGAAGACCCCGACGACCGACGTGGTCTCGTCGGTGAGGAAGAGCGACGGCGCGGCGAAGCTGCTGCCGGAGCAGGTGCGCGCCGCCGGCACCCTTTCCCTCGCGTCGAGCGTGGGCGCTCCGCCCGGGGCGTTCTACCAGGAGGACGGCAGGACACTCGCGGGCGCCGACATCGACTTCGCGGACGCGGTCGCCAGGAAGCTCGGGCTGAAGCTGAAGCGGGAGGTCGCCTCCTTCGAGGCGATCCTGCCGGCACTCGGCAGCGGCAAGTACGACCTGGGCACCGGCAACTTCGGGGTGACGGACGAACGCAGGAAGACCATCGACTTCGTCACGTACATCAACGACGGGCAGGGCTTCGCCGTCCGGGAGGACAGCGGCCTGAAGAAGGTCACCGATCTCACGCAGCTCTGCGGCCTCACCGTCGGCACCGGCGCCGGCACCACCTTCGAGGCGACCCTCGAGGAGAACAAGCACCTGTGCGCCGACGCCGGCAAGAAGGCGTACGAGGTCAAGACGTACGCCGACCAGGCCGCCGTCTGGATCTCCCTCCAGCAGGGCCGCAGCGACGTCCTGATGTCCACGATCAACGGGCTGCGCTACGCCGTGAGCCAGCAGGAGGGACTGCGCTTCCTCAACGAGTACAAGCGGCTCGACGTCGGCTTCGCCTTCAAGAAGGGCACCCCGCTGGCACCGGCCTTCCAGGCCGCGGTCAACGGCCTGAAGGAGGACGGGACCTACGACCGCATCCTGAAGAAGTGGGGCACGTCCGAGTCGGCGATCGAGACGTCGCAGATCTCGCCGCCCGAGATCGGCTGAGTCCGCACGGCCGGCGCCCGGTCAGCAGTCGCACCCGCAGTCGCAGCCTTCGCAGCAGCTGCAGCAGTTGCCGCAGCAGTTGCAGCCCTCGCAGCAGCCCTCGCACCATTCGTCGCAGTCGCACTTGTGGCAGAGCCCTTCGCGCTCCTGGCCGCTCCACGGGTCGTGGAAGCTGCTGGAGCAGCACATCTGGCAGGTGCATGCGAGCCCCGCCCAGACGAGGCAGCCGGCCAGCAGACCGCGCCTGTTGCGGGGCGGCTCGGGCGGGAGCGGCGGGCCGGGCGGACCGCCGGGCGTCGGCGCGTACGGGTTGCCGGGCGCCGGGCCGAAGGACCCCGACGGCTGCCCGCCGTGCTGGTGCGCGCACGACGACGGTCCGAAGGCCCGGTCCACGGAGCGCCGCAGCTCGTGCACGAGGAGCACGTGCGCCAGCGTGCCGTCGGTGAATTCCGCGTCCCGCATCGCCAGGCGCACGCCGTGCAGCGCGTCGTCGCACAGGCGGCGGGCCTCGGCGAGCGGGGTGCCGGTCGCGGTGAGCGGGTTCCAGGCACCCGACGCCGCGTCAGCTTCCCGGTCCTCGACGGCATCCAGCAGATGGGCGAGCCGCCCGAAGAGCCTCCCCGCCTCGGCGAGCGGCTCGGTGTTGCCCGGCTTGCCCGCGAGGACGGCGGTGTGCGCGAAGGCAGCGGCGGTGGCGGTCTCGGTGGGCTCGGTGACCGTCAGCAGCGAGGTCCCCGGTCCGGCGAGCGACTCGATGGCTGTCTGCCGGTCGACGGCGTCGACCAGGACCGCGGTGTCGAAGCCGAGCTCGGCCCCGGTGCGCGCTCCGGCCCTGTCCCAGCCGGCGGCGACCCGGCGCGCCGCGGCGGCCACCGGCCGCCTCTTCAACAGGCCGTCACGGTCGGCCACATGGTCGCGCACCTTCGCGGACGCCAGCACGAGCGACACCGCGGCGGCCAGCCTGGCCCCCTCGCCCCGGGCGACCGGCGCCGTACGCATCGAGCGCAGCGGGCAGGGGCCGGCGGTACGTCGCTGCCCGGCGGAGCGCTCGGACTGAGCCTCCGTCAGGACCGAGACGATCAGGCCGTCATAGTTCGTCACGACCCGCGCGAACTGCCCGTGGTCCGCGCGAAGAGCGAGGCAGAGCCCGCAGAGATGAGCCATCCACTCCGTCTTGAGCCCTTCGGAGAGCCGATGGGTACAGGGCCTCACGATTCCGAACACGACGATCCCCCGGGAGCCGTTCACCTGACGAGCCGCGCATGTGCGACAGCGCGGCGTGCATCCTATCGAGCGATGCGTTCACCCGTACGCCCCCGGAGTCACCCATACGGACGGGAGAATCATATTTTCGTTCCGCAAGCCCCGTGATGCGGTAGGTACCCTGACGAATCGCCACATGTTCTGCACCAGTAGCGTCACGAATCGCGTGCGCGGCGACTATCCCCTTGGCGCTCCATCCGCATCATGGACGACCATAGGGATAGGAAAGAGATGCGGAACACCAACGAACCGCGGTGAGAGGAGGCGTCCATGGGATCGGTGCGCAAGGCGAGCGCCTGGCTGGGCCTCGTGGAGGACAACGACGAGCGGTACTACGACGACGAGTACTCCGAGGATGCTGAGACCGGCACGAATCAGCCTTGGGTGACCGACCCCCGGGTCCAGGTGGCCTCCGAGAAGGCCGAGGACAAGGGCCGCCGGATCGCCACTGTCACCCCGGACAGCTTCCGGGACGCACGCGGCATCGGAGAGCTCTTCCGGGACGGCGTGCCGGTGATCGTCAACCTCACCGCCATGGACCCCACCGACGCCAAGCGCGTCGTGGACTTCGCCGCGGGACTGACCTTCGGGCTGCGGGGCTCCATCGAGCGCGTGGCCACCAGAGTGTTCCTGCTGACCCCCGCCCACACCCAGGTGGTGAACGGCGAAGCCGCCGGCCGGCCGGCCGACGGCTTCTTCAACCAGAGCTGAGCGGGGCGCTCGCCGGAACCGGCCTACCGGAACGCGTCCAGGCCGGTGAGCGCCTTGCCCAGCACGAGCTGATGCATCTCCACGGTGCCCTCGTAGGTGAGCACCGACTCCAGATTCGTGGCGTGCCGCATCACCGGGTACTCCAGCGAGATCCCGTTGGCTCCCAGGATCGTGCGCGAGGTGCGGCAGATCTCGATCGCCTCCCGTACGTTGTTGAGCTTGCCGAAGCTGACCTGCTCCGGGCGGATCCTGCCCGCGTCCATCCGGCGGCCCAGATGGTGGGCGAGCAGGATGCCCTTGTGGAGTTCGAGGGCCATGTCCGCGAGCTTGGCCTGGGTGAGCTGGAACCCGCCGATCGGCCTGCCGAACTGCTCGCGGGACTTCGCGTAGTCCAGCGCGGACTCGAAGCTCGACCGCGCGGCGCCCATCGCTCCCCAGACGATGCCGTACCGGGCATGACTGAGGCAGCTGAGCGGGCCCCGCAGCCCGGTGGCGCCGGGCAGGACCGCGTCGGCGGGCAGCCGCACGCCGTCCATGACCAGCTCACTGGTGACCGAGGCGCGCAGCGACCACTTGTGCCTGATCTCGGGTGCGGAGAAGCCGGGGCTGTCGGTCGGCACGACGAAGCCGCGGATCCCCGAGCCGCCGCCCGACCCGTCGGTCTGCGCCCAGACGACGGCGACCCCGGCGACCGATCCGTTGGTGATCCACATCTTGCGGCCGGAGAGGACCCAGTCGTCCCCGTCCCGCCGGGCGTACGTCCGCATCCCCGCGGGGTCAGAGCCGTGGTCCGGCTCGGTGAGGCCGAAGCAGCCGATGATCTCGCCGGCCGCCATCCCGGGCAGCCACCGCTGCTTCTGCTCCTCGGACCCGAAGCGGTGGATGGCGTACATGGCGAGGGAGCCCTGGACGGAGACCAGTGAACGGATGCCGGAATCGGCCGCCTCCAGCTCCAGGCAGGCCAGGCCGTACTGGACGGCGCTCGCCCCGGCGCAGCCGTACCCCTGGAGGGACATGCCCAGCGCCCCGAGCGAGCCCAGCTCACGGGCCAGCTCGCGGATGCCGGGGAGCTCGCCGTTCTCGTACCACTCGGCGATGTGCGGGAGGACCCGGTCGGCGGCCCAGCTCCGCACGGTGTCGCGGATGGCGAGGTCCTCCGGATCGAGGAGGTCGTCGATGCCGAGGGGATCGCCCGGATCGAACGGCGGGGTCCTGGACGGTTCGGACGGCTTCGCGGACTCGGTGGTGGACATCGGTGCCTCCGGCGGCTCGCACGGTACAGAAACGCGCCACGGTACTAAAACTAGCAGTGGTAGTTACGGCGCCGTGCCGACGTTACGGCTCAGCGCGCGGCCCGTCCAGAGCCGGTGGCCTCCGCGGGTTCACGCCGGGCGGGCAGCGGGACCCGGCGGCCGGGAGCATCCGGCGGACCGGGCCGGTGGCGGGAGGAGGCGGATCCGGCCGGGTCGGGCCCGGTGCCCTGCTCCGGCACGGCGGCCGTCTGCTCACGACAGGCACTCTTGACCGGAGGACAGTCCATGACGCCCGGGAGGCGCAGCGCGGCCAGCGCCCCGAGCAGCAGCAGGCCCGCGCTGACCAGCAGGGTGATGTGCAGACCGTCGACGAAGGCGTGCCGGGCCGTGTTCCGCAGCAGGTCGCCCATGGGGCCGCCCAGCCGCCCGGCCACCTGATAGGCCTCCCCGAGGGAATGCGACGCGGCCGATCCGGCGGCGGTGGGCACACCCTCCTCGTGGAGCCGGGAGAGCCCGGGCGCGTAGGCCGCGTTCATGACGCTGCCGAGCAGCGCGATCCCCATGCCCGCGCCCAGCTGGTACGAGGTCTCCCCGATCGCCGCGGCGCCTCCCGCCCGCTCGGCGGGGACCTCGCTCAGCATCGACTCGTACGCCCCGAACAGCGTGGACTGCAGGCCGAAGCCCAGCAGCACGAAACCGGCGGTGAGCAGCGCCGGCCGGTCGTGCTGGCCCATCAGGGTCAGCAGCAGCACCGAGGCGGCGGTGAGCACGAAGCCCCAGGCGACCATCCGGCGGGGACCGACACGGCTCAGGGTGTAGGAACCGGTGGCGCCGGCCGCCATCGCGGCGAAGGTCAGCGGAAGCAGGCGCAGACCGGTCTCCAGCGGGCTCAGGTCCAGGACCAGCTGGAGGTACTGGACCGCGATCAGCTCCAGGCCGACGAGGGCGAGCATGGCCAGCACGATGCAGCCGACGGCGGTGGTGAAGGCGGGCCGCGAGAACATCGCGATGTCGATCAGCGGATGGGTACGGCGCTTCTGCCTGCGCACGAAGAGGGCCAGCAGGGCGGCCCCCACGAGCAGCGGCACGAGGGTGGCGGGGTTCAGCAGCCCCTCTCCCCCGCCGATCCGCTTGATCCCGAGGACGACGCCGAGCACACCGGCCGCGGCCATCAGCGCGCCGAGAACGTCCCAGGGACCGTCGGCCCCGCCGCGGGACTCGGGCAGCAGCCAGCGTCCGAGCGGGAGGATCAGCGCCATGAGGGGGATATTGACCAGGAAGACCGAGCCCCACCAGTAGTGCTCGACGAGGAAGCCGCCGATGACCGGCCCGGCGGCGGCCCCGACCGCGGCGACCGCGGTCCAGATGCCGACGGCCAGGGCCCGCTCGCGGCGGTCGGGGAAGACCTGGCGGAGTATCGACAGGGTGGCCGGCATGATCATCGCGCCGCCGACGCCGAGCAGCGCGCGTGCCGCGATCAGCACACCGGGGGTGCCGGCCGTCGCGGCGAGCGCGGAGGCGGCCCCGAAGAGCGCGTAGCCGAAGAGGAGGACGCGCCGTCTGCCGATCCGGTCACCGAGCGTGCCGAAGAGGATCAGGAGCGACGCACAGACCAGTGGATAGGCGTCCACGATCCAGAGCAGGCCGACGGCACTGGGCCGCAGGTCCTCGGTGACGGCGGGAACGGCGACGTGCAGCACCGTCGCGTCGAGCGCGACGAGCAGCAGACTGAGACAGAGGACGACCAGGACGACCCAGCGGTTGGCACCGCCGGCTGCCGCGCGCAGCCTGCTCACGGCCGTGGACGTCCCAGTCATGTACGCACCTCCCACAATGAGTCCCTCGCGCTCGGCAGACCTGCTGGGGATCCGGCTCACGGCATCCCCCGGGCCCGGCATCGACGGGCGAGTGAGCCGTCAGCGTACGCGAGTTCCAGGTGGTCACGCGTGGTGCAGCTCATACGTTCACCGGCCACCAGGTGTGGCGTACACCACTTCACTCCCTGTACACGGGGTAACGCCCGGACCGCCACGCCGGGGGCGCGACGCCCTCCGCCCCACCGGCCGGAGGCTCCCCCGAATGGCCCCGCGCTCAAGCGCAGCGGTCGCGCCGCGCCCAATTCATCGACGCTCAAACATTCCTGCGAATAAGGGTCGGAACGAATAGGCGACGGCCCGAAACCATTCCTCGGGACCGCGGTAATGGATACCTGTCTGAGACAAAGTCCACATCACATCGTCATCACAAAGACGCGAGATCGGCAGGATCACAGACTCACTCGCTGTAACGTCCATTGCGTGCGTACCGACATCTTTGCCCGTCTGGACCGGGAGCCGGAACCGCCGAAGATAGAGACCCCGCGGATGAGCCGTCACCGCATCGCTCTCTTCGGCGGGACTTTGGCGTTCTATCTCGCCATCGTCGTCGCCGTGCTGGTCTCGTCCTGGCTGGTGGCCCTCGACTGGAAGGTCATGCTGTTCCGGCCCTACCAGCAGTGGCCCGGACTCCACGCCTTCCTCGACTACTACGTCGTGCTCGGCCAGCGCGGCCCCACGGCCGTGATGGTCGCCTCCTGGCTCGGCTGGCGCTCCTGGCGCCAGCACACGCTGCGGCCCCTGCTCACGCTGGGCACCTCACTGCTGCTGCTCAATGTGACGGTGGGCGCGGTCAAGCTCGGCCTGGGGCGGCTCGGCCCGCACTACGCCACCGAGATCGGCTCGGCCGAGCTCTTCGCCGGCGGCGATATATTTCCTTCGGGACACACCGCCAACGCCGTGGTGACCTGGGGAATCCTTGCCTACCTGGCCACCACGCCACGCGCCAGGCGCTACCTGTCGGCCGTCTCGGCGTTCGTCTCCCTGGGCGTGGGGCTCACCACCGTCTACATCGGCACCCACTGGCTCAGCGACGTCGTGCTGGGCTGGGCGGCCGGTCTGCTGATCCTGCTGGCCCTGCCCTGGTTCGAGCCGCTGATCACGCGCACCGAGGTCTGGATCCTCTCGGTGCGCGAGCAGTGGCGGGCACGGCGCCGGGCCCGGGGCTCCGTCCCGGCCGCGCCGGTGGCACCCGAGCCGGTCCTGCTGCCGCAGGCACTGTGCGGCGGGGTGGCCGCCGAAGGCGTCCAGGAGGCCGCGAGCACGGGACAGGCACCCGAGACGGGGAGCATCGCGGGTCATCCCGGTACCGCCGGCCGGGCCAGGGCGCACGCCGCCCACCCCGTGCGTTCGGAGAGGACACCGCTCACCCCGGCCGGCTCACGCCGTCCGCCGCACGCGGACCGCTCCCCCCGGAGCAGCGCGGGTCCGTCCCGCCCGGTGGCGGGCGGCCCGGTCGCCCCTTGACCGACCTGCGGCGACGGTGCGCGCACCGTCGCCGCAGACGGCGAAGGCCCCGACTCCGGTCGGGGCCTTCGTCATGTCCGGGAGGGGGCGTCAGCCGACCCAGCAGCGGGTCACGGTCGAGGCGTCCACCTCGAAGTTGATGCGTCCGCCGCGGAACTCCATGGTGATGACGGTGCCGGGCGGGAGGGCCCGGACCGTGCTCCAGCCGCGCGATCTGGCCTGCCGTTCGGCGGCCGCGGCATCGAGGCCGACGTAGGAGTCGGGGGTGTCGTCCGGCTGGGCGGGAGGGGTCGGTACAGGTGCCATACCTCTCACCGTAGGCCGCCCCGCGCTGCGGCGGAAGCCGTGGGTCCACAGGTCACCACGCAGCCCTCCGTACCCCGCCGGTCACGGCCGTGTCACAGGATCACCACACGTGTTCACGCCGGACCACTTCACCCGAACGGGCAGTCGGGCGGGACGGAACATAATGGGACCGCCCCGAGTGAAAAGCCTCTCCGGACCCGCCCGTACAGGAATGCCGCGGGGATCCTCTCCGTCGGCGTTCCCTTTTCTCCGCGTTCGATGAAAGGGAAATATACGGGACCGCAACCTGGAATTCACTCGCGCTTATGCGCGCCTTACTTTCCCGTGCCCCGCCCGGGGGCGCCCCCGGCCGGCGCGCCCCCGGACACCACCCCATCCGGAATGAATCGGTCCGGGAAGCGGCGCCCGGACGACGGGTCCGGGCGCCACCGGTCAGGACCGCCCTCCGCGGATCACCTCCGCCGCCTTGTAACGCAGCGCATACGCCCCGTCCAGCACACTGCCCCTGGAGCGGTGGACAGCACTGCGCAGCACACCCTGCGATCGCCCCCTCCCGCCCCGGCCCGCGAGCTCGGCGAAGAGCTTCTCGTGCCTCTCCGCGATCGGCTCCGGGTCGAACCGCGCGGCGGAGATCCTCGCGGCACGGCCCATCCGGTACCGCAGGGCGTCGTCGTCGATCAGGCCGAGCAGGGCCCCGGCGAAGGCGTCCGTGTCCCCGAGCGGCACCAGCCGCCCGTCCTTTCCGTCGTCGATGATCTCGGCGGGCCCGTGGGGGCAGTCGGTCGCCACGACCGGCACTCCGCAGCGCATCGCCTCCACGATGGTCATGCCGAACGACTCGCGCTCGGAGGTGACGGCCGCGATGGAGCTCCTGGGCCACTCCTCCTCCATCGGGTCGACCGAACCCATGAGGAACACCCGCTCCCGGAGTCCGAGCTCGTCGATGAGCCCGCGCAGGGCCTGCTGCTCGTTGCCGGACGCGTCACCGGCGCCGTAGATCCGCAGCCGCCATTCCGGGCGGACCGCCGCGATCCCGGCGAAGGCCCGGACCAGCACGTCGTAGCGCTTGACGCGGTGCAGCCGGCCGGCCGCGACGATCCACTTGGCGTCGCAGTCGGCGGGCCGGCCGGCCGGCTCGGGCACGCTGTTGGGGATGGCCTCGATCCGTACGCCGGGCAGCCGCAGCCTGGTGCGGTAGTCGTGGGCATCGGCCGTGGTGACGGTCGTGACGGCGTCGAGCAGCCGGTACC
Source organism: Streptomyces sp. NPDC057287 (assembly GCF_042667905.1). Classification (NCBI taxonomy): domain Bacteria; kingdom Bacillati; phylum Actinomycetota; class Actinomycetes; order Kitasatosporales; family Streptomycetaceae; genus Streptomyces; species Streptomyces sp. NPDC057287. The sequence goes on along the minus strand of NZ_JBHUYV010000016.1, from coordinate 44,635 downwards.
GGTGGCTGATCTCCCGGCGCAGCCGGTAGCCGTGGCTCTCGAGAGTGAGGTGTTCCTGGCCGACCCGCACCGGGCCCCGCCGCGTCTGCCTGCTGATGTGGACGTTGAGTCCAGGACGTGTGCCGACGACGACATCGGCCTCCAGCCCCCCCAGATGCGCCGCTATACGTCTGTCGGTGAGCCTGCTGTACTGCCCGTGCCTGGTGTCGCCGCGCGGGAACACCGATGCCGGCATCCCGTGTTCGGCGGTCTCCCCCTCGTACTCGGCGCTCGACCTGCGCAGGTCGACGAGGTACTTCATCCGCACACCGGCGGGTGCGCCGAGCTTCGGGTCGTCGCGGTGCCGGAAGACGGAGACGATCTCGACGTCGTGCTGCTCCGCCAGAGTCCTGGCGAGCGTGAAGGTGGTACGGATCGTTCCCCCGATGCCGTACGCGTTGTGGAGCAGAAATGAAATGTGCATTACGTAGTCGTTTCCCCTGGTCGACTGGTCTGCAACGGACCTTACGTGCCGTCAGGAGGCGGCACAGCATTCGCACAGGAGTCGCACAGACCCGTGACATTTCGAACGGTCGCGCATGCTGCGGAGGCCTTTGCGCGGAACATTTGACTCCGGATCACGTGCGCGATCTTCCGGCTCCCCGGCCCGCCGACTCCGGTGCGTAATCTCCCGATTCACGCGTGACCCCGGCCCCGGGTCTTCCGTTGTCTCTTCATGAGCCGGGAACCGCCCGGCCCACGCACCGAGTTCGAGGAGCCACCCGTGCCGCGCATGCTCGACGTCAGCGAGGACGTACGCGCCGAGATCGGCGATGCCGAAGCCGAACGGCTGCTCGTCGGCGACAGTGCCCCAGGCAGTTACGACTGCACCTCGTGCCGCACTCCCGGCGACTCCGACCAGGAGCGCACCAGCACGGTGCTCTTCGTGGGCGAGGAGACCGCCGTGCTCGCCTTCGCCCACGCGAGCTGCATCCCCTCGCAGGTCGTCCAGGTCGCGGAGGACCAGCTCCAGGGGGCCGTGCGGTCCATCACCGGCAGCGAGCCACAGAATCCGGAGGGCCTCATGCCCGAACAGGCCGTCCTCGGCATCACCAGCGGTCTCGTCCTGATCGAGGACGACCTCCGCCCGGCCCTGGTCGTCGAACCGACGGGGCCGATCGCCCGGCCCGGCACCGACGGCAGCGGCGGCGACCAGTTCCTCCAGTTGCTGCTGGAGCAGGGCTTCCTGCCCACGCCGCATCTGAACCGTCTCCCGGGCGCCCTCCCCGGCTGGTCCGTCCTCCTCGCCATGGGCCAGCTGCACGCCGTGCTGCAGCCCGGCGCCGGCGGCGGCAGCCCGGTCGCCTGGTGGCAGGCCCACCAGCCGCTCCAGGTCACCGAGGGCTGGCGGACGGCCGCGAACAAGTCGCAGAGCGTGCTGGTCTTCGCCGCACCGGCGGGCTCCATCGGCCAGCAGCCGCGCGAGGACCTCCTCCGCGACGCGCTGGACAAGGCCGCGGTCAACGGGCTCCTGGTCGCCGCGACGATGCCGCTGGCCGGGACCTGAGCATGTTCCCGCCGCCCTCCGATGCCCGCCGAACAGCGATTTCTCCGTCCGGCCCGCATCCGACGGGCGGTGAGGTCGTTGGCACCTACGTGCACTCATACGACCCTCCTCGCCATCAGCAGACCCCGATTCCGGCCATGCGCCCGTCGCAGGACCCCTCGGCCGGGAAGTCCCCCACCCCGATCTACGACGCCCTGTACTCCGAGTACAGGCGATCGTTCCGGGCGCTTCCGGGGGACCGCACGGGTGAGGAGAATCTCGGCTTCAGAACGTTCGGCATCGGGATGTTCGGCAGCCGTGCACCGCTGAGCGGCCGTACGGCGGCGAACGCCCAGGGAAGCCACAGCTCGGGCGCCGCGAACCCCGGTTCCTGGCAGCGGGTCGGACGGCACGCCGGGCGCGCACGGCCCGCGGCGCTGCCGCCCGGGTCCACGGACGCCTGACGCCACGAAGAAGCCCCGGACCCCCGCCGAGCGGGGGGTCCGGGGCTTCTTCGTGGCGCTACCTCACTTCTTGCGGCCGCGCTTCTCACGCACCCGCACCGAGATGTGCAGCGGCGTGCCCTCGAAGCCGAACTCCTCGCGCAGACGGCGTTCGACGAAGCGGCGGTAGCCGTGCTCCAGGAACCCGGACGCGAAGAGCACGAACCGCGGCGGCTTGACGCCCGCCTGGGTGCCGAAGAGGATGCGGGGCTGCTTGCCGCCGCGCACCGGGTGCGGGTGGGAGGCGACGATCTCACCGAGGAAGGCGTTCAGCCTGCCGGTGGGGACCCGGGTCTCCCAGCCCTCGATCGCGGTCTCGATCGCCGGGACGAGCTTCTCCATGTGCCGGCCGGTGAGGGCCGAGACGTTGACCCGGGGGGCCCAGGCGACCTGCGCGAGCTCGGTCTCGATCTCGCGTTCCAGGTAGTAGCGACGCTCCTCGTCGAGGGTGTCCCACTTGTTGATGGCGAGCACGATCGCGCGGCCCGCCTCCACCGCCATCGTGACGATCCGCTGGTCCTGGACGCTGATGGACTCGCTGGAGTCGATCAGGATGACGGCGACCTCGGCCTTCTCCACGGCGGCCGCGGTGCGCAGCGAGGCGTAGTAGTCCGCGCCCTCCTGGAGGTGGACCTTGCGGCGGATGCCGGCCGTGTCGATGAACTTCCAGGTGACACCGCCGAGCTGGATCAGCTCGTCGACCGGGTCGCGGGTGGTGCCGGCCAGCTCGTTGACGACGACCCGGTCCTCATTGGCGACCTTGTTCAGGAGCGAGGACTTGCCGACGTTCGGGCGGCCGATGAGCGCGATGCGGCGCGGGCCGCCGAGGGCGGTGCCGAACGTCTGGGCCGGCGCCTCGGGCAGCGCGTCCAGCACGGCGTCGAGCATGTCGCCGGTGCCGCGGCCGTGCAGCGAGGAGACCGGGTGGGGCTGGCCGAGACCGAGCGACCAGAGCGCGGTCGCGTCCGCCTCACCGCTCTGTCCGTCGACCTTGTTGGCGCACAGGACGACGGGCTTCTTGGCCTTGCGCAGCAGCCTGACGACGGCCTCGTCGGTGTCGGTCGCGCCGACCGTCGCGTCGACGACGAAGACGACCGCGTCGGCCGTCGAGATCGCGTACTCGGCCTGGGCGGCGACGGAGGCGTCCAGGCCCAGGACGTCCTGCTCCCAGCCGCCGGTGTCGACGAGCCTGAAGCGGCGGCCCGCCCATTCGGCCTCGTAGTTCACCCGGTCACGGGTGACGCCCGGCTTGTCCTGCACGACGGCCTCGCGGCGGCCGAGGATGCGGTTCACCAGGGTCGATTTGCCGACATTGGGGCGGCCGACGACGGCGAGGACGGGAAGGGGTCCGTGACCGGCCTCACCGATCGCGCCCTCGACGTCCTCCGGGGCGAACCCCTCCTGCGCGGCGAGCTCCATGAACTCCGCGTACTCGGCATCGCCAAGTGCTCCGTGCTCGTGGTCCGAGCCGCCGGAGTGAATCTGGTCGTTCATGAAGTCCGTTCCTCTTTGCATCATCATCGATGGGCCACGATGGCGCGGCCCACTACTCAAGTCTTAACAGGGCGCCCGGTGAGGCGCCTGGCGTTTTCCAGGTGCGCGGTCAGCGCGGCCTGGATCCGCAGCGTCGCCTCGTCCAGCGCCTTCCTGGTGCGCCGCCCGCTGCCGTCACCGGCCTGGAAGGCGTCACCGAAGACGACGTCGACCCGGCTGCGCAGCGGAGGCAGTGCCCGTACCAGCCGTCCACGGCGCTCCGTGCTCCCCAGGACCGCGACGGGGACGATGGGCGCCCCACCGCGCACCGCGAAGTACGCGAGCCCCGCGCGCAGGGAGGCGAAGTCGCCTTCGCCCCTGGTGCCCTCCGGGAAGATCCCGAGGACGCCGCCGTCGTCCAGCACGCCGAGTGCCTGCGTGATGGCGGTGCGGTCGACGGTCGTACGGTCCACCTTCAGCTGCCCGATCCCACGCAGGAACGGGTCGAGGGGGCCGACGAACGCCTCCTTCTTGATCAGGAAGTGGACGGGCCGGGGCGCGGTGCCCATCAGCATCGGTCCGTCGAGATTGTGCGCGTGGTTCACCGCGAGTATGACGGGTCCCGCGGTGGGGACCCGCCACGCGCCGAGCACGCGGGGCCTGAACAGCCCGTACATGAGCCCGATGCCGATCCCGCGCCCGACGGCCGCCCCGCGCAGCGTCGGCGCGGCAGTGGCTCCGGTCACTTCGCGGCCTGCTTCTCCCCGACGAGGGTGACGACGCACTCGATGACCTGCGTGAGGGTCAGGTCGGTGGTGTCCACCTCGACGGCGTCGCCGGCCTTGGCCAGCGGCGAGGTCTTGCGGCCGGAGTCCGCGGCGTCCCGCTTGACCAGCGCCTCCTGGGTGGCGGCGAGGTCCGAGCCCTTGAGCTCGCCGCTGCGGCGGGCGGCGCGCGCCGCGGCGGAGGCGGTCAGGAAGATCTTGATGTCGGCGTCGGGCAGCACGGTGGTGCCGATGTCACGGCCCTCGACGACGATGCCCCGCTCGGCCTCGGCGGCGATGGTGCGCTGCAGTTCGGTGATCAGGGCGCGCACCTCGGGCACGGCACTGACGGCGCTGACCTTGGAGGTGACCTCCTGGGTGCGGATCGGCCCCGAGGCGTCCTCGCCGTCGACGGTGATCGTCGGGGCGGACGGGTCCGTCCCGGAGACGATGAACGGCTTGGCGGCGGCCATGGCGATCTCGGCCGCGTCGTCCACGTCGATGCCGTTGTTCAGCATCCACCACGTGATCGCCCGGTACTGGGCGCCCGTGTCCAGGTAGCTCAGGCCGAGCTGGGCGGCGACGGCCTTGGATGTGCTCGACTTGCCGGTGCCGGAGGGGCCGTCGATGGCGACGATCACTGCGGCCGGGGCGGTCCGGGCGGCGGCGCTTACGGTTTCCACGGTGGTGGACACCTTCCTGGTACGCGGGGGTGGGCGGAGCGGGACAGGGCGGACCGGGGCGGCCTCCCCACAAGGTTACCGAGTGCGCGGAGCGCGTTTGTACCCCTGTCTCCGGGACGGTCCTCAGGGCCGGATCGACCAGCCGCGCTCGCTGAGGGCCGTACTCAGCGCGGGTGCGGCGCTCGGCTCGACCATCAGCTGGACCAGTCCGGCCTGCTGGCCGGTGGCGTGCTCGATGCGGACGTCCTCGATGTTGACGCCGGCCTTCCCCGCGTCGGCGAAGATCGCGGCCAGTTCGCCCGGCCGGTCACTGATGAGCACGGCGACGATCTCGTACGACGCCGGGGCGGCCCCGTGCTTGCCGGGGACCCTGACCCGGCCGGCGTTGCCGCGGCGCAGGACGTCCTCGATGCCTTCGGTGCCCGTGCGGCGCTCGTCCTCGTCGGCGGACTGCAGACCGCGCAGCGCCCGGACCGTCTCGTCCAGGTCGGTGGCGACGCCCGCCAGTACGTCGGCCACCGGGCCGGGGTTGGCGGAGAGGATCTCCACCCACATCCGGGGGTCGGAGGCCGCGATGCGGGTGACGTCCCTGATCCCCTGGCCGCACAGCCGTACGGCGGTCTCGTCGGCCTCCTCCAGCCGGGCGGCGACCATCGAGGAGATCAGCTGCGGGGTGTGGGAGACCAGGGCGACGGCACGGTCGTGGGCGTCGGCGTCCATGACGACCGGGACGGCCCGGCAGAGCGCGACCAGTTCCAGGGCGAGGTTGAGGACCTCGGTGTCGGTGTCCCCGGTCGGTGTGAGGACCCAGGGGCGGCCCTCGAAGAGGTCGGCGGTGGCCGCGAGGGGCCCGGAGCGCTCCTTGCCCGCCATGGGGTGCGTGCCGATGTACGGCGTGAGGTCGGCGCCGAGCGCCTCCAGCTCGCGGCGCGGGCCGCCCTTGACGCTCGCGACGTCCAGGTAGGCGCGGGCGATCCCGTCCCGCATGGCCGTGGCGAGCACGGAGGCGGTGTGGGCGGGGGGTACGGCGACGATCGCCAGGTCGACGGTGCCCTCGGGCGCCTCGTCCGTACCGGCGCCGAGCGCGGCGGCGGTACGGGCCGATGACGCGTCGCGGTCGGCCAGGTACACCTGGATGCCGCGCCCCGCGAGGGCGAGGGCCGCGGAGGTGCCGACCAGGCCGGTTCCGATGACGAGGGCTGTTCTCACTGGGCGATGTCCTTGCGGAGGGCGCCGGTGGCGCCGAGGTAGACGTGGCTGATCTCGGCCTTGGAGAGATACGTCTCCACGTGGGCGAGTATGCGGACGACACGGGGCATGGCCCCGTCGATGTCCAGTTCCTGGGCGCAGATCAGCGGTACGTCGACGATGCCGAGGCCCCGGGCGGCGGCCGCCGGGAAATCGCTGTGCAGGTCGGGGGTGGCGGTGAACCACACGCTGATCAGGTCGTCGGAGACGATCTGGTTGCGCTCCAGGACCGCGGTGAGGAGTTCACTCACCCGCTCGTCCATGTGACCGGCTTCGTCCCGCTCCAGCTGGACGGCTCCACGGACTGCTCGTACCGCCACGTCGTACCCCTCGTCGCCTCGTTCTGTGTGCCCTTTCAGCCTAGAGGGGCGGCGGACGGGCCGGTCACCGCGCTCTGTCCGTGAGACGCGGCGGGAGGGGCGCCGCTCCGCGGCCCACCCGGTCGGGCGCATCTCCCGCCGGGTTGCGGGGCACGGACGCCGGGCGGGGTGACGATGCCTGTCATCGGCCCCTGCATCGATCACCCTGCGAGGAGAAGCATGAACGCACGGCGAAGGACGGTCCTGACCGCGGGAGCGGCGGCACTGGCGACCGGCTGCGGCTCGTCCGGCGACGGGGACGGCGGCGAGGAGAGCTCCCCGGCCGCCTCCGGGGAGGCGAGTTCCCCGGCAGCCTCCGGGGGCGCCGAGCTGACGACGACCTCCGAGATCCCGGCCGGGGGCGGCACGATCTTCAAGGACCGCAGAATCGTGGTCACCCAGCCGGTCGCCGGGGAGTTCAAGGCCTTCTCCGCGGTGTGCACCCACGCGGGCTGCATCGTCTCGTCGGTCGCCGACGGCACCATCGACTGCGCCTGCCACGGCAGCCGGTTCAGCATCAAGGACGGGGCCGTCGAGCAGGGCCCGGCGACGCGCGCCCTGCCGGCCGAACGGATCACCGTCGAGGGCGACAGCATCCGGCTCGGGCAGGGCGCGTAACCTCGCGCGCATGATCACCCCCGATGGCACGCGGCTCGTGCGGGAGCACACCGTCTACGCGTGTGTGATGGGCTCTCGCGCGTTCGGGCTGGCCACCGATGACAGCGACACCGACCGGCGCGGGGTGTTCCTCGCGCCGACCCCGTTGTTCTGGGGCCTCACGAAGCCGCCGACCCATGTCGAGGGGCCCGCCGACGAGCAGTTCTCCTGGGAGCTGGAGCGCTTCTGCGAACTGGCTCTGCGGGCCAATCCCAATGTGCTGGAGTGCCTGCACTCCCCGCTCGTCGAGCGGATCGACGCCACGGGCGAGGAGCTCCTCGGGCTGCGCGATGCCTTCCTGTCCCGGCACGCCCACGGGACGTTCGTGCGCTACGCGCTGGGCCAGCGCCGGAAGCTGGAGGCCGATGTCCGCGTGCACGGCGCTCCGCGCTGGAAGCACGCCATGCACCTGTTGCGGCTGCTGGCGTCCTGCCGGGACCTGCTCCGGACGGGCGAGCTGCGGATCGGGGTGGGGGACGCGCGCGAGGACCTGCTGGCGGTGAAGCGGGGCGAGGTCCCGTGGACCGAGGTGGCACGCCGGATGGCGCGCCTGGCCGACGAGAACGACGAGGCGGCCTCCCGCTCCCCGCTCCCGCCGGAGCCGGACCGCGAGCGCGTGGAGGCGTTCCTGGTCAGGGCCCGGCGGGCGTCGGCGTGCGGGTAGCTCAGGCGGTGTCCGCCGGGCGACGGGCCACCCAGAGCTCACGGGTGGACCGTACGACCAGGTCCTCGCGGTGGCGCACGTCGCCCGGGCCGCCGTCGAGCAGGGCGGAGAGGGCGTCGAGGTCCGCGGGGTCGGCCCGGCCTTCGAGGGCGCCGCGGATGCGGCCGAGCACGAGGTGGGCGTAGTCGCCGACCTGGGCCGGCAGCGGGGGCCGCAGCTCCAGCGGCTCCGTGTGCTCGTGCTCGACGGCGAGTCCCGCCGCGGCCAGCAGGGTGCCCCAGTCGGCGCCCAGGTGCGGCACCTGCTCGGCGTCGACCGCGCCGAGTGCCTCGCGGCAGCGCGCCTCCAGGCCGGGGCGGTCCGCGACGGCGGCCTCGGGGAGGAAGTACGGCATCCCGTCCATCTCGGCGACGGCGGCCAGTCCGCCGGGGCGCAGCGCGGCACGGACCCCGGCGAGGGCGGCGGCGGGGTCGTCCACGTGGTGCAGGGAGGCCGAGGCCCAGACGAGGTCGGCGTCGGTGATGCCGGCGAGTCCGGTGCCGGCGTCCGTCTCCAGGGTCTGCACCCGGTCGCCCAGGCCCTTCGCCCGGGCCCGCTCGACGAGCAGGGCGAGCATTTCGGGGGAGCTGTCGACGGCGGTCACCCGGGCGCCGGGGAAGCGTTCCAGCAGGGCGAACGTGCCGGTCCCGGTGCCCGCCCCGAGGTCGACGACGTGCGAGACGCCGCCACCGGCGAGCTCGGCGATCCGGCTGGTCACTGCGGTGAGGTACGGGGCGAAGATCTCGGCGTCGAGGTCGAGCACGGCGACGAGGAGGGCGTCGTCCTGCCCTGTGTGCGCGTGCCCGTGCCCGCCTCCGTGACCGTGGTGGTCGCCGTGGCCGTGGTGGTGGGCGGGACTGTGCGGCTCGGGGGTGCGGTCGTGGGAAGCGGAGCGTGTCATGGAACCGAGCCTACGAAGGTTTGCGCACAGCGCATACTCTCTTGCTCATGACGCAAGAAGGCAGTGATCTCGACGGCCTCGTACGCAAACGGATCCGGGCTCTGCGGGCCGCGCACGGCTGGTCGCTCGACGACCTCGCCGCCCGCTGCCACCTCAGCTCCTCCACGCTCAGCCGGATCGAGACGGGTCACCGCAGGATCGCGCTCGACCAGCTCACCGTGATCGCCCGGGCCCTCGGCACCTCGCTCGACCAGCTCGTCGAGTCCGCCCCGGAGGACGTGATCGTGAACCCCGTCCTCCATCCCGCGCGGGGCCTCACCCAGTGGGCGCTGCGCGGTGAGCCCGGCGTCACCGTGGCCCGGATGCGGCTGACCGACCCACCGCCGGAAGGCCCTTCCGCGCTGAAGGCGCACCCCGGCCGGGAGTGGTTCACGGTGCTGTCGGGGACGGTCGTGCTGCTGCTGGGGGAACGGCGGCTGCGGATGGAGGAGGGCCAGGCGGCCGAGTTCACCACGATGCTCCCGCACGCGCTGGGCGCCGTCGGCGGCCCGGCGGAGGTCCTCGGCATCTTCGACCGCGAGGGCCGCCGCTCCCACCTGCGCGAACGCGAGTGAGAGGGCGGCCGCCGGACCGTCAGGAGGTGACGCCCTCCCCCAGTCGCGCGCGGACGACGAGGGCGTGCAGCGCGTCGAACCCCGAGGGTGCCTCCGCGAGCCCCGACCGGGCCTGCGCCTCGTCGAGGACGGCATGGAGCGCCTCGACGTCACGCGCGGCCGAAGGGGTGTCCACCGACGACGCCGGTCCGTGTTCGGCACCGGCCTTCGCCTCGATCAGCGCGGGCAGGTAGGACGGCCCGGCCACCTCGTCCAACAGAGTCGGCAGATGGGCCACCAGCCTGCCGCTGCGCATCAGATGGATGCCGGTGAGCAGCGCGCGGAAGGTGTAGAGGAGCGGCTTGAGCTCGCCGGTCCTCTCGAACAGCCGCCACTGCGTGCCGGCGAACCCCCGGTAGTGGTGTGCGTGGTTGCGGGTCACCACCGCCGGGGCGAGCGCCGCGAGTTCCGCGTGGAGCGCCGTGGTGTGCACCACCAGTGGTGACAGCAGCTGCTCCAGCACGTAGCCGTTGGGTTTCAGCATGAGCCGGACGAACTTGCGGAGGTCGTGGGTGACGAGGTCCATCTCGGTCCCGTCGTGGTCCCACATCCGTGAGCGCGTCTCCTCCGGCTCCCTGAGGCCGACGAGATCCTCCGCGGGCAGGACGTGGACCCCCCGCAGGTCCACGTCCGAGTCCCGCGAGGGGAAGCCGTACAGATGGGCGCCCGAGACCGTGGCGAACAGGAGCGGGCAGGGCTCCTCGGCGAGCATCGGGGTGAGGTCGGTGTCCGGCAGTCCGGCCCGGCGCAGGAGCGCCGTGTCGCTGTGCATGGATCAGGCGTCCCAGAGCGCGGCGAGCGACAGCAGGTCACTGCGGTACTCGATGCGTTCCGACCACTCCTTGGGCCAGGCCCCCGCCCCCAGGTGCGCTCCCGCCAGCGCGCCCGTGAGGCAGCCCAGGGAGTCGGAGTCGCCCCGTGTGCAGGCGGCCCGGCGCAGGGCGGTGACGGGTTCCTCGGGGAAGAGCAGGAAGCAGTGCAGGGCCGTCGCGAGCGCCTCCTCGGCGATCCAGCCGTCGCCGGTGGCCTCGCACGGGTCCGTCTCGGGGGACGGGGCCCGCAGGGCGTCCTGGACCCGGGCGAGTGCGGTGAGGCACTCGTCCCAGCCGCGCCGGATGTACGCCTCGGGCGAGGCGTCGCCCGCGTACCGCCAGAGGTCGCCGAGCCAGCGCGCCGGGTAGCGGCTGCCGTTCTCGTAGGCGTAGCTGCGCAACTGGCCGACCAGGCCCATCGGTTCGGCTCCCTGCGCCAGCAGGAACACCGCTCGCGCCATCAGGTCGGAGGCCGCCAGCGCGGTGGGGTGACCGTGGGTCAGTGCGGCCTGGAGCTGGGCGGCACCGGAGCGCTGCTCCTCGCTGAGCCCCGGCACGAGCCCGACGGGCGCGACCCGCATGTTGGCGCCGCAGCCCTTGGAGCCGGTCTGGCTGGCCTCCTGCCAGGGCCTCCCGTCCTCCAGCATGCGGCAGGCGGTCATGCAGGTGCGGCCGGGCGCGCGGTTGTTGTCCGGGGAGCGGGACCAGCGGACGAACTCCTCGCGGACCGGGCCCGCCAGACGCTCCGGGGTGAGCAGGCCCCGGTCCATGGCGGTGCGGATGCCGCGGCCCAGGGCGAGCGTCATCTGGGTGTCGTCGGTGACGAACGCGGGCTTCGGCAGCCGCATCTGGCGCCAGGGCCCGCACTTGGCGAGGATCGCGGGGACGTTGTTGAACTCGGTGGGGAAGCCCAGCGCGTCGCCGAGCGCGAGCCCGGTCAGCGCGCCCGTGGCCGCCTGCTTGGTGAGAATCCTTGTCGGGATCATGATGTCCGTCCTTCAGGGCGTCCTTCCGGGCGCAGCAGTGGAGGGTGCAGGGAAGTCGCGGCACCCGCCCGGTAGAGGGCGGCGGGCTTTCCGCGTCCGCCGGTGCGGCGCGGCGGTCCGTCGACGGCCTGGACGAAGCCGGGCGTGGTGAGGACCTTGCGCCGGAAGTTGGGCCGGTCGAGCTCGACGCCCCAGACGGTCTCGTAGACCTGCTGGAGCTCGCCGAGGGTGAATCGGGCGGGGCAGAAGGCGGTGGCCAGACAGGAGTATTCGAGCCGGGCCCCGATCCTGTCGTGCGCGTCGGCCAGGATGCGGTCGTGGTCGAAGGCGAGCGGTCCGGTGCCGCCCGCGTCCCACCACTGCGCGCGGGCCGCGTCCCCGCCGCCCCGGGGCTCCGGAAGGTCGGGCACGAGCGCCGCGTAGGCGACGGAGACGACACGCATCCTGGGATCCCGGTCCGGGTCCGTGTAGGTGCGCAGCTGTTCGAGGTGGAAGCCGCACACGGACTTCTGGGTGAGACCCGTCTCCTCGGCCAGCTCGCGGCGGGCGGCCTCCTCGGCGGACTCCCGGGGCAGGACGAATCCGCCGGGCAACGCCCATCGCCCCTTGTAGGGGGCCTGGCCGCGTTCCACCAGCAGCACATGGAGCCGTGCTTCGCGGACGGTGAAGACGGCGAGGTCGACGGTGACGGCGAAGGGGGCGAAGGCGTGGGGGTCGTACCCCTCGGGGGCGGTGCTCATCGGTTCTCCGGCAGGGGTGCGGTGAAGTGCCAGCCGTCGGCGAGGAGCCGGTCCACGGCGGCCACCGCCGCGTCGAGGCGCTCGCTGTGGGAGCCGGTGACTTCCGTGAACGCCCTTCCGGTGCGCGCGAGTTCGGCGCGGAAGCGGTCCGTCATCCAGGGCCGCAGCTCCTCGCCGTCGCGCAGTCCGTCGTCCTCGAAGGCGACGCCCTCGTGGTCGGTGAGCAGCCAGAGGTGGTGGGTGACCCGGTCGGCGGTCTTCTCCACGAGCGGGTTGCGTCCCCCGATGTAGCGTTCGTGCCAGACCGTGGTGGCGAAGGAGTCGGTGTCGCAGAAGAGCACCGGGGATCCCACCCGCGCCGCGGCCTCCTCCCTGGCGTTCTGGGTCTCGGCGATGAGGGGGAAGTCGTCGGTGGTGAAGGTGACGTCCTCCCACTGGGCGCCCGGCCACCGCTCGCGCAGGGCGGCGAGTTTCGCCTCGCTGAACTCCCGCCCGTACTCGGCGACGTAACGGGTCTGCGCCCAGACGCCGCCGCGCCTGCGGTAGCGGTCGGCCAGGGCGCGGGCCAGGGTCGTGGTGCCGGTGGACTCGGCGCCGAGGACGACGATCCGGCGGGCGAGCGCGGCGCGGACGGGCGGCTCCAGGTAGTCCCAGCAGCGGGCGGGGTCGGCGCGGACCTCGGTGCCCGATACGGGGAACAGGGTGCGGCCGGGGTCGACGAGGACGGACTCCGCGCCGAAGCGGCGGGCCAGTTCCTCGCCGTACGTCTCCGAGGTGAAGACGGCGTCGACCCGCTCGGGCACGGCGGCGGTGAACACCTTCATGTGCGCGTCCCAGACGGCCGCGTCGGCGAGGTCCATGTGGGTGTCGTCGACCGCGCCCACCACCCGGACGTCGGGGTGCGCCTCCCGCATCCAGGCGACCCGGTCGGCGAGCGGGACGGATTCGACGGACGCGGCGCAGACCAGGACGGTGAGGCGCTCACAGCGGTCCCGCGCGGTGCGGACGAGGTGGTGGTGGCCGGCGTGCGGCGGATAGAACTTGCCGAGGACGAGCCCGTGCCCGTGGCGCTTCATGCCGGCACCACCGCACCCTCGCGCCGGTACACGGCGAGGTCCCTGTTCCAGCTGCGCAGCCCGAAGAGGCAGAGCGCGAGGAAACCGGCGTACAGCAGGGAGGTCAGGTAGAGCTCCTTGTACGCGTAGAGCGGGATGTACACCACGTCGGCGGCGATCCACAGCCACCAGGACTCGACGCGCTTGCGGCACTGTCCGTACGTCGCCATGAGCGAGAGCGAGGTGGTGAGGGCGTCCCAGAACGGCACGGTCGAATCCGTGGCCCGGGACAGCAGCAGCGTGAGACCGAGGGTTCCGGCCGCCCCCGCCGCGAGCAGCCAGGCCCATTCGGCGCGGGAGGTGCTCCGCACCGGCAGGACCGTCGCACCTGGTCCACCCCCGTGGGTCCAGGTCCACCAGCCGTACGCGGCGAGGGAGATGAAGACGATCTGCAGGCCGGCGTCGGCGTACAGACCGGACTGGGCGAACAGCAGGATGAAGAACAGGTTGTTGGCGATGCCGATCGGCCAGTTGGCGAGATGCTGGCGGGCCACGAGCCAGACGCAGAGCGCACCGCTGCCGAAACCCAGCACCTCGGTCCAGCTGACCGGAGTGTCCAGGACCGTCACCAGGGGCTGTTGCAGGGGATCGAGTATGTCCGCGAGCGTCACGCCGCCTCCTCTTTAATAGTCACTCTGACTATAAAGAAGGAACGGCGGCGGCGAAAGGCCCGCGGCCGGTTCCTGTTCGAAAAGACGAACGAGGAACCGGCCGCGGGCCGTTCGGGGTGGGGCGGTCGTCTACAGACCGACCTCGCGCATCAGCATGCCGACCTCGGTGTTGGTCAGGCGGCGCAGCCAGCCCGACTTCTGGTCGCCCAGCGGGATCGGCCCGAAGGACGTCCGCACCAAGCGCTCGACCGGGAAGCCGGCCTCGGCCAGCATCCGGCGGACGATGTGCTTGCGGCCCTCGTGGAGCGTGACCTCGACCAGGTAGTTCTTGCCGGTGTTCTCGACGACGCGGAAGTGGTCGGCGCGGGCGTACCCGTCCTCCAGCTGGATGCCGTCCTTGAGCCGCTTGCCGAGGTCGCGCGGGAGCGGTCCCTGGATGGCGGCCAGGTAGGTCTTCTTCACGCCGTACTTGGGGTGCGTCAGACGGTGGGCCAGCTCGCCGTGGTTGGTGAGCAGGATGATGCCCTCGGTCTCGGTGTCGAGCCGCCCGACGTGGAACAGCCGCGTCTCGCGGTTGGTGACGTAGTCACCGAGGTTCTGGCGGCCGTCCGGGTCCCCCATGGTGGAGACGACGCCGGCGGGCTTGTTCAGGGCGAAGAAGAGGTGCGACTGGGTCGCGACGGTCAGGCCGTCGACCTTGATCTCGTCCTTCTGCGGGTCGACGCGCTTGCCCTGTTCCAGGACGATCTCGCCGTTGACCTCGACCCTGGCCTGCTCGATCAGCTCCTCGCACGCCCGGCGAGAGCCCATGCCGGCCCGGGCGAGGATCTTCTGCAGACGCTCGCCCTCCTGCTCGGCACCCGGGTGGGTCTTCGGCGTCCTGATCTCGGGCTTCTCGGCGTACCGGTCCCGGTTGCGCTGCTCGATCTTGGCGTCGAGCTCGCGGGGACGGGACGGGGCACCCACGCGCCGTCCGCCCTTGCTCACGTTCTGTGCGGGCTTGGGGCCGCCCTTGGCCCCACCGCGGGCTGCGGCGCCGCGGCCCTTGCGGGGGCCGCCGTCGCCGCCCGGCTTGTCGGAGCCGACGTCGTAGCGGCGCTCCTCGGGGCGGGGCCGACGGGGGCGCTGCTCCTGCTGGTCGTCCCGCCCGGAGCCGGAGACCCTGGGGCTCGGGTTGCTGTTCCTGCCGGTGCCGGAGTTGTTCCTGGCGCCGCTCCAGCCGCCACCGCTGCTGCCGCCGCTCCTGGAGCCGCCGCCGCTCTTGCCGCCGCCGCTCCTGGAGCCGCTGTTGCCGCCGCTCCTGGAACCGCCGCTGTTGCCGCCGCCGCTCCTGCCGCCGCTGCTTCCGCTGTTGCTGCCACTGCTTCGCATCAAAAATCCGTCTTGTCGTCTGCGTGAGTTTCCGGGGTGTCCGGTGCGTCCGGATCGAACGACGGCACACCCTCTAGCGTCTCAGCCTCGATCGCGTCCGCCTCCGGGAGGAAGGGCGCGAGCTCCGGGAGCTCGTCCAGGCCTCGCAGGCCCATGCGCTCCAGAAAGTAGTTCGTCGTCCTGTACAGGATCGCACCTGTTTCGGGTTCCGCGCCCGCCTCCCCGACGAGACCCCTCTGGAGCAGGGTCCGCATGACGCCGTCGCAGTTCACTCCGCGCACCGCCGAGACCCTCGACCGGCTGACCGGCTGGCGGTACGCGACCACCGCGAGGGTCTCCAGCGCCGCCTGGGTGAGCCTGGCGTGCTGACCGTCCAGGACGAAGCCCTCGACCGCCTCCGCGTACTCCGGGCGGGTGTAGAAGCGCCAGCCGCCGGCGACGAGCCGCAGGTCGAATCCCCGGCGCTGGACGGTGTACTCGTCGGCCAGCTCCCGCAGGGCGTCCGCGACGGCCCTGCGGGGCCGCTGGAGGACCTTGGCGAGGTGTTCCTCGGTGGCGGGCTCGTCGACGACCATGAGGACCGCCTCCAGGGCGGGCCTCAGGTCGAGCCCGGCGACCGCGGTGTCGCGCCCCTCGTCGTCTGTGCTCATGTCCGTACGTCCTCCTGCGGCTCGCGCGCCTCTTGGTCGAACTCGTCCGTGACCACCGGCTCCGCCCCCTCGGCGCCGGCCCAGCGGACCAGGAGTTCGCCGAGCGCCTCCTCCTGGTCGAGCGCGACCGCCTTCTCCCGGTAGAGCTCCAGGAGCGCCAGGAAGCGGGCGACGACCGTGAGGGTGTCCTCCGCGTCCTCGGTGAGCGCCCGGAAGCTGATCTCGCCCTCCGCGCGCAGCCGCGCCACCACGATCTCCGCCTGCTCGCGCACGCTCACCAGGGGTGCGTGGATGTGGTCGACGTACACCTGGGGCTTCGCCTTCGGCTGCATCGCCTTCACGGCGAGCCGGGCGAACCCCTCGGGGCCGATGCTGATCACGACCTCGGGCAGCAGCTCGGCGTGCTGGGGTTCGAGCCCGACGGTACGGGGGTAGCGGCGGGACTCGGACTCCAGCCGGTCGCTGAAGATCTCCGCGATCCTCTTGTACGCGCGGTACTGCAGCAGCCGCGCGAAGAGCAGGTCCCGCGCCTCCAGGAGGGCGAGGTCCGCCTCGTCCTCCACCTCGGCCGTGGGCAGGAGCCGGGCGGCCTTCAGGTCGAGCAGGGTCGCCGCGACCACGAGGAACTCGGTGGTCTGGTCGAGGTCCCAGTCCGGCCCCATGGCGCGGATGTGCGCCATGAACTCGTCGGTGACCCTCGACAGCGCGACCTCGGTCACATCGAGCTTGTGCTTGGAGATCAGCTGGAGGAGCAGGTCGAAGGGCCCCTCGAAGTTGACCAGCCGCACGGTGAACCGCCGGTCGCCGCCGGAGTCGTCGGCCGTCCCCCCGCCTGCCGCGCCGGGTCCGGGCCCGACGGCCACGCCGCCCGGGGCGGCCTCAGCGGGTTCCGGCGGCTCCGCGACGGGGAGGAGGGCACCTGTCGCGCCCTGAGAGGCCTCTACGGGCCCGGTGGCGCCCGGAACGGCTTCAGGAGCGTGCGTGGGCGCCTCGGCGCCGGACCGGGCCGACGGAGCCTCGTGGAGGGCCGCAGGAGCCGCTGGGGCCTCCGGGAGGGCCGCGGGGACTTCAGGAGCCGCTGGAGCCTCGTGGAGGGCCGCGGAGGCCTCAGGAGCCGCTGGAGCCTCGTGGAGGGCCGCGGAGGCCTCAGGAGCCGCCGAAGCCCGTATGCCCGGGCCGCGGCCGAGGGCGCGGCGGGTCGGGCGGGGCGGGTCGTCGGCAGTCGGCATGTGCTGGGGTCCAGGGGTGCGGCGGGAGGCGGGCGGTGGGCCCCGGGGCGGGGCCGCCCGTGCGGCGGCCCTCCCCCGGCAGGCTACCGGCGCGGCGCCGGTCAGCGGCCCCGCAGCCTCCGTACGAGGATGCTCGCGTCGCCGCGCGACTCCAGGTCGGCGAGCACGACGGCGACCGCCTCCCGGACGATGCGCCCGCGGTCGACGGCCAGACCGTGCTCACCGCGCAGGACGAGGCGCGCGTGCTCGAGGTCCATCAGTTCCTCGGCCGACACGTAGACGGTGATCTTCTCGTCGTGGCGTTCCCGGCCGCTGGGCCGGCGGTTCGCGCCCCTCCCGCCACCGCCCCCGCGTCCGCGCTGCGGCTGGACGGAGGGGGCCGCCTCCTGGGGCGGTGCCGTACGGGCCCGGGGCGGGGCGGATGCCCCGCGGTCGTCCCCGTCGGCACGGCTGCGGGAGCCGCCGCCGTCGGCGTCCGCCGCGGAGTGCTCCTCCCGCGACACCGCTGCGGGTGTGTCACCGCTCGCCGGTGAGCCGCCCTGACCGGTGTCCCCCGCCGCATCGCTTCCTCCGGCCGGTGCGGGCACCCGCGCCTCGCCGTTCGCCTTGCGTCTCCGCTCGGCGGGGGACGAGGCCTGGAGGCCCATGCCCCCGGTGGTACGGAACAGCTCGTCGGCCCCCGGCAGACTCACTCGGCGTGACACCGGGCGAGCACCTCCCTGGCGAGCTGGCGATAGGCGGCCGCACCGACCGAGTTCGACGCGTACGTGGTGATGGGTTCGCCGGCGACCGTGGTCTCCGGGAAGCGCACGGTGCGTCCGATGACGGTGTGGTAGACGTGCTCGTCGAAGGCCTCGACGACGCGCGCGAGCACCTCACGGCTGTGCACCGTGCGGGAGTCGTACATGGTGGCGAGGATGCCGTCCAGCTCCAGCTCGGGGTTGAGTCTCTCCTGCACCTTCTCGATGGTCTCGGTGAGCAGTGCCACACCGCGCAGCGCGAAGAACTCGCACTCCAGCGGGACTATCACCTTGTGAGCCGCCGTCAGGGCGTTCACGGTGAGCAGACCGAGCGAGGGCTGACAGTCGATCACGATGTAGTCGTAGTCGGCCATCAGCGGCTTGAGGGCGCGCTGCAGCGTCGACTCCCGGGCCACCTCGCTCACCAGCTGCACCTCGGCGGCGGAGAGGTCGATGTTGCTCGGGAGCAGGTCCATGTTGGGCACGGCCGTCTTCAGCAGGACCTCGTCGGCCGCCATGCCCCGCTCCATGAGCAGGTTGTAGACGGTGAGGTCGAGCTCCATCGGGTTGACCCCGAGGCCGACGGACAGGGCTCCCTGCGGGTCGAAGTCGACGAGCAGGACGCGTCGGCCGTACTCCGCGAGTGCGGCGCCCAGGTTGATGGTCGACGTGGTCTTGCCGACGCCGCCCTTCTGGTTGCACATCGCGATGATCTTCGCGGGACCGTGGTCGGTCAGCGGACCGGGAATCGGGAAGTACGGCAGCGGCCGGCCGGTCGGGCCGATCCGCTCGCGGCGCTGGCGGGCGGCGTCGGGCGCGAGCGTGGCCGCGTACTCCGGATCGGGCTCGTATTCGGCATCGGGGTCGTAGAAGTGCCCCTCGGGCACCTCGGCGAAGTCGGCGAAGTGGGCGGTCTCTCGGCCACTTTCGTTGCCGGCCATGGCGTTCACGTGTAGGCCGTCCATCATCTGGGGGGCTGTCGTCATGTGCTGGTGGGTGGCGAAGGTGCGGACAGCGACGGAGCCGACAGCTTCGAGCCCGATCGGGCTCAGACCCCGTGCAGGCATCCCTGGTTGACCACCCCCGGGAGTAATTGTCGACTCATTCACAAGTCGTCTTACCTCCTTGGATGTGACCAGGAAACTTATCGATAGGTCAGCGTGGCACCATGCCGACGATTGGCGACTCTATGGCGTGTCACCGGTTCGCAGCAACACAATCCGCCGGACCCGGCCCGATGTGTCGGCAATCGAACACCCCTCTGTCAAGAGCACGGAGCGCCCGGGGCGCACCTTTCGCGGGGGTGCAAATCGGGTGGAGGGTTACGTCTCCGGCCAGTTGGACCGGGCCCTCTCATGCGTCCGGCCGGACCTTGCTGGGCAAGGTCCGGCCGGACGCGCGAGGTTGACGGAGAGGGTTGACCCGCTCAGCCGAGAAGCGTGCTCAGCTCGACGTGGTCGAGGCCGTGCGCCTCGGCCACCCCGCGGTAAACCACCTGGCCGTCATGGGTGTTGAGGCCCTTGGCGAGAGCGGCGTCACGGCGCAGGGCATCGGCCCAGCCGCGGTTCGCGAGCTCCAGGATGTAGGGCAGCGTGGCGTTGGTGAGGGCGTACGTGGAGGTGTTCGGCACGGCGCCCGGCATGTTCGCGACACAGTAGAAGACCGAGTTGTGGACCATGAAGGTCGGCTCGGCGTGCGTGGTCGGGTACGAGTCCTCGAAACAGCCGCCCTGGTCGATCGCGATGTCGACAAGAACACTTCCGGGCTTCATCTTGGCGACCAGCTCGTTGGTGACCAGCTTGGGCGCCTTCGCGCCCGGGATGAGCACGGCGCCCACGACGAGGTCGGCCTCGACGACGGCCTTCTCCAGCTCGAGGGCGTTGGAGACGACGGTCCGCACCTTCGTGCCGAAGACCTTGTCCGCCTCGCGCAGCTTGTTGATGTCCTTGTCGAGCAGCGTCACGTGGAAGCCGAGCCCGACGGCGATCTGCGTGGCGTTCCATCCGGAGACCCCGCCGCCGATGACGACGGCCCTGGCCGACCCCGTACCGGGGACACCGCCGGGGAGCACGCCGCGTCCGCCGACCGAACGCATCAGGTGGTAGGCGCCGACCTGCGGGGCGAGGCGGCCGGCCACCTCGGACATGGGGGCGAGCAGCGGCAGCGCGCGGGTCGCGGTCTCGACGGTCTCGTACGCGATGGCCGTGGTGCCCGACTCCAGCAGCGCGTCCGTGCACGCGCGGGAAGCGGCGAGGTGCAGGTACGTGAAGAGGGTCTGGCCCTTGCGGAGGCGGTGGTACTCCTCGGCGACCGGCTCCTTGACCTTGAGCAGCAGGTCGGCGGCGGCCCAGACCTCGTCGGCGGTGGGCAGGATCAGCGCGCCGGCGGCGACGTACTCCGCGTCCGGGATGGAGGAGCCCTCACCGGCGTGCTGCTCGACGAGGACCTGGTGGCCGTGACGGACGAGCTCATGCACTCCGGCAGGGGTGATCGCCACCCGGAACTCGTTGTTCTTGACTTCGCGGGGGATGCCGACCTTCACGTCGATCACGGTCCTTGGCTCGGAGATGTGCTCGGACATAGCGGGAGATACCCGCATGAACCAAGCATAGGGGGAGACACCACAGAGATACGCGGCAGAGCCATCATTAATGAAGGACTTCTCGCTGTCCAGCCTTACAAAGCATTAAGTTTCGACGGAAGTACTACGGATTTCGTAGGCCGAGCCCTTCTCCTCCAGCAGTCTGTCGGCCGCCGCACGGTGGAGCCGGGCCGCCGCCGGGTCCCCGAGCCGGTCCAGCGTGTCGGCCAGCCTGAGCTCCAGCGCCGCCTGAAGTCGCACGTCACCGGCCCGGCGCGCCAGGTCGACCGCCTCCCGGCAGGTGTGCAGCGACTCCTGCGGCCGCCCCGCGTACTCCTGCACCCGCGCGGCCTCGCTGAGCGCGCGGGCCTGGGCCGGCAGGTCCCCGAGCCTGCGGTGCCCCGCCGCCGCGGCCCGCCAGTCGCGCAGGGCCTCGCCGTAGCGTCCGGCATACGTGTGGACGGCTCCCAGCCGGCCGTACAGCCGGGCCTCGTCCGCCCGCTCCCCCTGGCCGAGGCGCTGCGCGAGGGCCCGGCCGTACCAGTCGGAGGCCCGGTTGAAGTCCCCCAGCTCGGCATACGCGCCGCCTGCGGATTCCATCGCCCGGCCGGTCGCGTAGAGGTCGTTCGCCGCCCGGCCGGCGTCGAGCGCGGCCCGGTAGCGGGCCAGCGCCTCGCGCGTACGGCCGGTCCCGGCGTCCAGATCGGCGAGGTTGAGCAGGGCCGCGGCCTTCTCGCGGGGCAGGTCGCGGCGCTCCGCCACATCGAGGACCAGGCCGTGCAGCCCGTACAGCACGGGGGCGGCGTCCTCGGTCCCCCGGGGCACGGCGAGGGCCCGGACGAGCGCGGCCACCAGCCGGCGGGCGAGGGTGTCCAGGTCCCCCTCCCGCACCGCGGCGCGCGCGGCGGCCAGCAGCGCCGGCTCCCTGGTCCTCAGCCACTCGGCGGCGGACTCCGGATGGGGGAAACGCAGGGAGCGCGGCAGCCCCGCCAGCCTGCGGCGGGCCGGGGAGTCCTCCGGGTCGGTGATCGCACGGCAGGCCTGGAGCCGCCGCACGGTCCGCTCCAGCATCCTGGCCCTGGCCAGCTGGATCTCCGCGGGCCGCTCCCGCTCCTCCAGCACGGCACGCACCAGCGGGACGAGACAACCGGGCACCTCGTACTGCGGCAGCTGCGCACCGTTCGTCCGGAGCAGTCCGAACCGGACGAAGTCGTCCAGGGTGGTCTGGGCGGCCGACACCGAGCACCCGGCCAGCGCGGAGGCGGTGTGCGCGTCGGCCAGTCCGGCGGGGGCCAGGGCGAGCAGCCGCAGTATCCCGGCGGCGGCCGGCGGCAGCGAGTCGTGGACGAGCCGGAAGGCGCGGGCCAGCGGCCGGGCGCCGGCGGGCTGTTCGGTGTCGTCCTGCTGGTCGCGCAGCTGCTTGGCGACGTCGGCGACCGACGCGCCGGGCCGGGCGGCGAGCCAGCCCGCGACCAGGGTCAGTGCGGCCGGCTGCCCGGCGCACTCCTCCGCGAGCGTCTCGGCGGTGCGCGGATCGACGGTGATGCGGACCTGCCCGATGGTGCGCGCGAGCAGCTGGACGGCGGAGCCCGTGTCCAGCCCGCCGACGGTGCACGGGCGGACGCCGGGGATGCCGGTGAGGGGGCCGGTCGCGGTGGCGACGACCAGGCAGTCCGGGTTGTCCGGCAGCAGCGGATCGACCTGTTCGGCGTCCACCGCGTCGTCGAGCACGATCAGGGCGCGGCGCACGGCGAACGCCTCACGGACCATCTCGGAGAGCTCGTCCTCGCCGGCACCGGGCGGGGCGGTGACGGAGAGGAGGTCCAGGAGTCCGCGCGCGGTGCGCTCCGCGGGGACGGGTTCACCCCCGGGTTCGGTGAGCGAGACCCTGAACACCCCGTCGGGATAGTCGCCGGGTTCCGCCAGCCGGCGGACGAGTTCGGCGGCCAGGGCGGTGCGTCCGGATCCGGGCCGTCCCGCGATCAGCAGGACCCGGGCGCGTGCTGATTTGCGGCCGGCCAGGGTGTCCAACCCCGCCTGCTCGACGTCTTCCTGAAGGGCTTTCAACTCACGTTCGCGGCCGAAGAATTGGGCCGGGACGGCGGCAGGCGGTTCCTTGGCTCCCGCCGTCCCCGCCACTCCGGCCGGGCCGTTGGTGTCCACCGCCTGATCGGTCACGGGCCACGCTCCACTTCGCTGCACGCGGTTGCCCGCCGGAACTCCGGGCGGGGCCTTTCGAGCGTAGTTCAGTGGTGCGGGCGATCACGGCCGAGCGCGGCGGACACGTCCCTCGATCGGATCAGCTTTTCGTACGATCGGCCCACGATCGGCCCGGCGTCGGAACGCCCCGACGAGGACGGCCCGGCACCGGGCGGACCCACGAGAAACGGACCGGCGGCGGGGCGGCCCGGCGTGGGGCGCCCCGACGACGAGCGGCCCGCCCCAGGAGGGACGGGCCGGCGGCGGGGCGGAGGGGGTGTCAGGCCTCGAAGGGGCGGGCCGGCCAGGGCGCCTCGGCGGGACGCAGCGAGTCCACCCCGTCGCCCGCGAGCACCGCGGTCAGCGACAGGACGCCCACGACCAGGCAGTTGTTGTGCAGGTCTCCGGCGAGGACTCCCCGTACGAGCTCCTCCAGGGGCACCCGCGCCTGCTCCATGTCGGCCTCCTCCTCGGCGACCTCGAAGCGCTCGCCCTCGGCCTCGGAGAGGTCCCGGGCGAGGAAGACGCGCACGGCTTCGTCGCAGCCGCCGGGCGTGGTGTAGACGTCGGTCAGCACCCGCCAGTCCTCGGCCTTGACGTGCGCCTCCTCGTACAGCTCGCGCTGCGCGGCGTGCAGCGGGTTCTCGCCGGGGATGTCGAGCAGCCCCGCCGGGATCTCCCACAGCTTGTGGCGCACCGGGTGCCGGTACTGCCGCAGGACGAGGACCCGGCCGTCCGCGTCGAGCGCGAGCACGGCCACGGACCCGGGATGCACCTGGTAGTCACGGCTGTGGACGCTGCCGTCGGGCATCACGACGTCGTCGGTGCGGACGCTGGTCTTGTTACCGGTGAAGGGGGTCACCGTCGCGGTGACCTGCCACTCCTCGGGCGTGTCCTGGAAACCCATGTACGTCCTCCCACGAACAAACAGAAACCGGGGCACGCATCCCGTCAAGGATCCGTACCCCGGTCAACCGTATCGCCTTACGCGTCGCTGTCCGTCGCCCGCGCCGCGACCTTGCGCTCCACGGCCGCCTTCACCAGACCGGCGAAGAGCGGGTGGGGGCGCGTCGGGCGGGAGCGCAGCTCCGGGTGCGCCTGGGTGGCGACCAGGTAGGGGTGGACCTCACGCGGGTACTCGACGTACTCGACGAGCTTGTTGTCCGGGGAGGTGCCGGAGAAGACCAGTCCGGCCTTCTTCTCGAGCTCCGCGCGGTAGCCGTTGTTGACCTCGTAGCGGTGGCGGTGGCGCTCCTCGACGTAGGGCTCGCCCGCGTAGGCCTCGCGGACCAGGGAGCCCTCGGCGAGCTTCGCCGGGTAGAGGCCGAGCCGCATCGTGCCGCCCAGGTCGCCCGCGCCCTCGACGTAGGCGAGCTGCTCCTCCATGGTGGAGATGACCGGGTGGCCGGTGGCGGCGTCGAACTCGGTGGAGTTGGCGTCGGGGATGCCGGCGAGGTTCCGCGCGGCCTCGATCACGATGCACTGGAGGCCGAGGCAGAGGCCGAGCAGCGGCACCTTGTTCTCGCGGGCGTACTGGATGGCGCCGACCTTGCCGACCACACCGCGCTCGCCGAAGCCGCCGGGGATGCAGATCGCGTCGACGTCACCGAGCTGGTTCAGCGCGCCGGCCGGGGTCTTGCAGTCGTCGGAGGCGACCCACTTGACCTTGACACGGGCCTTGTTCGCGAAGCCGCCGGCCCGGATGGCCTCGGTGACCGAGAGGTAGGCGTCGGGCAGGTCGATGTACTTGCCGACCAGGGCGACGGTGACCTCGTGGTCGGGGTTGTGGACGCGGTCGAGCAGATCGCCCCACGTGGTCCAGTCGACGTCGCGGAACGGCAGGTCGAGCTTGCGCACGACGTAGGCGTCCAGGCCCTCGGAGTGCAGCACCTTCGGGATGTCGTAGATCGACTTGGCGTCCGGGCAGGCCACCACGGCGGCCTCGTCGACGTCGCACATCAGCGAGATCTTGCGCTTGATGGAGAGCGGTACGTCGCGGTCGGCGCGCAGCACGATCGCATCCGGCTGGATACCGATGTTGCGCAGCGCCGCCACCGAGTGCTGGGTCGGCTTGGTCTTGAGCTCACCGGACGGGCCGATGTAGGGGAGCAGCGAGATGTGCACGACGAAGACGTTGTCCCGGCCCACTTCGTGGCGGACCTGTCGGACGGTCTCCAGGAACGGCAGCGACTCGATGTCGCCGACCGTGCCGCCGACCTCGGTGATGACGACGTCGACGTCGGCGGTGGCCATGCGGCGGATGCGGTGCTTGATCTCGTTGGTGATGTGCGGGATCACCTGGACGGTGTCGCCGAGGTACTCGCCGCGCCGCTCCTTGGCGATGACCTGCGAGTAGACCTGGCCGGTCGTGACGTTGGCCGAGCCGTCGAGGTCGACGTCGAGGAAGCGCTCGTAGTGGCCGATGTCCAGGTCGGTCTCGGCTCCGTCGTTCGTGACGAAGACCTCACCGTGCTGGAAGGGGTTCATCGTGCCGGGGTCGACGTTGAGGTAGGGGTCGAGCTTCTGCATGGTGACCCGGAGGCCACGTGCCTTGAGCAGGGCACCCAGGCTGGAGGCAGTCAGACCCTTGCCGAGGGAAGAGGCGACACCCCCGGTGACGAAGATGTGCTTGGTCGTCGTGGATGTGGGCTGCATAGCCAAAGGGGGCTCCCGTGGTCGCGATCGTGAGGTGCGTGCCGGCATGCCGTACGGAGATTTCCGGAGGCGCCGTCGCTGCGGTTCGGGGGCCTCGTCCACTGTCGGGACGACCACCGGTCCACGGGCTACCAGGGTATCAGCGACGAAGAGGGGTCGCTTCCGGCCATGTCTCCGACGCGACCGGCACAAGATCGTCACGTCCGTTTCAGGTCCCACCCATTCGCCCGTGACAGGCGACGGACAACTGGCGGACAGTCGCGCGGATCTCCCGGGTGCGTCGTATCCTGCTCGGACACTCGCTGCCGAGTTGGCCGGCCCAGCGGCTCCACCCCAGCCCGCTCACCCGTGCAAGAGCTCGTCGGTTCTACTACAACGACCCCTTGACCAGCAGTAAGCGCCCTGCGGGGCGACATGGCCGTTCGACTGGAGACGCACGTGGCCGGGCGCATCGAGGATTACGCACTCATCGGAGACATGCAGACCGCAGCCCTGGTCTGCCGGGACGGCACAGCGGACTGGCTGTGCCTGCCCCGTTTCGATTCACACGCGATTTTCGCCGGACTTCTCGGCACCGAGGAGCACGGTTTCTGGCGGCTGGGACCCGCCCGTCCCGAGGGGGCGGAGGCTCCCGCGGCGGACCGGCGCCGCTATCGCGGCGACTCGCTCATCCTGGAATCGGAGTGGGACACACCCCGCGGCACGGTCCGCGTGACCGATTTCATGCCCCCGCGTGACGGGGCTCCCCAGCTCATCCGCATCGTGGAGGGTGTGAGCGGCCGGGTTCCGATGCGCTCCGAACTGCGGATGCGTTTCAGCTACGGGCGGGTCACCCCCTGGGTGCACAAGGTCGACAACCGCACGGTCGCCGTCGCGGGCCCCGACTCGGTGTGGCTCGACACGGAGGCGGAGACGTACGGCCAGAACCTGACGACGTACTCCGACTTCACCGTGGCCCCGGGCGACCGGATCGCCTTCACCATCAGCTGGCAGCCCTCGCACCACGAGCCGCCGAGCGTGCCGGAACCGGAGTCGTCCCTGGAGGCGACGGAGAGTTTCTGGCGCGAGTGGGTCGAGCAGTGCACGTACCACGGCCCCTACCGGGAGGCCGTCGTCCGCTCACTGATCACCCTGAAGGCGCTCACCTACGCGCCGACCGGCGGCATCGTGGCCGCCCCGACCACCTCCCTCCCGGAGGACATCGGCGGCTCGCGCAACTGGGACTACCGCTACACCTGGCTGCGGGACGCGGCGATCACGCTCTCCTCCCTGCTGCGCACCGGATACCGCGAGGAGGCCCGCGCCTGGCGCGAGTGGCTGCTGCGGGCCGTCGCGGGCGACCCGGAGAACCTGCAGATCATGTACGGCATCGCGGGTGAGCGGGAGCTCGGCGAGGCCGAGCTGGACTGGCTGCCCGGTTACGAGAACTCCGGACCGGTGCGGGTGGGCAACGGCGCGGCGAACCAGCTCCAGCTCGACGTCTACGGCGAGGTCACCGAGGCGCTGCACCTGGCGCACATGACGGGGCTGACCCGCAACGACTACGCGACGGGTCTCCAGCTCAAGCTGATCAGCTACCTGGAGAAGCACTGGGACGAGCCGGACGAGGGCATCTGGGAGGTGCGCGGACCGCGCCGGCACTTCGTGCACTCCAAGGTGATGGCCTGGGTCGCCGTCGACCGCACGATCAAGCTGATCGAGTCCGGGGACGCCGAGGGACCGCTGGAGCGGTGGCACCAGCTGCGCGACGACATCCACCGCGATGTCTGCGAGCGGGGCTACGACCCGGAGCGCAACACCTTCACCCAGTCCTACGGATCCCGGGAGCTGGACGCCTCCCTCCTGCTGATTCCGCAGATGGGATTCCTGCCTCCCGACGACAAGCGGGTCATCGGCACCATCGAGGCGATCCAGCGGGAGCTGTCCACGGAGGACGGTTTCGTCCTGCGCTACCCCACCGAGGGCGACTCCGCGGGCGTGGACGGTCTGGAGGGCGACGAGGGCGCCTTCCTGGCCTGCTCCTTCTGGCTGGCGGACGACCTGGCGATGATCGGCCGGGTCGACGAGGCCCGCCGTCTCTTCGAGAAGCTGCTGTCCCTCCGCAACGACCTCGGTCTGCTGGCCGAGGAGTGGGACTCCGGGCTCCAGCGCCAGGTGGGGAACTTCCCCCAGGCGTTCAGCCACGTGCCGCTGATCGACACGGCACTGCGCCTGACGGCCAGCGGAGCGTACGTGGGCTGATCCGGAGGGCGTGGCAGGACCTCCGCAGGAACGGCCGATCGCCTCGGCCGGGCCTACGATGGAAAGGTCCTGTCACGCCCTGCGAAGGGGGCTCCACATGACGCCCCGAACCCCTGCGACGGATGCCGCTCCGGCCGGGTTCCGCTCCGGTTTCGGCGGGGAGATCCACGTCCCCGGCGACCCTGGCTACGACGAGGCCCGGACGGTCTTCAACAGCATGATCGACCGCAGACCCGCGGTGGTGGCCCAGTGCGCCTCCGAGGCGGACGTCGCCCGTGCGCTGCGTTTCGCACGGGACGAGGGGCTGGAGGTCGCCGTACGCGGAGGCGGGCACAGCGTCGCCGGCATGGCCCTGAGCGAGGGCGGCCTGGTGGTCGACCTGCGCCGGATGCGCGCGGTGGACGTCGACCCCGAGGCCCGGTCGGCCCGCGTCGGCGGCGGGGCCACCATGTCCGACCTGGACCGGGCCACCCAGCCTTACGCCCTGGCGACCACGGGCGGGAGGGTCTCCACCACCGGTGTCGGCGGGTTCACCCTGGGCGGCGGATCCGGCTGGCTGGAGCGCGCGTTCGGACTGGCCTGCGACAACCTGCTGGCGGCCGATGTGGTGACGGCGGACGGCGCCACCGTGCACGCGAGCGCGGACGAGAACCCCGAGCTCTTCTGGGCCCTGCACGGCGGCGGCGGCAACTTCGGTGTGGTCACGTCGCTGACGCTCCGGCTGCACGACCTGCCGGCGATGAGCATGGCGCTGCTCCTCCTCCGCCCGGAGAACGGCCCCGAGGCGGTCCGTACGTACCGGGACGTGATGGAGTCCGCCCCGGACGCGGCGGGCGGCGCCTGCATCTACATCACCGGGCCTCCCGAGGAGTGGGTGCCCGAGGCCATGGTGGGCCGGCTGGTGTGCGCGGTCCTGGTCACCTACGCCGGTACCGAGGCCGAGCTGCGCGAGGTGGCCGCGCCCCTGCTGGCGCTGGAACGCGAGGCAGAGGTGATCGCCGGAATCCCCTACGCCGACCTTCAGTGCATGCTCGACGACCCGCCCGGCATGCGGAACTACTGGTCGGCGGAGTATCTGGACGGTCTTCCCGACGAGGCCGCGGCCGCCTACTGCGCCTGCGCCTCCACGCTGCCGGTCCCCTCCGGCTCGCAGCACGTGCTGTTCCCGATGGGCGGCGCGGTGGCCAGGGGGCCCGCCGACTACCCGCTGCCCTGGCGGGCGTCACCCTGGGCGGTGCACCCGTTCGGTGTCTGGGAGGACGCTGCCGACGACGAGCAGGCCAAGCAGTGGGTGCGCCGGGTGCGCGGCGCCTTCGTGCCGTGGGCGAGCGGTGCGGTCTACCTCAACTTCATCGGCCGCGAGGGCCAGGAGCGGGTCGTCTCCGGCTTCGGGGAGCGCGCGTACGAACGGCTGTCGCGCGTCAAGGCCCGCTACGACCCCGGCAACGTCTTCCACCTCAACCACAACGTCAAGCCGGCCGTGGCCGAGGTGTGACGCACCCCGGCCGGGGCCGGTACCTTCCTGACCGGGGCGTTCGCGTCCCCTTGGACGAGGGCACGAGCGCGGATCGCGCACGACGGGAAGCACGAGGCCGGAGCCGGTGGAGACAGAGGGCGGGATCACCGTGCGGCGGGCGCTGGAGCTGCCGGGGCTGCGCGGCGGGCTCCCGGAGGTACTGGCCTGCGAGGACCGGCTGGACCGGGTGGTGCGCTGGGTGCACGCGGGTGAGGCGCCCAACATCCCCGCCCTCCTGAAGGGCGGGGAGTTGCTGCTCACGACGGGACTCGGCCTCGGGGCCCGGCCGTCGGACCAGCGTGCCTTCGTCCGGAAGCTGGCCGACCGCTCCATCGCGGCCCTGGTCGTGGAGCTCGGCCCGCGATTCAGCCGGCTGCCCGCGGCGATCGTGGAGGCGGCGCGGACGGCGGGGCTTCCGCTCGTGCAGCTGCACCGCGAGGTGCCGTTCGTGGCGGTCACCGAAGAGATCCACACCGAGATCGTCAACGGGCACTACGCGCTGCTCCAGCGGGCCGAGGAGGTCCACCGGCGGTGCACGCAGGCGGTTCTAGGCGGTGGCGGGGTACCGCAGGTCCTGGGGATCCTGGCGGACTTCGCCGCGAATCCGGTCTTCCTGGAGACCTCGGACGGCCGGCTGCTGTTCGCCGCCGGCCCCGGGGCGGGGCCCGCGGGCACCGACCCGCTCCAGGTCTGGGAGGGGTTGCGCGGGGCACGCGCGGCCCGGGAGGCGCCACCGGCCGGCGCGGTCCTGGTGGAGGTGCCGGGCGGCGGGCCGGGGGCCGGTTCCGTACGGGCCCGGCTGGTGCTGCTCGCCGTGGCGGGCCCGCTGGTGACGGTGCACCGGATGGCGGCCGAGCGGGCTGCGGGCATTTTGGCGGTCGTGCTGATGCAGGCCCGCCAGGAGGAGGAGGTGGCGGCGCGGGGACGCGGTGACTTCCTCACGGACCTCGCCGAGGGCCGGGTCTCCCCCGACGACGCTCCCGCGCAGGCCGGGGTTCTGGGGTTCCGGCCGGGCGGGCATCCGCTGCTGCCCGTCGTGATGCGGCTCGCCCCGGAATCGGCTTCCTCGGGCAGTTGGGCGCTGCCGGCCCGGACCGTGACGGAGGAGCTCGCGGCGGTGGGCGCACCGGTGCTGGTGGGGGTGCGCCCGGTGGAGGGCAGG
Source organism: Streptomyces sp. NPDC057287 (assembly GCF_042667905.1). NCBI lineage: Bacteria > Bacillati > Actinomycetota > Actinomycetes > Kitasatosporales > Streptomycetaceae > Streptomyces > Streptomyces sp. NPDC057287. The sequence goes on along the minus strand of NZ_JBHUYV010000016.1, from coordinate 14,558 downwards.
GTCCTGCTCCTGCTGGCGCTGCGGCCGGGTACGACACGCACGGCCCTCGCGGACCGGGTGGCGGCGGCGTTGCGGGCCGGAGCCGGACGGGCGGGCCTGGAGCGGGCCGGGGACCGTACGCCGGTCGTCGTGGTGGTCGGGGCCGCCGGCGGATGGGCGGCGGCGGGTGCGGGGCTCCGGCACGCGGCTGAGGCGGCCGCCGCCGCGCAGGGGCTGGAGGAGCGTCCCTGGTACGACGCGCGCCGTCTGGACATCGATCTGCTGCTGTGGCGGCTGCGGGACCATCCGGATCTGGAGTCCTTCGTGGACCGGGCGATCGGGCCGCTGCGCGAGCACGACCGCACCTCGCGCCCGGCGTTGCTGCCCACGCTGGAGGCGTATCTCGCCCACGCGGGGCGCAAGGCGGAGGCCGCGCGCGACTTGCATCTGAACCGTCAGACGCTCTACAACCGGCTGGCCCGCATCGGCGAGGTGCTCGGCACGGACCTCGACGATCCGCAGTCGGTGCTCGCCCTGAGCCTGGCCCTGCGGGCTCGCCGCCACACCCGCTGAGAACCCCGGCCCGGGGGCAGGGCGTCGCCGGACCCCGGCGCCGGGGTCCGGCGACGCCGCGAGGTGCGGCGCCCGGGCACGCGGGCCCGGCATGCTCCGGACGGGAGGCCTATGCCCCTCGTCCCGCCCCGACCGGGGTGGCCAGCTCGTCGTAGACGGAGAGCACGTGGGCGATGGTGTCGTCCTCGGTCGGCCAGCTCGCGGCCTGCGCGCGTCCCGAGCCGGCGAGGCGCTCCCGCTGCCCGGGGTCGCCCAGAAGCCGCACGACGGCTCCTGCGAGCGCCTCGGCGTCCCCGTACGGAACGAACGAGGCCGCCTCCCCGACGAGCTCGGGCAGACCGTCGGTACGGGCCGCGACCAGCGGGACACCGAGCCGCAGGGCTTCCCGGGCGAGCAGCGGCCCGGCGTCGCCCCGGCCGGGGAGCACGGCGATGTCGGCGGCGGCGAGGATCCCGGCGAGGTCGTCCCGGCCGCCGGCGAGGACGACGGGCAGCCCCTCGTCGGCGATACGCCGCCGCAGGGCACCGGCCCGGGGCCCCTCCCCCACGAAGGCGAGCAGGGGCACGGGGTCCAGGTGCCGCCACTCCCGTGCGGCGTCCAGCAGCGTGTCGTCGTCGTGCTCTGCCAGCGAGACCAGCAACGGCCTTCCCACCGCGCCCAGTTCGACGCGCGCCTTGCCGTCGTCGGGGATGAGGGGGAAGCGGCTCGCGGGGATCGCGGCCGGGGCGAGCCGGGCGTCCCGGGCACCCCTTCGTCGTGCCCGGTCGACCAGCTCCCACGAGGTGCCCAGCACAACGGCGGCCGCGCGGACCGCCCTTCGCTCCAGGAGCCGCAGCAGCCGGCCGCGGGCACCCTCGGCATGGACGCGGGTGTGCCAGGTCACGACCAGCGGGGTGCCCCGGCCGCTGAGCGCGATCCCGGCGCGCACGGCGGCGTGCAGACCGTGGGCGTGGACGATGTCCGCCCCGGTGCAGGCGGTCCGCAGCGCGGCGACGGCCGCGGGGTCGCTGCGCCGGGGCACGGCGACGAAGCGGGCGCCGGTCGCGGGAAGGCCGTGGGCGCGGCCCGAGCCGGCCGGGGCGCAGACGGTGACCTGCACGCCGCGGGCGACCAGGCCCGCGGCGAGCGAACTGACACGAGCGCTGCTTCCGGCGCCGCCGTCCAGGACTTGGACCGTACGCAGCTGTGACACGTTGATCGGCTCCCCGGGGCTCCCGAGTCGGTGGTGGGTACAGCGCCAAGGATGCCAGTCCGTACGCACGTTCCGGGACCGATGAAACGTTGCTCCCGTCCACGCGTCGGCACCGGAAGCGCCCGCCCCACTCGTACGAGTGAGACGGGCGGCGCGAAATTGACGCCGGACGGCGCTATCCGTCGACCCGCGCGGTCTCCAGCAGCTCCTCGGCGTGCGCCCGGGCGGTCTCCGAGTCCTCCTGTCCGGCGAGCATCCGGGAGAGCTCCCGCACCCGGTCCTCGCCCTCCAGGACCGTGACGCCGCTCCTGGTCACCGATCCGTCCACGGTCTTCTCGACCAGCAGCTGCCGGTCGGCGAAGGCCGCCACCTGCGGCAGGTGGGTGACCACGACGACCTGCGCGGACCTGGCGAGCTTCGCCAGCCGCCGGCCGACCTCGACGGCCGCCTTTCCGCCGACACCCGCGTCCACCTCGTCGAAGAGGTACGTCGGCACGGGGTCCGAGCCCGCGAAGACGACCTCCACCGCGAGCATCACCCGGGACAGCTCGCCTCCGGACGCGCCCTTGGCGATCGGCCGGGGCTGGGCACCGGGGTGCGGCGCCAGCAGGAGCTCCACCTCGTCGGCGCCCGACGGGCCGTAGAGCACGCTCCGGCCGCCGACGTCGATGCCGGACGCCTCGTCCGGCGCCTCGGTCTGCCGGATGGCGAACGAGACCCGGGCGTGCGGCATGGCGAGCGACGCCAGCTCCTCCGTGACGGCGGCGGCGAAGCGCGCCGCCGCCTCCGTCCGCGCGTCGGTCAGCTCCTGGCCGAGGACGGAGAGCTCGCCGCGCAGCGCGTCGCGCTCCGCCGTCAGCTCACCGATCCGGTCGTCGTCGCCCTCCAGCTCGGTCAGCCGGGAGGCGCCCTCCTCGGCCCAGGCGAGGACGGAAGCTATGCCCTGGCCGTCCCGGCCGTCCCGGCCGTACTTCCGGACGAGCGCGGTGAGCCCGGCACGCCGCTCCTCCACCGCGGCGAGCCGCAGCGGGTCGGCGTCCAGCTGGTCGGCGTATCCGGCGAGCTCTCCGCCCACGTCGGCGAGCAGGATCGAGATCTCGCCGATCCGGTCGGCGAGCGCGGCCAGCGCGGGGTCGTGCGCCCGTACGGCGTCCAGGGACTGTCCGGCGGCGGCGACCACCGTGGTGGCGTCCACGCCCTCCTGGTCCTCCGGATCGCCCGCGAGCGCGGCGTGGGCGAGGGCGGCGGCGGAGGCGAGTGCCTCGGCGTGGCCGAGCCGCTCGGCTTCCGCCGCGAGCTCGGTGTCCTCCCCGGGCAGCGGTTCCACGGCGGCGACCTCGTCGAGGCCGAAGCGCAGCAGATCGGCCTCCTGGGCACGCTCCCTGGCCCGGGTGGTCAGTTCGTCCAGCTCCGTGACGACCGCGCGCAGCCGCCGGTAGGCCGTCGCGTACGTGGCGTGCGGTGCGTCGACGGCGGCGCCGGCGTAGCGGTCCAGGGCCTGCCGCTGCCGGGCCGGCTTGAGGAGTCCCTGCTGGTCGGTCTGGCCGTGCACGGCGACGAGTTCGTCGGCGAGCTCGGCGAGCACTCCCACGGGCACGGATCTGCCCCCGAGATGCGCCCGCGAGCGCCCTTCCGCCGAAACGGTACGGCTGACGATCAGCGCCCCGTCCTCGATCTCGGCACCCGCCTCCTCGGCACGCAGCGCCGCCGCGTCGCCCGGGGACACCGTGATCCGCCCCTCGACGACCGCGGCCTTGGCTCCGACCCGCACCAGGGCTGGGTCGGCGCGCCCGCCGAGCAGCAGCCCGAGGCTGGTGACGACCATGGTCTTGCCCGCGCCGGTCTCGCCCGTCACCGCGGTGAAACCGGGTGACAGCTCCACCACCGCGTCGTCGATGACTCCGAGCGACCGTATCCGCATCTCCTCCAACACGGACATGACCTTACGAGGTCCGGAGCCCGGTGTGCGACGGACCCCGGTGACCGGTTCACTCACGCGGGTGTGAGCAGCGTCCCGGAGAATCAGTGCGGAGCGCCCCGCCAGCCCTGCACGGGCAGCGCGAACTTGGCCACCAGGCGGTCGGTGAAGGAGGCCTGGTGCAGCCGCGCGAGACGTACGGGCACCGCTCCGCGCCGCACCTCGACCCTGGCCCCGGCGGGCAGCTCGACCGTCCGTCGGCCGTCGCACCACAGCACCCCGTGCGGGGTGTGCGGCTGGACCTCCACGGCCAGCACCGAGTCGGGCGAGGTCACCAGCGGCTTCGCGAACAGCGCGTGGGCGCTGATCGGCACCATGAGCAGGGCCTCCACCTCGGGCCAGACGACGGGGCCGCCGGCCGAGAAGGCGTACGCCGTCGATCCGGTCGGGGTGGCGCAGACGATCCCGTCGCAGCCGAATCCGGTCACGGGGCGGCCGTCGATCTCCAGCACGACCTCGAGCATCCGCTCGGGCGAGACCTTCTGCACGGCGGCCTCGTTGAGCGCCCAGTCGGAGTGCACGATGTCGCCGTTGCTGTGCACCAGGACGTCGAGCGTCATCCGCTCCTCGACCTGGTACGCGCGGGTGACGACGCGGTCGACGACCTTGTCCAGGTCGTCCCGCTCGGCCTCGGCCAGGAATCCCACCCGTCCGAGGTTGACACCGAGCATCGGCACGCCGGAGGCGCGGGAGATCTCGGCGCCGCGCAGCAGCGTCCCGTCCCCGCCGAGCACGATCAGCAGCTCGCAGCCGTCCACGGCTGCGGGCGTCGCGTCCGTGACCGTCACCACCGACGGCGGCAGCGGCAGGTCCTCCGCCTCCACCGCCAGCACCCTGACACCGAGGCCGTTCCTCAGCAGGCCCTGGACGACCAGCTCGGCGCTGCGGATCGCGGCCGGGCGGCCGGTGTGTGCCAGCAGGAAGACAGTGCGTTCCGCGTTCCCTGGTTGTGCGTCATGCTCCGTCAACGGGGCCCCTCCGCCACTGCGCGGTCGACATCCGCGGGATCCAGCTCAGGTGCGCCGGCCCGCAGCCACAGAAAGTACTCGACATTTCCCGACGGGCCGGGCAGCGGGCTCGCCGTGACCCCCTGGACGCCGAGGCCCAGCAGACCGGCCCGGCGCGCCACCTCCCGTACGGCCTCGGCCCGCAGCTCGGGGCTGCGGACCACACCTCCGGCGCCGAGGCGCTCCTTGCCCACCTCGAACTGCGGCTTGACCATGAGCACCAGGTCGGCGTCCGGCGCGGCGCAGCGCGCGAGAGCGGGCAGGACCAGGCCGAGCGGGATGAACGACAGGTCGCCGACCACCAGGTCCACCTCCTCTCCGTCGATCTGCTCCACCGTCAACTCGCGTACGTTGGTACGGTCCTTGACGGTGACGCGTTCATCGGACTGGAGGGACCAGGCGAGCTGTCCGTAGCCGACGTCCACGGCGACGACCTGGCGTGCGCCGGCCCGCAGCAGCACATCGGTGAAGCCGCCGGTCGAGGCCCCGGCGTCCAGCGCCCGCCGCCCCTCGACCTCCAGCCCCAGCGGCGCGAAGGCGGCGATGGCGCCCGCCAGTTTGTGCCCCCCGCGCGAGACGTACTCGGGGTCGCTGTCGTCCTTGACGACGACGACGGCGGCGCTGGTCTCGACCTGGGTGGCGGGCTTGGTCGCGGTGTTCCCGCCGACGGTCACCCGCCCGGCTGCGATCAGCTGGCTCGCGTGCTCACGCGAGCGGGCGAGCTTGCGGCGTACCAGCTCGGCGTCGAGGCGGCGACGTGCCACTCCTGCCACGTTCGGTTCAGCTCCTGTTGTCGTGCGTGGGCGTCGGTGCGGGTGCGGGCCGTGCGTCCAGCGCGGTCAGCTCGTCGCGCAGCCCACGGTGTACATCCTCGTACACCTCGGTGTGACCGTCCGCCGCGAGGTGGTCCGCGTCGGCCAGCCGCTCCAGCCGCGCGTCGACACCGGCGTGCCCGGTGGGGGTGCGCGCGACACCGAGGGGCGCGGGCGGGGCGGGGTCGAAGGAGGGCGCGGGAGGCGCGGAGGGCGGCCCGGCGGCCGCTCCGCCCACCTCACCCTGCTGCGCCGTGTCCGGCCCCGGCATCCAGTCGCTCATGCGGGAACGCTACCCCGAACGGCCGGTGTACCGTCGGTGACGATGGCGACCATGGCGGAGTGCCGCAGCGCACTCGACACACTTTCCGACAATCTGGCAGGGTCCGACGGCGACGTGCGCGGCGCCGCCGACCTCGACCGCTCGCTGAGCTGCCACATCAGGGACCTCGACGTGACGTTCACCGGACGGCTGGCGAACAGCCGGATCCAGGTGCTGGACACGCACGACGGACCACCCCGCGAGAAGGCCGAGATCCGGCTCGCGATGACGGGCGACGACCTGGTGGCCATGGTCGGCGGCGAACTGAACTTCGCGAAGGCCTGGGCCTCGGGCCGGGTCCGGCTGGAGGCGGGCTTCCGCGATCTGCTGAAGCTCAAGTCCCTGCTGTGACCCCGGGCCCCCGCACGGAGGCCTCCGTGCGCCTCCTGCGGGCGGCTGGGACGACGAGCGGTGTGCCCGTCTCGGGGTCGTCGATGACCTGGCACCGCATCCCGAAGACCTCCTCCACGAGTTGCGCCGTGACGACGTCGCCGGGAGCGCCCTCGGCGATGACCGCACCCTCACGCATGGCGATGAGGTGCGTGGCGTACCGGGCGGCGTGATTGAGGTCGTGCAGCACGGCGACCAGCGTGCGGCCCTGCGTCTCGTGCAGTTCGGCACAGAGGTCGAGTACGTCGATCTGGTGCTGGATGTCGAGGTACGTCGTCGGCTCGTCGAGCAGCAGCAGCGGGGTCTGCTGGGCGAGGGCCATGGCGATCCAGACCCGCTGGCGCTGGCCGCCGGAGAGCTCGTCGACGTAGCGGTCGGCGAGCTCGCCGACGCCGGTCGACTCCATGGACTCCTTCACGATCCGCTCGTCCTCGGGCGACCACTGGCGCAGCAGCCCCTGGTGCGGGTAGCGGCCTCGCGAGACGAGGTCGGCGACGGTGATGCCGTCCGGGGCTATGGAGGACTGGGGCAGCAGACCGAGCGTCCTGGCGACCTTCTTCGCGGGCATGCGGTGGATGGACTGCCCGTCCAGCAGGACGTCTCCGCCGCTCGGCCTCAGCATCCGCGAGAGCGCCCGCAGCAGGGTCGACTTGCCGCAGGCGTTGGGGCCGACGATGACCGTGAAGGAGTTGTCGGGAATCTCGACCGAGAGGTTCTCGGCGATGATCCGCTGGTCGTAGCCGAGGGTCACCGATTCGGCGGTGAGGCGCTGCATGGTCCTGCTCCCGGAGTCCGTGGGGGTTGTCTGCGAGCTGTCCGGCTGCCCGGGCCTCATACGCGTCCCGCCTTGCGCTCGGACACGAGGAGCCACAGGAGGTAGCAGCCGCCCAGCACACCGGTGACCACTCCCACCGGGAGCTGGCGGTCCCCGAAGGCGTTCATGGCCGTCCAGTCGGCGACGAGCAGCAGGGCCGCACCCGTGGCGGCCGCGGCGGCCAGATTGGGGCCGGGCGCGCGGGTCAGCCGGCGGGCCACCTGCGGGGCGCTCAGTGACACGAAGACGATGGGGCCGGCGGCGGCGGTGGCTACGGCGACGAGCAGGACGGCGCTGCTCAGCAGGACGAGCCGGGTGCGTTCCACCCTCACGCCCAGCGCGTGGGCCGCGTCGTCGCCCATCTCGATCATGCGCAGGGCCCGCCCGTGCCCGAGGACCAGGGGCATCAGCACACAGCAGACCGCGAACAGCGGCCAGACCTGGGCCCAGTCCCGGCCGTCGAGCGATCCGGTCATCCAGACGACCGCGCGGGTGGCGTCGACCAGGTTGGCCTTGGTGATCAGGTAGTGGGTCGCGGCGGTGAGCATCGCGGCGGCGCCGATGCCGACGAGGACGAGCCGGTAGCCGTGCACCCCGCGCTTCCAGGCCAGCAGGTAGACGGCGGCACCGGTCAGGAGGCCGCCGACGACGGCGCCCGCCGCGACCTCGGTGGGCCCGCCGTGGAAGAGCACGATCACGATGAGGGCGCCGACCGCCGACCCCTGGCCGAAGCCGAGGACGTCGGGGCTGCCGAGCGGGTTGCGGGAGACGCTCTGGAAGACGGCTCCGCCGACACCGAGCGCGGCACCGACGAGGAGTCCGACCAGGACCCTGGGCAGCCGCAGTTCCGTGACGATGAACTCCTGCTGGAAGGTTCCGTTGCCGAAGAGCGTGGTGACGACCTGCCCGGGTGACATGGCGTAGTCGCCGCTGCCGATCAGCACCACGGCGGCGAAGGCGGCCGCGGCGGCGAGCAGCGCGATCACGGCGAACGCCCGGGCGTCCACCCGGAAGGAGAGGCCGCCGGAGGTCCGTACGGCGCGGACCGTCCTCGTGGTGTCCTGTGCGGCGCGGACCGGCTTCCTGCTGTCCTGTGAGGCGTGGACCGTCCTCGTGCTGTCCTGTGCGCCCTTCACAGCTGGGCCATCCTCTTGCGTCGTACGAGGTGGATGAAGACGGGCCCGCCGAGGAGCGCGGTGACGATACCCACCTGCAGCTCGGAGGGGCGGGCGACGACTCTGCCCACCACGTCGGCGCCGAGCAGCAGCACAGGGGCGAGCACGGCCGCGTACGGCAGGATCCAGCGCAGGTCGGGGCCGGTGATGGTGCGGACCAGGTGGGGGATCATCAGCCCGATGAAGACGATCGGCCCGCAGGCGGCCGTCGCCGCCCCGCACAGCAGGGTGACGGCCACCATCGCGAGGACGCGGGTGCGGGTCAGACGGGCGCCGAGCGCCTTGGCGGTGTCGTCGCCCATCTCCAGGGCGTTGAGCGGCCGGGCGATCAGCAGGGACAGCAGCACGCCGAGCGCGATGAACGGCCACACCTTGCCGACGGTCTCCGGGTTCGCGGAGGCCAGCGATCCCACGGTCCAGAAGCGCAGCCGGTCCAGCGCCGCCGCGTCCAGCAGCTGCACGGCGTTGACGTAGCCGAACAGCGCCGCGGTGACCGCCGTACCGGCGAGCGCCAGCCGTACGGGATTCGCGGAGCGGCTCCCGCCGAGCAGGTACACGGCCACGGACACGATCGCGGCGCCGGCGAACGCGAACCAGACGTATCCGGTCAGCGAGGTGACGCCGAGGAAGGTGATGGCCGAGACGACGGCGGCCGCGGCGCCCGCGTTGACACCCAGCAGACCGGGCTCGGCGAGCGGGTTGCGGGTCAGCGCCTGCATCACCGCGCCCGCCAGCCCGAGGGCGGCCCCGACGATCAACCCCAGCACGGTGCGCGGGATCCGCACATCCCGTACGAGGACGTCGCCGTTGGTGCCGGAGTAGTGGAACAGCCCGTGCCACACCTCGGCGAGCGGAAGGGCCTTGGCCCCGATCGCGACACTCGCGAGGCATACCAGCACCAGCACACCCACGGAGACCAGCAGACCCGCGGCACGTACCGCGTGGCGCCCTGCGCGCGCAGATGTGTCCGGCACGGGTTCGGGGCCGGAACTCGATTCGGGGGGACTCTCGACCAACACGTGGTTAGGTTAGCCTATCCTCGTATCATCTCAATTCCCCCGTACCGCGAGGCCCTAGGCCCCTCACAGGTCCAGCCCGGCCACGGCCTTCTTCGCGTCCAGCTCGCACGCGCCGTCCCCGGCGTGCGTCCACGCCGCCCCGCACAGGGCCCGCAGCCCGTCGATCGCCTCGCCGTCGCCCTCCAGCACGAGTGCGTCCCCGCGCACCGTGGCCGTCCAGCCGCCGCAGCGGAATCCTCCGCCCTCCTCCGACACCTCGGGCTGGCCGGCGAGCAGCCCCCGCAGATCCCGGTCCACGTAGGTCGGTCGGTACTTGGGCTCGGCCGCGATCAGCTGCGCCGCGTCGGTCACCCCGGTGAGGACGAGCAGCGAGTCCACGCCGCCGTTGAACGCGCCCTCGATGTCCGTGTCCAGCCGGTCCCCGACGACCAGCGGCCGCTTCGCCCCGGTCCGCAGCACGGTCTCGCGGTGCATCGGCGGCAGCGGCTTGCCGGCGACCTGCGGCTCCGCTCCGGTCGCGATCCGCACGACCTCCACCGCCGCGCCGTTGCCCGGAGCGATGCCCCGGGCGCCCGGAATCGTCAGATCCGTGTTGGACGCGAACCACACCGCCCCACGCGTGATCGCGTACGCCGCCTCGGCGAACCGCCCCCACGGGAGGTCGGGCCCGCCGAACCCCTGCGCCACGGCGGCCGGATCGTCGTCGGCCGACTCCACCGGCACGAGACCGCGCTCGCGCAGCGCGACCCGCAGCCCCTCCCCGCCGACCACCAGCACCTTCGCCCCCGCGGGCAGCTGATCGGCCATCAGCCGGGCCACCGCCTGAGCCGACGTGATCACATCAGCAGGATCGGCCGGCACCCCGAGCTCCGTCAGGTGCTCGGCCACCGCGTCCGGCGTCCGCAGGGCGTTGTTCGTCACGTACGCCAGATGCATGCCGCCCTCGCGGGCGGTGCCCAGCGACTCGACGGCATGGACGATCGCGTGCCCGCCGGCGTACACCACGCCGTCGAGGTCGAGCAGGGCCGTGTCGTACGCCTCGCTCAACGCCACGCTGCTCCCGAGCGGCCGGGACCTGTACTGCTGACTCATATGCCTGCGCTCCTCTTTCCATGCTTCTCCCCCGATCATCGCGCATCGCCGGAGCGCACATACGATGCACAAATGAACACATCCGGGCCCGCCGTCAGCCGGGGACTGCGGCTGACCCCCTTCCGCGGACTGCGGTACGTCCCCGAGCAGGTCGGCAGTCTGGCGGCCGTGACCTCACCCCCGTACGACGTCGTCGTACGGCCCGACGGACTGCACCACCTGGAGTCCGCGGACCCGCACAACATCGTGCGGCTCATCCTCCCGCAGGCCGACTCGGCCACCGCGCGCCACCGGCAGGCGGCCGACACCCTGAAGCGCTGGCTCACCGAGGGTGTCCTCGCCCCGGACCCGGAGCCCGTGCTCTACGTCTACGAACAGCGGGCCGACGACATCCTTCAGCGCGGTGTGATCGGGGCTCTGGCGCTCTCCCCCGCCTCGGAGGGCATCGTGCTGCCGCACGAGGATGTCATGGCCGACGTCGTGGAGGACCGCGCCGATCTGATGCGCACCGCCGCCGCCCATCTCGAACCCCTGCTCTTCAGCTACGCCGGTGACGGCGGGCCGAGCGGCGCCACGGCCGTCATCGAGCGGGTGGCTGGGCGTCTTCCGCTCCTCACCACGACGACGGAGGACGGCTTCAGCCACCGTCTCTGGGCCGTGACGGATCCCGGCGAACGGGCGGAGATCGAGTCGGATCTGTCCCGGCGCCAGGCGCTCATCGCCGACGGCCACCACCGCTGGGCCACCTATCTCAGGCTCCAGAAGGAACAGTCCGCCCCCGGCCCCTGGGACTTCGGGCTCGTCCTGCTCGTCGACACGGCCCGCTATCCGCTCCGCGTGCGCGCCATCCACCGGCTGCTCCACCGGCTTCCGGTCGCGGACGCGCTCCGCGCCGTCGAAGGACGCTTCCGTGTCCGGTCCGTCGACGGGCCACTGCCCCGAGCGCTCGACGCACTCGCCGGAGCCTCTGGGGAAGGCAACGCCTTCCTCCTCGCGGGTGACGGCTCTTTCCACCTGGTCGACCGGCCGGACGAACAGCTGCTGGCCCGCACCGTCCCCGCCGACCGGCCGCCCGCCTGGCGCGCGCTCGACGCGACCGTGCTGCACTTCACACTCCTGGACGACGTCTGGGGCGTCCCTGACGCCCCAGAGCACATCGCCTACATCCACGACACCGCGGCCGCGGTCGAGCAGGCGGAGCGGCACGGCGCCACGGCGGTCCTGATGCATCCGGTGGGCGAGGACGTCGTACGGGACCTTGCGAGGCAGGGCGTCACCATGCCCCGCAAGTCGACGTCGTTCGGCCCGAAGCCGGCCACGGGGCTCGTGCTGCGCAGCCTGGACATCGGCTGACGGCCAGGTGGTGCCCTTCGGGGCGCCGCCTCGCCGGCCAGGGGCCCGGCCGCAGCGCGTTCCGGCCGCCCCCGTCGGCCGGACGTGCGAGCCGCGGATGCCCGGGTGGGCGTCGTGCGGCATGACCCGGAACGCAGAGAGGGCGGCACCCGTACGGGTGCCGCCCTCTCCTCATGCATGCTCGATCAGACGTCAGGCCTTCGTGGGCCCGTCCACGCCGTCGTCCTGGACGTCGGTGTCGTCGTCCGAGTCCTCGTCGTCGTCCGAATCGTCGTCGTCGTCCGAATCGTCGTCGTCGCTGTCCGAGTCCTCGTCGCTGTCCGAGTTCTCGTCGTACGCGCGGTCTTCCTGCTCGTCCGCGTCCGCCGGTGCGCCGGCAGGATCGACGTCCTCGCCGAGCGCGTCGACGAACTCGACACCGTCGAGTGCGGCAAGCCGGTCGGACGCGTCGGTCGCACCGTCCTTGTCGGCTTCCAGCGCCTTGCCGAACCACTCACGCGCCTCGTCCTCGCGCCCGGCCTCCAGGAGCGCGTCCGCGTACGCGTACCGCAGACGCGGGGTCCACGAGTGGACGGAGCTGGAGGCGAGCTCGGGGCCCTGCAACGTGACGATCGCCGCGTCGATCTGCCCCATGTCCCTGCGGGCTCCGGCGGCGACCAGGCGCATCTCGACCTGGCCGGCCTTGTCCAGCTTCTGGACCTCGGGCCCGCCGGCCATGTCCATCGCCCGCTCGGGCCTGCCGAGTCCACGCTCGCAGTCGGCCATGACGGGCCACAGGTCCACGGAACCGGTCATGCGACGGGACGCCCTGAACTCGGCCAGCGCCTCCGCGTACCTCTGTGTGGCGTACGCGGCGAAGCCGGCAGCCTCACGCACCGCTGCGACACGCGAGGCCAGACGCAGTGCGATGCGCGAGTACGCGTATGCCCGCTCAGGGTCCTCGTCGAGGAGGCGAGCCACCATCACGAGGTTCCGTGCAACGTCCTCGGCCAGGGTCTTCGGCAGGCTGTACAGCTCCTGCCGGACGTCCTTGTCGATCTCGTGGCCAGTGACGTCGTCCGGAATGGGAAGACGCTTGATCGGCTCACGGTCGCGGTCGTCGCGGCCCTGGTAACCGCCACGGTCGTCGCGCCCCTGGTAGCCCCCGCGGTCGTTGTCGCGGCGGGGCGCACGGTCCCGGTCGCCACCCCGGTCGTCCCGGCGGAAGCCGCCGCCGGTGCTGCCGCCACGGCTGTCGTCGCGGCGGAAGCCGCCGCCGGTGCTGCCGCCACGGTTGTCGTCGCGGCGGGGGCCGCTGGATCGGTCGTCACGACGCTCGAAGCCACCGCTGGGGCGACCACCGCGTTCGTCACGGCGCTCGAAGCCACCGCTGGGACGGCCACCGCGGTCGTCGCGCTGACCACCGCGGTACCCACCACGCTCGTCATCACGGCGCGGAGCACGGTCATCACGACGGAAGTTGCTCGAACGGTCGTCGTCACGGCGCGGAGCACGGTCGCGGTCGTCGCGGCGGAAGCCGCCGCTGGTGCTGCCGCCACGGTTGTCGTCGCGGCGGGGGCCGCTGGATCGGTCGTCACGACGCTCGAAGCCACCGCTGGGGCGACCACCGCGGTCGTCGCGCTGACCACCGCGGTACCCACCACGCTCGTCATCGCGCCGGAAGCCGCCGCCGGTGCTTCCACCACGACTGTCATCACGACGGAACCCATCGCCGCTGCTTCCACCACGACTGTCATCACGACGGAACCCACCGCCGCTGCTTCCGCCACGGCTGTCGTCGCGACGGAAACCGCCACCGGTGCTGCCGCCACGGCTGTCGTCGCGGCGGGGGCCGCTGGAACGGTCGTCACGACGCTCGAAGCCACCGCTCGGGCGACCACCGCGGTCGTCACGCTGACCACCGCGGTACCCACCACGCTCGTCATCACGACGCGGAGCACGGTCATCACGACGGAACCCACCGCCGGTGTTGCCACCGCGGCTGTCGTCGCGGCGGAAACCGCCGCCGGTGCTGCCGCCACGGTTGTCGTCGCGGCGGGGGCCGCTGGATCGGTCGTCACGACGCTCGAAGCCACCGCTCGGGCGACCACCGCGGTCGTCGCGCTGACCACCGCGATACCCACCACGCTCGTCATCACGGCGGAACCCACCGCCGGTGCTGCCGCCACGGTTGTCATCACGGCGCGGGCCACTGGAGCGGTCGTCACGACGCGGAGCACGGTCATCACGACGGAACCCACCGCCGGTGTTGCCACCGCGGTTGTCGTCGCGACGGAAGCCGCCGCCGGTGCTGCCACCGCGGTTGTCGTCGCGGCGGGGGCCGCTGGAACGGTCGTCACGACGCTCGAAGCCACCGCTGGGGCGACCACCGCGGTCGTCACGCTGACCACCGCGGTACCCACCACGCTCGTCATCACGACGCGGAGCACGGTCATCACGACGGAACCCACCGCCGGTGTTGCCACCGCGGTTGTCGTCGCGACGGAAACCGCCGCCGGTGTTGCCACCGCGGTTGTCGTCACGTCGAGGAGCGCCGGCCCGGTTGTCGCGGCCGCCCCGGAAGCCGCCCCCGTCACCGCCGTCCCGGCGACGCGGCTCGCGCTCCGGACGGTCGTCGGAAGAGTTGGTGGACATGGGGGTGACTCCTGTCATCGGGTACCACAGACATTCTCGCGCAGCCGACCATCCGACGCGCTTCGGCAAAATAAAAAAGGCCCTTGGCCCCAGCATGAACGCTGGGACCAAGGGCCCTGAAAGATTGTTCGGCGGCGTCCTACTCTCCCACAGGGTCCCCCCTGCAGTACCATCGGCGCTGAAAGGCTTAGCTTCCGGGTTCGGAATGTAACCGGGCG
>NZ_JBHUYV010000015.1:0-209365 GCF_042667905.1 Streptomyces sp. NPDC057287 | reverse complement strand
GAGTTCAACGGCATGTCCAGCAACGTCGTGATCCCACCGGCCGCCGCAGCCCGCGTGGCGGTCCAGAAACCCTCCCACTCGGCCCGCCCCGGGTCGTTCACATGGACATGGGTGTCGACGAGCCCCGGCAGCAGGACATCGTCACCGAAGTCCTCCAACCGGGCACCGGCCGGCACCTCCGCGTCATGGGGCAGAACCGCGGCGATGGTCCCGCCGGAGACGGCGATCGACGCGGGACGCGTCCCCTCGGGGGTGATGACACGGGTCGAGCGCAACACCAGCTGTACATCGGGCACGGAGACCCCTCCCTCTTCTGCGGTTGTTCGTCGTACGGGGCCCAAAGCCGGCCCGGGGCTGCTTCGCGGTCGGTCTCAACGGGCCTGCGGGGGCCAGTTGAGGATCCGCTTGGGCCGCGGCGGGGCGTAGGTGCGTACCTTCGAGGTGGTCAGCCCGAGCCGGACGAGGGACTCGGCGATCGTCACCGCGGCGCTCACGCCGTCGACGACGGGGACTCCGGTACGTTCGACGACGCGTTCGGTGAGGCCGGACATGCCGCCGCACCCCAGGCAGATCACCTCGGCACGGTCGGCCTCCACGGCCTGGGCGGCCTGCTCGACGATGGCTTCGACAGCCGCACTCTCGTCCCGCTCCAGATCCAGCACGGCGAGCCCGCTGGCCCGTACGGAGGCACAGCGCGCGCTCAGGCCCGCGGCGTGGAGACGTTCTTCGATCAACGGCACCGTACGGTCGAGGCTCGTGACGACGGAGTACGTACGGCCGAGGAACTGGGCGGTGCTCGCTGCGGCCTCGGTGATGTCGACGACCGGGACGTCGAGCAGTTCCTGCAGTCCCTCCCGGCCGTGCTCGCCGTATCCGGCCTGGATCACGGCATCGAACGGCTCCGGGTAGGCGCGTACGGCTTCCATCACGGCGACGGCGGCGAGGTAGCTCTCGTAGTTGCCCTCGACGGACTCCGCCCCGAAGGCCGGAGTCAGCGGGACGATCTCGGTGCCGGGTGACGCCGCACCGGCTGCCTGCTCGCCGATCGTGTCGGTGATCGACTGTGTGGTGTTGACGTTGACGACGAGGATGCGCAAGGTACGGCCTTCGGCTCGGTGGTTCATTCGGCGGCGACGGCGATGGCCTCGCCGTCCACGTCCCGGATCTGCGTGGTGCGGTCGGCGATGAGCGCGTACAGCGCGGCGGCGAGGAAGGCACCCACGAACCACGAGAAGCCGGCGGCTGCGTGGAAGAAGGGCACGAGGGCGACGACCACGGCGACCGCGGCGGCGGGGACGAACGCGGCGACGGCACGGGGGTTGAAGCCGTGGCTGTAGTGGTACTCGCCCTGCGGGTCCTCGCTGTAGAGGTCGGGGACGTTGACCTGGGACTTACGCAGCAGCCAGTAGTCCGCCATGATCACGCCGAAGAGCGGTCCGAGCAGGGCTCCGAGCCCGCCGAGGAAGTAGTTCACGACGATCGGGCTGTTGTAGAGGTTCCACGGCAGGATGACCAGCCCGATCACCGCGCTGACCAGGCCCGCGCGGCGGAAGTTCAGCCGGCGCGGGAAGAGGTCGATGAGCGCGTAGATGGGTGCCACGAAGTTCGCCAGGAGGTTCACCGCCACGGTCAGGGCGATGAGGGCGAGCGAGGCGGTCGCCAGCAGGAGCATGTTCGGGATGGTCCGGACGATGTCCGTGGGGCTGGTGATGACGTGCCCGTCGAGCTTGAACTGCGCCCCGCTGAGCACCACCACGATGACGGCGAAGAACAGCATGTTGAGCGGGATGCCGATCACGTTGCCACGGACGATCGAGCCGCGGCTCCTGGCCGACCGTGTGAAGTCGCAGAAGTTCAGGACGAACGTCCCGTAGATCACCACCCACAGTGCGGCGGCCTGAAGGATCTGCAGCCACATGGCGCCGCCGGTGAGCGGGGCGTCGACGGACAGGGAGATCGAGGCGTCCGCACGTACGAACATCCAGACCGCGAGGGCGCACATGGTGATCAGCGTGGTGGGGGCCGCGAAGGCCATGTACCTCCGGATCATCTGCATCCCGTAGGAAACGATGAGGAGTTGGAGGGCCCACAGCGAGAGGAAGGAGATCCACCCGAGGGTGGACTGGCCGAGCAGGGAGTTCGAGTCCAGATCCCGCAGCCCGGGGAACATCGCCATGAGGAGGGCGCTCAGGACGGCGGAGGCGAGGTAGGTCTGGATGCCGAACCACGCGACGGCGACGATCCCGCGGATGGCAGCGGGGATCTTCGCGCCCCTGACGCCGAACGCGATACGGCTCATGACCGGGAACGGGACACCCGTCTTGTGCCCCATGAAGCCGGACAGCGTCAGCAACAGGAAGAGCAGGACGGACGCGAGTGCGAAGGCGGCCAGGATGCCCCATACATTCAGCCCGAGTGCGAAGAGCCCGATGGCGAAGGCGTAGTTGCCCAGGCTGTGCACGTCGTTGGCCCAGAGGGTGAAGACGTTGTAGGCACCCCAGCGGCGCCCCTGCTTCTTCGTCGGGGCCAGGTCGTAGGTGTACAGGACGGAGCTGGTCGCCCCGGTGCCCTCGGCGGCCCCGTTGGCCGCCTCGGGCGACCGGTCCTCCACAGCAGTCATCGATCGGCCCTCGATTGTTCGCTAGGGGTCGCAACGAGGCCTGGGGACGGCCTACTTCGGAGAAGGCTGCGCACCAGACCCTGACGACCGAGAGAGGTTTCAGAGGTTTCCACAAAGTGGAAGTTGATTTCCGAAGACCAAAACGTAGTTTTCGCCAAAGGGCAGCGTCAAGAGGTACCGGCGGGCAACTTCGATGCGGACACAGCACCTGCACCGAATGCGCAACACCTCGAACCGGACGGACGCGGACAGTCCGACTCCGGCACGGAAATCGCCGCCACCCCTCCCGGAACCGCACAGGCGGCGCCGCCGACAGAGCCCGGCCGCCTTGAGGCCGGGACGCGCAAGCCGATGGCCTGCACATTCACCCCCCCCCGACCCACATGTGGCGCCACTGGCGCCATGCATGACACCTCAAAGCACTCCCTGTGGTGCCACTCGTGTGCCATGATGGCACTACAGGGAGTGCTTCTAGGTATCGCAGCCGAGCGAGCGCACATCACGGGGTATGCCACACAGGGGGTCGGATCATGGACACAGCACAGAGCCAGGAGCAGGCGCCGGCCGGCGCCTTCACGGCCTTCGCCCGCTTCGTGCTCTGCGGCGGCGGGGTGGGGCTGGCCTCGAGCTTCGCCGTGTCCGCCCTGGCGTCCGGGATCCCCTGGGCCTTCGCCAACGCCCTGGTGACCGTGGTGTCCACGCTCCTCGCCACCGAGCTGCACGCCCGTTTCACCTTCGGCGCCGGCGGACGGGCGACACGACGCCAGCACGCGCAGTCGGCCGGGTCCGCGGCGGCCGCCTATGTGGTGACCTGCGGGGCGATGCTCGTCCTGCACCAGTTGGCGGCGGCGCCCGATGTGGTGCTCGAACAGGCCGTCTACCTGTCCGCCTCCGCGCTCACCGGTGTCGCGCGGTTCGCAGTGCTGCGCCTCGTCGTCTTCGCGCGGAACCGCGCACAGACCGCGACCACCCTCCACACCACCCGCCCCGCACCCATGACCGAGTCCCCCGCCGAGGCCCCGATCGGCACCGCGGAGCTCTGCTACGCGGCTTGACGGTCCGGGCGGACGGCGGGCCGCACGAAGACGCCGGTCGACATCGGAGGGAGTGCCGCTCGGCGGCGCTCCCTCACGACGGGGAGGCCAGGGTCCCGGCGAGCCGGTCGACGCCGAAGCCGCTGATCAGCAGGCGTTCCTTGCGGTTGCCGGTGAGGAGTTGGCTCCAGTCGACGAAGCCGCCGTCGCCGACTTCCGGACAGTTCCCTTCAACACCGGCGAAGATCTTGAAGCAGATTCCTCTGTAGTACCCGCGCCCGGTCGTCCGATCGGGGTCCTCGGTGACGAGGACGTCCGGGAGCACGGCGCATTCGTCCCGTGCCCGGTCGACGACCGGTCGGCTCGCGTCATCCAGGCAGGTGAGCCGGATCTGTGTCTGTCGCGCCCCGGCGGCCGCCATCGCCCGGGCTGCGAACCGCAGGTGCTCGGCCAGCTGTTCATGCTCGAAGGACCGGCTGCCCGTGTCCCGCCCGGCAGTCACCAGGCCGAGGATCTGGAAGTGGGCCAGCATCCCCGGCTCTCCGAACTGCTGGGCCCGTGTGACCCGTTGACCGGCTGCCAACCGCACCGGCGCGCTCGAACGAGGGTCGGCGTCCAGGGCTCGGGAGCGTCGCAGGGACGCCTCCAGGGCCAGGGCGTTGGTCGGGTCGGCGGCGACCTCGCTGCCGCGCACCGTCGCCATCACCTTGCGCGGATCGACGGTCGCGACGGCCGAATGCGCGGCCAGAGGCAGCACGGGAGCGAGCACGAGGGTCTCGAACCCGTCCGGCAGTGCGGACAGCAGGGCGTCCTCGGTGCGGCGGAGTGCGGTGAAGCTGATCGGCGCCGGCGCGACGAACCGGTCGCTGCGATAGCGCCGCATCACCTCGGCGGGCGAGCGCCGGTCCGCCCTCCGCCTGAAGACTTCGAGCAGCAGCGTGGTCAGATCCCCGCCGGACATACCGTCGGCGAGCAGGTCCAGAAGCTCCGGACCACCGTGCCGTCCGAGGATTCGCCGCAAAGCGGGGTTGGCCGACAGCTCCCGATCCGGATCGTCGCTCCTCATGGAAACGGAGTATCGCCGGACGGGTTGCCGCTGAACCAGGGGTTTTCCGGACCGGGTGCCGGAAAACGCGCCGGAAGCCCCTGACGCCCCGTACCGTCGCTCCCCTTCAGGACGTCGCCCCGTCGCCTCCACTGGGTGCGCGGCTCAGGTCCACCACACAGAAGATGTTGCCGTCCGGGTCCGCGAGGACGACGAAGTCGGGCTCCGGCGGATAGAGGTCCCAGGCGACGGTCCGCGCGCCGAGACCGATCAGCCGGTCGATCTCCGACTGCTGCTCCTCCCGCGTATCCGCGTAGAGGTCCAGGTGGATACGGGGCCGGGGCTCGGCCGGGGACGTACTGCGCATCAGCCCGAGGGCGCGGCCGGAGCCGTCGGCGTGGTCGAGGGTCCGCCACGTCTCGCTCTCCCACTCGCGCGAGGCGACCAGATTCAGGGCCGCGGTCCAGAAGGCCACCGCGCGGGGAACGTCCGTGACACCGATGACGGGGATTCCGAGTCTCACCATGGAGCGAGGGTAGGCATGGTGCCGCTTCCGGCGCGCAGGACCGGTCGGCGCGCAGGACCGGTCGGGGCGGACCCACAGAAACCGACACATCGTCAGGGACCGGTGCGTCCTTTCCTGCGTCTCGATCTTGACACCGGTGCCCAGGAGTGGTGGTTTAGACCACTCCACCACCTGAATGCAGTGGTCCACTTTCGTGGAGGTGCAGTGACCCGTATGCCTCGAAGTCATCCGTACCGTCTTCCCCGAGTCCCCCGTCTCCCCCTTCTCGGCGCCGCCGCGCTGTTGGCCCTCGGTACGCTCTCCGCTCCCGCCCAGGCGGCCGGAGAGCCGGCCGCCACGGCATCGCCCTCGGCCGGCGGCGCTCAGTCCGCGGAGCGGCCCGTCGTCACCCCCACCCCGCAGCGCATGAAGTCGGCGGGTCGGGACCTCCGTGTCCCGGACCGCGTGCGACTCGTCCTCGGTGACGACGTCGACGCCCCGAGCGCCGAGGTCATCAAGAAGGCGCTGGCCTCGGCCGGGGCCCGTCACATCATCACGAGTACGGCCGGGAATGCCGCTCCGGCGTCGCGCGGCCATCGAGCGGCGCTGACCGTCGTGGCCGGATCGGTCAAGGACCGTACGGTGGCCGACGCCCTGCGCGCGGCCGGCGGCACCGTACCCGGCACCCTGGTCGCGGAGGGCTACTCCCTCGCCTCCCGGGGCGACACCGTCGTGCTCGCCGGCAACGACGGGGACGGCATCTACTACGCCGCCCAGACGCTGCGGCAGTTGGTGACCGGAAAACACACCCTGGCGGCCGTCTCGATCACCGACCACCCGGCCATGCCCCTCCGCGGCAGCATCGAGGGTTTCTACGGCGCCCCCTGGTCGCACACCGACCGGCTGGACCAGCTCGCCTTCTACGGCGACATCAAGGCCAACACCTACATCTACACCCCGAAGGACGACGCGTACCTGAGGGAGGAGTGGCGTGAGCCCTACCCCGCCGACAAGCTGGCCGACCTGCGTGCACTGATCGAGCAGGCCACCGCCCACCACGTCGACTTCACCTACGCCGTCTCTCCGGGGCTGTCGGTCTGCTACAGCGACCCCGATGACGTGAGCGCCCTGAAGACGAAGCTGGGCACCCTCTACGACCAGGGCGCCCGCAGTTTCTACGTGGCGCTGGACGACATCAGCTACACGAAGTGGAACTGCGACGCCGACCAGGAGAAGTACGGCGCACCGGGCAGGGGCAGCGCGGGTCAGGCGCAGACCGACCTGCTCAACGCCGTGCAGCACGACTTCATCGACACACGCCCGGATGCCGCACCACTCCAGTTCGTGCCCACGGAGTACTCCGACACCGCCGACTCCGCCTACAAGTCCGTGCTGCGCGAGCAGCTCGACCCGAAGGTGATCGTGCAGTGGACCGGCACGGACGTCGTTCCCCCCTCGATCAGCATGGCGGACGCCCAAGCCGCCTCCACGGTGTGGGGACGCAAGGTGTTCCTCTGGGACAACTACCCGGTCAACGACTACGGGCAGACGACGGGCCGACTGCTGATGGCCCCTTACGACAAGCGGGAAGCCGGGCTGCACAAGGCGTTGAGCGGCATCGTGCTCAACCCGATGAACCAGGCCGCGCCGAGCAAGGTCGCTCTCTTCGGCGGGGCGTCCTTCGCCTGGAACGACGAGGACTACGACCCCGACCGCACCTGGCGCGCGGCGGCGGGCTACCTGGCCGGCGGTGATCCCGCCACCACCCGTGCCCTGCTGGCCTTCTTCGACACCCAGCATCTCGCGCCCACCTTCGGCGACACGAACTGGCAGCCGCAGGCACCCGGACTGGGCGCACGGCTGGCGGACTTCACCAAGGCCTGGAACAGCGGATCCCGTGCCGAACGCCGAGCCGCGCTGCGGGAACTCGACGCCTACGCCGACGTACTGGGCGGGGCTCCCGGGCAGATCCGCACCGGCGTGCGGGACCCGGCCTTCCTGGCACAGACGAAGCCGTGGCTGGACGCTCTCGACGTGTGGGGCGACGCACTGAACGCCACCCTGGACGGCCTGCGTGCGGAACTCCGCGCAGGTGACGGTCGGGCGGACTTCGCCAGGGCGGCTGCCCTGGCGAAGCAGGCCGCCGCGTTCACCACCATCCCGGGGACCACCCGGCCACAGGGCACGATCAAGGTGGCCGACGGGGTGCTGGACACGTTCATCAAGCAGGCGCCGCAGCTGTGAGACGCGCCCCGGGCGCCGAGACCCGGCGCCCGGGGCCGTTCGCGCACGCTGCCCCGGGCGCCCACAGGACGGTCACACTCTCCTGAGCCCGTCCTCCGCGTACTCCGCGCCCATCGTCTCGGGCTCGAAGGAGAGCTTGCGACGCGTGCGAAGGTACAGCGACTTGTGCGCGATGTCCCTGGGCGGCCACTGCTCCGCCGTGACCACCTCGCGCGAGCCCTCGACGAAGACGCTCACGGCGGGCTCGTCCATGATCCCGTTGTCGCCCCGGCCGGGGCTCCCGGGACCGTCCGGCCGTCGTCACCACATCGGGCGACAGCGGCAGGGGCGGTGGCCGGGGACGGCGCACTGGACAGTGCACGGCCGCGCGCGAATCCCTTCACGGCCCGGTTCCGCCGCCCCGCATCGGGCGCCCGGCGAATCGGCTGACGGTCCGGCGCGTCCGATCCGCCGCCTGTCCGGCCTCGGCCAATCGGATGAACGGGCACTCCGGGGAGAAATATCCTGAAATGCGGTCTCCTCCCGGGCGTCCTAGCCTGCCGGTACTGCTGGGCAGTCGAAGGCCGGTGCGGCCGGCGGAGGGCGAGCTTTCATGGCTGAGCGACCTAAAATTTCCGGATTGCTGAGCGAGTTGTCGGCCGAGTTCGTGGGCACGATGATCCTGATCCTCTTCGGGTGCGGTGTGGTGGCCCAGGTGGCGGCCGGCGGGGCCCTGACGGACCCGCCCGGCGGCCTCGGGGACCACGACAGCATCGCCTGGGCGTGGGGGCTCGGGGTCACTCTCGGCGTCTACGTGGCGGCACGGCTGAGCGGTGCCCACCTCAACCCCGCGGTGACCCTCTCGCTGGCCGCCTTCAAGGGGTTCCCCTGGAGCAAGGTGGCGCCGTACGCACTCGCGCAGACGGCCGGGGCCTTCGTGGCCGCGCTCCTCGTGCGCTGGAATTACAGCGAGGCACTCGCGAAGGCCGACCCCGGACACACCATCAAGACGCAGACGGTGTTCTCCACACTGCCCGCCAACGGGAACCCCGCCCTGCCGGTCCATGAATGGGGCGCGTTCCGCGACCAGGTCATCGGCACCGCCATCCTCCTGCTGCTGATCATGGCCATCACCGACATGCTGAACACACCGCCGGGTGCGAACCTGGGCCCGTTCGTCATCGGACTGGTCGTGGTCGCGATCGGCATGGCATGGGGAACCAACGCGGGTTACGCGATCAACCCGGCCCGGGACTTCGGCCCCCGGCTGGCGAGCTTCATCACGGGCTACAACGGGGCATGGCGGGACCAGTACGGAAATCTGTACTTCTGGGTACCCATCGTGGGCCCGTTGATCGGCGGACTGCTCGGCGCAGGAATGTACAAGGGCTTCATCGGCCGGTTCCTGCCGTCGGCGGAACCCGAGCCACCGGGACGTGTCCCGGCGTCCCAGGACTGACGACACCGGCCGGAGAGGCGGCACATCATGGCGGACTTCATCGGCGCGGTGGATCAGGGAACCACCAGCACCCGATTCATGATCTTCGACCACGGCGGCAACGAGGTCGCCAAGCACCAACTGGAACACGCGCAGATCCTCCCCCGCTCCGGCTGGGTGGAACACGACCCGGTGGAGATCTGGGAGCGCACCAACTCGGTGATGCAGAACGCCCTCCGGTACGGCGGCCTGTCCCCGGAGGACCTGGCGGCGATCGGGATCACCAACCAGCGTGAGACCACGGTGGTCTGGGACCCGCGCAACGGGCGGCCGTACTACAACGCGATCGTCTGGCAGGACACGCGGACCGACACCATCGCGGCGAACCTGGAACGCACCGGCCGCGGCGATGTCATCCGCCGCAAGGCCGGGCTGCCGCCGGCCACCTACTTCTCGGCCGGCAAGATCCAGTGGATCCTGGAGAACGTCGACGGTGTGCGGGCGGCAGCGGAGAAGGGCCACGCCCTCTTCGGCAACACGGACGCCTGGGTCCTGTGGAACCTCACAGGCGGGCCCGACGGCGGCATCCACGCCACCGACGTGACCAACGCGAGCCGCACCATGCTGATGGATCTGGAGACCCTCGACTGGGACGACGAGCTCCTGGGCTTCTTCCAGATCCCCCGGGCGATGCTGCCCACCATCAACCCCTCGTCGCACCCGGAAGCCTTCGGCACGACACGCACCTCCCGGCCGCTGCGCGCGTCCATTCCCATCGGCGGGGTCCTCGGCGACCAGCAGGCGGCCACGGTGGGGCAGGTCTGCTTCTCGCCCGGTGAGGCCAAGAACACCTACGGCACGGGCAACTTCCTGCTGCTGAACACCGGCACGGAGCTCGTCCGCTCCCAGCACGGCCTCCTGACCACCGTCGCCTACCAGTTCGGCGACAGCCCCGCGGTCTACGCGCTGGAGGGTTCCATCGCGGTGACCGGCTCCGCCGTGCAGTGGCTGCGCGACCAGATGAAGATCATCAAGACGGCGGCCGAGAGCGAGGAGCTGGCCCGTACGGTCGACGACAACGGCGGGATGTACTTCGTCCCCGCGTTCTCGGGCCTGTTCGCCCCCTACTGGCGCTCCGATGCACGAGGAGCGATCGTCGGCCTGGCCAGGTACAACGACAACGCGCACCTGGCGCGGGCGACCCTGGAAGCCATCTGCTACCAGAGCCGCGACGTGGTCGACGCGATGGAGCAGGACTCCGGCGTCCACCTCGACGTGCTCAAGGTCGACGGCGGCGTCACCGCCAACGACCTGTGCATGCAGATCCAGGCCGACGTCCTGGGCGTCCCCGTCAGCCGGCCGGTGGTCGCGGAGACGACCGCGCTCGGCGCCGCGTACGCAGCAGGGCTGGCAACGGGCTTCTGGCAGAACACCGATGAACTGCGTACCCACTGGGACGAGTCCAAGCGATGGTCGCCCCAGTGGTCCGAACAACAGCGCGCGGACGGTTACGCGGGCTGGAAGATGGCCGTGGAGCGCACCCTCGACTGGGTGAAGGTCACCTGAGGACGGTGCCGCGCGGAGTCCGGCGGGTGGTGCGGTGGCCGAGGGCTGTCCGAGGCAGCTCCGGCCTCCGCCTCACGCCGGGCGGTGTTTCTCAGCCGCACCGCTGCCGGTGAGCGCTCCGCCCCGGTCAGCGCGGCAGGTCCAGCTCGGCCACGACCGTCTTCCCGACGGGCGCACGGTCGAGGACGTCCCACCGGTCGGCGAGCGCCTCCACCAGGAGCAGGCCCCGGCCGGTCTCCGACAGCGGCGGCATCGGTGCACGCGGCTCGCCCGGGGCGGTGGGCCGCAGCTCGCCCCGGGCGTCGGACACCGAGATGCGCAGAGTCCGGTTGCGGATCTCGGCGGTGACCTCGAAATCCCGCCCGGGGACGCGGCCGTGGGTGACGGCGTTGGCGGCGAGTTCCGCGACGAGCAGGGCGGCGGTGTCGGACGCCTCGCTCCTGTGCGGCACGCCCCATGTGTCGAGCTGGTGCAGCACGAGCCGACGGGCGAGGCGTGCGCCGCGCGGGGTGGAGCTGAAGCGCTGGACGAACGCACCTGTGAGGGGCGGCGCTTGACCGGTCACGGAGACGGGCTGTGCAGTCATGAGTCCACGATGGCGGCGCTCACCCCCCTTCACCAGCGGCGACGCGCGTACGCCACAGGGGCGTACGCATCGCCCGGCTGCTCGTACGCGACACGAGGCGTGACGCCCCAAGGCTGCGGAAGTGTCGACGGCTCAGGGGGTGCGCATCAGGTTCCGGAGGCCCGCGACGAGGGCGGGGACGTCGCGTTCGACCTGCTCCGCGTCCGTCCGGTCGGGCGACTCCGGCTGCTGGAGCGCGGCATTGCAGGGGCGGCAGAGGCCGTCCGGGAGTGCCTCGGGCGGGCCGGGGCGACCGCATTCGGCGCACTCGACCAGGAGGCCGCGCACGGAGGGGGCGGGCGGACCCGATGCCGATACGGGTGCCGGTGCCGCAGGCAGGTGGGGCGGCATCTTGTCGGCGAGGCGGCGGCGTACCAGGCCGACGGGTGATCCGATTCGCTCGGGGAGCCCGGCGGTGAGCGCGGAGGTCAGGTAGTCGGCGCTGACACCGCGTGCGAACCAGGCGGCGGCGAGTGGCTCAAGGACGGCGCAGTCGGCGGCGGAGAGCGCCAGGCGGGGTTCGCGGCGGCCGAGTTCCGCGAGCGCGAGGTAGGCGGGGGAAGGTGCCTCCGGAAGATGTGGGATGTCCGCCGGTTCGTTCTCCGGGGCCGGGGGCTGCGGCGGGTTCGGGTTCGGAAGCGCCGTGGTGTCCAGCTCCGCAGTGCGCTGCCGAGGTACGACCGGCTCGGCGGACGGTGCGGGGGCGTGCTCCGGCGCTGGGGCTCCTGCCGCGAGATGGGCGGCCCACCACTCGTTGTCGTGAGCGGTGCGGGACCAGTAGGTGAGCGTCACCCACCGGCACCGGTCGTCCCCCTCCACCCGGCAGCGCACCCGCCGCAGGTGCCCGGCCACGGCGAGCGCGAGCAGGGCGGTGCCGATGGCCATCTGGCCGTACAGGGGCAGGTCCTTGGCCAGCGACTTGATGTCCATGGCGGCACCGTCGGGCAGGTGGTCGACATACCCGGCGACATGGCGCTCCCGCTCGGGCAGGAGGGCGAAGGCGTGCGCCCCGAGGGCGCCTTGGGCCGGGACGGACTGCTTGCCGTAACCGGTGTGCGCCTTGCGGTACGGGCGCGAGGCTGCGGGGGCGGGCGGGGCAGAGCTAAGGTGCTGGATAGCCACGAGATCGTCTTTCTATGGTGTGCGATCTTGGGTCAGACCCCGGCCGGTGCAGCTAACACCGTGTCGGGGTCGTCTCGTTGTGGGCACCGTAAGCAGCCGCGACTCTCCGCTGCAACTCGATCACGATTAGTCATACTTGCTGGCCGTGACGGGGTGGTGAGGGAGGGGAGGTTTCCCCAAAAGCCCTTACCTACCTCCCGGATGAACAACACGGCTCGAATACCGGCCCTCGACTCTCGACCCTCGAACCCCGAAGCTCAAGCGTCGGCCCGCACACCTCCCTCGCACCCCTCGAACGAGTGACAGGGCGGCAGGCGACGCTCGAACCCCGAGACTCGGGACCCGAGCTCCGAGCGGACCACCGAGCGCTCTGCGCACGGGGCGAACACCAGGTGGCGCCAAGCCCGCCGCGCGTACCCTGTGAGATCACACAGGCACGCTCGGTGGCCGGAGCCTCCCTCCCACAGATGTGCCGGTGCGGCATTCGGGAAAGCGGCGGGGCGGATACGCGCGAAAGGTGGCCACGGTGGCCTACGAGAACTCGGACGACGGTGCTGCGGCTCCGATGGCGGGAGAGACGGGCGCGGGAGCCGGTGCCGAGCCCGGAGTGTCCGACAGCCTGCGTACGTTCGGCGCGTTCGTCCAAGCCCTACGAGAGCACGCGGGCCTCTCGCGCGAGGAGTTCGGGGACCACGTGCGCTTCTCCAAGCACACCGTCGCCTCGATCGAGCAGGGCCGCCGGATGCCGGACCGCGACTTCGTGGAACGCGCGGAGGCAGCGCTCGGAAACACGGGGGCGCTGCGGAAGGCCGCGCCACATCTGTCGCGGCAGGCGGGTCTGGCGAGTTGGTTCCGGCAGTGGGCACGGGTGGAGACGACGGCGATCAGCCTCTACACGTACGAATGCCGCGTGGTGCCGGGCCTGTTGCAGACAGAGGCGTACGCGCGAGCGGTGTCGCTGGACGTCCCGCCCCTGCCCGATCCGGAGGAACTGGAGCAGCGGATCGCGGCGCGGCTGGCGCGACAGGAGCTGCTGGCAGTGACGCGGAAGCCGCCGACGGCGTTCAGCTTCATCGTGGAGCAGGCCGTGCTGGAGCGGTGGACGGGCGGGGAAGAGGTGACGCGCGAACAGTACGACCGGCTACTGGAGTTGATCGACCGCAACTGGAACGTGGAGTTTCAGGTGATGCCCACGCGGAGGCCGTCGCACGGCGGGCTGGACGGGCCGTTGCAGTTGGCCGAGACCCCCGACAACCGCTGGTTCGGATACTCCGAGGGCCAGAAGAACGGCCGCTTGATCACTGTCCCGAAGGAGATCAGCGTCCTCCAGCAGCGGTATGCGAAACTGCGCTCGCAGGCCCTGACACCCGACGACTCAAGCAGCCTGCTGAAGCGAATGCGAGGAGCGCTATGAATATGTCCGAACCGGCATGGTTCAAAAGCAGTTACAGCGGCTCCGAGGGCGACAGCTGCATCGAGGTGGCACGAGGCACGCAGGCGGTCCACGTCCGTGACTCCAAGGACCGACGGAGCCCGGAGCTCGCCCTCTCCCCCGCCGCGTGGCGCGACTTCGTCACCTACACCGCCCAGGGCTGACCCCCACCCGCGCTCCGCGCCTCCTCGGCGCGTCACGGGTGAGGGCCTGGCCCGGTCAGCTGTGCTCGGGACGTTCGAGGGACACCTTGGGCAGCCTCCGGTCCAGCCAACCGGGGGGGGATCACGCCGAGCGCGGCGGAGATGGACAGCAGGTTCAGCACGGCTGCCTTCACGGGAATCCAGAGGGACCGGAAGACTGTCCGGAGCCGCCGCCGCGCCCACGACCGCGCAGACACACGTCAGCCGCATCATGGCCAAGCTCGGCCCTCGGGACCGGTCCCAAGTCGTGGCGATGGCCTACGAGCACGGCATGGTCAGCCCTGGCGGCGGGTCCCGCCCCTGAGGGCGTGGACACTGTCTACCGCGAGTGGTAGACAGTGTCTATGCCCAGTGAACCCTCCCTTCGGGAGCGCCTGATCGACGCCGGCGTGGACCTCGTGCTGACCGAGGGCTCCGCGTCGGTGGGACTGCGGGAGATCGCCCGCAGGGCGGGGGTCTCGCACGGGGCGCCGCGCCGCCACTTCCCCACGCACCACGCCCTGCTGTCAGCCATCGCCCAGCGGGGCTTCGAGGAGCTGACCGGCAGGTTCGCAGCGGTGATCGCCGAGACGACGACGCCCCGGGCACAGTTGCGGGCCGTCGCCCGGGTGTACGTCACGTACACGCTGGAGCGCCGCTCCATGTTCGAGCTGATGTTCCGTCATGACCTGCTCGACAGCGACCGGCACGCGGCGGGCGAGCGGAAGCTCCGGGAGTCGAGCCTCCCGCAGTTCGCACGCGTGGTCGATCTGGTCGCCCGGTGCCGGGCGGAGCCGGACACCGCGCAGGGGCCTGGCAGCCGGGAACCGTACGCGCCCCCGGTGGTGGCCGCCGCTCTCTGGGCGAACCTGCACGGCATCGCCCAGTTGTGGGTCCAGGGAAGCCTCCCGCTCGCCCTCGGCTCTCCGGAGGGCGGCGTACCCGGCGGTGATCAACTCGACCGGCTCATCGCGGCGGCTCTGGACGCACACCTCGGCCCGGTGGACGCGTGAGCCCGCCCGTACGACAGACTCTCGCCCTCCTGGTGAGTGCGGCCGGGGCGATGCTCGTCGCACTGGACGGCACGATCCTGCTGGTCGCGCAGCCCGGTCTGCAGCGCGGGCTCGACGCGAGCCCGGCACAGGTCCAGTGGACGAGCACCGGCTATCTCGTCGCCGTGGCCTCGCTCCTCGTCATCGCCGGGCGGCTCGGGGACCGCTACGGCCACGCCCGGCTGCTGCTCATCGGCGTCCTGGGATTCGGGGCTTCCTCGGCCGGCATCGCGCTCGCCCCGTCGGTCGGCTGGGTGATCGCACTCCGCGTCGCCCAGGGCGTGTTCGGCGCACTGTTGCAGCCGGCGACACTCGCCCTGCTGCGGCTCACCTACCCGGTGGAACGGCTCGGGACACCGGTCGCGATCCGCACCGGCGCGATCGGCGTGGCCGCCGGGGCCGGTCCGGTCCTCGGGGGCGTCCTCGTGGCGCAGTGGGGCTGGCGAGCGGTGTTCTGGATCAACGTCCCCATCGCGCTGGCAGTCGTCGTGCTGGCCCTCGCCGCCCGGGTGCCGGTGCCCGAGCGCAGCCGCTCCCAACCGCTCGACCTCCGCGGCGCGGCCCTGCTCACTTCGACGCTCGCAGTCCTGGTCCACACGCTGGCCGGCGTACCGGCGCACGGATGGACCGCGCCCCCGACCCTGCTCGGACTCCTCACCACCGCATGCGTCACGACGGTCCTCGCCCGACACGAGCGCCGCACCACGCACCCCATCGTGCCGCGCGCGGTGGCGCGGTCCGTGCCGGTGACGGCAGCGATGGCGCTCCTGTTGGCCACCACGGCCGGCCTCTTCGGCACGCTGTTCACCGCCACGTTCTACCTCCAGGACGTGCTCGGCCTGGATGCGCTCTCCTGCGGTCTGCACGTCCTCCCCCTGACCGTGCTCATGGTCCTCGGCTCTCCGGTCGCCGCCACCGCCCTGCGCCGTCACGGCCCTCGCCGCTGTGCGACCGCCGGCACGGCCCTCGTCGTTCTGGGCATCGCCGCGCTGTCCCGGTCCGGCCCGGACAGCACATGGTTGTTCATGGGCTCCGCCTTCGCCGCACTAGGCGCGGGATTCGCCACCGTCATGGTCACCGCCACCGGAACCGTGGTCGGTGACGCACCGGCCGACTGTGCCGGGGTCGTCGGCGGGCTCAAGCAGACCGCCATGAACATCGGCCCCACCCTCGGCATCGCCATCGCCGCCGCCACCGGGGCATCCGCCATCGGCACCCCGGCGACGCCCGCTCCCGCTTTGGGCCCGACTCTGCTGGTGCTGGCCGCGGTCACCGCCCTGGGAACACTGCCCTCGTTCCTGCTGCCTGGCCGTCCGTCGCGGCGGGCAGGAACGGACACGACCGAGCCGACCGGCCCTCACGCTCGCCGCGAGAAGCGCGCGACGTGAGCACCGGTGCCACACAGAGGGATTCACCAAGGCCGCCGGCGACCGCTCCTTCGAGGACCGCCCTTCCGAGCCCTTCGGATTCGACAAGCGGCAGCCTTGATCCCGCGCGTCCGCCGCGGCCTGAGCCGTGCCCGTGTGGAGCGCGGCCAGGGGTCCGGATCGTCACGAGGGCTGCGGGCCACCGGGTCCCGCGGCCGGGGTCCGCGGCCGCAGCCGTTCGCCCTGGGGCCCGAACAGGATGAGGTACTCGACCGGCCCTCCGGCGCCCGCGTTGGCCACCCCGTGCGGGGTGCGGGTGTCGAACTCGGCGACGTCCCCGGCCGCCAGGACGAGATCCTGGTCGCCGAGCGCGAGCCACAGCCGCCCGTACAGAACGCACAGCCACTCGTAGCCCTCGTGGGAGACCTGCCGGGGCCGGTCCGGCACACCCTCGGCGGCGGGCAGTACGTGCTTGTGGGCGTGCAGGCCGCCGACGTACCGGGTGAGCGGCAGCACCGCCTTGTCGTCCCCGAAGCCGCGCGGCGGCGTGCTGCGGCGCTCGACCGCGGGGGCGGTACCGGCCAGCTCGTCGAGGGAGACGCCGTACTCCTTCGCCAGCCGCAGCACGACCTCCAGGGTGGGTCTGCGGCGGCCGGTCTCGATCCGCGACAGCGTGCTCGACGAGATGCCGGTCGCCCGGCTGATACCGGCGAGCGTGGCGCCGTACTGCTCGCGCGCGGTCCGCAGTCTGGGTCCCATCGCTGTCCGCGTGCCGTCCGGGTCGTCGCCTGTCACCGTTCCCGCTCCTTCCGGACGCGCCGCTCGACCGCCCTGCGCTGCGATCTTGCCAGTCCGGCAACGCTGATCGCGCCGGGAGCCCGCCGCGTCGCATGATCGACAGGTGACCGCGTCCGCACGCGTACCGAGGAGAAGCCCATGCAGCCCGAACCGACCACCGAGCTCCGCCACCGCACCGTCGAGACCCCGGCCGGGCGCCTGCACCTGGTCGAGCAGGGCGCCGGGCCGCTGGTCCTGCTCGTGCACGGCTTCCCCGAGTCCTGGTACTCCTGGCGCCGGCAGCTCCCGGCCCTCGCCGCCGCCGGCTACCGGGCCGTGGCGATCGACGTGCGCGGCTACGGCCGCTCCTCCAGGCCCGCCGCGACCGACGCGTACCGGATGCTCGACCTGGTGCAGGACAACGTCGCCGCGGTGCGCGCCCTCGGCGAGGAGAGCGCGGTGGTCATCGGCCACGACTGGGGATCCGGCATCGCCGCCTCCTCCGCCCTGCTCCACCCCGAAGTCTTCCGCGCCGTCGGCCTGCTGAGCGTCCCCTACGCACCTCCGGGCGGTCCGCGCCCCTCCGACGTCTTCGGCCAGGTCGGCGGCCCCGAGCAGGAGTTCTACGTCTCCTACTTCCAGGAGCCCGGCCGGGCCGAGGCGGAGATCGAGCCCGACGTCCGGGGCTGGCTCGCCGGCTTCTACGCGGCACTGTCCGCCGACACCATGCCCGCCCGGGGAGAGCCCGACCCGCACTTCGTCGCCCACGGCGGCCGGCTGCGCGACCGCTTCCCCGCAGACGGACACCCCGCCTGGCTGAGCGAGGACGACCTCGACTTCTACACCGCCGAGTTCGAACGGACCGGCCTGACCGGCGCCCTCAACCGCTACCGCGCCATGGACCGCGACTGGGAGGACCTCGCCCCCCACCGCGGAGCCCCGATCCCGCAGCCGTCCCTGTTCATCGGCGGCACCCTGGACGCCTCCACCACCTGGATGGCCGACGCCATCGACGCCTACCCCACCACCCTCCCCGCCCTGTCCGCCTCCCACCTGCTGGAAGGCTGCGGCCACTGGATCCAGCAGGAACGCCCCGACGAGGTCAACCGCCTGCTGACCGAGTGGCTCACCACTCTCCAGGACTGAACCGGACCCACCGAGCACCCGGCCCGACCGCCGACGGGAACACCCGGTCGGAGTCGGCCCTCCGACTGGGCACTTCGGTTGGCGGCACTCCCCGACTGAAGTGCTCGAAGGATGCCTGGCGCCATGACGTGCGGGTCAAGCGGTCGGAGTCGAGACCGCAGGCACCGACCAGTGCTCACTCACCCACGCGTCCAGGGTCGTCAGGTCGGGGTGCCTGCCGCGCAAGGCGTCCAGGTCGGCCCGAAAGCCCACATTGTCGAACCACTCGAACATGGCGGCCATCTCCTCGCTGAACGCCCGGACCCGCTCGACGGGCTGGGCGTTGAAGCGCACCGGGCGGCCGGCGGCACGGTCGAAGGTCTCAGCCTTTTGAGGGCCGGTCAGTTCATCTGCGGCGACCTCGATGGTGCGCCCCAGATACTCGGCGGGCGCGTCGAACACATCGGCCGCGATGGCTCCGATGTCGCCCGGGGTGATCATCTGCAGCCGAGTCTGCGGCGCCAGAGCCAGCGTGAACACCAGCTCGCCGTCCTGCCAGTGCGGGCCCAGGTGCTCGAAGTCGGTGATGAAGAACGTCGGCCGCAGAATGGTCGTCGGCAGGCCGAGCGCCTCCACCGGTACGGAGTCCAGCGATGCCCAGGGACGCGCACGTTCAGGCGCAACGTGAAGAGGACCGGCCACACCTCGCCCCGCCGAAGGACGCACCACCAGCGGTCCGCCGACACAGTAATGCCCGAGTAACGGCGTCTGTCTAGCGTGCGAACTCCCCCGTACGTTTCCCGGAGGAGCTCCCCCGATGCACCTGCCCCGACCGCCCCGGCGCAGATCCGCCGCATGGGCGGCGGCCGCGTTCACCGCTGCCGCTCTGCTGTCCGCGCCGCTGCCCGCGGCCGCCTCTCCCACTGCGTCCCCTTCGTCCGCCAAGGTCGACTCCGCGCTCTCCGCGGCCGTCACCGAGGGCGGCGAGGCGACGTTCTTCGTCGTCCTCAAGGACCAGGCGAACCTGTCCGCGGCCAAGAGCAAGCGCTCGCACGCCTCGAAGGCGAAGGCCGCGTTCAAGGAGCTGCGCGACCACGCCGAGACCAGCCAGAAGTCGCTGACCGCCTTCCTCGACAAGGAGAAGGTCGGCCACCACGACTACTGGATCGCCAACACCGTCGAGGTCAAGGGCGACGCCGGCCTGGTCGCGCAGCTCGCCAAGCGCTCGGACGTCGCGAGCATCGTCAAGGAGCAGCACCACAAGCTCGATGACGTGGAGACGGCTGACGCCAAGATCTCCGCCGCACGCACCGAGGCGGACGGCACCGAGGCCGAGGCCGCCGTCGAGTGGGGCATCGCCGACATCAACGCCGACGACGTCTGGTCGCAGTACGAGGACCGCGGCGAGGGCATCGTCATCGCCAGCGTCGACTCCGGTGTCCAGTTCGACCACCCGGACCTGGTGGAGAACTACCGCGGCAACAACGGCGACGGCTCTTTCACTCACGACTACAACTTCTACGACCCGAGCGGGACGTGCCCCACCGACGGCACCCCGTGCGACAACGCGGGCCACGGCACCCACACCATGGGCACGATGGCCGGCAAGAACGGCATCGGTGTCGCGCCGAACGCCAAGTGGATCGCCGCCAAGGGCTGTGAGACGGACAGCTGCGCCGACTCCAACCTGCTCGCGGCCGGCCAGTGGATCCTCGCGCCGACCGACCACAACGGTCAGAACCCGCGCCCGGAGCTCGCCCCGGACATCGTCAACAACTCCTGGGGCGGCGGTCTCACGACCTTCTACCAGGACATCGTCGAGGCCTGGAACGCGGCCGGCATCTTCGAGGCCTTCGCCGCGGGCAACGACGGCAACGGCGTCACCTGCTCGACCACCCGGGCCCCCGGCGCGCAGGCTCCGACCTACGGGGTCGGCGCCTACGACTCCGCCGGCAAGATAGCCGGCTTCTCCGGCTTCGGCCCGTCCCTCGTCGACGGGTCCATGAAACCGAACATCTCCGCCCCCGGCGTCGCCATCCGCTCGGCGTGGCCCGGCTCGTCGTACAACACCATCAACGGTACGTCGATGGCGACTCCGCACGTCGCGGGCGCCGTGGCCCTGCTGTGGTCGGCGGCCCCGTCGCTGATCGGTGACATCGACAGGACCCGCGCGCTCCTGAACGAGGGCGCCCGCGACGTCGATGACACGCACTGCGGTGGCACCGCCGCCGCCAACAACGTCTGGGGCGAGGGCAAGCTCGACATCCTGGCCTCCGTCGCGAAGGCCCCCAAGGAGGCCGCCGCCGTGTCCGGCACGGTCACCGACAAGGCCACCGGAAAGGCCCTCGGCGAAGTCACCGTCAGGGCCACCGACGCCACCGGTACCCGTACCGTGACCTCCGGCTCGGACGGTTCGTACCGGCTGAACCTGCTGCCGGGCACGTACGACTTCTCGTTCACCGGCTACGGCTACGCCGAGACGAAGCTGTCCGGTGTGGTGCTCGCCGACGACCAGAAGCTGAAGCAGGACACCGCGCTGACGGCCGTCCCGCAGCACCCCGTCACCGGCACCGTCCTGGACGTCACCGGCAAGCCGCTCGCCAAGGCCACCGTCGAGGTCACCGGCACCCCGGTCGCCGCGGTCACCTCCGGTGCCGACGGCTCGTTCACCGTCCCGAGGGTCGCCGAGGGCAGCTTCGGCCTGAAGGTGACGCCCGCCGCCCCCGTGCTGTGCAACGGCGTCTCCACCACGGACCTGACCGTCGACGGCCTCGAGACCCGCACGGTCCAGCTACCGGCCCGCACGGACAACTCCGGCCACAGCTGCACCCCGGCCACCTACTCCTGGATCAAGGGTGCCGACAAGGTCGCCCTGTCCGGTGACGAGGACGCCAGGACCATCTCGCTGCCCTTCTGGGTCAGCCTGTACGGCGTCGACTACAACAGCGCCTCGGTCACCACCAACGGCCTGATCAACTTCATGCAGCCGCGCCTCGGCGACTACGAGAACAGCGCGCTGCCGGAGGCCGACGTGCCCAACGGCATCGCCGCGCCGTTCTGGGACGACCTGACCCTCGACAAGAAGTCGAGCGTGCAGACCGCCACCACCGGCAAGACCGGCCACCGCAGGTTCGCGGTCGTCTGGAACAACGCCGCGCTGGTCTCCGGCAACAGCCGCGTCACCTTCGAGGCCGTCTTCGACGAGGCCACCGGCGACGTCACCTTCCAGTACCAGGCCGTGCCCGGCAAGGGCACCGGCGCCACCGTCGGCATCGAGAACCAGGCCGGCACGGACGCCCTCCAGTACTCGTACGACGAGTCCGTTCTGACGAACGGTTCGGCGATCCGGATCGCGCAGGGAGCAAAGTGATGAGATCCACCCACACCTCCGGGCGGGCCCTGAGCCTCGCATCCGCGCTGGTCGCGGCAGGCCTGGTGCTGACCTCCGCACCGCACGCCCTGGCCGCCGACGGCGACGGGGTCATGAAACTGACCTCCGCCGAGGCGAAGAAGCTCACCGAGAACATGGGCGTCGACGTGTACGGCGACAGGGAGGCCGAGCAGGACGACGACGCCGGCAATGGCACGCCGGCCCAGGACACCGCCGGTGACACCGCCGGCTCCGGCGCCTCCACCTCCGCCGTGGACCCGAAGACCCCGGTCACCTTCACCGCCAAGTCCACGCTCGAAGGCGTGCGCGGCATCGGCGCCACCGTGCCCGCCGCGGGCGGGAAGTACTTCACGGTGCACAGCCTGGGCAACGTCCAGCTGCACGAGGCCGACGGCTCCACCGCGTGGGCCCGCACCAACGCCTCGCTGTACACGGACTGGAAGGTCAAGAACGTCCGGCCGTGGCAGACCGAGCCGTACCCGGCCCGCATCCTCATGGGCTACAACGCGGTCAGCCCGTTCTCGCCCTCCTCGGACCAGGGCTTCGACACCGGTGACCTCACCGGCGACGGCATCCCGGACCTCGTCTTCACCGCCAACGTCGGGTCGAACCCCTACCGGGCGTTCTCCGTCCCCGGCTCCTCGCTCTACACCGGCACGTTCGTGACCGTCCTCGACGGCAGCACCGGTGACACGCTGTGGTCGAAGCTGTACTCGTACGCGAACATGGTCAAGATCGTGGACGGCACGCTGCTCGTCGGCAACGCTCCGCGCCTGAACGACGGCGGCGCCCCGGCGACCGAGACGACCACCCTCAGCGGCATCCGCTTCGGCTACGCCGACGGCGCGCTGACCCCGTCCTCGACCTGGACGTACGACACCAAGGAGACGCGCGCCGCCACCTGGGGCGGTATCGCGGCCGTCGGGGACGGCAAGGTCGCCGTCTCCTGGAACCTGCGCAAGACCCCCACCACCGCCGCGCACGGCACCACGCTCGTCCTCGGCACCGCCGACGGCGCGGTGCAGTGGAAGAACGACAACGAGCTGTACGGCCGTCAGCTCCATCTCGACGCCGGGCGTGACCGTCTGGTCGCCCTGGAGCAGGCGGACGTCAACGACGCGGTCACGTACGAGATCGCTTCCTACGACCTGGCCGGCGGCGAGCGCACCACCCTGGACACCCGGGTCAACGCCCTGGCCACCGCCATGACCGTCGGCGACGCCGCCGGAGCGGCCGGCGCCGAGTACGCGGTCAGCGAATCGACATTCACCGCGTACGGCGACGTCAACTCCAGCACCATCCGCGTCCTCGACGGCGCGGACGGCTCCTCCGTCGAGTGGTCGCACACCACCAAGCGCAGCGCCGCCAACGACCGCAGCGGTGCCAGCACCTGGGCCCTGGACGTCATGGACGGCAAGCTCGTCGCCTCGGCGCAGGACGACCGGGACATGGGGAACGCCAAGAACATCGGCGGCATGTCCTACGGCTCGCTGACGGCGTTCAGCGCCAAGGGCAAGGTCGTCTGGCGGCACGAGGGCCTGGACGCCTCGCCGCTGCACCAGCAGCCCTACCGCTCGGGCGGCGACGCCTACGTCCGCGTCGTCGACCAGTCGCAGAACATCCACTCCTACAAGCTGGGCAACGGCAAGGAGAAGAGCCTCACGGCGCTCCAGGGCGACCTGAACTACGCGCAGTCCGTCGACCTGAACGGCGACAAGAAGAAGGACGTCGTCGCCGGCGGCAGCTCGCGCGGTGTGTGGGCCTGGTCGGGTCCCTCGCTGGTCAAGGGTGCCGAGCCGAAGCAGCTGTGGCGGGCCACCGTGCCCGGCACCGTCCGCAACATCGCGACCGGTGACGTCAACGGTGACGGCAAGCCCGAGGTCGTCGTCGCCGCCGACACCGCCACCGTCGTCCTCGACGGCGCCAACGGCAACGTGCTCACCACCATCGACGGCGGAGGGAAGTGGGTCCGCTCGGTCACCGTCGCCGATGTCACCGGCGACGGCAAGGCCGAGATCCTCGTCCCCACCGACGCGCTGCGCGCCTACAACGCCCGCGGCACCCTGCTGTGGACATACAAGGCGCCCACCGACAGGACCGACGTGGTCTTCGCCGACGTGTCCACCGGTGACGGCCAGGTGTACGCGCAGTACACGACCGAGGGCGCGTTCTGGGACGGCGACGCCGTCGTCGGCGGCGTCGCCCTCGACGGCGCCACCGGCAAGGTGAAGTGGAACGCCGACCCGAAGGCGCCGACCCGCTCCGCGGACGGCAAGCTGCACGGCGTCGTCCTCGACCACGGCACCTTCGCCTCCTCGAAAATCCCCTACGCGGACGGGCACGCGGTCGTCAACACCTGGGTCGTGATGGCGGACCCGACGGTGGCCGGCGACCTCAGCACCGCCAGCGCGCTGGTCCACATCGAGATCCGCGACGGCCGCACCGGAGAGGTGCTGCACCAGGCGATGGGCGGCAGCCCCTACTCACACGGCAACTTCTTCATCGACGGCAGG
Source organism: Streptomyces sp. NPDC057287 (assembly GCF_042667905.1). Lineage (NCBI taxonomy): Bacteria > Bacillati > Actinomycetota > Actinomycetes > Kitasatosporales > Streptomycetaceae > Streptomyces > Streptomyces sp. NPDC057287. Next base: position 185,348 of record NZ_JBHUYV010000015.1, on the reverse strand, counting down.
AACGACCCGCTGTACGCGGTCAGCTTCGGCACGATCAAGGGATTCCCTGGCGACGGCAACGACACCCGCGCCTCCGTGATCGCGAGCCTGCGCACCGCCGACTTCGCCACCGGCCCGGCCGGCCGCAAGCTGGTCATCGGCGGCACCGAGGCCGGTGTCGTCGCCTACGACCCCTCGCAGCTGACCTACGACGGGGCCTTCCAGTCCGGCATCGGCAGCGCCACCCTGATGGGCGGCCGCACCTACCTCACCGCCGACCTCGACAGTGACGGAGTCGACGACGTCGTCTCGCTCAACTTCGACCACTTCGGTGTCAACCGAGCGGCCGAGCAGCTGGGCGGCGGCGTCCTGTCGCTCGACAACGCCATCCACCAGATGACGACGTACACGCTGTCGTGATCCTCGCCTGACCACAGGTGAACCGGACCCCCTGGGCGACGCCCAGGGGGTCCTCAGCATGTTCGGTGCACCAGCGGGCACGAGTACCCGGCCCTCACGTCGTCGTTCGTCAGGAAACGGGAAACCAGGCCGACAGGAGCTTGGCGACGGCCGGCACATCGATGTTGTCCTGCGCGATGTCCTCGACGAACGGGCCGGCAACGGAGACGGGCGGCGGGGCGATACCGGCGCTGACGCCGTTGAGCCGCAGGAAGACACGCATAGCGAGCCAGGCGGTGCGCTCGTTACCGTCGATCAACGCGTGGTTGCGGGCGACGGAGTGCAGCGGCGCCGCAGCCTTCTCGTGCAGTGCGGGGTACAGCTCGGCCCCGAATACGCTGGTCCGGGGTCGCTCGACCGCAGACTCCGGAGGCCCCATGTCACGCACGCCGTGCTCGGTGTTGTTGACCTTGCGAGCGAATCCCACCCGCAACGCAAGACCGCAGGTCAGTCTTCCTTCTTCACCGGCTCAAGGATCGCCACGCACTCCACGTGGTGCGTCATCGCGAAACATGTGGAACAAGAACATGTGGAAGTTGGTGCAGGTCAGAAGCGCGCATGAGAAATTCCGGACGAATTCCTTTTGTGCGTTACGGGCTCCGTGGGCGCTACGTGCGCGAATCTGACGCACACCGCTGGCGCAGTGACCACTCGACAGCGACTGGATCTATCCCCCGACCGACGACGCTGAGCGCATCCTTCGGTAGGCCGACCATCGCACCACCTGGCCCACCGCGGAAGTAGCCGCGTAAGGCCTGTCGCCCCCATTACATGCATTAGCCCCGTCGCCAACTACGGTGCCCCGGAAGGGCTCTACCTCAGGGCAGTCTTACAGACTCCGATGTCGGAAGACAGCACACCCCGGGCCGGCGCGCTCCGGACCGCACAAGGCACTCCCTCCCCGTCCCCGATCCGCGGCCTCACCTGTCGGCGGCTACTGAAGAAGGCTCCTTCGTCAGCGTGTCACGTGTGTTTCGGGTGAGCCCCCCGAGAGGGTCGAGCCGGTAGGAGCCGGCCATGACGAGCCAGACGACGACAAGGACACCTGGGGGCCCGAGGAGAGCGATCGGAAGATGGGCGCCGAAGAAACTGAAGAGGGCCAGCCAGGCAGCGGTGAAGATTCCGAGGTTCCTGAAGAGCACCGGCCGGGAGAGCAAGGACACGGTGATCAACCACGTGGCTGCCATGACGTGGCCGCCGAGACGCATCGGCATGTAGATGTCGTCGGGCACGAGGTTGAGCGTCATGATCCCGACCATGACGTCGATGGCGATCCAGCCGAACGCCGCTGCTCGTGCCCAGGCGGGTGCCGGGACTCGGTCAATGACGAACAGCACGCTGATGTGAAAGAGGATGCCCAGCGTCGTCCCCACCGCTGAACCCGGAACCAGCAGTCCCAGCACCAGCGTGGGAGCGAACAGCACCGCGGGTATGACAGTGATCGTACGGAAATTGAGCAATTCCCTGTCGAGCCTCAGTCTCCGACGAGGTTCAAGGGATGTTGCGCGTTCACGTGCGCTCTCGGTCGGGTCGGCCATGGTGGTAGGTCTCCTTTTTGATCTCGTCGGACTCCGCACAGGGGGCGAGAGGTCCATGGGAAGCGAGGCGCGCACCGGTGAGAACAGTGGGCGGCGTCGGTCCGCCGATCGGCGGACCGGAATCGGATAGCTACTATCCGCTTTGCGTGACCAAAGCTAACACGCGAAACGGATGCTTGTTATCCGCTTCGCGTAGGATGGTGTGGTGACATCAAGTGAACGCCCTCAGGGGCAGGAGAACGGGCAAGCCGGCATCGCGCCGGCCGGACGCACGCCGCGTCGCGACGCCGCGCGCAACCGGGGGCGGATCATCGATGCCGCACGCGAGGTCTTCGCTACTCAGGGAGTCGGAGCCGGACTGAACGAGATCGCTCGCCACGCGGGCGTCGGCATCGGCACGATCTACCGCCACTTCCCCGACAAGGAGGTCCTTGTCGACGCCGCACTCGGTGACCGCTTCACGGAACTGGCGGAGCTGGCGGACCAGGGGCTGGCCGCGGCCACGGCCTGGGAGGGGCTGACTCATGTCATGCGGCAGGCGGTGGACATGAACGTCGCCGACCGCGGCCTGCGCGACGTCGCGTTCAGTTCCGGGCGCGGCCGGCAGCGAGCCGACGCGCTGCGTGACGGCCTGGCGCCTCGCATGGAGCAGCTCCTGCAGCGCGCCCGACTGGAAGGCGTGGTGCGTTCCGATCTGACCGTCGCCGACCTCGTCATGATCATGCTGATGCTCACGGAGTTCGCGCACCGGAGCGCTCCGGTGCGTCCGGATGCCTACAGCCGCTACCTGGAGCTGATCATCAGCTCGCTACGCCCGCAGTCGGCCGTCGGCGACCTCGGTGTCGTGCTGAGCGACGCCGAGGCGCGGGAGATCGCGCGCCAATGGGCGCGGCCCACCCGCTGACGCACGTTGACCCGCGGCTGCCGCTATGCCGCTACGAGCGCCCGGCTCGCCCCGTCGCCGCGTCGTGCACCTACGAACGGCTCGTCCACCCCGCCGTGCGGGCCGCGGGCTACGCCGCCGTCACGGGATCTTTCTTCATCACCGATCGCAACGCCTGCGATGTGCGGTCGATGTGCTCGACGAGTAGGTCGACCGCCTTCGCCACATCCCTGGCCAGCGTGGCGTCGAGAAGTTCCTGGTGTTCGCCGACGACGTCGCGCTCATAGTCGTGCCCCACGGGACGCGACCAGCGGCGGTAGATCGTGGCGGCATCCCGCAGTGACATGGCGAGCGACAGCAGCCGCTTGTTGCCGCAGCCTTCGAGCAGTGACTGGTGGAACTGCTCGTGGACGGCGAACCACTCGCCGCTGAGGTACCCGTTGGGCAGGGTGGCCGGGGTGTTGGCCAGGTGGTGATGAGCGGCGACGACAGCCGCCTCCCACTTGATGTCTCCGCGTTCGATCGAGAGACGCAGAACCGTGGACTCGATCTCGGTGCGGGCCTCGGTGAGTTCGTCGAGGTGCTGGAGCGAGAGGGCGACGACGCTGAAGCCCTGCTGAGGCGCCGCGGTCACCAGCCCCTGTTCGGACAGGCGGGTCAGCGCTTCCCGTACGACGGACTGGCTGACCTCGAAGCGCTTGGAGAGCTCGACCAGGCGCAGTCGCTGCCCGGGGCGCAGGACCCCCTGGAAGATCTCGTCCCGGATCTGTGTGTGTACCGCGGCTGCGCGTGTCGGCTTCTCTCCCACCATGGTCGACGACCCTAGCAGAAAAAGGCCAAGGCGAGCGATTATCGCTAATCTATTGCATTCGTGAGAACCGGTGTGAACACTGGGTTGCAGATGCCGAGCGCGACAGAGCGCACGAGACAGCGGGAGCACACATGCGTATGGCGACCATCGACGGACGGCTGACCTTGAGCCGGCCCGACGGCTTTCTCGACGTCGCCGAGGCGAGCGGCGGACGGTTCGGGCCGGACCCGCAGCAGGTGTTCGCCGACTGGGAGGCATTCGCGGGGTGGGCACAGGAGCTCGTGCGCGACGGGCAGGTGGATTCAGGGCTGCGCCCCGCCCCGGGTGAGGGTGCGGTGTGGGGGCCTCCGGTGCCCCGCCCTGCGCAGATCTTCGCGGTCGGGCTGAACTACCGCGACCACGTGATCGAGTCCGGGCTGACGATTCCGGAGGAGCCGGCGGTGTTCACCAAGTTCTCCACCTCGCTCACCGGGCACAGTCAGCCGGTCACCCTGCCCGAAGGGCTGGTCGACTGGGAGGCCGAGCTCGTCGTGGTCATAGGGCGCCGCGCTCACCTGGCGACCCGTGAGACGGCCTGGTCCCATGTCGCCGGAGTCACCGTGGGCCAGGACCTGTCCGAGCGACGGCTCCAGCTCACCGGCCCCGCGCCCCAGTTCTCACTGGGCAAGTCCTACCCCGGCTTCGCTCCCACCGGCCCCGAGTTGGTCACCGTCGATGAGCTCCCCGACCCGGACGACCTGGAGATCGGATGCGCGCTGGAGGGCGGCGAGGTGCTTCAGAAGAGCCGCACCTCCAGCATGATCTTCGACGTCCCGGAGCTGATCGTCCGCCTGTCGGCCGTCTGTCCGCTGTTGCCCGGTGACCTGATCTTCACGGGCACCCCTGCCGGGATCGGCGGGGCCCGGACCCCGCAGAAGTTCCTCGCACCGGGTGACGTCCTCGTCAGCTGGATCGAGGGGATCGGCGAGCTCCGTAACCCGATGCTGTCTTCCTGAAGAGCTGCGCCAGCCTCCGAGAGAAACAGTCCGTCCGAAGAAAGCCGGCCACCATGCCACTGCACCGCTTGACCCAGATCGTGATGGGCGTACCGAACGTCGAACAGACCGCCGCCTATTACGAGGAGTTCGGTCTGACCCCCAGCACCGGCTTGCTGAGCACCACCACCGCGCCCGTCGGCGGGTACGGCTTCTCCACGGTGGACGGCGGCGAGCAGCTGCGCATCGTGCACTCTCCCCGTCGGCGTCTGGTCGAACTGGGCGTGGGCGCCGACGACCCCGACGACCTCGACCGCGTCGCGGCCTCCCTGGCGAAACTCGGCGTCCGCGTCGACCGCACCCTCACCACCGTCGCCGCTGTCGACCCCGGCACCGAGCTACTGGTCCGCGTCGAGCTCGCGCCCCGTTGTGAGCAGGTGGCCACACCGCCGCCGCCCTACAACACTCCGGGTGTTAACGCCCGCCTGCACCAGCGCGCTCCGGGCATCCTGCGCGAGACCCCGGTGAGGCCGCGGAAGCTGGGGCATGTCGTGCTCGGTTCCACCGCCCAGGAGTTCTCCCAGCGGTTCTTCCAGGAGGGGATCGGCTTCAAGGTCAGCGACACCGTCCGGGGCATGGCCGCGTTCATGCGCTGCTCCAGCGACCACCACAACGTGCTGGTCCAGCAGGCCCCGGTGGCCTTTCTGCACCACACGTCCTGGCAGGTCGACGACGTCGACGAGGTGGGCCGGGGGGCGACGGCCATGCTGGAGGCCGATCCCGACCGGCACACCTGGGGCCTCGGGCGGCACTTCATCGGCTCGAACTTCTTCTGGTACCTCAAGGATCCGGCCGGCACGTTCTCCGAGTACTACTCCGACCTGGACTGCATCGTCGACGACGCGCTCTGGAAGCCGAGTGAGTGGGAGGGCGCCAAAGCACTGTGGGCCTGGGGACCGCCGCCGCCGCCGTCCTTCCTCGCACCCGAGGACCTCGCGGAACTCATGACGGGCGCCCACGCCACCCCGGCGAAGTAGGAGCCTGCCATGACCCTTCACGAGGACCGCACCACGGACAGCGACGTCCTGGTCGTCGGAGCCGGCCCGGTCGGCCTGGCCTGCGCCCTCTTTCTGGCACGCGACGGGTGGACGGTGACCGTTCTCGAACGGTGGCCCTCCCCCTACCCCCGCCCTCGTGCGGTGCACTTCGACGACGAGGTCGCACGCCTGCTGGCCGGCGCCGGACTCGCCGACCGGCTCGGTGACCTCTCCGAGCCCGCCGACACCTACGAATGGCGCAACAACGCCGGTGAGACGCTGCTGCGTTTCGACTGGTCCATGCTCGGTCCGTCCGGCTGGCCCACCGCGTCGATGATGTACCAGCCGGACCTGGAGAAGGCTCTCGTCGAAACCGCCGAGGCTCACCGGGCGATCACCATTCTGCGTGGCCACGAAGCCGTCCAGCTCGTCGAGGAGTCCGACGCCGTACGCATCACGACCCGCGACAGTGGCGGCGCCGAGCACCACTTCACCGCACCGTGGGCCGTCGGCAGCGACGGAGCCAACAGCTTCGTGCGCACCCACATGCCGACCGAGATGCTCGACCTGGGCTTCTTCTACGACTGGCTGATCGTCGACATCCATCCGCACGAGGAACGCGTGTGGAACCCCGTCAACCTCCAGATCTGCGATCCGGCCAGACCCACCACCGTCGTCTCCGGCGGACCGGGGCGCAGGCGGTGGGAGTTCATGCGCATGCCGGGAGAGACGGTGGAACAACTCAACACCGAAGCCACCGCCTGGAAACTTCTGGCGCCCTGGGACCTCACCGCGGACAACTGCACCCTGGAACGGCATGCCGTCTACACCTTCCAGGCGCAGTGGGCGGACGTGTGGCGCTCGGGCCGGCTGCTCCTCGCCGGCGACGCCGCGCACCTGATGCCTCCCTTCGCCGGACAGGGCATGTGCTCGGGCATCCGCGACGCGGCCAACCTCGCCTGGAAACTCGGCCTCGTACTCAAGGGCGAGGCCGACCCGGCGGTACTGGACACCTATGGCAGCGAACGCGGTGCCCACGTCCAGCACGCCATCGCCAAGTCCGTGGAACTCGGCAAGGTCATCTGCGTCACCGACCCGCACGCCGCAGCAGGGCGGGACGACGCCATGATCGGGCAGGGAGCGGACCCGGAGCGCATCCTGCCTCCGCTGCCTCCGTCGACGCTCCCCGACGGCATCATCTCCAGCGGTACGGAGGGCGCGGACCCGTCGGCCGGGGTGCTCAGCATGCAGGCACGCGTCCGCCACCGCGGCCGTACCGGTCTGCTGGACGAGGTGGTCGGGCACGGCTTCGTGGTGGCGTCCACCGCCGATCCCCGCTCCGTCCTCACGACCGAGCAGCTCACGTTCCTCGACCGCATCAGCGCCCACCTGCTGCACCTGGCCCCCGACGGTGCCGAAGCCGCCCCTGAGGTCGCCGCCTTCGACGTCGACGACGTCTACCTGCCGCACCTGGAGGCAGCAGGGCACATGGGTGTGGTGATCCGCCCCGACCACTACATCTACGGCACCGCACGCACCTCGCAGGAACTGGCAGCCCTGATCACCGGTCTGCGGCGACAGCTCTCCCCCTCCTACGTCCCCACAGACGCGGTAGCTGATTCCTCGGCCCTGGCAGGCGGCATATGAACACGACAGGCGCGACGCCCCCGCTCCGGGCCCCGGTCTGGGTCCCCGACCCGGCCACGGCGGCCCACTCGCACATCGCCCGCTTCACCGAGTTCGTTACGGCACGGACCGGCACGGCACACGCCGACTACCGGTCGCTGTGGGAATGGTCGGTGGAGGACCTAGCCGGGTTCTGGTCAGCGGTGTGGGACTTCTTCGACCTGCGCTCCAGTACCCCGTACGACAGCGTCCTCGACGAGGCCCCCATGCCGGCCACCCACTGGTTCCCCGGCGTGCGGCTCAACTACGCCGAACACGCCCTGCGCGACGAAGGGCCACACGCGGCGATCGTCTCGGTCGGCGAGGACGGCGCCACCACCCACATGGACCGGGGCGAACTGCGCCGCCAAGTGGGCTCCCTGGCGGCCTGGATGCGCCGCAACGGTGTGACAGCCGGCGACCGAGTGGTCGGATACCTGCCGAACACCGCGCACACCGTCGTGGCGTTTCTCGCCGCGGCCAGCATCGGAGCCGTATGGTCCGCCTGCGGCCAGGACTACGGAGCTTCCGGAGCCACGACACGCTTCGCGCAACTGGAACCCGTCATCCTGTTCACCGCCGACGGCTACCGCTGGAACGGCAAGGAGCACGATCGCCGTACCGAATCGGACGCCCTGCGCGCCGCCCTGCCCACCGTGCGGCACACCGTCCGCGTGCCGTGCCTCGGTCTGCCCGTGGACGACGACCCTCACGCGTCCGACTGGGCCGAGGTCACCGGAGGTTCGGAGCAGCCCGTCTTCGAGCAACTTCCGTTCGACGCACCCCTGTGGGTGCTCTTCTCCTCAGGAACGACGGGCACGCCGAAGGGAATCGTGCACGGGCACGGCGGCGTGCTCCTGGACCACCACCGACTGCTCGGCCTGCATCTCGACCTGCGCCCCGGCGACCGGTTCTTCTGGTACACCACCACGAACTGGATGATGTGGAACCTGGTGGTCTCCGGCCTGCTGACCGGCGCCACCCTCGTGCTGTACGACGGCAGCCCCACATATCCGGGGCCCGGGCGACTGTGGGACGTCGCGGCGGAACACCACGCGGCCGTTCTCGGAGTGAGCCCCGGATACCTCCTCACCTCCGCGAAGGCGGGCCTCGAACCAGGCCACGAGCTCGACCTGTCGGCTCTGCGCAGCCTTGGCTGCACCGGGGCCCCGCTCCCCGCACAGCCCTACTACTGGGTCCGTGACCACGTCGGCGCACACGTCCAGGTCTCTTCCACCAGCGGGGGCACCGACATCGTCAGTGCGTTCGCCGGGAGCGCGCCCACCACCCCCGTCTGGGCGGGCGAGATCTCCGCCCCGGTGCTCGGCGTCGCGCTGGAAGCCTGGGACGAGGACGGCTGTCCCGTGACCGACGAAGTGGGCGAACTCGTTGTCACCCGCCCGCTGCCGTCGATGCCCCTGTACTTCTGGAACGACCCCGACGGCTCCCGCTACCGTGACGCCTACTTCGCCGCATATCCGGGGGTCTGGCGCCACGGTGACTGGATGACCCGTACGTCCCACGGCAGCGTCGTCGTCTCCGGCCGCTCCGACTCCACCCTCAACCGGCACGGAGTACGGCTCGGCAGCGCCGACATATACGCGGTCGTCGACGAGATGCCCGGCATCCAGGAGAGCCTGGTCATCGGAGCGGAACTCGCCGACGGCACGTACTGGATGCCGCTGTTCGTCGTCATGGAAGCCGGTCACGAACTCACCGACGCGATGCGCGACCGGATCGCCGCCACCATCCGAACCCGGGCATCGCCCCGGCACGTCCCCGACATCGTCCTGGCCGTACCCGCCGTGCCGCACACCCGGACGGGCAAGAAGCTGGAGGTGCCCGTCAAGCGGCTTCTCCAGGGCGCGTCGATCGATCAGGTGGCCGGCCGTGAAGCTGTCGACGACATCGACGCCCTCGCGTACTTCAGCCGCTTCGCCCGGTCGCACCGCTCACCGGACGGCTTCGGTGCTCTGCAACTGCCGTGAAATCGCGCGCGCGGTGGCGCGCACGGCCGGTACGTACGCCGCCGTGTCGAACTTCGGGCTCGGGGCCACCACGGACAGGGCAGCTACGACCCCTTCCCCGTTGCGCACGGGGGCGGCGGCGGTAGTACGGGGGTTCTTCGGATCAGCGCGCCGTGCCACGGCGTAGTCGCCCCTCCTGATCTCGGCGAGGCTGCGGCGCAGGTCCTCGGCAGTTTCGATGGAGCCGCCGGCGTCTCCAGGCGTGAAGCCCCGCAGAACCCGCTCCTGGACCTCGGCCGGCGCATTCGCCAGCAGCACAAGGCCGACTCCGGTCGTCGTCAGTGCCATGCGCTCACCCACCCGGAACCGCACCGGCACGGCGTCGTGCGCGGAGAGCCGCTCGACCAGCAAGGCTTCGTCGTCGTCCCGTACGGCCAGCAGGACGTGCTGGCCGGTGACATGAAAGAGGTCCTCCATGAAAGGCATCGCCACAGCACGCAGTCCATGCCCCCGCGGTGCGAGCGAAGCGATTTCCAGCAGGCGGAGGCCGACGACGAAGCGGCCGTCCTCAAGACGTTCGAGTGCCCCGACGTCGGTCAGCTGGCGCGCGAGGCGCAGTGCGGTACTGCGCGGCATACCCGTTCGCCGTGTCAGTCCGGCCAGCGGCAGTGCGCGGTTCTCGGAGTCGAAGGAGCCAAGCAGGGCAAACACTCGGTCGATGAGCGCTTCGCCCGCGGAGGGGCTCTGTTCCTTCGAGGAGGAACGCTTGTACATGGCCGGCCGGTCGGACGACACCATCAAATCTCCGTTCCACTCAGCGGCACAGTGGATGCCATTATCCCACTTCTCTTTTAACGTTGACGACACCCAACAGCAATCCCTCAGCAACCCCGCCGCGAGAGGCGGCCTTGGTCCGACCTCCTGATCCGCTTACGGCCACCCGCGCGAAAAGGTTCGGCAGCGGACAAGGCGTACTCCTCCGGCTCGGACCGGGCTACCCCCTCCGGAGCGGTCCGCCGCACACACGGAGCTTCGCGACGGTTCCTCGGCCGGCCAGGTCCAGCATCTCGGCGCACCACGGCCATGGCCCACAGCGCATCGCGTCCGGGGCTGACAGACCCTCCACCCCTCCGGACGATCACATCTGAGCTCCGCCGCCCCGGGCCCCGGCCGGAGTCCCGACACATGAGGAGTGCCCATCAAGTGAACGGATTCTTCGCACAGCGACAGCGCAACACACGCAGCCCATGGTGGGTGGCCGTCGGCTCCGGGCTCGCCATGGCGGTCAGCGCCGGCCCGATGGTCATGAGCACCCTGAGCCTGTTCGTCATCCCCATCACCGAGGACACAGGGTGGAGCCGCGCCACGGTCACCGCCGCCTTCACTTTTATGGCAGTGGGACAGGCGATCGGAACGCCCATCGTCGGCCACCTCCTGGACCGGTTCGCCTTCCGCTGGATCGTCGTCCCGTCGTGGCTCCTCTATTGCCTCAGTCTGGCGCTGGTCACCGTGATTCCCCTCGCCCTGCCGCTCTTCTACCTGCCGTACTTCTTCGCCGGCCTGTTCGCCAGCGGCACCGTGATCCCGTTCACGAAGGCCATCGTCAGCTGGTTCGACAACAAGCGGGGCATGGCAGTGGGCGTGACCGCCTCCCTCGCCGCTCTCGGATCGACCGCGACTCCGCTGCTCGCGACCTTCCTCCTCACCGCGTACGGCTGGCAGGCGACCTACCGCTGGCTCGCTCTGATCGCGCTCGTCATCTCCCTGGCAATGGTGTTCGTCCTCGTGCGCGTCCGGGCCGAACGAAGCGTGCGCGGCAGACTGGTCAAGGAAGCCACGGAGAACGACCGCACCGTGAACCTCGAACTGCCGGGACTGAGCGTCCACGAATGCCTGCGCAGCTCGCGCTTCTGGATGATCGCGTTCAACCTCAGCATCACCGGAGTCGCGGTGGTCGGCATCCAGGTGAACATCGTGCCCATGATGACCGACCAGGGCATCACGTCCGGCCAAGCCGCCTCCCTGCTGACGGTGTTCGGCCTCACCTCACTCCTGGGCCGGATGCTCGGCGGGGTGCTCCTGGACCGCTTCCATGCGCCCTTCGTCTGCGCTCTCGTCATCCTGTGCCCCGTCATCGGCATGTTCCTCCTGCGCCCCCCGTTCTTCAGCGCGGTCATCGGCACGGCGCTGGTCGGCGTCGCCTTCGGCGTCGAGACCGATCTCCTGCCCTTCTTCATCAGCCGCTACCTGGGCATGCGCCGTTTCGGAGCGCTTCTCGGTCTCCTCCAAGCGGCCCTCCTGCTGACATCGGCGTTCGGCCCGCTGGCCGTCAACCTCGGGTACGACCTGCTGGGCAGTTACGAGGCCGTCATGCCCTTCATCGCGGGAGTGCTGGTCCTGTGCGCCCTTCTCGTACTGCGCCTCGGCCCCTACCGGTACCCCGCGATCCCCGGGTTCGACGACATCGCGGCACGCGACGAGTTCGCGGGCGCCGTACCCCTCGCAGTGAGCGAGCCACCCGTCAAGGGCGTCGGAACACCCGGCCACCGGGACGACGACCGTGAACCTTTCGGAACGAGCCGAGCGAGCGAGCAATGACACAACTCGACACAGCCCAGGACCTTCCCTCGAACTGGGGACGCTGGGGGCTCGACGACGAGCTCGGCACCTTGAACTTCATCACGGCCGACGCACGCGCACGCGGCGTGGCCGCAGCGCACACGGGACGCGTGGTGTCGCTCGCCCTTCCGGTCCACCCCGGGCCGCTCGCGGGCCCTATTCCGTTCGGACCAGGGCCTCAGCCCGCCGGGGTCACGCAGGTGATGGTCTACACCGGATCGCCCGCGAGAGTCTTCACCGACGTCCTGGTCATCAACACGCATCACAGCACCGTCACGCACATCGACGCTCTGGCCCACATTCCTACCGGCGACCGGATCTACCCGGGGGTTCCTGTCTCCCGCGCGATCGCCGGCGGAACGGTCAGGCAGGGCTCCACAGCCGCGTTCGCAGAAGGCGTCACCACACGTGGCGTCCTCCTCGATCTGGCGCCGGAGGGCCGACTGGCGCCGGGACTTCGCGTGACGGGCCAGGACCTCGACGAAGCCGAACAGCGGGCCGGTGTGCGGCTCGAATCCGGGGACGCCCTCATCGTCCGAGGCGGCTGGAACGTTTTCGACCACCTGGAGGAACAGGTTCCGGCCATGACCGTCGACGCCGTGCGGTGGCTGGCCGCACGCGAAGTGAGCGTCTACGCGGGCGACATCAGCGACGCGCCCCCCGTCCACCCGAGCGGCACCCTGGCCATGCACCAGATCGCTCTTGGACAGCTGGGCATGCCGCTCATCGACAACGCCGACGTGTCCGCCCTGGCGACCACGTGCAGCGAACTCAATCGCTACAGCTTCCTTTTCGTGGTCGGCACTCCGGCAATCGTCGGTGCCACCGGGCTGCCGGTCAACCCGTTGGCCATCTTCTGAATTCCCCGTAGGAAGGAGTGAGCAATGTCCTCGCTAGGGATCATTGTGGCAAGCACGCGACCCGGTCGAATCGGCCCATGCATAGCCGAATGGATCGAGTCGGAAGCAAAAGCGCACACGGGATTCAGCGAAGTCGCACTGATCGACCTCGCCGAGGTCAATCTGCCGTTCATGAACGAACCGAATCACCCGCGCCTTTCTCGATACGTCCATCACCACACCCGGGAGTGGAGCGCGAGGATCGCCGGCACCGACGCCTTCATATTCGTCATGCCGGAGTACAACTACGGATACAACGCCGAGCTGAAGAACGCGATCGACTACCTGCACCACGAGTGGCAGTACAAGCCGGTCGGCCTGGTCAGTTACGGCGGAGTCTCCGCCGGCACCCGGGCAGCCCAAATGATCAAACAAGTGGTCACCACCCTCAAGATGACTCCGCTGCCCGAGGCGGTCGCCCTTCCCTTCGTGCAGCAGTTCATCGACGAGAAAGCAGGGCTCGTACCGAACGAGATCATGGCTGGCTCCGCGAAGGCCATGCTCGATGAACTCACGCGGGTCAACGACGCATTGAGCCCACTGCGAACAGAGTGAGAACACCTGATGCATACTGTGCCCATCACGTCTCCGTCGATGGATAAATTGATCGACGTACACGCCCACTTCGTCACTGAAAGCTACGTGGCCGCTGCGAAGTCCGCTGGAATTGCGCATCCGGACGGAATGCCGTCCTGGCCCACGTGGAGCACCGACGACCACCTGGGCCTCATGGACCACGGTGGAATTCAGAAGTCGATCCTGTCCATCTCCTCGCCGGGGACGCATTTCGGGGACGACCAGGCCGCCCGGCTGCTCAGCCGCGAGGTCAACGAGTTCGCGGGCCGGATCTGCGAGCAGCACCCCACGCGCTTCGGCTTCTTCGCCTCCCTCCCGATGCCGGACACCGAGGGATCGGTACATGAGGCGATCCACAGCCTGGACGCGCTCGGCGCCGACGGTGTAGCCGTCGAGACCAACCACGCCGGCATCTACCTCGGCGACACACGCTTCGAACCTCTGTGGCGGGAGCTCGACGCCCGGGGCGCGTTGGTGTTCGTGCATCCCACCTCACCCCCCGGTTCCGACGCAGTGTCGCTGGGTCGGCCGCGCCCCATGCTGGAATTCCTCTTCGACTCCGCGCGCGCCGCCAGCGATCTCGTGTTCAACGGCGTACTGACCCGGCACCCGCGAATCCGGTGGGTCTTCACCCACGGTGGCGGAGCACTCCCCCTCCTCGCCGACCGCATGGAACTCTTCCGTCTCGGGCTGAGCATGGATGCCACGGACGATGGCGCGGCACCCTCCGCCTCAGTACCGGACCAGTTGAGCAGCCTGTGGTTCGACATGGCGGGCACACCGTTCCCGAACCAGATTCCCGCTCTCGTCCGCGCCTTCGGCACCGAGCGGCTGCTGTACGGAAGCGACTACTGCTGGACCCCTCCGGACCTGGCGCAGAAGCAGATCTCCGCCATCGACGCCGCGCCGCGCCCGTCGGTCGCGGACACCTGGCGGACGCTCACCACCCGGAACGCGACACACCTCCTGGCCCACGCACCGGCTCCACGTCACTGAACGCCGCGTCGGAGAACGTACGTGACCTCGGTCAGCACAGCCCCCATCCGGGCCACATACGTGGCCCTGTCGGAAAGGAGATGCAGCAATGGCCTGCGTTTCAACAGCACTGATCGTCGGCGGAAGCATCGCCGGCCTGTCGACGGCAATCGCACTGTCCCGCGTAGGGGTGAGCTGTGAGGTCGTGGAACTCGCCGACGCGCCCGGCGGAGCGTCGATCGCCCTGTCCGGCCGGGCGACGCAAGCGCTCGACGAACTCGGCGTCTACGACGCCTGCTACGCCGGCAGCACACCGTTCCTGCCCGGGTCGACCGTGGCGGATCAGATGGACGCCGCCGGGAACCTGATCAGCGAGGGCCCGAAGCGCCCGCAGCTGCCCGGTGTCAAGGACGCCATCGGCGTCCATCGGCCCGTGTTCCTGGCGACCTTGGAGAAGACCGCGCGGGAACTGGGCGTCAAGGTCTACCGGGGTGTGACGGCCCGGACGACGGACGACCGCGACGACGGTGTGTTCGTCACCATGACCGACGGACGCCAGGCCCGCTACGACATGGTCGTCGGCGCCGACGGGATCGGCTCCCGCACCCGCTCCCGCCTCTTCCCCGACGCCCCCCAGCCCGCGTACTCGGGGCAGTACAGCCTGCGCTGGATGATGTCCGGCCCGCGCATCGACGGCGAGGGGTGGTACAACGGCCCTGCGGGTCGGCTGGGCTTCTACCACCTCCCCGGCGGCCTGACCTACATTCCGGCCGTCATCGACATGCCCGAACGCGTGCATCTGAGCGACGAGGACGTCTACTCGCTCTTCGCCCGCCTCCTCGACTCGTACACGGCCCCCGCCGTCGTCGAGATGCGGCGCCGCCTCACGCGGGACGCGGACCTGATCGGCAGGCCCTTCGACTGGATCCTCCTGCCCGCCCCGTGGCACCGCGGGCGCACGATCCTCGTCGGTGACGCCGCGCACGCGACGACCGCCCACATGGGCATGGGTGGCGGGATGGCACTGGAGGACGCCGTCGTGCTGGCGCAGTGCGTCTCGAAGGCACCCACGTTGGAGACGGCCTTCGACACCTTCATGGAGCGACGTCACTCCCGCGTCGCCACGGTCGTGGAGACGAGCGTGGAACTCTCACGCCTAGAGCAGGCGGGGGCCCCCACATCCGACAACGTGGCATTGCTGAGCAACGCCTTCAAGACCCTCGGGCAGCCCTACTGACCGACGCGTTCCTCGACGCGCACCACAACGCTCAGACAGACCAACCTCTGCAACTCGCCCCGGGCGCCACCACACCCGCACATCGGCACCGAAGCGGACAGCGTCACGCTGTAGAACGAGGAGAATCCCGATGAAACGAACGTCCAAGGCCATCATCAGCTGCGCGGTCACCGGCTCGGCTCACACGCCCAGCATGTCCGAGTACCTCCCGGTGACTCCGGAGGAGATCGCAGCGCAGAGCATCGACGCGGTCGAAGCCGGTGCCGCAATCGTGCACCTGCACGCCCGCGATCCGCGGACCGGGCAACCGACCGCCGATCCGGACGTGTACATGCAGTTCCTTCCGCAGATCAGGGAACGGACCGACGCGGTCGTGAACATCACGACCGGTGGCGCCATGACCATGTCGATCGACGACAGGCTCGCCGCTGCCCGGCGCGCCCAGCCGGAGCTCGCGTCGATGAACATGGGCTCGATGAACTTCGGGGTGTTTCCCGCCGCCGATGCCAACCGCGAGTGGAAGCACGACTGGGAACAGCGCTATCTGCGCGCTTCCGAATCGGCGGTCTTCACCAACACCTTCGCGCAGATCGCGACCACATTGCGTGAGCTCGGCGACGGCGCGGGAACTCGTTTCGAGTACGAGTGCTACGACGTCGGGCACCTCTACAACCTCGCCCACATGGTCGACCGCGGCCTGGCGAAGGCCCCGTTCCTCATCCAATGCGTCTTCGGCGTCCTCGGCGGCATAGGCGCCGACCTCGACAACCTCCAGCACATGGTGACCGTCGCCGACCGCCTGTTCGGCGACGACTACTACCTCTCGGCCTTCGCCGCAGGCAGGCATCAGATGCCCTTCGCCACGCAGTCCGCCCTGCTCGGCGGTCATGTCCGTGTCGGTCTGGAGGACAGCCTGTACATCGGCAGAGGCGAACTCGCCACGTCGAACGCCCAGCAGGTCGCGAAGGTCGCGCGGATCCTGAAGGAGGCGGGCCGTGACCTCGCCACCCCGGACGAAGCCCGCGCCATGCTCGGACTCAAGGGGGCAGCCAATGTCGGCTTCTGACCTCTCTCATGACGGCTTCGTCGTGAGGAACGTACGCCTCTTCGACGGTGCGACGGCAGTCGACCGGGCAGACGTGGTGGTGGAGGGCGAACGGATCGCCGCGGTCGTCCCCCAGCCGGACGCCGCGCTCCGGTACGACACCGATCGGTACGCCGTCGTCGACGGCACGGGCGCCACACTGCTCCCGGGACTTATCGACTCCCACACCCACCCCACGGGTGACGCCCTCGCGTTGGCGATCCTGTTCGGTGTCACGACCGAGATGGACATGTTCACCGTCCCCGAACGCCTCGGCGACCAGCGCACACGCGCCGCCGAGCGCAACGACATGGCGGACATCCGATCGGCGTCGACCGGCGCGACCGTCCTCGGCGGACATCCGTCGATGCTGATCGGCCTGTCCTTCCGCGAACAGTTCCCGGTGATCGAAAGCCCGGCGGATGCGGCCCAGTTCGTCCGGGACCGCATCGCGGAAGGGGCCGACTTCATCAAACTGCTCATCGACGACGGAACAGCGATGGGACACCCCTCACCGACACTGTCCGAGGAGACCGCCCGCATCGTCGTCACCGAGGCGCACGCGCACGGACTGCTCGCGGTAGCCCATGCCACGAGTGTGCAGAACACACTGGCGGCGGTCCGGGCCGGCGTCGACGGCCTCGTGCACGTCTTCATGGACCAGCCGCCGAGCGAAGAAGTGGTCCGCACCATCAAGGAGGCGGGCGTCTTCGTCATCCCGACCCTCGTGACGATGGGTTCGATGGCCGGCGAACTGACGGGCCAGGCAGTCGCCCAGGACGAACGTGCACGACAGTTCATCCCCGACCCGTGGCACCAGAACCTCTGTACCTGCTGGCAGTTGGACAGCCCCAGCTCCCTGGAGAACGCCAAGCTCGCCACCCGTGCGCTCCACCGCGCCGGCGTCACCATCGTGGCCGGCACCGATGCGGCCGACGTGGGCGTACTGGGCACCGCACACGGCGTCAGCCTCCACCAGGAACTCGCCCTCCTCGTCGACTGCGGACTCACCCCGACCGAAGCGCTGACCGCCGCCACGTCATCGGCTGCCACCAGCTTCCGGCTGCCCGACAGGGGCTCCATCGCCCCGGGCCGGCAGGGAGACCTGCTGCTGGTGGACGGTGATCCCACGGTGAACATCACCGACAGCCTCTCCATCCGCGCCGTGTGGCGCCGAGGTCAACGACTCCACCGCGTTCTCACCGCACCATCCTCAGCCGCGAGCGGCTGACCGACCGGGACCGGACCGGCCGCGGTCAGTGCGCGCCGGGCTTGGCGGCGATGCGCTCCAGTACGGCGTCGAGTTCGGCGCGGGACCACCAGGAACCGTCCCGCATCACGCCCGCGATCGCTCGCAGGGCAGTGTGGTCCTCCAGCGGGTCCTCGTCCAGGAGCACCAGATCGGCGGGCATGCCGGGGGCGACCTGGCCGGAGGCCCCTTCCTCGCCCAGGAAGCGGGCCGGTTCGGTCGTTGTCATCCGCAGGATGGTCAGCGGGTCCAGCCCGGCTGCCGCCAGGTGGTCGAACTCGTCGTGGAGGGAGAACCCGGGGATGATTCCGGCAGCTCCGCAGGCGTCGGTGCCGGCGACCATCGGGACCCCGGCGTCCGCGAATGTCTTGGTCATCCGCAGTTGCACGGCCCAGTGGCTGCGCAGGGCCTTGCGGGTGGCGTCGGGAAGCTTGGCGAACTTCTTGGCCGACTTGTCCCAGGCGCGCAGTTCCTCGGGGGCCATGTAGCGGCGCCTCGGGTCTTCGGTGTGCTCGGCTGAGTCGCCGAACTGCTGGGTGTGGACCCGGATCAGGGTCGGACACTGCCAGGTGGTGTGTTCGACGAACAGGGCCGCCAGCTCCTCGGCCTTCTGCTGGTCGTACGAGTCGTCGGCGAGGTCGTAGGCGTGGGCCTCCAGTTCGGAGGTGCCGGTGGCCGGGTTCACGGCCATGCTCTTGACCAGCTTCATCACCAGCTTGTCGGCCCCGGGGAACTTGACCTTGGGGAGCGGTGGGAGCTTCCGGGTGGCGTTCTTGGAACGCACCTCGGCCTCCCGCGAGGACGCCGCGGCGAACACGGTGACACCCGGACCGAGGTGCTCGATCGACCAGGTTCCGCCACGCGCGGCCTCACGGGGGTCGAGGTCGGCCGGCAGGTGGCCACCCAGGGGGATGCCCAGCCGGTTCGCCTCCTCGAGGGCCGCCAGGAACGTCTCCCGCGTCGTCATCCCCGCCTTGACGAAGTCGGCACCGTCGCGGTGCTGTTCCCGCACGGCCTGCACCGCGCCGTCGACCGTGGCGGCGTTCAGCGGGGTCAGCAGGTCACCAGCGGTTGCTTTCAGGGCCGGCGCACCGGTCGGCCGAGGCAGCGTGCCTTCGCGACGGGACTTCAGCAGCGCCCTGTTGCCCGACATCTGGCGGAAGCCGACGACGCCGTTGGCGAGCATCAGCGCATAGGTTCCGTCGACGTCCTCCGGGGTGTTCAGAGCGTGCATGTGCATGTCCATGTAGGCCGGGACGACGAAGCGTCCTCGGCCCTCCACCACGTGTGCGTCCGCGACCGGGGCACCGGTCGCGGTCACGGAGGTGATCCGGTTCCCTTCGACCACCACGTCCTGACCGGGCGTGCGGCGTCCGTCCAGCGGGTCGACCACGGTGACGTCCCGCA
The DNA here is from genome assembly GCF_042667905.1 of Streptomyces sp. NPDC057287. Lineage (NCBI taxonomy): Bacteria > Bacillati > Actinomycetota > Actinomycetes > Kitasatosporales > Streptomycetaceae > Streptomyces > Streptomyces sp. NPDC057287. Next base: position 165,989 of record NZ_JBHUYV010000015.1, on the reverse strand, counting down.
CCACCACGCGCCCTTTGATCGAGGACGGCTCGACGTACCTGCTCATGTCTCTCCTTGAGGGTGTCCTGGTGTCATCACGACGTCGGGCTTCGAGCTATGGCTCCGGGCGGCCGTCACCCGGCGAACAGACGCCGCGCGTTACGGGTGGTGAGGTCCCGCCAGGTGTCGGTGGCGGACGGCTGCGTCGCCGAGTCCACGGACGCGACCTGGGCGCGCGCACCTTCGGCGGGTGTCCAGCAGTAGTCGCTGCCGTACAGGAGGCGCTCGGTGCCGAACGCGGCGTCCAGAGCCCGGATCTGGCGCGGGAAGGGCGTCCCGGCCATGTCGTACCAGAGGCGGCCGAACTGCTCCAGGGCGCTGGGGGCGTCCGTGGAGCTGTCGCGGAACACGGCGCTGAACATGTCGATACGGTCGGCGAGCAGCGGCAGCGCTCCCCCACCGTGGGTCAGCACCCAGCGAATCCGGGGGTGGCGGGTCAGGACACCGCGCAGGAGCAGGTCGCTCGCGGTGCGGGCGGTGTCGAAGAGGAACTCCAGCATCGGCCGGGGCCGGCCCAGGGAGACGTCCTCGGCGTGGGGCGGCGACGTCGGGTGGACGAAGACGACGGCACCACGGCGGTCGAGGTCCTCCCACAACGGCTCGAGGCGGGGATCCCCGAGGTAGACGCCGTGGTGGTTGGTCTCCACGGCGACCCCGTCCGCGCCGAGTGCGTCGAGTGCGTGGGCGGTCTCGGCGAGTGAGCCCTCGACGTCGGGCAGGGGCAGGGACGCGAAGTGGCCGAACCGCTGCGGACGCTCGACGCGGACCCCGGCCCCGAACTCGTTGACCTCGCGCGCGAGGGCCCGGGCCGCTTCGTCGTCGCCGAAGTGCACCGCCGGAGAGGAGATCGACAGATAGGACTTCTCGATTCCCGAGCGGTCCATCAGGTCGAGATGCTGTTCGACGCTCCACGAAGGCCACCCCGGCATCCCGTCGGGGTGCTCGATCCCGGCGGACCGGGCCGCCGCTACATAGTTGTCGGTCACGAAGTGGGCGTGGACATCGATCAGGCCGGTCGGGGTCGGGGTCATGCGGGGCTCCCTTGAGTGCAGGTCCGTACCTCGACCAGCGTAGAAATGACGCCGTAGAATGGCATCTGTGATGCCGATGAATGAAACGCCGAGTTCTGGCGATAGCACTAGGCCTCGCCGCGGCGGGAAACCTGCGGAGGGGCAACCGGTCATCGATCGGGCGTTCGCCCTGCTCCACGCGTTCGACTCCGACCATCGTGCGCAGACTCTCGGCGATCTCGCGCTGCGAAGCGGTATCCCCCGCAGTAGCACTCTGCGGCTCGCCCGGTCGCTGGTCCACGCGGGTGCCCTCGAGCGTCTCGACGACGGTCGCTACGTGGTGGGGCTGCGCCTGCTGGAGACCGCGTCCCTCGCGCCACGCGGCCACGGGCTACGTTCCGTGGCCATGTCGTACATGGAAGACCTCTTCCACGTCACCCGGCAGCACGTGCTGCTCGCCGTGCGCGAGCAGCACGAGGCACTGCTCGTCGAGCGCCTCTCGGCACTCGACGCCGGCCCCGTGCACTACCGCGTGGGAGGACGGCTTCCGCTCGCGACCACCGGCGTCGGACTGGTGCTCCTCGCCTTCGCTCCGACAGCCGTCCAGAACGACGCCATCGCCGCCTACGCGCCCGAGGAGGGTCGCCTCCGGCAGGGCCATGACGACATCCGCACCCCGGCCGACCTGCGCCGGGCCCTTGCCGAGGTGCGGCGCGGTGATCACGCTTTCGGCCGGCAGAGTAATCCCTGGCCGGTGGACACCGTGGCCGCGCCGGTGCGGAACGGAGGCGAGGTGGTGGCGGCACTGTCGGTCGTGGCACCCAGCACTGGCTTCGCGGAGGCAGGATACGGCCCGGCCGTCCGGGCGACAGCCCGCGCGATCTCCCGCCGCCTTGCGGAGGACGGCGGGCCGACGGCACGTCCCGGTGACGCCCACGCCTCTCCGTGAGGACAGCGCGCGGCCCGGGCGCGTCAGCGCGATGGCTGCCCGCGCCTCGCCAGGGACCCGCCCCGGCTCTAAGACGTCGTTTCTTATGGCTGTTGCGCGTGCCTTTGACCGGCTCAAATGTGTGTCAGTGCGGTGTGAGAGCCTCCGGGCATGAGCTACGACCTGGCTGTCTGGGAAGGCGATCGGCCTCCGGATGCCAAGACCGCCCGCCGCTTCTTCAGTGACCTCTACGACCGCTATCTCGATGGCGAGGCCGGGGAGCCAGCGTCCGAACTCATCGCGGCCTACGTCACCGCTCTTCTTGAGCGGTGGTGCGACATCACCGAAGACGAGGAGGAAACCTCGTCCTGGTCGGTCGGGCCTTTGATCGACGGTGCAAGCGGTCCGCTCATCTACTTCGGAATGAGCTGGAGCATGGCCGAGGAAGCGTCGGCCTACGCGGCAGCCCTGGCTGACTCGATGGGGCTGATCTGTTTCGACGTGCAGCAGGGCCAGCTCAGGCCCTGAGCAGAGTGGCTAATCGGCGGTGGCAGATGAGGAGTGCGGCTATGCCGACGAAGGCGAGGAAGTGCTCGGCCTTGCGTTCGTAGCGACGGTGGAGCCGGCGGCAGCCGGCCAGCCAAGAGACGGTTCGCTCGACTCCAGCGATGGCGGCCCAGTCGTTGTGAGGACTCGACGCCCTTACGGGCGATGCGATGGCGGATTCCACGCCCGCGAAGCCATCGGCGCAGGTGGTTGTAGTCGTAGCCCTTGTCTGCGTGCAGTTTCGCCGGCCGGCGGCGTCTAGACCCGCGGCGTGATCGGATGGGCGGGATACCGCGCACGAGCGGCTCCAAACCCTGACTGTCGTGCATGTTGGCGCCGGAGATGCCCAGGGACAGAGGCAGCCCATTTCTGTCGGTGATCAGGTGGATTTTCGATCCCGACTTGCCGCGGTCGGTCGGATTCGGTCCCGTCAGAAGCCCCCCTTTGCAGCCCGCAGGCTCACCGAGTCGATTGCGCAGCGCGACCAGTCAACCTCTCCGCGGACCCCGAGTTCGTCCAGGATCACGCGGTGCACCTTCGCCCAGACTCGGGCCCGGCTCCACTGGGCGAACCTCCGGTAGACCGTCTGCCAGCTCGGACCGAACACCGGCGAGAGCTGGCGCCAGGTGCAGCCTGAAGTAGCTACGAAGACGATCGCGGCCAGAGCCTCGCGGTCACCAGCCCGCCGACGGCCCCCGCCCTGCGGACGTATCACTTCCGTCGGCGGCACCACCCGCCGGAACAACACCCATAACTCGTCTGGCACCAGCCGCTCAACGAGATCCGTCATGCCCGGTTCGACGAACGATCACACCAAAAGAAACGACGTCTAAGGAGAACCGTCAGGAAGAGCTGTTCTCTCCTTATTAAACAGCCCACGCAACACGTCTCACCCGAACGAACGTCCTCTCACGACGCTCGGAATTGCCGCGGAAGTTACGGGCATTGTCTCCAGGGCGACACACCCGGGAACCGCGGGAGGTCCGCATGCACCAGAGCCTCAACGAGCGGCAGCAGGCCGTGCTCGACTGGGTGGGCCAGGGGTGTCCCGACGGAGTCTGGCCGGACAGCACTTTCAAGGTCAGCGCTCAGGCACTACAGAGTCGCGGACTCATAGAAATTACCAAACGCCGAGGGCATTGGAGCGCCAACCTCACCGACAAAGGGCGGCAGCATCTCACCGACCGCGGCATCTGCCCCGTCGAGCAGAACGCTGCACCACCCGCGCAGCCCAGCCGCAAGCCGGCACCGCCACGCGCCAAGAGCGCACTCAGCGCCCGTCCGAACTACACAGACCAACTCCTCGAAGAACTGGCCGCGAACGACGGCTGCCTCATCAAGCCCATCGAAACCGGACCACACGCAGCGAATTGGACATCACGGGTGAACACCGCCCGCAAGTCCGGCAAGATCCCGCGCACACAAGAGCTCTACGCATACCGCACCCACCGCGGATACGAAATCAAACTCGCCGACATCCCCACCTGGCGCCTCGCCGAACTCACCCCGCTCCCCCTTCCGGCCAGACTCACCAAACCCCACTCCCTCGTGGCCGCCCTCCAACAACGGCCGCAGCCCATGGGGCTCACCAAATCCATCCAAGGCCGAGCCCTGCGCATCATCCAGGCCCTCATCATCGCCACCGAATCGCAAGGCCATAAGGCAGCACTCGGAACCACTTAAGGCGCTCCCCCACCCCGCCGTCGCCGCAGCGCACCACCGCACTTCACCATCACCGCCCAAGGCGAAAGCGTCGGATTCCTCGTCCTTCAAGAACAGGACCGCAGCGAACACATCCCCACCGACAAGGAACTCGCCGACGCCAAGAAGCACGAATGGGCCGATGTCCCCGACCGGCCGCTGGAAGACCAACTCGCCGAAATTGCACAAGAAGTCGACCTCCGCGGCAAAGCCGCAGAACACAAACGCCTTGCAGACCAGCAGGCCAGGGAAGCCCAGCAGAGGCGCTGGGAAACCGCCATGGAGGAAGCGCGCACCGCACACGCCTACGCCTATCGCGTCAAGCACCTCGAAGAACAAGCAGACGCCTGGCACCGGACCAAGCGCCTGACCGAATACGTCACTGCAGTACGCGACTACGCCACATCGCTGCCACCCGGGCAGGAAAGGACAGAGATCGAGGCGTGGCTCGCCCTCACGGACGCCCGGCTCCAGCACCTCACCGAGTCCGCCGCAGCGCCGAAGCTGCCCACCCCACCCAAGCCCAGCGGCGACGACCTCTAGCCTTTCCTCGGCCACTGGAGCCCCTACGGACCCCGTTCCTACTGAGCCTTAAATCAGGCCATATCGAGCACGGGTTCACCAAGAGGCGGCACAGAGGAAGCTCCCTCAAGCCGTACTCGACACACCGTCACCTGCAGAACCGGGCATCTGTCACCTCATCAGAACGTGCGTCAGAAGGGCCCAACATGCGTCGAATATGCGTCAAGATATCGCCCGCAACGCCCACAGCGCACATAATGCACACTCGGCGAAACAGCAGGTCAGGCGCCCTTTGCGGCGGGCTCAAGGATCGCTACGCACTCCACGTGGTGCGTCATCGGGAACAGGTCGAACGCCCGCAGCGTCCGCACCTTGTAACCGCCGTCCCGGAAGTACGCCAGGTCCCGCGCCAGCGCCGCGGGGTCGCAGGCGACGTAGGCGATGCGGCGGGCGCCCAGAGCGACCAGCTGCTTGACCGTGGCCTTGCCCGCACCCGCGCGCGGCGGGTCCAGGACGATCAGGTCGCATTCCGTGATGCCCGTGCGCGGCAGGACCTGGTCGACCTTGCCGTGCTCGATGCGGACCCGGTCCAGGTCCTTCAGGTTGTGCCGGGCGTCCTCGGCCGCGCGCTTGCCGGACTCGATGCCCAGCACCGCGCCCTTCTCGCCGATCCGCTGGCCGATGGCGCCCGCGAACAGGCCGACGCCGCAGTAGAGGTCGAGCGCCGTGTCGTTCTTACGGGGCAGCAGCCCCTGCATGACCGCGCGGACCAGCGTGTCCGCCGCCTGCGGGTGGACCTGCCAGAAGCCCCCCGAGCCGACGCGGTACGTACGGTCGTCGGCGCGCTCGCGGACGAAGGCGCGGCCGTGGACGCGGTGGACACCGCCGTCCTTCTCGTCGACGCGGAGCACGGAGACGGGCTTGTCCAGCTCGACCAGCGGGAGCCGGCCGCCCTCGCGCGGGGTCAGGATGACCTGGCGGTCGTGGGAGCCGGTGGCGGAGATGGCCTCCACCGTGGCCATCTGGGGCCAGTCCTGCTTCTCGATGCCGAGCTCGGAGACGCCGGGGGCCGCGATCAGGCAGTGGTCGACCGGCTGGACCTCGTGCGAGCGGTGCTTGCGCAGTCCGACCAGGCCGTCCTGGTCGACGGCGTACTGGACGCGGGTGCGCCAGGCCGGGACCTCGCCCGGCGGGAGCTTGTCGCCCTCGGCCGGCATGACCGTGCCGTCCCAGCCGGCCTCCTCGGGCGTGAGGCCCGCGAGGCGCTGGAGCTGCTCGGCGATGACCTCGCCCTTGAGGCGGCGCTGGGCACCGGGCTTGGCGTGCTGCCAGTCGCAGCCGCCGCACTTGCCGGGGCCGGCGTACGGACAGGGGGCTTCGACCCTGTCCTTCGAGGCGTCGATCACGGTGACCGCGTCGGCCCTCAGGAAGCGCGAGTCGCTCTCGCCCTCGGTGACCCGGGCGATGACCTTCTCGCCCGGAAGGGTGTGCCGCACGAAGAGCACCTGCCCCTCGGACGTGCGGGCGATGCAGTGACCACCGTGCGCGACGGGGCCGACCTCGACCTCGTACTCCCGGCCGATCAGGGATTCCCCGGGCTGCGACGACGTGGATTCGTTCTGCATGAGGGGGTGGCTCCAGAGATCAGGAAACGGGAAAGCGGCCGGACAACAGCCCACCAGTCTACGTGGGCGGAAGCCGGCCGCTTACCACAGGCGGGGCGCGGAGTCAGCCCTTGTGGCCGGCTTCCTTGTGCTGACGCCGCTCCACGGGGCCGCGTCGGACCGAGCCCGGAGCGGTCCAGTCCGCGCGCCTCCTGGCCCGCACCTTCGCGGCCTCGGAGGACTCCAGCTGGTACGGCACCGAGGTCACCATGACCCCCGGGGTGAAGAGGAGCCGGCCCTTGAGCCGCAGGGCACTCTGGTTGTGCAGCAGGTGCTCGTACCAGTGGCCGACCACGTACTCGGGGATGTAGACGCTGATCACATCCCGCGGGCGGTCCTTGCGCAGGCCCTTGACGTACTCGATGACCGGCCGGGTCACCTCGCGGTAGGGCGAGTCGAGGATCTTCAGCGGGATGTCGATGCCGCGGCGTTCCCAGTCCTCCCGGAGCGCCTTCGTCTCCTCGTGGTCGACGCTGATGGAGAGCGCCTCCAGCTGGTCGGAGCGCACGAGCTTGGCGTACGCGAGGGCGCGCAGCGTGGGCCGGTGGAGCTTGGAGACCAGGACGATCGAGTGGACCCGCGAGGGCCGGATGGTGTCGTCCGACGGTGCCTCGTCCGCGGAGATCTCCTCGGCGACCCGGTCGTAGTGCTTGCGGATCGCGGTCATCGTGCCGAAGAAGATCACCATGCCGAGGAGTGCGACCCAGGCGCCGTGCGTGAACTTGGTGGCCAGGACCACGACGAGGACCAGGCCGGTGAAGAACGCGCCGAAGGTGTTGATCGCCCGCGAACGGATCATGTGGCGGCGCGCCGTCGGGTCCTTCTCGGTGCGCAGATGGCGGTTCCAGTGCCGCACCATGCCGGTCTGGCTGAGCGTGAAGGAGACGAAGACGCCGACGATGTAGAGCTGGATGAGCCGGGTCGAGTCGGCCCCGTAGATCCAGACGAGCAGGATCGCGGCTCCGGCCAGCAGCACGATGCCGTTGGAGAAGGCCAGCCGGTCGCCGCGGGTGTGCAGCTGACGGGGCAGGTAGCGGTCCTGGGCGAGGATCGAACCGAGCAGCGGGAAGCCGTTGTACGCGGTGTTGGCCGCCAGGAAGAGCACGAGCGCCGTGGCCGCCGCCAGGAAGACGAAGAGGAAGGTGCCCTCCCCGAAGACCGCCGCGGCGACCTGGGAGATCACCGGGTCCTGGACGAAGCCCGCGCCGACCGCCGCACCGTTGTGGATCAGGTCCTTCGCCGGGTTCTCGGCCATCTTCACGTCGGTGGCCATGGCGAGGCCGATGATGCCGCAGAACATGGTGACGGCCAGCAGGCCCATCGCCGCGAGCGTGGTCGCGGCGTTCTTGCTCTTGGGCTTCCGGAACGCGGGCACGCCGTTGCTGATGGCCTCGACCCCGGTGAGCGCCGCACAGCCCGAGGAGAAGGCGCGCAGCAGCAGGAAGACGAGGGCGAAGCCGGCGAGCCCCTGGTGCTCGGGCTTGATCTCGTAGTCCGAGGTGGGCGCGTGCATCGTGTCGCCGAGGGCGAGTCCGCGGAACGCCCCCCAGAGGATCATCACGAAGACACCGGCGACGAACAGGTACGTCGGGATCGCGAAGAGCTTGCCGGACTCCTTCACCCCGCGCAGGTTCATCAGCGTCAGCAGCACGATGGCCCCGATGGCGCAGGACGTCTTGTGCTCGACGACGAAGGGGATGGCGGAGCCGAGGTTCTCCACGCCGGAGGCGATCGACACGGCGACCGTGAGGACGTAGTCGACGAGGAGCGCGCTGGCGACGGTCAGACCGGCCTTCGGCCCGAGGTTGGTGTTGGCGACCTCGTAGTCGCCGCCGCCGCTCGGGTACGCACGGACGTTCTGCCGGTACGAGGCGACGACGGTGAACATCAGGACCACGACCGCGACCGCGATCCACGGGCTGAAGTGGTACGCCGACACGCCCGCGATGGACAGCACGAGGAGGACTTCCCCGGGTGCGTACGCAACGGAGGACAGCGGGTCGGATGCGAAGACGGGGAGCGCGATGCGCTTGGGGAGGAGCGTTTCCCCCAGCTTGTCGCTGCGCAGCGCCCGGCCGATCAGGATCCGTTTGGGCACGTCGGTCAGTTTGGACACGGTGAGGATCGTAAGCGTTGCCGGGACACGCCGACGAAGCACCACCCCCTCGGCACCCGAAAAACCTTCATAATTACCCGCCCTCACCGGAAAAGTCCATGGAATCCTTAACGAAATCCTTGCGTGACGGCCGGGTCCGGACCGGGCGGACGCCACCCTTCCGCCCGTCGTCCCCGCGGCTCCCCCCGACGCGCTGCCGGACGCCGCCCAGCTCCCCTTTTGCTCATCGGCCCGGGGGGGTACGCACACTCGGATGAAGTGGTGCGGGTGTGGCCGCATAAGCTCATCCCCGGGCAACGCCGAAGGTGGTTGCCCCATTGTTTGCCCCGCAAGCTGAGAGAGAAGTGTGAGCAGGGTGTTTTCGCAGGTCATCCGGATGACCAGGACGGCGAGGTAGGCGCAAGGTGCACATCGTCATCATGGGATGCGGGCGCGTCGGAGCCGCTCTCGCACAGACCCTTGAGCAGCAGGGGCACACGGTCGCCGTGATCGACCAGGACCCCACGGCGTTCCGCCGTCTCGGTTCCGGGTTCGGCGGCCGGCGGGTCAGCGGGGTCGGTTTCGACCAGGACACCCTGCGCGAGGCGGGGATCGAGGAGGCCGGAGCGTTCGCGGCCGTCAGCAGTGGCGACAACTCCAACATCATCGCCGCCCGGGTGGCGCGCGAGATGTTCGGCATCGAGAACGTCGCGGCGCGCATCTACGACCCGCGGCGCGCCGAGGTCTACCAGCGTCTGGGCATCCCCACGGTCGCCACGGTCCGCTGGACGGCGGACCAGATGCTGAGGCGGCTGCTGCCCTCGGGCGCGGAGCCGCTGTGGCGCGACCCGAGCGGCGGTGTGCAGCTCGCCGAGGTGCACACCACGCCGTCGTGGATCGGGCACAAGATCAGCACACTGCAGGAGGAGACGGGCGTCCGCGTCGCCTTCCTCACCCGGTTGGGTGAGGCCATACTGCCCACGTCGCAGACGGTTCTGCAGGAGGGCGACCTGGTCCACGTCATGATGCGTACGGACGAGATCGCGAAGGTCGAGGAGGCCTTTGCCGAAGGTCCCGAGGAGGGCGGTCACTGATGCGCGTCGCGATTGCCGGGGCCGGTGCGGTGGGCCGTTCCATCGCGGCCGAGCTCCTGGAGAACGGGCATGAGGTCCTGCTGATCGACAAGGCCCCGACCGCCATCTCGGTGGAGCGGGTCCCGATGGCCGAGTGGCTCCTCGCGGACGCGTGCGAGATCACGTCGCTCGACGAGGCGGCGCTCCAGCGGTGCAACGTCGTGATCGCCTCGACGGGCGACGACAAGGTCAACCTGGTCGTCTCGCTGCTCGCGAAGACCGAGTACGGCGTGCCGAGGGTCGTGGCCCGGGTGAACAACCCGAAGAACGAGTGGCTGTTCAACGAGTCCTGGGGTGTCGACGTCGCGGTCTCCACACCGCGGCTGATGTCCGCCCTGGTCGAGGAGGCGGTGAGCGTCGGCGATCTCGTCCGGCTGCTGCGCTTCAGCCACGGCGACGCCAACCTGGTCGAGCTGACGCTGCCCCCGGAGTCGGCTCTGGCCGGCATCCGGGTGAGCGATGTGGCCTGGCCCGAGGACACCTCGCTCGTCACGATCATCCGCGGTACCCGCGTGCTGACGCCGAGCCCCGAGGAGACCCTGGAGGCCGGTGACGAACTGCTGTTCGTGGCCGCCCAGGCGCGCGAGGAGCAGCTGGAGGACCTGCTGTCGGTCCGCCGCGAGCCTGCCGAGGACTGAGTCCGCGTACGCGTGGGGCCCCGGACCGGAAACGGTCCGGGGCCCCACGCGTGTGCCCTCGTGTGTCAGATCTCGGAGTTGCGGGCCTCCGCGGCCTGCGCGCTCCGCGCGGCCTTGCGGTCCTTCTCTGCCTGCTCCTCCGCCTCCATCTCGGCGAAGACGTCGATGGGCGGCGGCGCCTTGGCGAGGAAGACCCAGGTCAGGTACACCGCGAGCAGGAACGGTGGGATCTTGAGCGCCACCAGCACCCAGCCGAGCTGCGCGGTGTCGGCCCACCAGTACAGCGGGAAGAGGATCGCGCACTTGGCGAGCAGGATCAGCCCCCAGGCGTAGCTGGCCTTGGCGTACGCCTTCTTGCGACCGGGGTTCCTGGTCCGCCAGGAGAGGTTCTCCTTGAAGACCGGGCCGAGGATCAGCCCGATCAGCGGCACCCCGGCGAGCGTCGTGACGAGGTAGGCGAGGGCCAGTCCGAGCGTGTAGATCATGCCCGGCAGGTAGAAGTCCTTGGCGTTGCCCGTCATCTTCGCGAAGAGCACACCGAAGGCCACGCCGAAGACCCCGCTGAACGCGTGCTTGACGGTGTCCTTGCGGAGCAGCCGTACGACGACGAGGAGCAGGGACACGCCCAGCGCGGCGACAGCCGAGGCCGTCAGGTCCTTGTTGATGGTGAAGATCGTGACGAAGAGCAGCCCGGGCAGGACTGTCTCCACCATGCCCCGCACGCCGCCGAAGGCCTCGAAGAGCGCGGCTTCCGTGACCGCCTTCGCGTCGGCGTCCTGCTGGTCGGTGCGGTGGGGCTGGTCCGTATCGGACGTCGGCTTGTCGAGAGACGTCACCGGCTACTCCTTGCCGAGCGGTCGGAGTTCGTATTTGGGGTTGAACAGCACCCGGCGCCCGTGGCTCATGGCCACGCGGCCCGACGCGATGAGCTTGCGGCCCGGCTCGATGCCGACGATGGAACGCCGGCCCAGCCAGACCACGTCGAGCGGCGCGGTGCCGTCGAAGAGCTCCGCCTCCAGAGCGGGCACTCCGGCCCGCGGACGCAGGGTCACGGTCCGCAAGGTACCAGTGACCTTGACGATCTGGCGGTCGGTGCACTCGGAGATGCGTGTGCATCCCGAGGCGTGCGAGTCCTCCCGCAGCTCCTCGGACTCGAGGTCCTCCTGGGAGCTGGACAGCCGGTCGAGCATGCGTCGGAAGCGGCCGGACGGCTTCTCCGCCCTGCTGCCGGACTTCTCGGATCGGGGAACAGCACTCATACCCGAAGGGTACCGGTCTCCTGTGGTAGGGGCGGGCCCGCACGAGTACCACCCGGACGAGTGAACGCGTTCACTCCGCGACAGGTCGTCCCCGCTCGAAGCGGTAGCCCATGCCCGGCTCGGTCACGAAGTGCCTGGGGTGCGACGGATCCGCCTCCAGCTTGCGGCGCAGCTGCGCCATGTAGACCCGCAGGTAGTTGGTCTCGGTGCCGTACGAGGGCCCCCAGACCTCCTGGAGCAGCTGCTTCTGGCTGACCAGCCGCCCGGCGTTGCGGACGAGGACCTCCAGCAGGTGCCACTCGGTGGGTGTCAGCCGCACGTCGCGGCCCTCGCGGTGGACCTTCTTCGCCGCCAGGTCGACGGTGAACCCCTCCGTCTCGACGACCACCAGGTCGTCGCCGCCGTCCTGTCCGACCGGTTCCGCCCGGCGCACGGCGGCGCGCAGCCGGGCGAGCAGCTCGTCCATGCCGAACGGCTTGGTGACGTAGTCGTCGGCCCCCGCGTCGAGGGCCTCCACCTTCTCGTCCGAGGTGTGGCGGGCGGAGAGCACGAGGATCGGCACGCGGGTCCAGCCGCGCAGTCCCCTGATCACCTCGACGCCGTCCATGTCCGGCAGACCGAGGTCGAGGACGACGACGTCGGGGTGGCGCGCCGCCGCCAGCTGCAGGGCGGTCGCCCCGTCCGGCGCCGCGTCCACCTCGTACCTGCGCGCCTTCAGGTTGATCACGAGCGCGCGTACGATCTGCGGCTCGTCGTCGACCACGAGGACCCGGGTCATCGCGGACCTGCCTTTCCGGAATACGTGTACGGGGCCGGGGTGCGCCCCGGAGATCTCATGAGGTGACGTGTACGGGAGGCACGGGACCGGCCCGGACCTGTCCCGGGGCGGCCGTGAGGGTGAGGACCATGGTGAGTCCCCCTCCCGGGGTGTCCTCGGCGTCCAGGGTGCCGCCCATCGACTCGACGAAGCCGCGGGCGACGGCGAGCCCGAGGCCGACTCCGGCGCCGCGCGGAGCGTCACCGTAGCGCTGGAAGGGCTCGAATATGCGTTCCTTCGCCTCGTCGGGGACCCCGCGCCCCCGGTCGGCCACCCGCAGCTCGACGCGCTCGCCCAGGGCACTGGCGGCCACGGCGACCCGTTCCCGGCCGGGGCTGTACTTGACCGCGTTCTCGACGATGTTGGCCACGGCCCGCTCCAGCAGCCCCGGGTCGACGGCGACCATGGGCAGCGTCTCGGGGATGTCCAGGTCGACGCTGCCCTCCGGTACGCCGCCGAGCGCCATCGGGACGACCTCGTCGAGGTCGATCTCGCGGATCAGCGGCGTTACCGTGCCGGTCTGCAGGCGGGACATGTCGAGCAGATTGCCGACCAGGTGGTCCAGGCGGTCGGCTCCGTCCTCGATGGCCGCGAGGAGCTCGGCCTCGTCCGCGTCGGACCAGGAGACGTCGTCGGAGCGCAGGGAGCTGACGGCGGCCTTGATGGCGGCCAGCGGGGTCCGCAGGTCGTGGCTGACGGCGGCGAGCAGCGCCGTCCTGATCCGGTTGCCCTCGGCCAGCCTCCTCGCCGCCTCGGCCTCCCCCACCAGACGCTGCCGGTCCAGCACGACGGCGGCCTGCGCGGCGAAGGCACCGAGGACCCGGCGGTCCTCCGCGGGCAGCACGCGGCCCGAGAGCGCCAGCGCCATGTGGTCGCCGACGGGCATGTCCACGTCCGCGTCCTCGGGCCGTACCACCGGGGCGGGGCCGACGGATCCGGCGCAGGTCCAGGGCTCGACGTCGCTCTGCCGCTCCAGGAGGGCCACGGATTCCATGCCGAAGGTCTCGCGCACCCGGTCCAGCAGGGCGTCCAGGGCGGTCTCGCCCCGCAGGACGCTCCCCGCGAGGGCGGACAGGATCTCCGACTCGGCACGCAGCCGCGCCGCCTGGTGGGTGCGCCGGGCCGCCAGGTCGACGACGGAGGCGACCGCGACCGCCACCGCGAAGAAGATCACGATGGCGACGAAGTTCTCCGGGTCCTGCACGGTCAGGGTGTGGGTGGGCGGGGTGAACCAGTAGTTCAGGAGCAGGGACCCCGCGGCGGCCGAGGCGAGTGCGGGCGCCAGTCCGCCGAGCAGAGCGGCGGCGACGGTCATGAACAGGAACAGGAGGACGTCGTTGGCGAGGCCGGGGCCGTTCTCCATGCCGTGCAGGAGCAGGGTCAGGAGGGCAGGCCCCCCGACACCGACCAGCCAGCCCGAGATGATCCGGGTGCGGCTGAGCCGGGCGCCGCGCGCGATGGGCAGCCCCCGTCCCTTGGCGACCTCCTCGTGCGTGACGATGTGCACGTCGAGGTCGGGTCCGGACTCGCGGGCGACGGTGGCGCCCACCCCGGGGCCGTAGACGTACTGCCAGGTCTTGCGGCGGCTGGACCCGAGGACGATCTGGGTGGCGTTGACGCCCCGGGCGAAGGCGAGGAGCGCGGAGGGTATGTCGTCGCCGATGACGTGGTGGAAGGTGCCCCCGAGGTCCTCGACGAGGGTGCGCTGCACCGCCAGCTCCTTGGGCGAGGCGGACGTCAGCCCGTCGCTGCGGGCGATGTACACCGCGAGGATCTCGCTCCCGGAGCCCTTGGCCGCCATCCGTGAGGCGCGGCGGATGAGCGTGCGGCCCTCGGGGCCGCCGGTCAGTCCGACGACGATGCGCTCGCGGGCCTGCCAGGGGGCGCTGATGTCGTGCTCGCCGCGGTACTGCTGGAGGTACTCGTCGACCCGGTCGGCGACCCAGAGGAGGGCCAGCTCCCGCAGGGCGGTGAGGTTGCCGGGGCGGAAGTAGTTGGACAGGGCGGCGTCGACCTTGTCGGACTGGTAGATGTTGCCGTGGGCCATGCGGCGGCGAAGCGCCTGGGGCGACATGTCGACGAGCTCGATCTGGTCGGCCCGGCGGGCGACCTCGTCGGGGATGGTCTCCTGCTGACGCACCCCGGTTATCGACTCCACGACGTCGCCGAGGGATTCCAGGTGCTGGATGTTGACGGTGGACACCACGTCGATGCCGGCCTTGAGGAGCTCCTCGACGTCCTGCCATCGCTTGGCGTTGCGGGAGCCCGGCACATTGGTGTGGGCCAGCTCGTCGACGAGCGCGACGGCCGGGGCCCGTTCCAGGACGGCGTCGACGTCCATCTCGGCGAAGACGGCCGAGCGGTATTCGATGTCGCGCCGGCGGATCTGCTCCAGGCCGTGCAGGAGCACCTCGGTACGCGGCCGGTCGTGGTGCTCCACGAACGCGACGACGCAGTCGGTGCCCCGTTCCACGCGGCGGTGGGCCTCGGACAGCATCGCGTACGTCTTGCCGACGCCGGGTGCCGCACCCAGGTAGATCCGAAGCTTGCCGCGTGCCATGGCCCCATTGTCTTCTCTGCGACCGGCCGCCGCTGATGCGGGAGCCGGTGTCGAAGCTACCCCGAGAATTTCCGGCAAAAGGGGTCAGGGCCGGGCGCGGGGGTCGTATTGACGGGATTCTGATGCGTCCGGGCACGTCCCCGCGCCCGGACGCCCGGCGAAGCCCCCCGCACGTGGGCGGCTAGGCCCTGTCTCCTCGATCAGCGCCACACGGCCGCACCGGCTTGAGTTGCCGCTGGCTGCGTTCCGGGTTACTTTCGATACGCAACCGTAGCGTAGCGAAAGTAGGAGTCGGAGTGGCAAGCGCACCGAATAGCCCGCGGGCCCACGGCACGGACGGGCCGTCCCTCATGGGGCGGCCGCGTGACACCAGTCGCGGGCTGGCCATCCTGGAGGCGACGCTGTCGCTGCTCACCGAGGTGGGTTACGAGCAGCTGTCCATGGAGGCGGTCGCGGCGCGCTCCGGGTCGGCGAAGACGACGATCTACCGCCGCTACCGAGACAAGGCCGCGCTCGTCGCCGCCGCCGTCGAGCACCGCGCGCAGGCCACACCTCCTGAACCTGCCGCGGATGATCTCCGGGAGAACCTGCTCGGGCTCGTCTCCTGGTTGGCCCGGCAGATCGCCGAGCAGGAGATCGGCATGCTCGGGGCCCTGTTCGCCGGGATGCGCAGCGATGCGCGGCTCGCGGAGGAGATGCGCCGCATCCTGCGCCGCGACGAGGCCGCGATGACCGACGAGCCGCTGCAAAAGGCGATCCGGCACGGAGAACAGCTGGCCCCCAGGGCCGCCGAGCTCTTCGCTGAGATCGCTCCGGCCGTGATCGTGCACCGCATCGTGATCACGGGCGAGCCGTGCGACGAACCGTTCGTCGCCCACCTCGTCGATGACGTCCTCCTGCCGCTCCTGCGCACCCACTGACCCCCCGCCCGCCGCACGCGTCGAACGCGCGCTGCGGGAACGAAAGGAACCCTCATGATCGTCATCACTGGTGCGACCGGCGCGCTCAACGGCGCCACCGTCGAACACCTCCTCGAGCGCATGCCCGCCGAGCAGATCGGTGTCAGCGTCCGCGACACCGCCAAGGCGCAGCACTTCGCCGACCGCGGAGTACGCGTGCGCCAGGGCTCCTACGAGGACCCGGCCGCGCTGCGGCACTCCTTCGAGGGCGCCGAGCAGGTCCTGCTCGTCTCCTCCAACGACCCGCATGCCGACGCCGTCGCCCTGCACCGCGTCGGCATCGACGCCGCCGTAGCCGCAGGAGCCCACCGCATCCTCTACACCAGCCACCAGGGAGCCGGCGCCGACAGTCCCTTCCACCCGGCCCGCGACCACGCCGTCACCGAGCAGATCCTCGCCGATTCGGGCGTCGCCTGGACCGCGCTGCGCAACGGGTTCTACGCCCACAGCCTGGGCTGGCTGCTGGGCCCCTGGCAGCAGAGCGGCATCATCACCGCCCCGGCCGACGGCCCCGTCTCCTGGACCGACCGCGCCGACGCCGCCGAAGCCGCAGCGGTCATCCTGGCCGGGGACCGGGCGTACGACGGCCCGGTCACCCTCACCGCCCGCCAGGCCGTGACGTTCGACGACGTCGCCTCCCTGGCCTCGGAGATCACCGGCCGCGAGGTCGAGCGCGTCACGCCGCCCGATGAGGAGTGGATCGTGGCCAAGGTCGCCGCCGGCACCCCGGAAGCCATGGCCCGAATGACGCTCACCACCTTTGAGGCCGCCCGTGAAGGCCGCTTCGCCGGAATCGACCCGCTGCTCGCCGAACTCCTCGGCCGCGAACCCCGGACCGTGGCCGACCAGCTCGCGGCGGACATCGACCCGGCCTGAACGAAGGAGCTGACGGCGTGCTCAGCAGAGGGGATCTCACCGATGACGAATGGGCAGTGCTGAAGCCACTGCTCCCCACAAGCAACGGCCGCTGCGGCCGTTGGAGGGATCACCGGCAGGTGATCAACGGGATCATCCACCGGCTGGGCACCGGCTGCCAATGGCGTCAGCTGCCCGCCCGCTTCGGCCCGTGGCAGACCATCCACAAGCGCCACATGCTGTGGTCCGCCGACGGCACCTGGGAACGACTGCTCCAGCACGCCCAGGCCGTCGCCGACGCCGGAGGCGGCATCGACTGGAACATCAACATCGACTCCACCTCCATCCGCGCCCACCAGCACGCTGCCGGAGCCCCGACCAAGCCCCCGGCGCGAACCTCAAAAAGGGGCACGCACAGACCGACGTACTGCACGAAGCGGCGGCGGGCGACTGCGACACACGTTCACCTGCCGGGCCGCACTCCGCCGCGTGTGCGGCGCTGCCGTCTACACGTGTGCGGCGCTGCCGTCTACACGTGTTCGACGATGTGCCCGTCGCTGAGCTCCAGGATCCGGTCGGCGAAGCCGAGCAGCTGGGGGTCGTGGGTGGCGACGAGGACGGTGACGCCCTCGCTGCGCACGACCGCGCGCAGCAGCTGCATGACCGCGAGTCCGGTCTCCGCGTCGAGCTGTCCGGTGGGCTCGTCGGCGATCAGGAGGGCGGGCCGGTTGGCGAGCGCCCTGGCGATGGCGACACGCTGCTGCTGGCCCCCGGAGAGCTCCCCCGGACGCTGCTGGGCGTGATCGCCGAGACCGACCAGGGAGAGCAGCAGGGCCACCCGCTCCTCACGCTCGTGGGGGTCCGTCCTGCGCAGGCGCATGGGTACGCCGACGTTCTCCGCGGCGGTCAGGATCGGGATCAGGCCGAACGACTGGAAGATGAAGCCGATCCGGTCCCTGCGCAGCTCCAGCAGCCCCTCCTCGCCGAGCTCCGAGAGATCGGTGCCGGCGACGGTGATGCGGCCGCCGTCCGGGGTGTCGAGGCCGCCGACGAGGTTGAGCAGCGTCGTCTTGCCCGATCCCGAGCGGCCCTTGAGCGCGACGAGCTCTCCGCGCGGGATCTCGAAGGAGACGCCGCGCAGGGCGTGCACGGCCGCCGCGCCGGTCCCGTACGACCGGTGCAGGTCCTCGATCCGCACCATCGGACCGTCGGCAGGGCTGTCGGCCAGGACCGTACCGGCCCGGCCGTCGGTGCTCCGTGTCATCGTTCTCCCCCGTGCGTACGCCGTCGTGCGTACCGCTCCCTCGGCAGCCGCCAGTATGTGCGTGCGGCACCCGGTCAGGCAATGGAAAGGCCGGTGGGCCGCATCCCCTCCCCGGGATGCGGCCCACCGGCACTGCGACGAGCTGGGGTGCGGTCAGCGCACCTCGGTGATTTCGGGCCCGCGCTGCAGCTGGCCCATCCCGCCGGAGAACTTCGAGCTCTCCTGGTCCTCCTGCTGCACGCCCTCGGGCACCATCTGCGCGTCGTCGGGAAGCTTCAGGACGATCGGGTCGCGCGGGGCCATCGGGCCCTCACCGCGGACCACGACGGTGTCCCGGAAGATGGTCTCCAGCAGCCCGGCGGCCTCCGGCTGCACCGCGCCCTGTCCGGAGATCACTCCGCGCAGGAACCAGCGCGGACCGTCGACCCCGACGAAGCGCACCAGCTGTACGCCGTTCTTCCCGTCCGGGAGCTGTACGGGGACCTGGGCGCGCAGCTCCCAGCCCAGCGGGCCCTCGACCTCGTCGATGATCCCGCCCTGCTGGGTGATGCCCGAGGCGATCTCCTCGCGCACCTCGCCCCAGATGCCCTCCTTCTTGGGAGCGGCGAAGGCCTGCAGCTGGACCGCGCTGTCGCGCAGCACGACGGTGGCGGCGACGATGGCGTCACCGGCGACCTCCACCCGGAGCTCCATGCCCTCGACCCCGGGCACGAAGATGCCGCCCAGGTCCACCCTGCCCTCACCGGGCTGGGAGGTCTCGGAGATGTCCCACGGCCCGTCGGGACGGGGGGCGGGAGGAAGATTCGTGCGGCGCGAGCCGCTCGCGGCCCCGGTGTCGTCGAGCTCGTCGGCGACCTGCTCGGCCTCGCGCGCTTCGTCCGCCGTGTCCTTGGCGGAACCACTGTTCTTGCGACGTCCGAACACGTCAATGTCCTTCCCGGTCGGATACGACCGAAGCGTAGCTGTTCCCACCCTGGGTGTTACCGCCCGTGACGCCGTCCACAGCGGCATGACCGCCGGTGGATCCGAAGCCCCCCTCGGCCCGCGCCGAGCCGGGAAGCTCCGTCACCTCGTGGAAACGCACCTTCTCGACCTGCTGGACGACCAGTTGGGCAATCCGGTCGAACCGTTCGAACTTCACGGTCTCGCGTGGGTCGAGATTGACCACGATGACCTTGATCTCCCCACGGTACCCGGCATCGACCGTCCCTGGGGCGTTCACGAGGGCCACTCCGCAGCGGGCCGCGAGGCCCGAACGGGGGTGCACGAAGGCCGCGTAGCCGTCGGGCAGCGCGATCGACACCCCGGTGGGCAGCACCGCCCGTTCGCCGGGGGCGAGTTCGGCCGCCTCTGTGGTGACCAGATCGGCACCGGCGTCGCCCGGGTGTCCGTAGGCCGGAATCGGCACGTCCGGGTCGACCCGGCGGATGAGTACGTCGACGGGCCGGCGCATCAGGGGTTCACCTCGAAGGCGCGTGCACGACGGACCTGGTCCGGGTCGGACATGGCCGCCCGGATCTCCTCCGGCCGGCCGTTGTCGATGAAGTGGTCCACCTTGACCTCGATGAAGAGGGCCTCCGCACGGACCGCGACGGGTCCCTCGGGGCCGCCGGTCCGTCCTGTCGCGCGGCAGTAGATCTTCCGGCCGTGGACGGCGGTGACCTCGGCCTCCAGGAAGAGCACGGTGTCGACCGGAACCGGCAGGACGTAGTCGGTCTCCAGCCGTCCGGTCACCGCGATGACCCGCAGCAGCCAGCTCAGGGCGCCGAGCGCCTCGTCCATGGCCGTGGCCAGGACTCCGCCGTGCGCCAGTCCCGGGGCTCCCTGATGGGCGGGCTTCACGGTGAACTCGGCGGTGACGCTCACGCCCTCTCCGGCCGTCGCGCGGAGGTGCAGTCCGTGCGCCTGTCCCCCACCACAGCCGAAACAGTGTTCGTAGTGGGAGCCGAGGATCTCGCCGGGCGCCGGGGCGTCGGGATGGCGGACGGGCTTCACCGCGCCGGCCGGGGGTGTCAGACGTGCAGATGTTCCACTCACAGGCGCAGACCTTACCCGCGCGGCCGACCGCGGGGCGCGCCGTGCCAAGCTTGCTTTCATGCAGCCTTCCGCACCCCCCTTCGACGAACGTCTCACCGCACCCCGTTCGTGGTGGCTCATCGCTTTCGGGATCGGCGTCGCCTGTGCGCTGATGCTCCTGCCGCTCGGCGCCCTGCCCATGCTCGGCGGCCTGGTGGGCGGCGCGGCCGCGGCGTGCGCGGGCGTGAGCTCGTACGGCTCGGCGCGCATCCGGGTCGTGGCCGGCGCACTCGTCGCGGGCGATGCCCGGATCCCGCTGGAGGCGCTCGGCGACGCCGAGGTGCTGGACGGGGAGGAGGCGCGCGCCTGGCGCTCGTACAGGGCGGACACCCGCGCGTTCATGCTGCTGCGCAGCTACATCCCGACGGCGGTGCGGGTGAAGGTCACGGATCCGGCCGACCCGACGCCGTACCTCTATCTGTCGACCCGGGAGCCGCAGGCTCTGGTGGCGGCGCTCGCGCCCGTACCCGCCTGAGGGGCCCGGTTCGCATGAGGGGCCCGGCCTGCCCGAGGGGCCGGCACCCGCCCGCAGGGCCCTGATGCGCACCCCGGGGGTCAGCGGCCCGGGTCGTCCAGGCCTTCGGGGAGCTCCTCCGCGGGCCGTGCGGGCTGCTCCAGCGGGGGAAGCGCCGGGAGACGGTCCCAGGGGACCTGGTGGCGCCGCAGGTCGCTCCTGACCCGGTCGGCGAGCTTCCTGGTGTCCCGCCGGTTCATCAGTGCGCCGACGGCGGCACCGACCATGAACGGGATGAGATTCGGCAGGTCGCGCACCATGCGCTTCATGATCTGCTGGCGCAGCTCGCGCTTCATCTGTCCGCCCAGCGCCGCGTTGAGCGTGGTGGGGCGGGAGACGTCGATGCCGCGTTCCTCCGTCCACGACGTCAGATACGCGGTGCTGCGCTGGCCGAGGTTGCCCGGCGGACGCCGGCCGTAGACCTCGTGGAGCTCGGCGACGAGCTTCATCTCGACGGCTGCCACTCCGGTGATCTCGGCGGCCAGCTCTGCGAGCATGGCGGGCGGTACGGGCATCATCGCAGCCGCCCCGATGCCCGCGCCGACGGCCGCGGTGGCCTTGCAGGCTCCCGCGACGAGCTTGTCGGCGAGCTCTTCGGGGCCGAGCCCCGGGAACTGCCTGCGCAGGGTGGCGAGGTCCCGGACCGGGACACGGGGAGCCGTGTCGATGATGCGGTCGGCGACCAGGCCGGCTGCGGACACCGCGCTCTCGCGGCTCTTGCGTACGCCTCGTTTCAGTGTGTGCAGACGGCCGGATCCCCTCGGGGAGGGCTCCGCTCCGTCCTGCCCGGAAGGCGCGTCGGCCGCCCCTACCGCTTCGAGCGAGGCCGGACGGCCCCGCTCGTCGTCAGGTGTGCCGGGAGAGGCAGGCAGGGCGGCCCGGTGCTCGGCAGTGGGGTTCTCGCCCTCTGCCGGGCCTGTGCCGCCCTGATGTGCCTCCGACGACTTCGTGCGCCGCAAGCGCCGCTTCCGGAACGGTGTGTCGCCTGCCACGGCCGGCCGGCCTCAGTCGCAGTCGCGGCAGATGGGCTGGCCGTTCTTCTCGCGTGCCAGCTGGCTGCGGTGGTGCACGAGGAAGCAGCTCATGCAGGTGAACTCATCGGCCTGCTTGGGCAGGACCCGTACGGCCAGCTCTTCGTTGGACAGGTCTGCGCCGGGCAGCTCCAGTCCCTCTGCCGCGTCGAACTCGTCGACGTCGACGGCGGATGCCGTCTTGTCGCTCCGACGAGCCTTGAGCTCTTCGAGGCTGTCCTGGTCCACGTCGTCGTCGGTCTTGCGTGGGGTGTCGTAATCCGTTGCCATGTCGCTCTCCCCCTCTTGGGTGTCTGCGGTGTCTCAGCGCCGTAACGCGTGAGAGGCCGGACTTGTGCCCGACCTGAGGCGGAGATTTTGCCTCACATCAAGGTCTGTTACTCAATCGACACCCAACCGGATCTCTCGTGAGCGATCAGCTTGGGTGGCGATGGGGACCGTACACGGTCCGATTGGTGCAGTTCACGGGCGCCACCCCGTGTACTTCCCGTGATACCGCCCCCCGGAAACCCGGACGTTTCCAGGCTTTCGGGCGGAGATGTGATCACGGAGAGTAGAGGGACCGAAATTCGCTTCTGTGATCGATCACACAGGGACAGAACGGAAACACGGTTCAAAAATTCCGCCCAAAGCGAACAGAGCCATCCAATGCGGCCTCACACCGTGAAGCCTCTCAGACCGGCAGGGTGACGCGCATCACGAGACCACCGCCCTCGCGGGGCTCCGCGATGATACGGCCTCCGTGGGCCCGCGCGACGGATCGCGCGATCGACAGGCCGAGCCCGACCCCCTTGTCGCTGCCCGTGCGCTCCGTGCGCAGCCGCCTGAAGGGCTCGAAGAGGTTGTCGATCTCGTACGCCGGCACGACGGGCCCGGTGTTCGAGACGGCCAGGAGCGCCTGCCCGTGCTGGAGCTCCGTGGTGACCTCCACCCAGCCGCCCTCCGCCACGTTGTAGCGCACGGCGTTCTGCACGAGGTTGAGCGCGATGCGCTCCAGGAGGACCCCGTTGCCCTGGACGACGGCCTGGGCGCGCTCACCGCGGACCTCGACCCCCTTCGCGGCGGCCTCGGCCCTGGTCTGGTCGATGGCGCGGTCGGCGACCTCGGCCATGTCCACGGGCTTGCGCTCGATGATCTGGTTGTCGCTGCGGGCCAGCAGCAGCAACCCCTCGACCAGCTGTTCACTGCGCTCGTTGGTGGCCAGGAGCGTCCTGCCCAGCTGGTGGAGCTCCGGCGGCGCCTCCGGGTCGGAGAGGTGGACCTCGAGCAGCGTGCGGTTGATCGCGAGGGGTGTGCGCAGCTCGTGCGAGGCGTTGCCCACGAACCGCTGCTGGGCGGTGAAGGCCCGTTCCAGCCGGTCCAGCATCTCGTCGAAGGTGTCCGCGAGCTCCTTGAGCTCGTCGTCCGGGCCGTCCAGCTCGATCCGCCGGGTCAGGTCCGTGCCGACCACCCGCCGGGCGGTGCGGGTGATCCGGCCGAGCGGCGACAGGACGCGGCCCGCCATGGCGTACCCGAAGGCGAACGCGATGACGCTGAGGCCGACCAGGGCGAGCAGCGACCTGTTCAGCAGGGAGTCGAGCGCGTGCTCGCGCTGACGGTTGACGCAGGCGTTCATCGCCGCGTTGAAGGTGTCGGGGCTCGCCTTCGTCGGCAGGTCGCACACCTCGCTCGTGACCTGCCCGTTCACGACCTGGAAGGGCAGGTCGCTGCCCACGTTCAGGGCCTGGGCGGCCAGCATGTAGATGATCGACAGCAGCAGGATGCCCGCGATCAGGAACATCCCGCCGTACAGGAGCGTGAGCCGTATCCGGATGGTCGGCCGCAGCCAGGGATACGGCGACTCCTGCGCCTTGGGTTCCCAGGTCGGCTTCGGAGGCGCCTTCATTGGCGCGGGGGAGGCTGCCATCACGCCCTCAGATCCGGTATCCGGAGCCGGGGACGGTGACGATGACGGGGGGCTCGCCGAGCTTGCGCCGCAGGGTCATGACCGTCACCCGCACCACGTTGGTGAAGGGGTCGGTGTTCTCGTCCCAGGCCTTCTCCAGCAGCTGCTCGGCCGAGACGACCGCGCCCTCGCTGCGCATCAGGACCTCCAGGACGGCGAATTCCTTCGGGGCGAGCTGGATCTCCTGCTCGTCACGGAAGACCTCACGGCGGTTGGGGTCGAGCTTGATCCCGGCCCGCTCCAGCACGGGTGGCAGGGCGACGGTGGTGCGGCGCCCCAGGGCGCGCACCCGCGCCGTCAGCTCGCTGAAGGCGAAGGGCTTGGGCAGGTAGTCGTCCGCGCCGAGCTCAAGGCCCTCGACCCGGTCGCTGACGTCACCGGACGCGGTGAGCATCAGCACCCGGGTGGGCATCCCGAGCTCGACGATCTTGCGGCAGACGTCGTCACCGTGAACCACCGGGAGGTCCCGGTCGAGCACGACGACGTCGTAGTCGTTGACCCCGACGCGCTCCAGGGCCGCCCCTCCGTCGTAGACGACGTCGACGGCCATGGCCTCCCGGCGCAGACCGGTGGCCACCGCATCGGCGAGCAGCTGCTCGTCCTCGACGACGAGTACGCGCACGGCGCAGTCCTTCCCTAGTTTCCCGAAAAAACGGCGAGCGGCCCTCGATCCGGCCGCTCGCCGCACGTCAGCGGCACCGACTGTGCGCGTCCATCCTGCCCGTAACGCGCATAAACCGGCGGTAAGACGACGCCCCACCGGCCGGGCCCACGGGGAATTGATCGGATTCATATGCCAGTTGAGGTTTCTCGCAGGCCCGGCACGGGGAGTACGACCTCACACCCCGCGATCACGCCCTGCATGTGGCGTACCACAGCCCGTCCTGCTTCCAGAGGGACTGCGTGATCACCCGCACTCCGGCCCGCAGACCGGAGGACCACCGGGCACACCCCCGTGCCACCGACCCACGATGAGGGGGCGCTTCATGGACGCTTTCACCGCAGGTCTGCTGCAACGAATCAAAACCACCGAGTCCGACCTCACCATGGCTCGCGAGACGGGCGACGACTTCCTCGCGGACGTCGAGCAGGGAGAGCTTGACGACCTGCACCGCCTCGCCGCCGAGCACGGCGTGGAAATCGGCGCCACAAGCCTCTGAGCCGCCACGAGAGGGCCCCGGAAGCCGCCATGGCTGCCCCGGGGCCCTCTCGTGCCGGTACGCCCTTCCTGAGCCTCGCAACGGGCTCAGGAATGTCATGCGTCAGTCGTGCCAGGCTCCCAGTCCCTCGAGGAGTGCCTGCAGCGGCTCGAACACGCCGGGAGTGGCCGCGACCGTCAGGTCTCCGTCCGCGGGCCGTCCCGGCCTGCCTCCGGTGAGGGCGCCCGCCTCCCTGGCGATGAGGTCCCCCGCCGCGACGTCCCACGGGTGCAGCCCGCGCTCGTAGTAGCCGTCGAGCCGGCCGGCCGCGACGTCACAGAGGTCGACGGCCGCGGATCCCCCGCGCCGGATGTCCCGCAGCTGCGGGATCAGCTGCTGGGCCACGGCCGCCTGATGGGTGCGTACCTCGGTGACGTAGTTGAAGCCGGTCGACACCAGGGCCCGGTCGAGGGGGGCCGTGGGGCGGCAGCGCAGCCGGTCCCCGTTCCCGTACGCGCCGCCGCCGAGCACCGCGTGGAACGTCTCGCGCCGCATCGGGACCTCGACCACGCCCACGATCCGTTCCCCGTCGCGCTCGGCGGCGACGGAGACGGACCAGGTGGGGAGGGAGTAGAGGTAGTTCACCGTGCCGTCGAGCGGGTCGATGACCCACCGGATGCCGCTGGTGCCCTCGGCGCTCGCGCCCTCCTCGCCGAGGAATCCGTCGGCGGGGCGGTGTTCGGAGAGGTAGCCGGTGATCAGCTTCTCCGCGCGGATGTCCATCTCGGTGACCACGTCGATCGGGCTGGACTTCGTCGCCGCCACCCCGAGGTCGGCGGGGCGGCCGTCGCGCAGCAGCGCGCCGGCCCTGCGGGCGGCCTCCAGGGCGAGGTCGAGCAGTTCGGACAGGAGTGGGTCGGTCACAGCGCTCCAGACGTGGTGTCGCGGGGCCCGGACGGGCGTGCCGGTCCCCGCGCGGCGGGGGAAGCGGGCGGTCGGTGGCTAGAAGGGGCTGTCGGCCCCGGCGGCCGCCGGCTTGAGGACCCTGGCGGGGCAGCAGCCGACGGGGCAGAGGTCGTGGGAGGCGCCGAGGGTACCCAGGGCGCACGGCGCGACGGGACGGTCCTGTTCGGCGGCCGCACGCTCCAGGACGAGCTCACGCACCGCGGCGGCGAAGCGGGGGTCGGCGCCCACCGTCGCGGAGCGGCGTACGGGCAGCCCGAGCTCGGCGGCCTTGGCGGTGGCCTCCGTGTCGAGGTCGTACAGCACCTCCATGTGGTCCGACACGAAGCCGATCGGGGCCATGACCACCGCGGGGACGCCGTCGCCGTGGAGCGTCTCCAGGTGGTCGCAGATGTCGGGCTCGAGCCACGGGATGTGCGGGGCGCCGCTGCGCGACTGGTAGACGAGCTGCCACGGGTGCTCGACGCCCGTCTCCTCGCGCACCGCCTCGGTGATCAGCCGGGCGACGTCCAGGTGCTCGGCGACGTAGGAACCGCCGTCGCCGTGGGTCTCCGCGGGCCCGGAGGCGTCGGCCGCCGAGGTGGGGATGGAGTGCGTGGTGAAGGCGAGGTGCGCGCCCGCCCTGACGTCCTCGGGGAGATCGGCCAGCGAGGCCAGCACACCGTCCACCATCGGACGGACGAAGCCGGGGTGGTTGAAGTAGTGCCGCAGTTTGTCGACGCGGGGTACCGGGAGCCCTTCGGACTCCAGTGCGGACAACGACTCCGCGAGGTTCTCGCGGTACTGGCGGCAGCCGGAGTACGAGGCGTAGGCGCTGGTGGCGAGCACGGCGATCCGGCGGTGGCCGTCGGTGACCATCTCCCGGAGGGTGTCGGTGAGGTAGGGGGCCCAGTTGCGGTTGCCCCAGTGCACCGGCAGCGCGAGGCCGTGCTCGGCGAAGTCCTTGCGCAGGGCGTCGAGCAGCGCCCTGTTCTGCGCGTTGATCGGGCTCACGCCCCCGAAGAGGAAGTAGTGCTTGCCGACCTCCTTGAGCCGTTCCTCCGGGATGCCCCGGCCACGCGTCACGTTCGCCAGGAACGGGACCACGTCGTCCGGGCCTTCGGGACCGCCGAAGGAGAGCAGCAGCAGAGCGTCGTAGGGAGCGGGATCGCGCAGATCGGACATGCACCCGATCCTGCCACCCGCCTCCGACAGCGCGGCGACCGCCGTCGGCGGGTCCGGCGGGGCACGCCGCCGCCGTAAGCTGTGTCAGCCCCCCGCACACCTGACAGGCTTCCCCGGAGCTCCCCCCATGCCCAGCCCCTACCGCGCCATCTTCGCCGCCCCGGGAACCCGGAACTTCTCCGCCGCCGGATTCTTCGGCCGGATGCCGCTGTCCATGATGGGGATCGGCGTGGTGACGATGATCTCCCAGCTCACCGGCCGGTACGGGCTGGCGGGCGCGCTCTCCGCGACGCTCGCCATGGCGGCGGCCGTCATGGGTCCGCAGGTGTCACGGCTGGTCGACCGTCACGGGCAGCGCAGGGTACTGCGTCCCGTCACCCTGTTCGCCGCCGCGTCGGTCGCCGGGCTGCTGGTCTGCGCCCAGCAGCGGCTGCCCGACTGGACCCTGTTCGTCTTCGCCGCCGGTGCCGGCTGCGTCCCGAGCGTGGGTTCGATGGTCCGGGCCCGCTGGGCCGAGATCTACCGGGGCACGGGGCGTCAGCTGCACACCGCGTACTCCTGGGAGTCGATCGTCGACGAGGTGTGCTTCATCTTCGGCCCCATCGTCTCCATCGGTCTGTCCACCGCGTGGTTCCCGGAGGCGGGTCCTCTGCTGGCCGGCGTGTTCCTGGTGGTGGGCGTGTTCTGGCTGACGGCCCAGAGGGCGACCGAGCCCGTGCCGCACCCGAAGGAGCACCACACGGGCGGATCGGCCCTGCGTTCGACCGGCCTCCAGGTGCTGGTGGTCACGTTCGTCGCCACAGGGGCGGTCTTCGGTGCGGTGGACGTGGTGACGGTGGCGTTCGCCGAGGAGCGCGGCCACAAGGCCGCGGCCAGTCTCGTGCTCGCCGTCTACGCCCTGGGATCGTGTCTCGCGGGGGCGGTCTTCGGCCTGCTGCACCTGAAGGGAAGGCCCTCCACCAGGTGGCTGGTGGGAGTGTGCGCCATGGCCGTGAGTATGATCCCCCTCCAACTGGCCGGGAGCCTGCCGTTCCTGGCCGTGGCGCTCTTTGTCGCGGGCCTCTCCATCGCACCGACGATGGTCACCACGATGGCTCTCGTCGAACAGCACGTACCGCGCACCCAGCTCACCGAGGGCATGACCTGGACCAGTACCGGACTCGCGGTCGGGGTGGCGCTCGGCTCCTCCGCCGCAGGCTGGGTGGTCGACGCCTCCGGGGCGGCGGCGGGGTACGCGGTGCCCGCCGTGGCGGGAGCGCTCGCGGCCGCGGTGGCGTTCCTGGGGTATCGCCGGCTCGCGGAGCCGGTTCCTACGGGAGGGCGCGGGGAAGATGACCGACACCTACGCACGGACGGCGAGCACGTGGCGTAACTGGGCGGGCAATGTCACCGCCCGGCCGGCACGCGTGGCGTCCCCGGCCTCCGTCGACGAGCTCGCCCAGGTGCTGCGCAGGGCGTCCGAGGACGGTCTGACGGTCAAGCCCGTCGGCACCGGTCATTCGTTCACCGCGACCGCGGCCACCGACGGGGTCCTCATACGCCCGGACCTGCTCACCGGCATCCGCGGCATCGACCGTGCGGCGATGACCGTGACGGTGGAGGCCGGCACTCCGCTGAAGCGCCTGAACGCAGCGCTCGCCCGTGAGGGGCTCTCCCTCACCAACATGGGCGACATCATGGAGCAGACGGTCGCCGGGGCCACCTCCACGGGTACGCACGGAACCGGCCGCGACTCGGCGTCGATCGCCGCCCAGATCCGCGCGCTGGAACTGGTCACGGCCGACGGCACGGTGCTGCGCTGCTCGCCCGACGAGCACCCGGACGTCTTCGCGGCGGCCCGGATCGGTCTCGGCGCGCTGGGCGTGGTCACCGCCGTCACGTTCGCGGTGGAACCCGTCTTCCACCTCACCGCCCGTGAGGAACCGATGCCCTTCGACCGCGTCACGGCCGACTTCGATCAGCTCGTCGCGGAGAACGAACACTTCGAGTTCTACTGGTTCCCGCACACCGGCAACTGCAACACCAAGCGCAACAACCGCAGCGCGGGTCCCGCCGATCCGCCCGGGCGGGTCAGCGGATGGATCGAGGACGAACTCCTCTCCAACGGGATCTTCCAGGTCGCCTGCTCGGTCGGCCGGGCGGTCCCCGGGGCCATCCCCGCCATCGCGCGGATCTCCAGCCGCGCCCTGTCGGCCCGCACGTACACCGACATCCCGTACAAGGTGTTCACCAGCCCCAGGCGGGTGCGCTTCGTCGAGATGGAGTACGCCCTGCCCCGCGAGGCGGCCGTCGGGGCACTGCGCGAGCTCAAGGCCATGGTGGAACGCTCGCCGCTGCGGATCAGCTTCCCTGTCGAGGTCCGCACGGCGCCCGCGGACGACATCGCGCTCTCCACGGCCTCGGGCCGGGAGAGCGCCTACATCGCGGTGCACATGTACCGGGGCACGCCCTACCAGGCGTACTTCACAGCGGTCGAGCGGATCATGACGGGATACGAGGGCCGCCCGCACTGGGGCAAGATCCACACCCGGGACTCCGGCTACCTCGCCGGGGCCTACCCCAGGTTCGGCGAGTTCACCGCCGTACGCGACCGGCTCGACCCGGACCGGCTGTTCGCCAACGACTATCTGCGTCGCGTGCTCGGCGACTGACCGGGCGCGGCGGGACGGGCTGCCCGGATCACCCGTCCGTGCCCGTCCCGGTCGCGCCCTCGTCCTGCTGGTCCGGGGCACCGTCCGCCCCGGTGGGATCCGGTGCCGCGGGAGTGGTGCCGTCGGCGTCCGGCGTCGCCGGGGCGGAGGGTTCCGCGGTGGTGGTCCCGCCCGACGCCGAAGGCGTGGGGGTGGGACCGGTGGCGGAACCGTCGCCGGCGGAGGGGTCGGGAAGAGCGCTCCGGCCGTCGTCCGGTCCGGTCCCGGGCGTCGTCGACCCGTCGCCGTCCGGCACGCCGCCGTCGCGTTCGTCGTCCCCGTCGTCGTCCTGGCCCGTGCCGGACGAGGGCGACGGCGAGGTGGTGCCCCCGTGGCGCTCCCCGCTCACGACGGAGCCGATCGTCGTTCCTCCGTTGCCCCCCAGATCATGGCCGGAGACCATTTCGTACACCGTGATACCGGCCATGGAGAGGACGAAGACCCCCGTGGCGGCGAGGACCGAACGCTTCCAGCCACGGACACGGGTGCCGTGCGTGCGTGCGTCGGAGTAGGACTCGTCCGTGAGGGCGTCACCCGGGAGCGCGCCGCCGGGGTCGACGCCCGCGGACCCGACCTGCCGCAGGAGGGTGGTGCGGTCCGAGCCGGGGTCGACGCCTGCGGCCGAGACCTGCGGCAGGAGGGTGGTGCGGTCCGGGCCGGGGTCCGCACCGCCGGGCCGGGCCTGCCGCAGCACCGTGGTGCGGTCCGCTTCGGCCCCCACCGTGCGCAGGGCCCTCGTCGCGTCGTCCTCCGGCCCCCGCGGCGCGGGCGATGTCTCCCGGGTTCGTACGGTCACCTGACGGCCCGCCGGATGCTTCACCTGGACGGTGACTTCGCGGATCTGCTCCCCGGTGCGGCGGAAGAAGTGCTGGAAGACGGATCCCCCGCAGGTGGCGACCACGCTCATCACGCCGGCGCCGGCGATCGTCCCGTAGACACCGAGCTGTGAGGCCATCACCGCCGCCGCGACCGCCGCGACGGCGCTGCCGGCGACCTGCGGCAGGCTCAGATCTATGCGCCTTTCCTTGCGTTCCGCATCAATCTGCGGCTTCTGAACCATGATCAGCCCCTGCTCGACAACTACCCCACCTTGCACCAGGAAAGGACATTTGAGCGAATCAGATAGTTCCGTTTCTGGAGATTTTGTGAAGCAGCACACGCATCGGGCGCAAACCACGGAAGACGGGGTAACCCAACTCCCGTGCCCGCCGAGAACTTCGGCGGCGCGCCGGTCCACCCACGTGGCCCGAATGGAGTACTGTGGCGAGCCCTGGGGCCGGACTCCCACATGGGTATCCGGGACCTGCGGGAGGGGGCCGAAGGCGGCACCCGAACCGGCGGCGCCGCGGCATCGCACGGGCGCCTGCTACATGGAGCGACCATCCGGTCGCTCCGCGTCGCAAACAGGTAACCGTGCCATCGTGGCGTCCAGGGCCAAGGCCCGACACGCCGGGTAACTTGGCAAGGTTGTGGCAGGCCGAACCCGGGCAGGTCACACTCGACTAGCGGAAGCAGCGACGCACGTGACGTCGGCAGGCACCACCCGGGAGGTTCCCATGCCCGAACTGCGTGTCGTGGCCGTCTCAAACGACGGCACACGACTGGTGCTCAAGGCTGCGGACAGCACGGAGTACACGCTTCCGATCGATGAGCGGCTGCGTGCCGCCGTGCGCAATGACCGCGCCCGGCTCGGCCAGATCGAGATCGAGGTGGAGAGCCATCTCCGCCCGCGCGACATCCAGGCGCGCATACGAGCCGGCGCCTCCGCCGAGGAGGTCGCCCAGTTCGCCGGCATCCCGGTGGACCGGGTCCGCCGCTTCGAGGGCCCCGTGCTCGCGGAGCGCGCGTTCATGGCCGAGCGCGCCCGGAAAACTCCGGTGCGACGCCCCGGCGAGAACACCGGCCCCCAGCTCGGCGAGGCGGTGCAGGAGCGGCTGCTGCTGCGCGGCGCCGACAGGGAGACCGTCCAGTGGGACTCGTGGCGCCGCGACGACGGCACCTGGGAGGTCCTGCTCGTCTACCGCGTCGCGGGTGAGCCGCACTCCGCGAGCTGGACCTACGACCCGCCGCGCCGGCTGGTCCAGGCCGTGGACGAGGAGGCGCGCTCGCTCATCGGCGAGACCGATGACGTCGCCGCCCCGGAGCCCAGCTTCCCGTTCGTGCCCCGGATCGCACGGCTGCCGCGCGACCGGCCGCTGGACCGTGCGCTGGACCGCCAGATCGAGCGCCCCGTCCCCTCGGCCGCGGAGCCGGAGGAGCGCGGTGTGTCCGCCGGCGAGCGCGACTCGCTGACCAGCCTCCTGGAGGCGGTGCCGAGCTTCCGTGGCGACATGGTCGTCCCGGAGCGGCCCTCCCAGCCCGAACCGCCCGCGCTCGAGCCTGCGGCCCAGCAGGAGCCGGAAGCGGACGAGCCTCCGGCCGCGGCGGCGTCCGCCGGGGCGGGGTCCGCCTACGCCGACGTGCTGATGCCTCGCGCGGTGGCGGGTCACCGCGACCGGCTGACCGGGACGACGGACCGCCAGGCCGAGGCGGACGGTGTCCGCCCGGGACGCCGTGCGGCGGTGCCGAGCTGGGACGAGATCGTCTTCGGCACACGCAGGAAGAAGCAGGACTGAGGACGGGCCGTACGCCCGTGGCATGAGGAGGGCCCGTACGCAGCGCGTACGGGCCCTCCTCATGCCGTGTGGGGGCGGGGCACAGTCGCGACGGCCCTCCTCATGCCCGCGCCGGGGCCGTACGCGTCAGGCGGGGTCCGGCCCGGTGGCGACGGGACGGGACTCGTCCGAGGACCACTCCGACCAGGATCCGGCGTACAGGGACGCCCGGTGTCCGGCGAGCTCCAGGGCCAGGACCTCGTGGGCACCCGAGACGCCGGAGCCGCAGTAGACACCGACGCGGCTGGAGCCGTCGGCCCCCAGCGCCGCGAACCGGGAAGCCAGCGAGCCGGCGGGCAGGAAGCGCCCGTCCTGATCGACGTTCTGCGTGGTCGGGGCGGACACCGCACCGGGGATGTGGCCGCCGACGCGGTCGATCGGCTCGACGTCCCCCCGGTAGCGCTCCGCGGCCCGCGCGTCGAGCAGCAGACCGGAGCGCGCCAGCTCCGCGGCAGCGTCCGCGTCCAGGAGGCCGAGCGCGCCCGGCTCCGGCCGGAAGTCGCCCTCGGCGGGCCTCGGGACGTCCGTGGTGAGCTCCCCCGTCCACGCGGCGAGACCACCGTCCAGCACACGGACATCGGGGTGCCCGGTCCACCGCAGCAGCCACCAGGCGCGGGCGGCCGCCCATCCCTGGCCTCCGTCGTAGACCACCACCGGAGTCTCGCGGCCGACCCCCGCGCGCCGCATGACCGCCCCGAACGCCTCCGGGGACGGGAGGGGGTGACGGCCGCCGCTGCCCGCCGGACCGGCGAGCTCGGAGTCGAGGTCGACGAACACCGCGCCGGGAAGGTGCCCGGCCTCGTAGTCGGCGCGGCCGTTCGGCCCGCCGAGCTGCCAGCGGATGTCCAGGAGCACCGGCGGACGCGACCCCGCCGACTCGCTCATGTATTCGGATGCGGTGATGATGGGCTTCATGGGTGCCATCTTCGCGCAGGGGCCACCCGGGGGGAGGCCGTACCGAAATGGATGTACCGCATCAAATCGGTCATCGGTGTGAGGGTGAGCCGGAAAACGCGGCGCGGCCGGGGTGCCTCGGAGCCTGAGTGGTGCGAGCATCTGCACGGAGCGTACGCACCCGTATCCGTACCGCTGGACGCCGTGCAGGCCCCGTCCCCCCGTACGGCGACCCGATGGTACGAGGAGAGAGAAGAAGATGACCGAGGCTGCCGCCCGGCGCACGCCCGGAGCGCCGTGCTGGGTGAGTCTGATCGTGCACGGCCTGACCGCGACCCAGGAGTTCTACAGCAGGCTGTTCGGCTGGGAGTTCCAGCCGGGGCCCGACGAGTTGGGGCCGTACGTCCGCGCGCTGCTGTGCGGCAAGGAGGTCGCGGGCATCGGCCAACTGCCCCCCGACCGGCACCTCCCGATCGCCTGGACGACCTATCTCGCCTCCGAGGACGCGGACGTCACGGCGGAGGCGATCCGTTCCTGCGGCGGGACGGTGGCCGTCGGGCCCATCGAGGCGGGGGCCGCCGGCCGCCTCCTGCTCGCGTCCGACCCCGGCGGGGCGGTCTTCGGCGTCTGGCAGGCCGCCGAGCACCTCGGCACCGCCCTCGCGGGCACTCCGGGCACCCCCGTGTGGAACGAGTTGGTGACCAGAGAGACCGCGTCGGTCGCGAAGTTCTACCAGGCCGTGTTCGGGTTCGAGACCGAGGCTGTCGTCTCGGCCGACTTCGACTACCAGACGCTGCACCTCCAGGGCCGCCCGGTGGCCGCCCTGCACGGCGTGGGCCATGGCCTGCCGCGTGACCGCGGTCCGCACTGGATGACCTACTTCCAGGTCGCCGACACCGACGAGGCGGCGGCACGGGTGGTGGAGCTCGGCGGTCATGTGCTGCAGCCACCACGGGAGGCCTCCAGCGGCAGGCTTGCCACGGTGGCCGACCCCGAGGGTGCGGTGTTCACGATCGTCCGGCCGCCGGGCAGCTGAGGAGGACCGCGGGGACCGGGTGGACGTGACCTTCGCCGGCGGTGGCCACCGCGCCTTCGACCTGGTGATCGGCGCCGACGGCCTGCACTCCCACACGTGGAGATGAACCAGGCCCTGGCCACCTCGGGCGGAGGCGTCGTCGCCCCCCGCACCCAGGCGACGCTGGACGCGCGCAACGAAGCGCCGCGCGATCCGGCCCGCCTCACGGCGGACGTAGGCCGCGCCGCCAACACCGGCCTGACCCTGCCGGACTACGGCCACCTCGTGTGACCGCGGCGAAAGGCAGGTCGGGCCGGCGAACGGCATGAACCTGCGCTACCGGTTCCCGGTCCCCGGTACGGTCCTCGGCCGCGGGTCCTCAACAGCGGCGGACAGTCAGTCGGTCCGCTCGGCGTCAACCATGTGCAGAAGCTGCGCGCACAGGGCCGCTGACGTGGGGATGGTGCGGGAGAGCGCCTCCAGATCCTCCCTCAGGTCGGCAAGGGTCCAGGCGTGGCGGATGCTCGCGAGCGCGGTGGCCAGCCATGTGCGGGACTGACGCGCGGCTCCCAGCGCGGCAAAGTAGACCGTCAGGTTCGCCGCCGGCCTCCCCGCGACCGAGCTGGACCCGGCCGGCCCGCGCAGTTGCTCGGTCTCCGTTCTGATCGCTCCGCCCAGATGCAGTCTGCTGTGCCGGACCGAGCCCGTCATGTGCAGCGAAAGGGCGTACTGATACCGGACCCACGGAAAGTCGGGCGCCTGCGCGTACGCCGCCCGCACGGGACGAAGAGACTCCTGCGCCCTGCTCGACCCGCGCAGTGCTTCGGCGATGGCCACCAGGTCCTCGACGCTCTGCTCGGGATCGGACAAGTCCGTTGTGGCGTCCTCCAGCACGGAGAGAGCTTCGGCGAAGCGGCCCATGCGGATCAGGGCCTGGCCGCGCCTGCGTCTCGGAGCGGGGTACATCGGTGCCAGGTCCGACGCACGGATGAAGTCCGAAAGTGCCTCGTCCATGCGCCGCAGGCGAGTGAGCAGAACGCCCCGGCGCATCACCGGGTAGGGGTCGTCCGGTGCCAGCAGAACGGCGGCGGTCATGTCGGCGAGCCCCAGGTCATCCCTGTGCAGGCGCCGGAGCAGGTCCGCACGCCTCAGGTGGATCTCCATCAGGTCCCGCACCGCGAGGCCTGACACACTCAGGGTCCGGGTGGCGAACGCGAGAGCCCGCTCGGGGGCGTTCAGGTCGGTGAGCGCGCCGATGACGAAGAGCGCAGGTTCGGCCAAGGCCGTCCTCTGGGACTGCCCGCCGTCGGCCGCAGCCGTCAGGTAGTGGCCCGCCGCCTCCGACAGAATGGCCTCGGCCGCCGAAGGCGTGGCTGTGACCGCGCACTTGGCGTACTGGAAGAGGGCCACGCCCCGGAGCCGGTCGGCCGTGTCGTCGTCACCTGCGCTCAGCGCCCCCGCGGCCTCCTCGAAGTACGCTGCCGCTGCCTCCTTCCTGTCCAGCCGGCTGAGACAGGTCCCCATCTCGATCAATGCCTCGGCATACGCGATCAGCCCTGCGGCGCCGGGGGTACGCGCGCGAATGTCCCGGGCCAGGGACACCGCTTGCCGCAGGGTGGCTTCCAGGGCTGGGCCGGCACCCAGCTGATGCGCGGTGGCTGCCACTTCTGCAACCAACTGCGATTCGTACGTACCGGGATCGACCATGGCGAGGAAGCGCAGGATCTCGGTGCGCCGCCACAGGGCCCGGCGGAGCCCTGCCACGCTCGCCCGGGCCGCGGCCGCCCTGCTGTCCTTCTCCTGCTGCTCCAGGGCCCATCGTGTCGCGCGCTCGAAGCCGGGTGTGAGCAGCGCAGGGGTTGTGGCCGGTCTCGTCCCGGGGCCGGGCATCGGACGGAGTCCGACCTCCGTCAGCGCATGCCGCAGGTCGTCCGCTCCACAGAACGGATGCTTCAGCGCCGATGCCCTCGCCCGGGCGACCGCGAGCGCGTGCTTGCTGAGGGGCGTGAGTGGCAACGGTGCCGACGGCAGGGACGCGCCTGAGGCCGAAGGCGGTGCCGCGTCCAGAGCAGCCACAAGGTGCTCGGGGCCGATGTACGGATACCCGTCGGCCTCGGCGGTCGCCGCGGCCGTGTCCAGCGCGGTCGTCACAGCGGTATCCCAGTGAGGGAATCGGCCGACAGCGTGTTCCTCCTCGGTATCGGCGCCCGCACCGGATGCCGCTTTCTCCACGGCCCACACCAGGTCCTCAGGATCGACTCCCAGGTGACCCGAGCCGTGTGCCCGTGCCACCGCCGTGCGCAGTACGCGCCGGCCTCCGGCTGTCACGCGCACCGGCTGTCCGGCTGCCGGGTGGACGGTGATGTCCTGGGCCGTGACAGCGGCCGAGAGTTCACGAAGCCCCAGCAGTCCCCCCGGACCGGAGGACCGTGCCAGACGAGCCGCCTCGACGAGCACGGCCCGGGCGCGGGCGGTGTACGGCAGCGGGTCGGGCAGTCCGTAGGGCCAGAGCTCTGGCGGGCCGATGACCGCCGCGCGTTCCGCGTACAGCCAGTGGCCGGTCCTGACAAGGATCTCCTGCGGGTCCACGCCGAGGACAGCGAGCAGTGACACGGGTGTTCCGGTCTTCTGCTGCAGCAGGGCGAAGAGGAGATGGAGCGGACGGGGCTCTTCCCGACCGCAGCGCGCGGCCTCCTCCCCGGCTCTCAGCAGGACTTCGCCGGCCGGCCCGGTCAGCGTCGTGCCGACTGTGCTCTGCGGGTTCCGGGCCAGCACGGCGGCTGCCGCCTGACGGACCGCTGTCGGGCCGACGCCGAACGGCTCCAGCAGCGAAGCACAGAGCGGGTCGCCGAGGACCGCCAACAGCAGGTGCTCGGTGCCGACGTGGCTGTGTCCCAGCAGATGGGCCTCTGCGACCGCCGTCAGAAACGTCCAGGAGCGCCCGCCCATGAGGCCCTCGGCCCTGGGCAACCAGCTCGGCGCCCCGAACCTGCCCTGTGGGGAAGGACCGGAGGGAGATGCCCCGGGCAGCGGGGCCCAGCCGGCGGGTCGCGCAACGGACTCCGGGGAGACGATGGCCGACGGAGCCTCCCGTGCCTGCCCGCCCAGCACGGCCCCGATTCGCGCCGCCGCGGCCGCGGGCGATACCGGCGGAGACACCGCCGAGGGCACCGCTGCCCCGGCCAGCACAGCTCCTATTCGCGCCGCCGCGGCTGTCGAGGCCGGCATCGGCGGGGACGAGGGCGCCGGGGCCGGGTACTCAGGCGTCACAGCCGTGGCCACCTGGGCCTCCCTTGCCGCGGGGGCAGCGGCCGGCAGGGGAGGCCGCACCGGCGCGGGGGCTCCCTCCGGTGCCCGTTCACCCAGCAGCGTCGCCAGCGCCTCCGTGGTCCTGGTGACCCTGGCGTACATCGCGCCGAACACGCGCGGGGACGCGGCGTTCAGCCGTGCGAAGTGAGCTTGCGCTTCGTGCAACGACGTCGTCAGCCGAGCCCGGTCACCGGCCCGCGTCCACCAGCTCAGATCGTCTTCGCCGCCCGGGTCGGCGTGCAGCGCGGCCC
Organism: Streptomyces sp. NPDC057287; assembly: GCF_042667905.1. Lineage (NCBI taxonomy): Bacteria > Bacillati > Actinomycetota > Actinomycetes > Kitasatosporales > Streptomycetaceae > Streptomyces > Streptomyces sp. NPDC057287. The sequence goes on along the minus strand of NZ_JBHUYV010000015.1, from coordinate 128,354 downwards.
ATCCGGTCTGCGCCACCCGGTCGGCGAAGACGAACGACCGGCTTTCCATCAGGTGCCGGACCGGTGTCCGTGCATCGCCGGAACCGTCGGGGTCCAGAGCCACCTGGTACGCGGTGAGTCTCGCGGTGAGCAGCGGGTCCTCGAACGACGGGGCCAGGGCCACCCAGTGCTCGTACTCGCCGCGGAGCGGGCCGACGGCCTTCTCCCCGTTCGCGATCTGGCTCTGCATCTGCCCGCAGACCGTTGCCAGCCACAGCCGGAGGGCGCCCCTCCAGCGCGGTCCGATCCGGTGGCGCCATCGTTCCAGGGCCGAGTCGTCGCCCCCGACCCTCTCGTAGACGCCGCTGCTCGTCCCGCCCTGGCAATACGCCTTCACTGCTTCCCCAGGATGCCCGGATGCCAGCAGACGCCCACCGATGATCATGTGCAGGGCTATCAGGACGCGCCTGTCGCCGGAACTGAGCCGCTGCTCCGTCAGCAGCCCCGCACCGGTGTCCAGTTCCTGGTCCAGAGTTGCGCCCGGTCTGGTGTCGTGGAAGTGGACTCCCACCGCAGCGGTCCGCACCAGCTCGTCGGTGGAACCGTCCGTGTGCGCGACGCTCTGCGCCCGTCGCAGCGCGGCGGACGCTCCCTCCCAGTCACCCAGTTCGCCCAGGGCCTGCGCCCGTACAGCGCCCGCACGAGCCGCGACGACGCCGAGCTGCTCCGGGGGCACTGTCCCCAGAGCGTGGAGGGCACCGGCCGCCAGTTCCTCGGCGATCTGCGGGCACCCGCACCGCACCGCCGCCTCGGCCGCGCGCGTCAGAAGGACTCGTACACACGGATCCGTGTACGGGGCGGGGTGGTCCGCAAGGACGCGCAGGTAGCGGTCGAGCGCAGAGGCAGCCCGGCCCTCTCGCATGTCCGTATCGGCGCGGCGCACGAATTCAGCCCGGACGTGTCCGCATGTCAGGCGAGGGCTCAGCCGCAACATGCGTACCGGCGGCGTCACGAAGCGCGAGGTCATTCCCCACACCGGCACCTCGTAGAGCAGCCGGTAGAACGCGGCGGCGAGTGCGAGCCAGAGCGGTGTCCCCAGGAGCCAGGCCGCCCCGGCCGCCGGCACACCCAGGAGGAAGAACGACGGCCGTGCCAGCGCGGCGGCCGCCAGGCAGGCGGTGACGTACCAGGGCTCACCGAAACCCAGGCCGAACCAGCACAGTCCGGCCACCATCGGGGCCCAGCGGGCGAACAGCCACAGGTGGCGCATCTCAGCCTCCCACTCCTGTGTAGGCGAAGGCCTGCCAGACGAAGGGCCTGCCGCCCGCTCCTCGACGCCACCGTTCCAAGTGGGCGAGTTGCATCTCGCGCAGAGCATCCGGCGGGGCGGTACCCGCACAGAGCCGGAGTGTCAGGAGCCGCGCCGCGGCCTCCAGCTGGGCCGAGGGGTGGAGCACCGGGTAGACCGTGCAGACGACGTGATCCGCGCCGGCGAGCAGGAGCGCGGAGCCGAGGCCCAGCCACTCACTCACCGGCGTGCGGACCGGGTCCTTCCCCTTCTCCGAAGGCGACAGCTCCAGTCCGAGGCTCGCACAGCCGACGGCCAGGACCTTGCGGGGGACAGGACAGCTGACGCCGGTTTCGTCCACGGTCCCGGGACCCCCGTCCGGCCTGTCCAGCATGTCCGCCATCGACAGCATCGCCGTACCGCCCGGCTCCGTGCCGTCTCCTGGCGTCGGGGCGACGCGCAACCCACTCAGATAGGGATTGCCCGGCACGACGCCGACATGGCCGAGGAGGTACAGCAGCCCGTCACGCTCGTCCAGGGCGGCGAGTTGCCGCAGCGCCCGGGTGAGCTCCTCCTTGGTGACAGGTCCGCGCAGGACCCGCCGGGCACGCGCCGGGGGTTGCAGAACGGGCTTCGTCGTCTCCGCGGACCGCGCACCGGGCCCGGCCGGTCCGCCCCCCGTCGCCGCTCGGGCTTCCTCGGTCGCTTCGGTGTCGCCTTCGGCGTGGTCCGGTCGGAGCACGGCCAGTTTCAGTTCACCGGGGGCCCCGAGCCGGCCTGCGGGCCGCGCCAGACACTGGCCGATCACGGCCCAGGCGGGTACGTGTATCACCCGGGCCATGTCGACGACGCGAACGTCGCGTCCCGCGGTCAAGGGCAGTGCCGCAACCGGGACATGGCCGAGTGCGGCCGGGAGCGCCACGACGACGGAGACCGTGCTTCCGGTGTGAGCGGCCAGGCCCTTCGCCAGGGGTTCCGGCAGAAAGGCCGCGGACACCCGGCTCAGCAGGGTCAGTTCGCGCCCGTCGCTCGCCGGCGCCGACAGTGCGCCGCTCGTGACCCGTCCCCGCAGTGCTTCCGCCGCCTCGCCGGGCCGCGGCAGCGGCAGGGCGTCGCGCAGGTCCTTGTCGGCGAGCGCGGCCTCGGTCCCCGGCCCCAGGGGCCGCCAACCGTGCGACCACTCACCGGACGGTGCGCGCACCGTCCAGTAGTAGCGGTACTGGACGGTCACCGCGCTCCAGTACCAGCAGCGGCCCGCGACGGCCACGAGCGCCCTGTCAAGGTCGAAGTCGGCCTCCTGCTCGTCGGCTCCGCGAGCCCCGGCCCCCGCCATGACCCCGGCGGGCAGTCGCCGCGAACCGGCCACGGCGATCGAAGGGGGCCTGCGCACAGGGCTCAGCCCGATCTCGGCGAGCGCCGCCTGTCCGGGACTGCCGGCGTGGTCGGCGCCGGGCCGGCTGTCGCCGCCCGTCTGCGCCGCGTCGCTCGCGCGACTCTCGTCACCTCCGCCGGTCCCCCTCAGCTGCGCGGCGCCCACCGCCTCCCACAACGCCCGGTGCCTGGCCAGCTCCGCATCGTCCATGCGCCGGGGCAGCACTTCCCCCCTGGCCGTCTCGACGATCTCCGCGACCACCGCGCTCGCCGCCCGGCCCTGCCGCGAGGCCAGCCTCAGGGCGGTTCCGTAGGCACTGAGCTGCATGTGTTCCCACAGCTTGCGTCCCTGACCCGTGCCCACCTGGTAGCGGGTCTCGTGCACCACGAGCAGGGCTTGCACCGCCTGGGCGAGCGCCGCCCGTTCGTGTCCGTCTGCTTCGTCCGCGCGAGCGAGTACCTGCCTCGCCGCGGCGGCGGCGAGCGGTCTGGTGCGGGCGTCGACCTGGGCCAGCGCGGCAAGCGCGTCACGTCGGCCGTCGTCGCGTCTCTCCGTGCGTTCCACCAGGACCGTTGCCGACAACAGCCGGACACGAGCGGCCTCGTCGGGTGGCACGAGGAAATCCGAACGCGCGTCGTTGCGGTGGGCACACCGCAGGGAGTGGCGGGCGCCCTCGTCGTTCCCGGCACGCAGCAACAGCTGGGCAAGCCACAGTTCCGTCCTGAGCGTCAGCCAACTGTCCTTGGAGCGCAGCGCGGTGCGCCGCATCGTATGGACGTCGCGCAGGGCTTCGTGAAGGGGCTTTTCCTCCATCCCGCGGTCCAGCTCCTCGATGACGAGCCGTCTGCGGTGGGTACGGCCCCGGCGACCCGACAGCAGTCGTACGGCATCGGCGCCCACGGCCGCCGCCCGATCGCTCTCCCCGTTGGCGGCGAACACCCGCGACAGCTCCCCCAGGCACCAGCCACGCAGCGGGTCCGGCGCGCTCCGCGCGGCCTCGGCGGCCTCCCGCGCGGTCAGCAGCGCGCCCGCTCTGTCCTCCGCGTGCAACTGCCGCATGGCACGGACCATGCGCAGAACGGGTTCACAGTCAGCGGGAACGGGCCGTTTCCGCACGTCGGCGACGAACGGAGCCGCGCTGTCGGCCCGGCCGTGGGAGGCGAGATCCACCGCTGTTGCGAAGGACGACCACTGGCGACGGGCCCTGAGCCTGATCCGGGTACGTGCCGGAACGAACGCGAAGGCGGGCCCCCGCGCCCACCATGGGCTCCCCATCAGCTCCCACATGTCCCATGAAGCGAGCACGAGGAACGTCGCCCACAGCGCCAGCGCGTCCAGCCACCACAGCCCCGGGCTCGCGGCCAGGGCCGCCGCGGCGGGCCCAGCCGCCCACCGGAGGTTCCGGATCGTGAGGAGGCTGACGGCCGTGAATATCATGACGGCGGCGATCAACTGCCGGGTCCCCGTGCCCTCCAGACCCAGCACGACTGCCACCGTGGGCAGTCCGACGTACAGCCGGAGCAAGGTCGGACGCAGCATGTACGTGCGCGCATCCAGACCCGAGGCGTCCATCAGCCAGAGACCGAGGTGGCGCCGGTTCGTCCTGTGCCGGCGCCATGCGCGATGGTCCCGCACGATCGCGGGGATCACAGCCAGCGTCGCGCCGAGGCCGCCCAGCGCCTCGGTGGAGGCGACTCTTCTGGTCACCAGCAGGCTGATGGGTGCGACGAGCGCCTCCGCCGCGAGATCCTCCGGTCCGCCACGTCGCGCGAGCCAGTCGGTCGCCCCTTGTTCGCTCCTGAACTCGGGTGCCGTGCGCGCACTCCGCCCCTTCCCCCGGGGCCGCCCACTCATCGGTTCACCGCCTCGGTGTCACCCAGCACACGCTCGATGTGCGGGCCCCAGAACCGGCGTCACAGCCCGCCGAGGCTCAGCCCGGGCTCGGCCAGGTCCACCCGTTTCATCAGCAGCTGGCTGTGGGCGTGAAGAAGGTCCAGAAGCGCGGCACAGCAGACGGCGTAGCGCAGCGGCCCCGGGACGAGGAGCACCGGTATCCCCTTCACGATCAACCAGTACAGGAGGGACAGCTGGTTCGCCGGGCGCCAGACAAGGATCGTGAGGAGCGCCAGCCACCACGGACCGGGGCCCAGACCTTGCACGATCAGCGCCAGGACCGTGGCCCAGCGCGCGATTTCGGCAGGCGGATTCAGCAGCGCCATCCGACGGATCTGCCGTACGCCGCGTGGCGTGTTCAGCCGTTGCACGTGCTCGGGCATGACATGGTTGTTCGCTCGCGTCAGCTTCGGTGACAGGAACTTGGGTGTCCTCCGCCTGAGTTCCTCGGTCCTGGGTGGCCTCTCCACCGTGAACAGCTCGCTCTTCGCCTGCTGGAGCCGTGTGAAGGGGGTGTCCTCGTCAAAGTCAGGACCGGGACCGGAGCGGGACGTCCCGTACCGGTGACGGGCGGCCGCGCGGAGGACGTCATCGGCCGTCAGGCCCGACTGCCGGAGTTCCGAGGCATCGGGACAGTCCTCGACCAGGACGGCCAGCAGGTGCAGGCTCGTCGCGCGGGTGTCGCCGGTCAGCCCGGCCCAGGCGTCGAGAGAGGCCAGCAGAGCGCGGGTCGCATCGTCGGGCAGGGGTGGGGACAGGCCCGGTAGCGTACTGGCCGGCGCGGACAGGTCGCCCCCTGGTGGTGCGTCGTACGAGAAACCCACCGTCGCCAAGGCATCGCGCAGCAAGGACGGGGTGGAGCCTGAGACGGCCTCACCGACGGCCAGCACGAGATGGCGGCCGAGCACATCGGCCGACCGCTCCTCCGCCGCCAGGGCCCGGGCACGGAACAGCAACTGTGCGACGGTCTCGCTCACCGCGCAGCCTCCCCACCGATCAGTGAGCACAACAGTCACTGGCTACTCCTGACCTGGCCGGACGACAGTGGGAATGGAAGCGACGGGAGGCGTGAAAGCCGCACGAGGGCTCGCGGTCGGCAGCTCGGGCGTCTCCTCGGGGAGCTCCTCGACACGCGATATGTAGCTGACCGTCACGAAAGTCAGGCGGCGGGCGCTGACCGCTGCCGCGTTGACCTCCGGCAGCACGACCGTCGTGTCGTCCCCGGGCGGCCGGTAGGAGATGTCGCCCCGGAGGGTGAGTTCGCGGTCGCCGTGCTCGGTGGGCACCCGGCTGTAGCTGTGCAGCAACCCGGCGAGATAGCTTCCGTCGTCGAGGACACAGCCGACGTAGACGTCTGCGTCGCGGTGCTCTCTGAAGAGCAGCCACCAGGCCGAATGTTGCGGTTCGAGCCGTCTGGTCCGCGCGTGCAGCCGACTCTGCAGAAGTCCGGGGAGCAGTCGCCTCCACTGGCCCGCACCTGCGCCGTATCCGATCACACAAGCAAGGGCGAGCGCGGCGGCGGACCAGATCGAGATCGCTGTGAAGTGGTCCATGACGTACGTGCGCGGGCTTCGGTAGAGCGCGCGAAAACCCGGGTTGTACCAGAGCCCGAAACTCGATCCCGCTTTGAGGAGGGAAAGCGTCACGGCATCGACGATCACGCTGGCGAACAGGATGGACACCAGCTCCATGAACGAGGTGTGCACCCTCTTCGGGACATGCCGGTCGAGCGCCTGATGGTAGACATAGCCAGGAAGTGCGAGGACGACGAGCATCACGAATCCGACGATGTTCGTGGGCACGGGCGCTCCTCACGGCGAAACAATCCGAACATGCATGAAGCCGCACTTGCCCGACCTACCGGTCATTAGGATGCGGGCAATGATTTCTAGCACCTCCAGGGGAGGGACAAGTGCCGGATGGAAAAGCCGAGTTCGGTTCGATTCCACAAGGGGTTACTGAGGTGAACACAGGTACGGATGAGACGGGGGAGGCGAACGCGGACGCCGCCCTCGATGATTGGGACGGGCCTCTCGGGGACCCGCTCGGCGATCCGGTGCCGGTCGTCAAGCCCCCTCGATCCTCAGGCCCTCCGCCTCCCCCGCCTCCCCCGAAGCCGCGGTAGGCGGACGGGTAGAAGCAGTCACGAGCCATGATCCGAGCATCTCTCCCGCGCATGCGTGCAGAGTTGAGCGCTGCCCCGCCGGGCCACCTTGCTCCTGGTCCCGGACCGGGCAGACCACGCCCGGCGGGGCCACGTGCGACCCCTCACATCCCTCCGCCCGGCATCCAGCTGCCGGATGGCTGTCCCACAGCACCTCGTACCGTGTAAGGACCAGAAGGACCTGCGCCATTCTGCTCGTGGGGGAGCATGACACCCCGCAGACCATCGAGCAGCACGTGCGTATTCCACCCACGGCTTGCGCCTCGGACACCCGACGCCGTCGCAGAAAGATGCGGGTCAGCCCCGGGCAGCCCCACCGAACCGATCCCGTGGTGAAACGATCAGGCAGCGCCGCGGCGCGGGGCCGGGCAGGCCGACACTCAGCCGTGGTTGACCGGCAGCACGTCCGGCGACAGGGCACCCGCGTGGGCCGCCGCGCTCGTCATGCGGCGGCGGTGATGCCTGCGGCAGAGGACCTCGTAGCCGATGTCGGCGGCCGGCCGGTCGACGTCGCCGACGACCACCTGTTCCCCCTCGACCACCATCACCCCGCCGACCGTCCGGGCATTGTGCGTGGCACGGGCACCGCACCAGCACATGGCCTCGACCTGGAGCGTCTCTATGCGGTCCGCCAGTTCGATCAGCCGCTGGGAGCCCGGGAACAGCTTGGTGCGGAAGTCCGTGGTGATACCGAAGGCGAACACGTCGAGGCCGAGATCGTCGACGACGCGGGCTATCTGGTCGATCTGCTCGGGAGCGAGGAACTGGGCCTCGTCCACGATCACGTAGTCGACCTTGTCGCCCTGCGACATCCGGCTCACGAGGTAGCCGTACAGGTCCATCCCCGGTGCCGCCTCGACCGCCTCCGTGACCAGGCCGAGCCGGGACGACAGCTTCCCCTCCCCCGCCCGGTCGTCCCGGGTGAAGATCACACCCTGCAGACCGCGTGCCGACCTGTTGTGGCCGATCTGGAGGGCCAGCGTGCTCTTTCCGCAGTCCATCGTTCCGGAGAAGAACACAAGCTCGGGCATGAGAAGTCGAGCGCCTTTCGGGGGTGCGGTGCTGTCGAGGTGGGGGAAACGCCGGCTACGAGCGTACTTCGAGGAGCGGGACGAGCTGCTCCACGGGGGTCAGCGATCCGTGCATGCCCACCATGGCGGACTCGTTGGGCTCCTTGACCGAAGCGGTGATCACCACGTCGTCGTGGGCGGCGGCCACGACGTCGCCGATCCTGCCGTACACCCGCTCGTCGATCCGCGGACCGAACCATCCCGCCGCGACGGCCTCGTCCCGGCTCGCCACCCAGAACTGTTCGCCGAGCACCTCGCGCCAGACCGTGAGCACGTCGGCCTCGGCACCGGGGACCGCGTACACATGACGGGCGCGGCCCTCGCCGCCCAGCAGGGCGACCCCGGCGCCCAGCTCCCAGTCCTCGTCGAAGTCGATGCGGGACTGCTCGTCGAACGGGATGTCGATCATGCCGTGGTCGGCGGTGATGTACAGCGCCGAGCGGGGCGGCAGCTGCTCGGCGAGACGCCGGGCGAGCCCGTCGACGTACATGAGCTGGCCCCGCCAGGCGTCGGAGTCGACGCCGAAGCGGTGCCCCTGGCCGTCGACCTCGCTGTAGTACGTGTAGACCAGGGACCTGTCGCCGGCGGCGAGCCGCTCGGCGGCGAGGTCCATCCGGTCCTCGCCGGTGAGCCGCCCCAGGAAGGAACCACCGCTGAGCGCGACCTTGGTGAGCGGGGTCTGCTCGAAGCCGGGGGCGGAGACCTGGGCCGTACGCACGCCCGCGGCGTCGGCGAGCTGGAAGACGGTGGGGTACGGCTGCCAGGCCTTGAGGTCGGTCCACGGCCTCCAGCGGAGCTGGTTCATCAGCGCGCCCGTCTCCGGGTTGCGCACCGTGTAGCCGGGAAGGCCGTGCTCTCCGGGGGCGAGGCCCGTACCGACCGAGGCGAGGGATGTCGCCGTGGTCGCCGGGAAGCCCGAGGTGATCGGCCGGCCGGTGCCGCCGCGGGAGGTGGGCAGCAGGGAGTGCAGGAAGGGTGCCTCGTCCGGGTGGGCCTTGATCTGCTCCCAGCCGAGGCCGTCGATCAGGAAGACGCAGTTCCGGTCGGCGGGGGTGAGCTCCGGGATCGCCGCCCCGAAGCCGGGCACGCCCTGCCCCGCCACGAGCGTCGGCAGCAGATCGGCGAGCGAGCCGCTGCCGTACTCGGGCACGGGCGCGCTTTCCGGAGCGAGCAGGACGGGGTCCTGCCAGGCGGGCTGGACCATCAGCGGGTGGGCGGCGCGGTCGCGGCCGTGGCTTCGGAGAGGGCCTGGGCGAACGCGAGGGTCTGGCGCACGGTGTCCGGGCCGTCGCCGGCCTCGCTGACACGCAGGCTCAGGTCGTCGGCGGTGGAGCTGCCGGTGTAGCCGTGGTCGGCCTCGCAGTTGGGGTCGCCGCAGGCGGCGGGTTCGAGGTCGATGCGGGAGACCGCGCCCCAGCCGATGGTCAGGACGACCTCGCGGGGCAGGGTGCCGGGCACGTACTTCTCGGGATTGGCGACCACGCGGCTGACCACGACGGACGAGATCCGGTCGAGCTTGACCGACTCCGTGGACGTCGTGGCGTACGGCGTCGGGGAGCTGGTGTCGGCGGCCTGCTCGTCGGTGTGGCTGACGATGAAGCGGGTGTCCGTCAGGACGAGGACCGTGACATGGCGGCGGACCTCGTTGGAGTCGAAGGTGGTCTCCTGGTGCACCAGGTACGAAGCGACCGGCTCCCCGCCGACGGCGGCCTCCACCGCCTCGGCCACGAGGGCCGGGTAGTAGCCGCTGCGCTCGATCGCCGCGCGCAGCCCCTGGGTCGTCGTACCGGTCTTTGCCATGAGGACCATCCTACGGGGGGCCGGTGGCTGCCGGGGACGCCGTGCGGGGGCCCGTACGCGGATCCGGGTACGGGCCCCCGCACGGATCCGCCGGTCAGTAACTGGGAAGCCGACGGGGGCCGAGGTCGCTGCGGGCGGGCGGCGGGGCGAGCCGGACGCTCGCCCCGAGGACCGTCAGCCCGTGCGTCGCCACGACCACGGGCTCCAGGGCGACCGACACCACTTCGGGGTGGTCGTCGACCAGCCGGGAGACGCGCAGAAGGAGCTCTTCGAGCGCCGCGGTGTCCGCCGGCGCGGCGCCGCGCCAGCCGAACAGCACCGGAGCCGCCCTGATCGAGCGGATGAGCTCGGCGACGTCGCGGTCGGTGGCGGGGACGAGACGGTGGGCCGTGTCGCCCAGCAGTTCGGAGGGCGCCCCGGCAAGGCCGAAGGAGAGGACGGCGCCGGCGGCAGCGTCGATCGAGGCCCTGACGACGGTGTCGACGCCCCGGGGTGCCATGGCCTGCACGACAGGCCGGAGTTCCGCGGGCGAGCCGAGCAGGTCGGTCAGCTCGTCGTACGACCGGCGCAGGGCGTTCTCGCCGGCCAGATCGAGCCGGACGCCACCCAGGTCGGCACGGTGGCGGAGGTGGGGTGCGGTGGTCTTGAGGGCCACCGGGTAGCCGAGCTCCGCGGCGGCGGCGACGGCGGCCTCCGGATCGGGTGCGGGAAGCGCCGACCGCACGGTGATGCCGTAGCGGTCGAGCAGCTCGCGGGCCTCGTCGTGGGTGAGGGGACGGCCTCGCGGGTCGGGACTCGGCCCGAGCAGCGTGTCGATCAGCCCGGCGGTCCCGTGTTCGTCGATGGTGTCGTCCAGGAATTCGGGCACCTTGCCGGGGGCGGCCGCCTGACGCCGCCACTGGGCGTACTTCACCACCTCGGCGAGCGCCCGGACGGCCCGCTCGGCGGCGGGGTAGGCGGGGATGCGCCCGGTGGCGTCCTCCTCCGGCGGCAGCCCGGCCGGTGCCGAGCCCCCGCCCCGGGGCCCGTTCTCCGCCGGTGCGGGCGACGGGGAGGACGGCGCCGGACCGGCGGCGGGTGCGGCCGGCGGCGTGCCGGCCGGAGTGGCCGTGCTCGTGGCGGCGGCCAGGGCCTGCGCCAGGCCGCCCATCTCCACGTGCACCACCGCCACCGGCTTGGCGGGGCCGCCGGCCGCCGCCTCACGGAGCGCGGCCGCCAGTACCTCGCCGTCCCCGGTCTCCGCCTCTCCGTTCTCCCCCACCCAGGGGATCGCGGTCACGATCACGGCGTCGCAGGTCCGGTCGGCGAGGGCCTCCGCCAGGGCGTCCCGGAAGTCGCCGGGGCCCGCCGCCGTGGTGAGGTCGCGGGGCGGACGCGGGCGCAGCCCCTCCGCGAGGCAGGCGTCGTAGGTGAGGAGTCCCAGGGACTCCGAGTTGCCGAGGATCGCCACCCTGGGTCCGTCCGGCAGCGGCTGGCCGGCGAGGAGCAGGCCCGCGTCGACCATCTCCGTCACGGTGTCGACGAGGATCACGCCCGCCTGCCGCATCAGCGCGGACACCGTCGCGTCGGGGATCCGGCCGGCCGGTACGGCGTGGCCGGGCGGGGCGGATCCGCTGTGCCGGGCGCCCTTCACCACGACGACGGGTTTCACGGCCGCCGTCCGGCGGGCGAGCCGGGTGAACTTGCGCGGGTTGCCGAGCGACTCCAGGTAGAGCAGAGCGACATCGGTTCCGTGGTCCTCGAACCAGTACTGCAGGAAGTCGTTTCCGGAGACGTCGGCCCGGTTGCCCGCGGAGATGAACGCCGACAGGCCGGCGCCCCTCCGGTGGAGGCCGGACAGGACGGCGATCCCGATGGCGCCGGACTGGGTGAAGAGCCCGATGCGCCCCGCCTTGGGCGACTCGGGGGCGAGGGAGGCGTTGAGGCGGACCTCGTCGGAGGTGTTGATGATGCCGAAGGCGTTGGGGCCGATGATCCGCATGCCGTACGAGCGTGCCTGCCGGACCAGCTCACGCTGCCGCTCCCGCCCTTCGGCGCCGCGCTCGGCGTACCCGGCGGACAGGACGACGAGCCCCTGGACCCCGTGCTCTCCGCAGTCGGCGACGACCTCGGGCACCCGGTCGGCGGGGACGGCGACGACGGCGAGGTCGACCTGCTCGCCGATCCCGCCCACGGAGCGGTGCGCGGGAACCCCTTCGGCCGTGCCCACGTCCGCGGCGAAGGACGCGTTCACCGCGTACGCGCGACCGGTGAAGCCCGAGCCGAGGAGGTTGCGCAGCACCGTCCTGCCCACGCCTCCCGGCTCCCGGCCGACACCGACGACCGCGACCGAACCGGGGGCCAGCAGACGCTGCACGGAGCGCGCTTCGGCGCGCTGTTCGCGGGCGCGCTGGACGGCGAGGGACTCGGCCGTGGGCTCGAGGTCGAGGGTGAGATGGACGGAGCCGTCCTCGAAGCTGCGCTGCTGGGTGAACCCGGCGTCCCGGAACACCTTGATCATCTTGTTGTTGGCGGGCAGCACCTCGGCGGCGAAGCGCCGGATGCCCCGCTCCCTGGCCACCGCGGCGATGTGTTCGAGCAGGGCGGACGCCACGCCACGGCCCTGATGGGCGTCCTGGACGAGGAAGGCGACCTCGGCCTCGTCCGCGGGGGCGGAGGCGGGCCGGCCCTGTTCGTCGATCCGGTCGAAGCGCACGGTGGCGATGAACTCGCCGCCGACCGTGACGGCCAGTCCCACCCGGTCGACGTAGTCGTGATGGGTGAAGCGGTGCACGTCCCGGGCGGAGAGACGCGGATACGGGGCGAAGAAGCGGTAGTACTTCGACTCGTCGGACACCTGCTCGTAGAAGCTGACCAGCCGCTCGGCATCGTCCGTGGTGATGGGCCTGACGCGCGCGGTGCCACCGTCGCGGAGCACCACGTCCGCCTCCCAGTGGTCGGGGTACGCGTGGTGCGGACTCTGCTCCGGAGTGGGCTCCATGGGCAAAGCCTACGGCCCTGCACACCGGTCGCGGCGGGTTCGCGGCAGGGGCAGGCTGAGGCGACCGGCGGGCGGTGAGTGCCCGGCGCGACGCCGGGCACAGCAGTGCGCACCACATGAGAGACTGGTCTAGACAACCTATTGATACGTGAAGGGCAGAACCATGGCTGAGCGCCGCGTCAACGTCGGTTGGGCCGAGGGCCTGCACGCCCGCCCCGCTTCCATCTTCGTCCGTGCCGCCACGGCCTCCGGCGTCCCCGTGACGATCGCCAAGGCGGACGGCAACCCCGTGAACGCCGCCTCCATGCTCGCGGTGCTCGGACTGGGCGCCCAGGGCGGCGAGGAGATCGTGCTCGCGTCCGAGGCGGACAACGCCGAGGCCGCCCTGGACCGTCTGGCGAAGCTGGTCGCCGAGGGGCTCGAGGAGCTCCCGGAGACCGTCTGATCCGGGCCGTTCCCGATCCGGATCCTTTTCTGCGGGAAAGCCGCGGCACCCCTACCCGGGAGCCGCGGCTCTTCTGTTTCAGGAGCAAGAGCGGGCAAGCACCGGAATTCGGGATCAGGGCAGCAAAAAGAAAGCCCTCCGGTAATTACCACTCTTTGTATACGGCGCAATTGTTAATGACGGACGCCCGCGATGTTTACGGGGTGTTGCGAAGTCCTCACGCGGGCCGCGGCCGCCGTGTGCCCGGTGCGGTCCGGGCGACGCAGCCGATGTGCCGCAGTGGCCCGCTCCGCGTGCTGGGCGGCGAGCATCCTGGCGCGTTCCCCGTCGCGGCGCGCCACGGCGTCGACGAGAGCGCCGTGCTCCGCCCAGGAGTCCGCGGGGCGAGCCGGCTGTTCGACGGCGTACATCCAGGTGATCTTGTGCCGGAGCTGGGTGAGCAACGCGATGAGCGCCGGACTGCCTGATGCCTGCGCCAGCGTCTCGTGGAACCAGCCGCCCAGGGAGCGCAGATCCTCCCCCTCCCCCCGGCGGACCCGCTCCTGCCCCAGCCTGACCAGGCCTCGGAGCACCTTGAGGTGCGCGTCGGTACGACGCTGGGCCGCCCGTGCGGCTCCCAGGGGCTCCAGGAGCATCCGGATCTCCAGGAGGTCGGCGGCCTCCTGCTCCGTGGGCTCGGCGACGCAGGCGCCGGCGTGCCGGCGGGTGACGACGAACCCCTCGGACTCCAGGGTGCGCAGCGCCTCGCGTACGGGGACGCGGGAGACGCCGTAGCGACGCGCGAGCACCTCCTCGGTGAGGCGGCTGCCGCGCTCGAAGACACCGGAGACGATGTCGTCACGGATTGCCGTGCATACCGAATGCGCGGGAATGCGCATGTCCGAACCTCCGCCTTAATCCCCGCGAAACGCGGCTGATCGACGCCTGTTCTGCGACTCTATTGCAACCTGCGGGAATTTCCGATGGCAGGGTGGAATCCATGGATATCTTTTGGCCAGGGAGCAGTTCTTCGGGGGCTTCGGCACACACCTCCCCGGACGCACGGCGAAGGCCCCGGCACATGCCGGGGCCTTCGTCGGAGCGGTGCCGTGCGGGGGTGGGGTCAGACCTGGACGCCGTGGGCACGGAGGTAGGCGACGGGGTCCATGTCCGATCCGTACTCGGGGGTGGTCCGGGCCTCGAAGTGCAGGTGCGGCCCGGTGGAGTTGCCGGTCGAACCGGAGATGCCGATCTGCTCGCCCGATCCGATGCTCTGGCCGACGGAGACACCGATCGAGGACAGGTGGCCGTACTGGGTGTACGTGCCGTCCTTCATCTTGAGCACGATGTTGTTGCCGTACGCGCCGCCCCAGCCCGCTTCGACGACGGTGCCGGCGCCGACCGCGACGACGGAGGTGCCGGACGCCGCCTGGAAGTCCACTCCGGAGTGGGTACCGGAGGACCAGAGCGCGCCGCCGGACTGGTAGCCCGTGGTCACGTGCGAGCCGGCGACCGGGAGGTGGAAGGCGTTCAGCCGGGCGCGCTCGGCGGCGCGGGCGGCACGCGCCTTCTCCTCGCGGACCTCCTTGGCGCGGGCTTCGGCCTTGCGCTTCGCCTCGGCCTTGGCCTTCGCGGCGGCCTTCGCCTTGGCCTCGACCTCGGCCTGGTGCGCCTGGGCCTTCGCCTGGGCGTCGATCTGGGCGGCAAGCGTGGTGTCGAGGGCGACGGTCTGCGTCAGACCGGTGGAGGAGGAGGCGGGGGTCTCGGATTCCGCGGCGAGGGCGGGGGACGCGGTGGCGCCGATGACACCGGCGGTGGCCAGGGCCGCGATGCCGGCGACCTCGGCGCTCTTGCGCGTCAGGCGGCTCGGGGCACGGTGCTTCCCGGTGGCACGGATGAACGCCATGGAGGGGCTGGTCCTTTCCTTCCTTCTCGCCTACCGGGTTAGCTGACGGGTTCGGAGCAGGAAGGTCTCCTACGGGCCCCTGGAGACTCGTGCGAGGTACAGGGATCCGATTCACCCCAGGGACTGCGTGGGTCCCCGGCTCCCCAGGCTCGCGCCTGACGGGGACTCGGCGATGGCTGCCCGGCGCCACGGATGCGGCATTCGTCTGACGGACAGCCGGGCCGACGCTAGAGCGAGCCGCTTCCCCTCACCAAACGGAACGGGGCTTTTGTCGTACATCCCACAGGATGAACAGAAACTTTTGCGACTATACGGACAAATGACAGAACCCCGGCGGGATTGCCCGCCGGGGCCCCTGATGTCCCGTCATGTCAGCCGGAGACGACCGACACCTCTCCGATGCCGAGCGCCCGGACGGGCTCCGCGATCTGCGAGGCGTCCCCGACCAGGACGGTGACCAGCCGGTCCACCGGGAACGCGTTGACCACTGCGGCGGTCGCCTCGACCGTGCCGGTCCCGGCCAGGCGCGCGTACAGCTCGGCCTGGTAGTCGTCCGGCAGGTGCTGCTCCACCTGGTCGGCGAGAGTGCCCGCCACCGAGGCCGCCGTCTCGTACTTCAGCGGGGCGACGCCCACGAGGTTCTGCACGGCGGTCTCACGCTCCGCGTCGGTGAGCCCTTCTGCCGCCAGGGTGCGCAGGACCTTCCAGAGGTCGTCGAGCGCGGGCCCCGTGGATTCCGTGTCGACGGAGCCGCTGATGGCGAGCATGGCGGCACCGGTCGCCCCGGACGAGGAACCGGGCGCAGTCGAGCGCAGCACCTGTCCGAAGGCCCGGACGCCGTAGGTGTAGCCCTTCTCCTCGCGCAGCACGCGGTCCAGCCGCGAGGTGAGCGTGCCTCCCAGGCAGTAGGTGCCGAGGACCTGGGCGGGCCACACGCTGTCGTGCCGGTCCGCGCCGATGCGGCCGATCAGCAGCTGTGTCTGCACGGCTCCGGGACGGTCCACGATGACCACACGGCCGGTGTCGTCCGCGGTGATCGGGGGCACCGGGCGGGCCTGGCCCGCATTGCCCGACCAGTCGCCGACGGTCTCGGCGAGCAGCGCGTCCAGATCCACCTCGGTGAGGTCGCCGACGACGACCGCCGTCGCCGTGGACGGCCGGACGTGGGCGTCGTAGAAGGCGCGCACGGCCGCGGCGTCGATCCGCCGGACCGTCTCCTCGGTGCCCTGGCGCGGACGCGACATCCGGGCCGTGGCGGGGAAGAGCTCCCTGGACAGCTGCTTGGCGGCCCGGCGGGCGGGGTTGGCCTGCTCGTGCGGGATCTCGTCGAGGCGGTTGACGACCAGGCGCTCGACCTCGCTCTCCGTAAAGGCCGGGGCCCGCAGGGCCTCGGCGACCAGGCCGAGGGCCTTGGACAGCCGGGAGACCGGGACCTCCAGGGAGACGCGGACCCCGGGGTGGTCCGCGTGGGCGTCCAGCGTGGCGCCGCAGCGCTCCAGCTCCGCGGCGAACTCCTCGGCGGAGCGCTTGTCCGTGCCCTCGGACAGGGCGCGCGACATGATCGTCGCCACGCCGTCCAGCCCCTCGGGCTCGGCGTCGAGCGGCGCGTCGAGGAAGATCTCCACGGCGACGACCTGCTGGCCGGGGCGGTGGCAGCGCAGCACGGTCAGCCCGTTGGGCAGGGCGCCACGCTCGGGCGCGGGGAAGGCCCAGGGCCTGGCCTCGCCGGCGGTCGGCTGCGGGTGGTACTGCATCGCTACTCCAGTCACGGCGGCGTCGGTCACTTGTCTGCCCCCTCGTGCGCGTCGGTGCCGTCCGTCTCGTCGGCCGGTTCGACCGGCTCGTAGACCAGGACCGCACGGTTGTCGGGTCGCAGGGCGGCCCGGGCGGCCTCCCTGACCTCGTCCGCCGTCACGTCGAGCACGCGGCCCACCGCGGTCAGCGCGAGCTGCGGGTCACCGAACAGGACGGCGTACCGGCACAGTTCGTCGGCGCGGCCGGCGACCGTGCCGAGCCGGTCCAGCCACTCGCGCTCCAACTGCGCCTGAGCGCGTTCCATTTCCTCCGGAGTGGGACCCTCCTCGGCGAAGCGGGCCAGCTCCTCGTCGACCGCCGCCTCGATCTGCGGCACCTCGACACCACCGGACGTCTTGACGTCCAGCCAGCCCAGGGAGGGCGCGCCGGCCAGCCTCAGCAGCCCGAAGCCGGCGGCCACCGCCGTACGGTCGCGGCGGACCAGCCGGTTGTGCAGGCGGGACGACTCGCCGCCGCCGAGCACGGTCAGGGCGAGGTCCGCGGCGTCGCACGCCCGCGTGCCGTCGTGCGGCAGCCGGTAGGCGGCCATCAGCGCACGCGCGGGGACCTCCTCCTCGACGACCTCGCGCAGCTGCTCGCCGATGACGTCCGGCAGCGTGCCGTCGCGCGGGGGCTGCTTGCCGTCGTGCGAGGGGATGGAACCGAAGTACTTCTCGATCCAGGCGAGCGTCTGCTCCGGGTCGATGTCCCCGACGACGGAGAGCACGGCGTTGTTCGGCGCGTAGTACGTCCGGAAGAACGCCTGCGCGTCGTCCAGGGTCGCCGCGTCCAGGTCGGCCATCGAACCGATCGGAGTGTGGTGGTACGGGTGGCCCTCCGGGTAGGCGAGGGCGGTGAGCTTCTCGAAGGCCGTGCCGTACGGGACGTTGTCGTAGCGCTGGCGGCGCTCGTTCTTCACGACGTCCCGCTGGTTCTCCATCGACTCCTCGTCGAGCGCGGCGAGCAGCGAGCCCATCCGGTCGGCCTCGAGCCACAGGGCCAGCTCCAGCTGGTGCGTGGGCATCGTCTCGAAGTAGTTGGTGCGCTCGAAGCTGGTCGTGCCGTTCAGGGAACCACCGGCCCCCTGCACCAGCTCGAAGTGCCCGTTCCCCTTGACCTGGCCCGAACCCTGGAACATCAGGTGCTCGAAGAGGTGAGCCAGGCCTGTGCGGCCCTTGACCTCGTGGCGGGAGCCGACGTCGTACCAGAGGCAGACCGCGGCGACGGGGGTCAGATGGTCCTCGGAGAGCACCACGCGCAGGCCGTTGGCCAAGCGGTGCTCGGTCGCCGTCAAGCCGCCGGAACCGGCCTGGGCTGTGGCCGTGTGACCCATGGGCATGTACGTCCCTTCGATCGGTACAGGATTTCCTGCCGGACCTGCCACTCTAAGCAAGCGCACGGGTACCTGGCGAAGTTCCCGTTGGGTGAATGTTGTCGTAGATGCTGCCGTAAACGGGGGCTCAGCGGGGGCCCCGGGGCCGCTTCGGACGGGTCGAGGTCGGCGTTGTCGGTACGGCGGTCCACAATGGTCGGCGTCAGAACCTGAGGTTGCCCGACAGAATCTGTGAAGGAGTCGCAGCCGCGATGGCCCGCCGCAGCACGAAAACCCCGCCGCCGGACGACTTCGAGGAGAAGATCCTCGACATCGACGTCGTCGACGAAATGCAGGGCTCCTTCCTCGAGTACGCGTACTCGGTGATCTACTCCAGGGCGCTGCCCGATGCCCGCGACGGCATGAAGCCCGTCCACCGCCGCATCGTGTCCCAGATGAACGAGATGGGGCTGCGCCCCGACCGCGGCTACGTGAAGTGCGCGCGCGTCGTCGGCGAGGTGATGGGCAAACTGCACCCGCACGGCGACGCGTCGATCTATGACGCACTGGTGCGCATGGCACAGCCGTTCTCGATGCGCCTGCCCCTCGTCGACGGGCACGGCAACTTCGGCTCGCTGGGCAACGACGACCCGCCCGCCGCCATGCGGTACACCGAGTGCCGGATGGCCGACGCCACGACCCTGATGACGGAGTCGATCGACGAGGACACCGTCGACTTCCAGTCCAACTACGACGGCCAGGAGCAGGAGCCGGTCGTCCTTCCGGCGGCGTACCCGAACCTCCTGGTCAACGGTGCCTCCGGGATCGCGGTCGGCATGGCGACCAACATGCCCCCGCACAACCTCGGCGAGGTCATCGCCGCCGCCCGCCACCTCATCCGGCACCCGGGCGCGGACCTCGAGACGCTGATGCGCTTCGTCCCGGGGCCCGACCTGCCGACCGGCGGCCGGATCGTCGGCCTCGGCGGCATCAAGGACGCCTACGCCGCCGGGCGTGGCACGTTCAAGATCCGCGCCACGGTCGCCATAGAGAACGTCACGGCCCGTCGCAAGGGTCTCGTCGTCACCGAACTCCCCTTCACCGTCGGCCCGGAGAAGGTGATCGCCAAGATCAAGGACCTCGTCGGCTCGAAGAAGCTCCAGGGCATCGCCGACGTCAAGGACCTCACGGACCGGGCCCACGGTCTGCGTCTGGTGATCGAGGTCAAGAACGGCTTCGTCCCCGAGGCCGTGCTGGAGCAGCTCTACAAGCTGACGCCGATGGAGGAGTCCTTCGGCATCAACAACGTGGCGCTGGTCGACGGGCAGCCTCTCACCCTGGGGCTCAAGGAGCTCCTGGAGGTCTACCTCGACCACCGCTTCGACGTGGTGCGCCGCCGCAGCGAGTTCCGCAGGACCAAGCGGCGCAACCGGCTGCACCTGGTCGAGGGCCTCCTGGTGGCGCTGCTCGACATCGACGAGGTCATCCGCCTCATCCGGGACAGCGACAACTCGGCGCAGGCGAAGGAGCGCCTGATGGAGCGCTTCTCGCTGAGCGAGATCCAGACGCAGTACATCCTGGACACCCCGCTGCGCAGGCTCACCCGCTTCGACCGGATCGAGCTGGAGGCCGAGCGGGACAAGCTGACCGAGGAGATCGCCGAGCTGACCGCGATCCTGGAGTCGGACGCCGAGCTGCGCAAGCTGGTCTCGGCCGAACTGGCCGCCGTGGCGAAGAAGTTCGGCACTGATCGCCGCACGGTCCTGCTGGAGTCCGCAGGTTCGCAAGTCGCCTCCGTGCCGCTGGAGGTCGCCGACGACCCCTGCCAGGTCCTCCTCTCCTCGACCGGCCTCCTGGCCCGTACGGCCAACGCGGAGCCGCTCGTCCAGGCCGAGGACGCCAAGCGCACGAAGCACGACGCGATCGTCTCGGCCGTCGCCGCCACCGCTCGCGGGGACGTGGGTGCGGTGACGTCCACCGGGCGGCTGCTGCGCCTCTCGGTGATCGACCTGCCGCAGCTGCCGGACACCCACGCGGCTCCGAACCTCTCTGGCGGGGCCCAGGTCTCCGAGTTCCTGACGCTGGAGCCGGACGAGGAGCTGGTCTGCCTCACCACACTGGACGAGGACGCGCCCGGTCTCGCCATCGGCACGCTGCAGGGTGTGGTCAAGCGTGTGGTGCCCGACTACCCGGCCAACAAGGACGAGTTGGAGGTCATCTCCCTGAAGGACGGTGACCGCGTCGTCGGCGCCACCCAGCTGCGTACGGGCGAGGAGGACCTGGTCTTCATCACGTCCGACGCGCAGCTGCTGCGCTACCCGGCCTCGGCCGTGCGTCCGCAGGGACGCGCGGCAGGCGGCATGGCCGGCGTCAAGCTAGCGCCGGGCACCGTGGTCCTGTCGTTCAACGCGGTGGACCCCGCGGCGGACGCCGTGGTCTTCACCGTCGCCGGGTCGCACGGCACGCTGGACGACTCCGAGCGCACCTGGAAGCTCACTCCGTTCGACCAGTATCCGCGCAAGGGCAGGGCCACCGGCGGCGTGCGCTGCCAGCGCTTCCTCAAGGGGGAGGACGTCCTGGTGTTCGCCTGGGTGGGCGGAGCCCCGGCACGGGCCGCGCAGAAGAACGGCGCGCCCGCCGAGCTGCCGGCCCCGGATCCGCGCCGTGACGGGTCGGGCACGCCCCTGACCAGCCCGGTCGCGGTGATCGCCGGACCGCTGTAGGACACCGCCGGGCGGCGGGAGGCCTCAGGCCTCGTCGTCGTCCGGCTGCCGCACGTACCGCAGGACGCCCCACATGCTGCGCTCCAGCTCGTCGGTGGCGTCCTGCCGTGCGTCCTGGCAGGCTGCGAGCTCCTTGCGCAGCACGTCCGCGTCGATACCGGACCCGATCAGCACGAGCTGGGTCCGCCGCGGTTCGTCGCGGGGCCAGGACTGCGGCACGAAGCGCAGGAACCCGCCGACGGCATGGAGGACGTAACGGTTGCCGGGGTCGCCGGCACCGAAGTCGGCGAACCCCTTGATCCGGTAGAGGCCCGCGGGCCGCGAGTCGAGGAACGCCATGAAGCGACGGGGGCTCAGCGGCACGTCGGTGGCGAAGGAGACGCTCTCGTACGCCGCGTGCAGATGCTCCTCGTGCATGCGGTCCTGCTCGGGGAGCAGATCCTCGAAGGTCAACTGACGGACCGGGTCGTCCTCGTCGGTCCTGAGCACGGGGTCGATGAGCAGCTCCGGGTCGATCCTCCCGTACGCGGCGCTGATGACCGCCGCCTTCCCGCCCAGTGTGACGACGGCTTCCCGGACGGCCCGGAGCTCCGCGTCCTCGACCCGGTCGGTCTTGTTCAGGACGATCAGGTCGGCGGCCGCGAGGTGGCGGCCGATCTCGGGGTGGCGCTCCCGCGTGGCGGGGAACTCCGCGGCGTCGACGACCTCGACCAGTCCCCCGTACCTGATGTGCGGATTGTCGCTGGCCAGCAGCATCCGTACGAGCTCCTGGGGCTCGGCGAGACCGCTCGCCTCGATGACGATCACATCGAGCCGGGCGGACGGCCGGGTCAGCGTCTCCAGGTACGTGTCGAGCTCGCTCGCGTCGACGGCGCAGCACATGCAGCCGTTGCCCAGCGAGACCGTGGATCCGACCTGTCCCGCGACGGTCATGGCATCGATCTCGATGGAGCCGAAGTCATTGACGACGACGCCGATGCGGTTGCCCGCCCTGTTGCGGAGCAGATGGTTGAGCAGCGTCGTCTTGCCGGAACCGAGGAAGCCCGCCAGGACGACGACCGGGATCTGCGGGGCGCGGGGCGGGGTCAACGGGTGGCCTTCCTCAAGTGGGTCAGGGTGCCGGCACGGGGTGCGGCGGCGGGGTGCCGACGTAACGGGCCGCCGGACGGATGATCTTCGAGTCCTCCGCCTGCTCAAGGATATTGGCGCTCCAGCCGACCATGCGCGCGGCGCAGAAGGTGGGGGTGAACATCTCGCGGGGCAGTCCGCAGAGTTCCATGACGACCCCTGCGTAGAACTCCACGTTCGTGTGCAGCTCGCGTCCCGGCTTGAGCTCGGCGAGGATCGCCTCCACCTGCCGTTCCACCTCGACGGCGAAGTCGACGAGGTTGCCGCCGAAGCTCTGGGCGACCGAGCGCAGCATGCGGGAGCGCGGGTCCTCCGTGCGGTAGACGGGGTGCCCGAACCCCATGATCCGCTCCCCCGCGAGGACCCGTTCCCTGATCCAGCCGTCGATCCGGTCAGGGGTGCCGATGGCGTCGAGGGTGTCCAGCGCGCGGCTGGGCGCGCCGCCGTGCAGCGGGCCGGAGAGCGCGCCGACCGCTCCGACCAGGCAGGCGGCGACGTCCGCACCAGTGGAGGCGATCACCCGCGCGGTGAAGGTGGAGGCGTTGAAGCCGTGGTCGACGGTGGAGACGAGGTACCGCTCCACGGCTGCGGCTCGTGCCGTCTCCGGCTCCTCGCCGGTGAGCATGTACAGGTAGTTCGCGGCGAACGGAAGATCGTCGCGCGGTTCGACCGGCTCCAGACCCTGCCCGAGGCGGTACAGGGAGGTCAGGACGGTGGGAACCGCGGCGCATACGGTGAGGGCGTCCTCGCGGCGGCGGTCCGACCCGATGTCGTAGACCGGCCGGAACCCCGCCGAGGCCCCGAGCAGCGAGAGCGCGGTCCGCAGTCCGGCGAGCGGGCCGGAGACCGCCCCGGCGCGGGCGATGGCGGGCAGGGCCTCCCGCACCTCCGACGGCAGCCGGCGCAGACCGGCGGTGCGTGCGGCGAAGGCGGCGCTCGCCGCCCGGTCGGGCAGCTCACCGTGGAACATCAGGTACCAGACGTCCTCGAAGCTGCGGCTCTGCGCCAGTTCGACCGCCGAGTACTGGCGGTAGTGGTAGAAGCCCTCGCGTCCGCGCACGTCTCCGAGCGCGGTGTCGGTGACGATCACGCCGGCGAGGCCCCGGGGGACGTCGAGCGGGGCGGTTTGCGTGTGCGTGGCAGACATGGCCGGTCTCTCTTCCACCTGTGAGTTGAACGTTGATTCGACTGTCCATGATTGATTTACAAGTGTCAATATTGATTGAATCAACATAAAAGCCTGGCTGGGAGTGATCGGACATGGACAAACGATGGATATGGATACGGTGGACCCATGACGGATGACTCGGCCCACGGGACCGGTACGCAGGACGCGGGAGCCGAAGGCGGCTCCGGGACACCCGGGCTCACGACCCGGGAGGCCGCCGGACGCCTCGGGGTGAAGCCCGAGACGGTGTACGCGTACGTGAGCCGGGGACAGCTCACCAGCAGGCGCACCCCCGGTGGCCGGGGCAGCACGTTCGACGCCGCGGAGGTCGACGCCCTGGCCCGCCGTACCGGCCGTAGGGACCCTTCACCGTCCGCCGGGGGTGAGCTGGTCTTCCGTACCGGCATCACGCTCATCGAGCCGGACCGCTACTACTTCCGCGGCGTGGACGCCGCGGAGCTCGCCCGCCGGTACGGCTACGAGGAGGTCGCCGAGTGGATCTGGACAGGTGAGCTCAGGCCCGGGATCCGGTTCACCGCCGCTGCCGAGTCACTCACCGCGGCGCGGCGGACAGCAGCCGCCCTCCCACGGCACAGCAGCTCGACGGACCGGCTCCGAGCGGCCGTCGCCGCCGCCGCTGCCGCCGACCCCCTTCGCTTCGACCTCTCCCCGGAGGGGGTGCTGAACAGCGCCCGCGGACTGCTCCCCACCCTGGTGGGCGCACTGCCGGGCGCCGGGGAGGCCGATGGTGACGCGGAGCCCGGCGCCTCACTCGCCTGCCGGCTGTGGCCGAAGCTCTCCGGCCGGCCCGCGGACGCGGCCTCGCTGGCCGTGCTCGACACCGCCCTCGCGCTGCTGGCCGACCACGATCTCGCGGCGTCGACCTTGGCCGCACGAGTCGCCGCCTCGACCCACGCACACCCGTACGCCGTGGTCTCCGCGGGACTGGGAGCACTGGAGGGCCCCCTGCACGGTGCCGCGAGCGGGTCGGCGCACCGCATGCTCTCCGAGGTCGTCAGCCGGGGCGGCGCGGCCCCGGTCGTCGCGGAACACCTGCGCGCGGGCCGGCGCGTACCCGGGCTCGGCCATCGCCTCTACACGGGCGAGGACCCGCGGGCGAGCGTGCTGTTCGCACTGCTGGACGAGGTGCCGCGAGCGGCCCCGGCGATGGCGGCGGCCCGGGACGTCGTGGCGACCACCGCCCGCCACACTCCGCTGCACGCCAATGTCGACCTCGCTCTGGCCGTCTTCTCGGTCACCTGCGGCATGCCTGCCGAGGCGGGCGAGACGGTGTTCGCCGTCTCCCGCACCGCGGGCTGGATCGCCCACGCCATGGAGGAGTACGCGGAACGGCCGCTGCGCATGCGGCCCAGCGGGCAGTACACCGGCCCGCGTCCACCGCGGCCGGTGCCGTCCCCGAGCACGGCTGCCGCGGAGACGGCACCGCCCCGCGAGGACCGCTCTGCAAAATAGCTACAGCCTGCGCAAAATCTCGCCGATCGCCTACCGGGGCGGGCGAGCAGTGGACCCGCGAACGACGAGCTCCGGCTCGAAGAGAAGCTCGTCGGACGGCACCGCACGCCCCCCGATCTGCACCGAGAGCAGTTCGACCGCGGCCCTTCCCATGGCCTCGATCGGCTGGCGCACCGTCGTCAGCGGGGGCTCCGTGCAGTTCATGAACGCCGAATCGTCGTAGCCGACGACGGAGACGTCCCCGGGCACCGAGAGGCCCCGGCGACGCGCGGCGCGCACCGCGCCCAGGGCCAGCGGGTCACTGGCGCAGATGATGCCGGTGACCCCCTCTTCGAGCAGCCGGGTGGCCGCGGCCTGACCGCCTTCGAGCGAGAACATCGCCCGCGCCACCCGCTCGTCCGGCACGGTGGCCCCCGACTGCCCGGCGAGGGCCCGGGCGGCGGCGAGCTTGCGCTGGGAGGGCATGTGGTCGGCCGGGCCGAGGACGAATCCGATCTTCTCGTGGCCCAGGGAGACGAGATGGCGCCAGGCCTGCTCGACGGCCACCGAGTCGTCGCAGGAGACCGTGGGGAAGCCGAGGTGGGCGATGGCCGCGTTGATCAGGACGACCGGGATCTTGCGGTCGGCGAGCACCTTGTAGTGATCGTGAGGGGCGTCGGCCTGGGCGTAGAGCCCACCCGCGAACACGACCCCGGACACCTGCTGCTGGAGCAGCAGCTCGACGTAGTCGGCCTCGGAGACTCCCCCCTTGGTCTGCGTGCAGAGCACCGGGGTCAGCCCCTGCTGTGCGAGCGCTCCTCCGACCACTTCGGCGAAGGCCGGGAAGATCGGGTTCTGCAGTTCGGGCAGGACCAGTCCGACCAGCCGGGCACGCTCGCCCCGGAGCTGCGTCGGACGCTCGTACCCGAGCACGTCCAGAGCGGAGAGGACGGCTTGCCGGGTGGCGTCGGAGACGCCCGGCTTGCCGTTCAGCACGCGGCTGACCGTGGCCTCGCTGACTCCTACTTTCTGGGCAACTTGAGCAAGTCGTCGCGTCATGAACGCAAGATTAGCGCAAGAAAAGCAAGAAGATTGCGTCAAGTCCGATACCCATAGAACGCTCACAGATGGACGGCGGAGAGGCAAGAGCTCCGGTCCACCCGCGTCCGGCGCCAGGAGATTTCGGTCAGCACGTTTCGCCCTCTACCGTTCGTACGATGAGCGCCCCACCGACCCCCTCACGGGGACCGCGCCGGTTCGGCTGGCCGAAGCGGGTCTTCTCGCAGGTCCTGCTGATGCAGCTGGCCATCATCACCGGCGTCACGGTCCTCGTCACGGGCCTCTTCCTGGCACCGCTCAGCGCGCAGCTCGACGACCAGGCGATGCGGCGTGCCCTGGCGATCGCGCAGAGCACCGCGGCTCAGCCGCAGATCGCCGATTCGCTGGTCACCACCGAGCCGCGCCCGGACGGTGCCGTCCAGAGGGCGGCGGAGCGGATCAGGCGGTCGACCGGGGCCGAGTACGTGGTGATCATGGACAAGCAGGGAGTGCGCTGGTCGCACACCGACTCCTCCCGCATCGGCGACGTCGTCTCCACCGACCCGAGCACGGCACTCGCGGGCAGGTCCGTGATGGAGATCGACAGCGGCACGCTCGGACGTTCGGCCCGCGGCAAGGTGCCGCTGCTCGACGGATCGGACCGGGTCGTCGGTGCCGTCTCGGTCGGCATCGCGTACGACAGCGTCCGCGCCCGGCTGCTCGCCGCGATCCCAGGGCTGCTCGCCTACGCGGGCGGGGCGCTGGCCGTGGGAGCCCTGGCCGCCTATCTGATCTCCCGCCGTCTGCAACGGCAGACCCATGACCTGGCATTCTCCGACATCTCGGCACTGCTGACCGAGCGCGAGGCCATGCTGCACAGCATCCGCGAGGGGGTCGTCGCCCTCGACCGCACAGGGCGCATCAGGCTCCTGAACGACGAAGCGCAGCGTCTGCTCGGCCTCGGCCCCGGAGCAGCGGGCAAACAGCTCGACGAGGCCCTCGGCGCGGGCCGGACCACCGACGTGCTGGCCGGGCGGGTGGTCGGCGACGACCTGGTGACCGTCCGCGGAAGCCGCGTCCTGCTCGCCAACCGGATGCCGACCGACGACGGCGGCGCTGTGGCCACGCTGCGCGACCGTACGGAGCTGGAGTACCTCGGCCGCGAACTCGACTCCACCCGCGGGCTGATCGACGCACTCCGCGCTCAGGACCACGAGCACGCCAACCGGCTGCACACACTCCTGGGCCTGCTCGAACTGGAGATGCACGAAGAAGCGGCGGAGTTCGTCACGGAGGTCGTCGGAGTCCACCGCGCAACGGCCGAGCAGGTCACCGAGAAGGTCCACGACCCTCTGCTGGCCTCTCTCCTGGTCGGCAAGGCGACCGTGGCCGCGGAACGCGGTGTGGCCCTGCGCATGGCTCCGGAGGCGTGGCTGCCGGACAGGCTGGTGGACCCGCGCGGTCTCGTGACCGTCCTCGGCAATCTGGTCGACAACGCGCTGGACGCGGCCGCGGGGTCGGCCGAAGCACGGATCGAGGTCGGCCTGCGAGCCGACGGCCGTACGGTGGAACTGCGGGTGCGCGACAGCGGGCCCGGCGTACCGGCCGCCGACCACGAATCCATTTTCATGGAGGGCTGGTCGACCAAGGAGCTCCCGGCCCACGGCAAGCGCGGCCTGGGGCTGCCCCTGGTGCGGCGGCTCGCCGAGCGGCAGGGCGGCAGTGTGTCCGTGTCGGGGTCCCCCGAAGGCGGGGCGGTGTTCACCGTCGTCCTCCCCGAGGCCCTGGGTGAACCGGCACACCTCGCCGTCCCCGACCCGGGCGGACCGCGGCGGAGGGCCACCCCCGAGCCCGGTGCGCCGCAGCGGCCGGGCATTCCCGCCCCGGGCAGCCTGCCGACCCCGGTACGACCCTCGACGTCAGGAGACACCCCGTGATCGAGGTTCTGGTCGTGGACGACGACGTACGGGTCGCCCGGATCAACGCTGCCTACGTCTCCAAGGTGCCCGGGTTCCGGGTGGCCGCCATGGCCCATTCGGCCGCACAGGCGCTCGCCAGGATCGGTGAGGCGCCCATCGACCTGATCCTGCTGGACCACTACCTGCCGGACCGCAACGGCCTGGCCGTGGTGCGGGAACTGCGCGCGCTCGGCCATCACACCGATGTGATCATGGTGACCGCGGCGCGCGACGTGGCAACCGTGCAGGCCGCGATGCGCCACGGAGCCCTGCAGTACCTGGTGAAGCCGTTCGCCTACGCCGGGCTCCGCACCAAACTGGAGGCGTACGCGGCCCTGCGCCGCACCTTCGAGGGCGGTGGCGAGGCCGAGCAGACGGAGGTGGACCGGCTGTTCGGGGCCCTGTGGGCCACGGGCGGTTCCGACCTGCCGAAGGGGCATTCGACGACGACCGCGGATCTGGTCCGTCAGGCCCTGCGCACGGCCGAGGGGCCGCTCTCCGCGCAGGAGCTCGCGGAGAGCGCCGGCATGAGCCGGCAGACGGCCCAGCGCTATCTGAAGCTGCTGGAACGCACGGGCAGGGTGCGGCTGTCCCTCAAGTACGGCGAGACGGGCCGCCCGGAGCACCGGTACACCTGGGCCACCGGCTCCTGAAGCCGCGATCGCCCGCTCCCCGTCCGTCTACGCCGCCCCCGCCCCGGTCAGCGACCGGACCTCCGTCTCCGCATGCCTGGCCGGGTCGGGCGGCTCGGGCGAGGTGACGGTGCCGATCCAGCCCGCCAGGAAGCCGGCGGGGATCGACACGAGACCCGGATTCTCCAGAGGGAACAGCGCGAGGTCCACTCCGGGGAAGAGCGAGGTGGGACTCCCCGAGACGACCGGCGAGAGCAGGACCAGCACAACGGCCGGGACCAGACCGCCGTAGACGGCCCAGACCGCACCCCGGGTGGTGAAGTTCCGCCAGAACAGCGAGTAGAGCAGCACCGGGAGATTGGCGGAGGCCGCGACCGCGAAGGCCAGCCCCACCAGGAACGCGACGTTCAGATCCTGGGCGAGCAGCCCCAGCCCGATGGCCACCACTCCGATGCCCGCGGCGGCCACCCGCGCCACGCCGACCTCGCTCCGCTGCTTGGCACCCGGCCGCCGGAACGAGGCGTAGAGGTCGTGGGCCACCGATGCGGAGGAGGCGAGGGTGATCCCGGCGACGACGGCGAGGATCGTGGCGAAGGCGATCGCGGCCACGACGGCGAAGAGCACCGTGCCACCTGTGGAACCCTCGCCGCCGCCGAGGACGAGCGCCAGGAGCGGAACAGCCGTGTTCCCGGAGGCGTTGGACGCCCGGACCTCAGTGGAGCCGACGAGCGCGGCCGCTCCGAACCCGAGCACGATGGTCATCAGGTAGAAGCTGCCGATCAGGCCGATGGACCAGACGACGGACCGCCGGGCCGCGCGTGCGGTGGGCACCGTGTAGAAGCGCGACAGGATGTGCGGCAGTCCGGCCGTGCCGAGAACGAGCGCCAAGCCGAGACTGATGAAGTCGAAACGCGCCGTCCAGCTCCCGCCGTACTTGAGTCCGGGCGAGAGGAAGTCCCGTCCGTGGCCGCTGCGTTCGGCCGCGGATGTGAGCAGGGCGTTGACATCGCCGTGGAATCGGGCGAGGACGAGCACGGTGAGTGCGACGGCTCCGGCCATGAGCAGGACCGCCTTGACGATCTGGATCCAGGTCGTGGCGCGCATACCGCCGAGCGACACGTAGATCACCATGAGCGCTCCGACGCCGACCACGGTCCAGGACCGGGCGGTGTCGCTCGTCCCACCGAGCAGGAGCGCGACCAGGCTGCCCGCCCCCACCATCTGGGCCACCAGGTACAGCACCGAGACGGTGACGGACGACGTACCCACCGCAGTACGCACCGGGCGCTCGGCCATACGGGCGGCGACCACATCGGCGAGGGTGAACCGACCGCAGTTGCGGACGAGTTCGGCGACGAGGAGCAGGACGACGAGCCAGGCCACGAGGAAGCCCACCGAGTAGAGCATGCCGTCGTAGCCGAAGAGGGCGATCAGCCCCGAGATGCCGAGGAAGGACGCCGCCGACATGTAGTCACCGGCGATGGCGAATCCGTTCTCCATGGGGGAGAACAGCCTCCCGCCCGCGTAGAACTCCTCCGCGGAACCCTGCCTGTTCCGGCTGACCCAGGTGGTGATGCCGAGGGTCACGGCGATGAACACGCTGAACAGCAGCAGCGCCAGCGTCTGGTGCTCCCCTCTCACCGGCCCGCCCCTCTTGTCATCTCCTGGGTCTCCCAGCGCAGTTCTAGCGCGGCACGGTCCCGGTGCAGACGCGCATGACGCGCGTACGCCCAGGTGAGCAGGAACGTGGTGAGGAACTGCCCGAGCCCCGCCACCATGGCCACATTCAGCGCACCGGCCACGGGGCGCGCCATCAGGTCGTGCGCGGTGGTCGCCGCGATGACATAGGCGAGGTACCAGAGCAGGAAGGCGACCGCCCCGGGCACCACGAACCTCCGGTAGCGGCGGCGCACTTCGCGGAACGCCGGGCTGCTCTGCACCTCAAGATAGATCTCGGCCGCGCTGGGGCTGTGCTGCTCCACCGACATGGACCGCCCGTCGCCCGCGACGGCCCCCGCGCCGTCGGGCTCGCCCCACCCGGTGGCCGGCGCCTCGTACCACGGGTCGTCGAGCCGCACCGCTGCGGCGTCCGGCCCTGCTTCCTTCTCCACCAACAACTCCCTTGTCCACGAGCCTGTTCGGCCGCGTAGCCAAGAATGGGCAGATCGGGAAGATCCCGGGCACTTCATTCGCCGTGCTTCACCATTTCAGGTGACGGAAGTGCCGGGTGGGTGTGCGAGCCCCCGGCCGTAGGCATAGCGCACGGCCCCGGTTCTGTCGCGTGCCCCCGTCTTGGAGAAGAGGTTGTTGATGTGTGTCTTCACCGTGGCCCTGGAGATGTGCAAGGTGCGCGCGATCTCCGTGTTGGAGAGCCCGTCCGCGATGAGGACCAGCACCTCGGCCTCTCGCGGGGTCAACCCGTCGGGCAGCTGGGAGGGCAACGGCGCACCGGTCTCGACGGCCTGGGCCGTGACCCGCTCCAGCAGTCGGCTCTGCACCTTGGGCGAGAGCCCCGCCTCACCGGACAGCACTGCCTCGATGGCCTGGGCGATCTCCTCACCGCGGGCGTCCTTGGTGAGGTAACCGCGCGCGCCCGCCTTCAGAGCGGCGAACAGCGAATCGTCGTCCGCGAAGGTGGTGAGGACCACCACCTGGGTCCCGGGGTGCTCCCGGCGGATCCGGCGAGTGGCCTCGACACCGTCGCAACGGGGCATCCGCAGATCCATCAGAACCACATCGGGCGCCGTCTCGGCGACGAGGGCGACCGCCTCGTCCCCGTCCCGTGCGGCTCCGACCACCTCGAGGCCCGGCAGCAGCCCCAGCAGCATGACGATTCCCTCACGCACCACCGACTGGTCGTCGGCGACCACCACCCGCGCACTCACGCCGGCACCCGCAGTCTCACCACGAACCCCTCCTCGTCCGGCCCTGCCTCGAGAGTGCCGCCGAGCAGCTCGGCACGCTCCCTCATCCCCACAAGACCGTAACCGGAGCCGCTGACAGCGAGCTCGCCCGCCGGACGATGGCCACCGCAATCCCGTACCTGCAGGGCCA
This sequence comes from Streptomyces sp. NPDC057287, assembly GCF_042667905.1. Classification (NCBI taxonomy): domain Bacteria; kingdom Bacillati; phylum Actinomycetota; class Actinomycetes; order Kitasatosporales; family Streptomycetaceae; genus Streptomyces; species Streptomyces sp. NPDC057287. Next base: position 97,219 of record NZ_JBHUYV010000015.1, on the reverse strand, counting down.
CCAGGTCCGGTTGATACTCCAGCCGGACGGAGACGGCTGCCCCCGGAGCGTGCTTCCGGGTGTTGGTCAGCGCCTCCTGCGCCACCCTCCGCACGGTCTGCGACGCTTCCGCGGTCAACTCCCTGCGCTCCCCCACCACGGACACGTCGGCCCGTTCATCGGCCACCAGCTGCCGCAGGAAGTCCTCCACAGGGGTCATCTCCCCGCGGAGCGCGGAGAGTGCCTGGCGCGTCTCCGCGAGGCCTTCACGCGCCATGGAGCGTGCCGCCACCACCCGCTCCAGCACCTGGTCGCGGAATTCCGTAGAAGGCTCCCGCTCGATCAGCAGCCGGGCCGCCTCCAGGTGCACCAGCTGGGCGGAGAGGCTGTGGGCGAGGACATCGTGGATCTCCCGGGCGATCCTGGACCGCTCCGCCAGCGCGGCGGCACCGGCTTCCGCCTCCCTCGCGGCCCGCTCCTGCGCAAGGAGGCGCTGGGAGCTGCCACGGGCCTCGGCATCGAGACGCAGCACATATCCGCCCAGACACAGACTGCCCGTCGTGATCACTGTCGTCAGCCAGCCGTCGCCCTTGGCCACGGCGTAGGCGACGAGTGTCACCGCGGTGAGAGGAACCGCGGCGAACAGCGGGAGACGTTCCAGGGTGACCACGGCGCACCCGCACCACAGCACGATCGCGAGGGCTCCCGCGCCCGCTTCCAGGGCCCCGGCCGCCACCAGCGTCAGCAGGACCAGCAGACCGAGGGACGGCCACAGGCGGTGCTCCCTGGTGGTGCGGAAGAACGCTCTGGCGGCTGCCACACAGCCTGCGGTCACCGCGAGGCCGACCGCGACCTGCCAGAGCGCGAACCGTCCGTCCGCGAACGCGTTCCAGAGGAGTCCGACGAACACCGCGCCCCACACGAGCCGAGCGATCGCCGCCCGGGACCGGGAGTGAGGCGCTCGGGTCAGAGCCTCCCTGGAGGGCCAGCTCGTCCACGTATCGCGGTTCACGCCCCGCCCTTCGACATGGTCTGCGCGGCCGCCGCCGCCGGCGCGCCGCTGACAGGAGAACCTGCGGTGACACCGTACTGCGCGCGCACGCCGTCGGCCCGCATGGAGAGGACACCACTGCGTGCGAACAGCATCGCCGCGAGCGATATGAGCAGGGCGGCCGTCCCCTGGTGTACCCCGAGCAGCACTGCGGCCACGGCCAGCGAGACGCGCAGCGCGATCCCTCCCGCCCATACGAAGAGCGTGGCCCTGGTGCCCCGGCTCCAGACGGATGCGTCCGGCCCCTGCCACAACCGGGCGGTCCACCCCCATCCCGCCCCGGTGACCAGACCCAGGACGAGGCCCACGCCCAGCATCACCGCCGACAGCGTCTCGTGACGGGGGTCGAGGGCTCCGTCACTGCGCAGAGCGACGATGAACAGGACGACGGGGAGCACCCACCACCGCTTCTGATCGCCCACCCGCTGGGCGGAGAACTGCCGCACGACGACGAGCGCGACGACCGCGACGATCACCAGCACGTTGAAGAGCTCTGACATGGAAGCCTCCGAGAAGCGGGAAGATTTCGATGTCTTCGACGCTACGGAGACGCGGAGGTCCTGGGATCGGCTCAGGGGCTGACCGTGGGTGGAGAAAGAGCCTCCACCCACGGGTGGAGAGGGTCAGACGTCGATACGCGAACGGTCCAGGGTGGCCGCCGAGCTCGTGATGAACTCCTTGCGGGGGGCGACCTCGTTGCCCATCAGCAGATCGAAGACCTGCTCGGACGACTCCAGGTCGCCGATGTTGATCCGGCGCAGGGTGCGGTGGCGCGGGTCCATCGTGGTCTCCGCCAGCTGGTCCGCGTCCATCTCGCCGAGGCCCTTGTACCGCTGGATCGAGTCCTTGTACCGGACGTTCTTCCGCTGCAGCTCCAGCAGCGTCTGGCGGAGCTCGTTGTCCGAGTAGGTGTAGATGTACTTGTCCTGGCCCTTCTTGGGCTGGACGAGCTCGATCCGGTGCAGCGGAGGCACGGCCGCGAAGACCCGCCCCGCCTCGACCATCGGCCGCATGTACCGCTGGAAGAGCGTGAGCAGCAGGGTGCGGATGTGCGAACCGTCGACGTCGGCGTCCGTCATCATGATGACCTTGCCGTACCGCGCCGCGTCGATGTCGAAGGTGCGCCCGGAGCCCGCTCCTATGACCTGGATGATGGCGCCGCACTCGGCGTTCTTGAGCATGTCCGAGACGGACGACTTCTGGACGTTGAGGATCTTCCCGCGGATGGGCAGCAGGGCCTGGAACTCACTGTTGCGGGCCAGCTTCGCCGTGCCGAGGGCCGAGTCGCCCTCCACGATGAAGAGCTCGCTCCGCTCCACGTCGTCACTCCGGCAGTCCGCGAGCTTCGCGGGGAGCGAGGAGGACTCGAGCGCGGTCTTACGGCGCTGCGCGTCCTTGTGCTGGCGGGCCGCGATGCGTGTGCGGGCCGCGGCCACCGCCTTGTCCAGCACGGCCCTGGCCTGAGCCTTGGCGTCGCGCTTGGTGGACGTCAGGAACGCCTTGAGCTCCTTGGCGACCACATTGGCCACGATCCGGTTGGCGGCCGAGGTGCCCAGCACCTCCTTGGTCTGTCCCTCGAACTGCGGCTCGGCGAGCCGCACGGTGACGACCGCGGTCAGCCCCTCCAGCGCGTCGTCCTTGACGATGTCGTCCTCGGCGACGCGGAGCAGCTTCGCGGACCTCAGGACCTCGTTCACCGTCTTCGTGAGGGAGCGTTCGAAGCCGGATACGTGGGTGCCGCCCTTGGGGGTGGCGATGATGTTGACGAAGGACTTGAGGTTGGTCTCGTAGCCGGTGCCCCAGCGCAGGGCGATGTCGACGCCCAGCTCCCGGGTGACCTCGGTCGCCGTCATGTGTCCGCGGTCGTCCAGGACCGGCACGGTCTCCTTGAACGTGCCCGTCCCGGTCAGGCGCTGGACGTCGCAGACGGCCTTGTCCTGCGCCAGGTACTCGCAGAATTCGCTGATTCCGCCGTCGAAACGGAAGGTCTCCTCCGTCTTGCCCTCACCGTCGATGCCGCGCTCGTCGCGCACCACGATGGTCAGGCCGGGCACGAGGAAGGCGGTCTGCCGTGCCCGCTGGTACAGCGTCTCGAGGTTGAGCTTCGCGTCCTTGAGGAAGATCTGGCGGTCCGCCCAGTACCGGGTGCGGGTACCCGTCCGCGCTTTCGGAACGCGCTTGGCCTTGCGGAGGCCGTTGGCGGGGTCGAAGGGGCTGTCCGGTCCCTGCTCCGTGAACATGCCCGGGACACCGCGCCGGAAACTGATCGCGTGGGTCGCGCTGTTGCGGTCGACCTCGATGTCCAGCCGGGCGGAGAGCGCGTTCACGACCGAGGCGCCGACGCCGTGGAGGCCGCCGGACGCCGAGTAGGACCCGCCGCCGAACTTTCCGCCGGCGTGCAGCTTGGTCATGACGACCTCGATGCCGGAGAGCCCGGTCTTGGGCTCGACGTCGACCGGGATGCCCCGGCCGTTGTCCCGGACCTCCACGGACGAGTCGTCGTGCAGGATGACCTCGATGGCGTCGCAGTAGCCCCCGAGAGCCTCGTCGACCGAGTTGTCGATGATCTCCCAGAGGCAGTGCATGAGTCCCCGGCTGTCGGTGGACCCGATGTACATCCCGGGGCGCTTACGAACCGCTTCGAGCCCCTCGAGGACGAGAAGGTGCCGCGCGGTGTAGTTGGAGCTGTCCCTGTCTGAGCCGCCTGCTCCGGTCAGCAGCGCAGTGGACGGCACGGAATCGGCGGTCACGCGGTTCGCTCCTCGCTGAATTTCATTTGGGGCCCAGTGGGTAACGGGCTCGGCCTAGGTAGCCGCTGAGAGCCTACCGAGGCCTGGTAGAGCGGTTGTAACGCCACCCAGGGGGAATCCTTATGCTAGTCCAGCCTCGCATAGGCGTTCGATCATTCGTTGGAGTGACGTGCACATCACGTTCCCTTCGAGGCATGAACCATTTAGGCTCCGGGCACGTCCTCATGAACAACCGGCAAGCCAGCCGGCGGACCGGCCCACACAAGCAACGCGAAACCGTAGCGCTACGCAATACGGCACATTCGCCGCGAACCGGCAACAGACAGCCATCCTGAGAAGAAGTTTCGAAGAAATGCCACGAGCGGGAACGTTTTCGGCCTGGTTGGATGTTGACCCTGGTACGACAGCTCGTCGAGCTAGAGAAGAGGCGACGTGACTACTGTTCTGACCCCCGCGAGCCCGCTGACCGCAGCAGACCGCTGTGACCGTTGCGGCGCCCAGGCTTATCTGCGCGTCGTCCTGATCAGCGGCGGTGAACTGCTCTTCTGTGCCCACCACGGGCGCAAGTTCGAGCCGGAACTCAAGAAGATCGCCGCGGAAATACAGGATGAGACAGATCGGCTCACTGCCGTGCAGGCCAGTGCCGCCGACGAGGAACAACACTGACACCTCGCATCCACGACGAGCCATGGGTACGGTCCAGGACCGGCCGACGGGCGGCCTCCCCTCAGGGGAGCCGCCCGTTCTCATGTGTGCGACGGAATCCCGCGGTCAGCCCCGGTCCGCCATCCAGCTGATCGCCGCGGATACGCGGGTGTACACACCGGGGCTGCCCGGGCTCCCGCAGCCGCTTCCCCACGAGACGAGCCCGATGAGGCGCCCACGGGCCACCAGCGGCCCTCCGCTGTCTCCCTGGCACGCATCCCGCCCTCCCGCCGTCTCACCGGCGCAGAGCATCGATGAGGCGGCGTAGGCGCCCTGTGTGCCTCCGGGGTACGCCCGGACGCACTCGCTGTCCGGCAGTACCCGCACGGTGGCAGCGCGCAGCCCGGAGGCGTACGCGCCGTACCCGGTCGTGTCACCCCAGCCGTACACCGTCGCCGCGGTGCCCGGCTCGTACGCCTCGCTCCCCGTCCCGGCCATCGGGATGACGTCGGCCTTCGGCAGCGCACGGGCCAGGGTGAGGACCGCGAGGTCGCCGGCGTTCGTGTGCGGGTCGTAGCCAGGATTGACCCATGCGGACCGGACGGGGATCTCCTGGCCGCCCGGCCCGCTCAGCTCGTCCCGTCCGGCGATGATCCGCAGGTCCCGGACGTGCGTGACGGCGGCCCCCAGGACGTCCTCCCGCAGGCAGTGTGCGGCCGTCAGCACCTCGGTGGGTGCGATCGCCACTCCCCCGCAGAACTGGCCCGCACGGGTTCCTCCGAACCGGTCACGGCTCGACAGAGCCACGGTCCACGGGCTGTCCGCGACGGCCACCGGCTTCCCGCCGACGATGATGCTGTCCGCTGCGGCGAGGGCCGGGGGACCGAGGGGTATCACTGCCGTGGCAAACGCCAGGGTGAGGGCAGCGGGCAGAGCACGGACGAGAACGCGGGGCATGGAAGCTCCTGACGCCGAGGTGAACAGTGCCCACTCAGCGTTATCCGCCACCGTGGCCGCCGCACGCGGACATGGGCCGGGCCCGGAACCTGAAGAGGTTCCGGGCCCGGCCCATGTCCGTCCCCGATCTAGTCGAGGTAGTCGCGCAGCACCTGCGAGCGCGACGGGTGTCGCAGCTTCGACATCGTCTTGGACTCGATCTGACGGATGCGCTCGCGCGTCACCCCGTAGACCTTGCCGATCTCGTCCAGCGTCTTCGGCTGACCGTCGGTGAGACCGAAGCGCATCGAGACCACGCCCGCCTCACGCTCGGAGAGCGTGTCGAGCACGGAGTGCAGCTGCTCCTGGAGCAGCGTGAAGCTCACCGCGTCCGCGGGCACGACGGCCTCGGAGTCCTCGATGAGGTCTCCGAACTCGCTGTCCCCGTCCTCACCCAGCGGAGTGTGGAGAGAGATCGGCTCACGGCCGTACTTCTGGACCTCGATGACCTTCTCAGGGGTCATGTCGAGCTCCTTGGCCAGCTCCTCCGGGGTGGGCTCACGGCCCAGGTCCTGGAGCATCTGGCGCTGCACCCGCGCGAGCTTGTTGATGACCTCGACCATGTGCACCGGGATACGGATGGTGCGGGCCTGGTCGGCCATGGCGCGGGTGATGGCCTGGCGGATCCACCACGTGGCGTACGTGGAGAACTTGTAGCCCTTGGTGTAGTCGAACTTCTCGACCGCTCGGATCAGACCGAGGTTGCCCTCCTGGATGAGGTCCAGGAACAGCATGCCGCGGCCGGTGTACCGCTTGGCCAGCGAGACCACGAGACGGAGGTTGGCCTCCAGCAGGTGGTTCTTTGCCCGGCGGCCGTCCTCGGCGATGATCTCCAGCTCGCGCTTGAGCTTCGGTGCGAGCTTGTCGGAGTTGGCGAGCTTGTCCTCGGCGAAGAGGCCGGCCTCGATCCGCTTGGCGAGCTCGACCTCCTGCTCGGCGTTGAGGAGGGGGACCTTGCCGATCTGCTTCAGGTAGTCCTTGACCGGGTCGGCCGTGGCGCCGGCGACGGCGACCTGCTGCGCAGGCGCGTCGTCCTCGTCGTCGTCGGAGAGGACGAAGCCCTTGTTCTCGCCCTCGCCCTCCTCTTCCTCACCCTTGCCGGCCTTGACTTCCTCGGCCGCCTCGTCGCCGTCGAGCAGTTCGTCGTCCTGCTTGCCGGACTTCTTCGCGGCGGTCTTCTTGACCGCCGTCTTCTTCGCGGCGGTCTTCTTGGCGACCGTCTTCTTGGCCGCCGTCTTCTTCGCAGGAGCGGCAACGGCGTCGTCGGCCGCTGCGTCCGCGCTCTCGGCCGCCGGGGCGGCAGATGCCGCGACGGTCCGCGTCACGGCCGTCTTGGCCGCGACAGTCTTGGTGGCGGTGCGCTTGACCGGGCTCTTCGCTGCGACGCTCTTGCGGGCGCGCTTAGGCGACTCCGCGGCACTGACCATCAGCGTCACACCCTCTTCCTCGAGGATCTGGTTGAGGCTGCGCAGAACATTCTTCCACTGGGTTGGCGGAATCTGGTCAGCCTCGAAGGCCCGACGCACGTCATCGCCGGCGATCTGCCCATCAGCCTTTCCCCGCTCGATGAGCGCCATCACAGACTCGGACTCGGCGATCTCCGGCGGGAGCGTACGGGATGTGCTGGCCGACACGAACAACCTCTCGGAACGATGGAAACGGCTTCCGGCCCGGCCCTGGAGAGGGCTGGAACCGACGACCGTCGGCTGGGGATGTCGCCGACGGCGCGGGCTTGGCCTCAGAACTGCACAGCGCACTACGTGGCTGCTGTATTCCTTCCGCGGCGGTCACCTCTTAAGTCATCGCACTGTTTCGAGGAGTGTTACGCCCAATTCGCGTGGCCCCAGTCACACCCCATTCGCGACAAACAGAACCAGAGGTCACCTGTCCGCACAAACGTGCCGCCGAACCGCTCGGGCCCGGCGGCACACGGTCCGCACACCCCGGTCCGACCGCGCTCAGTGCTCGCGAGGCGCGGGAACCACGCGCTCCCCGTCGGTGTGGCCGACCAGCAGCTGCCGCATCGCGGCTTCGGCACCGGCGGAATCGCCCGACGCGAGAGCCTCGACGATCCGCGCGTGGTGACCGAGGGACGCCTCGGCAGGCCGGTCGCAGCCGGTGACAGGGCCGCCGGAAACATGCAGGGCCGCCGACACGATTCCGGAGAGATGCTCGAGCATGCGGTTGCCCGCCGCCTGGATGAGCAAGGCATGGAACTCGGCATCGGCCCTGGAGAACGTGATGGCGTCACCCTGCCCCATCGCATGCCCCATGATCTCGATCATGTCGCCGAGGCGCTGCTGAATGTCCTCGCGCCCGTGGCCCGCGGCCAGTCGGGCGGCCAGCGGTTCAATCGTCCACCGGAGGTCCTCCAGCTCGCGGCGCTGGTCATCGCGCTGCGGGCCGAAAGCGCGCCATTCGATGATGTCGGGGTCCAGCAGGTTCCAGTCGCTCACCGGGCGGACCCGCGTGCCCACGTTGGGCCGGGCACTGACCAGGCCCTTGGCCTCGAGAACACGCAGGGACTCCCTGACAACGGTGCGGGAGACCTCGAATCGCTGACCGATCTCCTCCGGCACGAGCGGCCGGTCGGCTCCGAGGTCACCGGAAACAATCATCTGTCCGAGCTGCTGGACCAGTTGGCCGTGGAGTCCACGGCCGCGACTGGCCGTGCCGCGTCGGCCGGTCCGCCCCAGGTCGGATTCGGCCCCTCCCCAGGAACGGAGCGCGGCACGCTCGCCGGCCGGCGCCTCCGTATAGGGGTAGCGGTCGAGTTCGCCCGGGCCGGCGAGGCCGGAATCGGCGGAGCGGGCGGCGGTCATCATGGTGTGCGCAAGGGTACTCACGCATCCTTTTTCGGCGCGGCTCACCCAGCCCTTGAGGTCTTTGGTGAAAAGCACACGAAAGGGTGATCGGCACCCACCTCCCAATTGACGCGTTATTGGGAGAAATAAAGCGTTTTCGTGCGAGTTGCCCTCAGGAGCTCCGCCGACCGGGGCGACCCGGTCACCAACGGGCCCTCCCTCGAAGGCTGGTGAACACATACGCGCAGACCAGGACGGCCAACGACAAGGAGAGCGCCAGCCCTACGGGCTGAGCGACCACACGCACAGCCGCCATGGCCCACCGGTCCACCTCGTACGGCCACTGCAGCCAGCCGAGTTCACGCAGCCGGCCCGGAAGCCCGGTGATCGAACGGACCGACGGGCCCGCCAGGAGCTTCTGCACCAGCGGTACGACGAGCGCCGGAACCGCCAGTACCGCCGCGACTCCGGCGCCGGTCAGCCGGAACACACCGGCGCCCAGCAACCCTGCCCAGGCGCATCCGACCGAGAGGCCCGCCCAACTTGCGGCGAGCTGCCAGGCGTTTACGGGTGCGGTGACCAAGTCTCCGCCGTACACGAGGCGCAGGGCTTCGGCGTCGGCCAGCACCGAGAGCACGGCGAGCAGGAGTGCGACGCTCCCGGAGACCGCCAGTTTGGCCACCAGGAGACCGAGACGGCGCGGGACCGTCCCCCGCCCGGCCGCGAGTGCCGGGTAGCGGAACTCGTCACCGAAGGAGAGGGCGCCCAGCAGCCCGGCGGCGAACGCGGCCGGGGGCAGCGGCAACAGGTCCGGCCAGGCGACCAGTAGATCCGGCAGGGGCGTCCTGCCGGAGCGGGCCAGGAGTACGGAGATGCCCGCCGACACGACGAGGACCGCCGCCAGGATCAGGGCGGCCGTCCTGACACCGAAGATCCTGCGCAGCTCGTAACGCAGAGGCCGGAGCGGGCCCCTGGCCGGTCGTACGGGGATCGGTGGTGGCAGCCGCGAGATCGCAACGGTCGAGGCGGGCCCCGGCAGCACGGTCCTCACCGGAACGCCGCCCGGCCCTCGGGCCGGGACGGCGACCGGACCCGCGTCCCCCGTCTCGTCGGCGAGTTGGTGGACGGGGACACCGTGCCGGTACGCCACGTCCCCGACCTCCGCGCAGCTGCTGCCGTACACCGACAGCCGGCTGCCGTCCTCGGCGACCACTTCGACGGAGCGATGGGCGGCGCGGGCCTCACGGCTCATCACGGCGGCAAGCCGGGCCGCCTGCGGGGTCCGCACGGCGACGCGGGGCCTCAGGCGCGTACGGGAGAAATCGGCGACATCCTGGTCCGCGACGAGCCGCCCCTGGTCGATGGTGACCACGCGGTCGGCCGCGCGGGCGGCCTCCTTGGGGTCGCCGGTCGTGTGCAGGACCGTGCCGCCTTCGGCCGCGTGGGCGCGGAGGAGCCCGTGGAGCCAGCTCCTCTCGCGCGGGGAGAGGCCGTCGGTGGGCTCGTCGAGGACGAGTGTGTGCGGGTCCCCGAGGAGCACCGAGGCGAGGCCGAGCCGACGGTCCATGCCCGCCGAGAGCGTCCCGATCCGCTGGTCCCCCAGCGCCGCGAGACCGACGACCTCGAGCAGTTCGTCGGCCCGTGACGCCGGCACTCCGGCAGCGGCGCAGAGCATCCGGAGCTGGCCACGGGCGGTGCGCGCCGGATGCCCCGGCACGTCCCCGAGAAGCACCCCGACCTCACGGGCGGGATGGCCGATGCGATGCAGCGGCCGGCCTTTGAAGTAGGTGACGCCCCTTCCCGCTTCCAGTTCGAGCATCAGGCGGAGGGCCGTGCTCTTGCCGGAGCCCGGAGCGCCGAGCAGTGCGGTGACACTGCCTGGCGGGGCTTCGAAGGTCAGGTCGTCCACGACGGGAGGGTGGTCGCGGCGGGGGGCACTGGTGAGTCCGATGGCCTGGAGCATCGCTTCTCTCGCGGAGGGTGAGACCGCTCGGCGGCAGGGTGGGGTACCCCAGCAAGATAACGCGACATTTCAGACTTTTGGTGCATCGATGCTTCTGTGCGCGTTCCGCAGGTTCCTGCGGCGCGAGCCTGCGGAACCTGCGCCCGCTCAGACCTCCGGCCTCAGCATCGGCGGGTTCAGCACGGTCGCCGCACCGGCCCGGAACAGCTGCGCGGGGCGGCCTCCCTGCCGCGTGGTGGTGCCCCCGGAGGGGACCAGGAAGCCGGGCGTGCCCGTGACCTTGCGATGGAAGTTCCGCGGGTCCAGGACCACGCCCCACACCGCCTCGTACACCCTGCGCAGCTCCCCGACCGTGAACTCGGGTGGGCAGAACGCCGTGGCCAGTGAGGAGTACTCGATCTTCGAACGAGCTCGTTCCACTCCGTCGTCGAGGATCCTCGCGTGGTCGAAGGCGAGTGGCGCGGGCTGCTCGCCCTCGCGTCCGAAGCCACCCCCCGGACCGAGCAGGTCGTCGACGGACGCCCAGCGTGCGCTGTTCGCGTCGCCGCCCGCACGCGGGGCCGGGAGGTCGGGCGCCAGCGCGAGGTGCGCGACGCTGACGACCCTCATCCGAGGGTCGCGCTCCGGATCGCCGTAGGTGGCCAGCTGCTCGAGGTGGGCACCGTTTCCGACTGCGGGGCCGGCCGGATCGTGTGCGCAGAGCCCCGTCTCCTCGACCAGCTCACGCGCTGCCGCCGCACCGAGATCCTCATCGGCCCTGACGAATCCTCCCGGAAGTGCCCACCGCCCCTGGAAAGGAGATTCGCCGCGGCGCACCACCAGCGCGCAGAGCGCGTGACGTCGCACCGTGAGGACGACCAGGTCGACGGTGACGGCGAAGGGCGGGAAGGTCGACGGGTCGTAGGGCGGCATGCCGAAATCATAGTCGTCTTCCTGACGATAAACACTCCCTTCGCGACACCCGTTCCGCTCCCGGCCCGGACCCGCCCGCCTCTCCTCCCCCGCTCGTGCGAGCCCCTGCCGGGCGCCGCCCCGGCGGGCCGACTCTCAATCCCGGCTCCTGGCGCCGCGATCACCCGGCCGTCCGGCGGAACGGGCCCGGCCCCGGCTCACAGCCGCGCCCTGATGCGGACCTGTGCCGTGTCGCGGCCGGGGCGTCGCCTTCCGCCTCCGCTTCCCGGCCTGAGTGCGCGTCGTCGGACGCGGCGCGCGGCGCGCCGCCGTGTGCCGCCCTGCGTCTTCCCCGGAGGCGCGGACACCTCCGTGGCGCTCACGCAGAATGCGCTCCCCCCGGAGACAGCGGCGCAGCGTCTCCGGGTCCAGGCCTTGGTTGCACGCCTGGTGCAGTAGTTGGGCGAACGTGTAGTCGGGGTCGGCCCTCAGGGCGAGCGCCAGCGCCACCCGGGCACCGGCCTCGTCTCCGGTGGACCACGAGACCCAGCCGGCCAGCGCGAGCGGCGCCGCCGAATGCTCCACGTACGGGCCGACACACCTGCGGGCGAGCGCACGCCACAGGCGCAGCGCCGCTTCGGCCTCGCGGCCCTCCATCCACTCGGCGGCCCGGTCCCTGGTCTCGCGGTCCTGAAGGCCGAGAATCACCGCCGCGGCCTCCTCCGGCGTGATCAGACCGTCGTCACCTCCGTCGGTCGCAGCAGCCCCCGCCGCAGGCGCACTCCCGAGGCGCTGCAGGAGGTCGCGCGCGAGCGCCAGCGTCTCCCCCGCCACCTCTCCGCGCCCGTCGGGATCGAGGATCCGGGACACCAGGACGGCGCCCGCCGAGTCGAGAGCTCTCTCCTGCTCCTGGGCCGCGGTTGCCATCAACGGCGCCAGCCGCGCCTCCATGTCCCGCAGCGATCCACGCACCTGGATCCCCGCGTACGCGGCAGCGGCCGCCATCACCGTGGTGCCGGGGAGCGCCAGCGGATTGCCCTCGGCCGGACAGCAGCGGTCGTCGGGACAGCAGTAGGACCAGTACCGGCCGTCGGAGATGCAGAGCGCTTCGAGCACGGGGACGTCGAGTGTCCCGCAGGCCGTGCGCAGACGCTGCGCGAACGGCCTCAGCCGCTCCATGGTCTGCGGTGCCCGCTCCCCCTCGGCAGGGTCCTGGCAGAGGAAGACGACGATCGCGTCAGGGCGGGAGTCACGCCTCTCGCTCCCCTCGACCAGGCTGCGCGCGAGCTGGTCGGCGACGGCGGCCCACTCCTCCTGCTCCCGCGGAATGCCCAGCCTGAGCCGGCCGCCGAAGCGGCCCCGGCCGCCGTGGAGGGCCACCATGACCACGCTGTCGTTCGGGTGGAAGCCCATCAGGTAGGGAAGGGCGTCGGCAAGTTCCGCGGGACCGCGCAGCGTGATCTGCTGCGCGTCGGACGGTCCGGCGGTTTCGTCGTGCTTGTTCATGGAATGACCGTCCCGCGGTGCGCAGATTTCCGCGACCCCCTGTGGATAACTTGTCCACAGGGTCGGCGCCACCGTTCGCGGTTTGTCCTAGGCATCGGGTTGCATGGGGTCATGACCAACGCAGACCGCTCAGAGCTCAGGGCCTCGGCCGATTCCGTACTCGCCCGTCTGGTCGGGGACGCCACCGGCACCGCCCGGCTGCGTGAGGACCAGTGGCGGGCCATCGAGGCCCTCGTCGCCGACAAGCGCAGAGCTCTGGTCGTCCAGCGGACGGGATGGGGCAAGTCCGCTGTGTACTTCGTGGCCACATCGCTGCTGCGCGCGCAGGGCAGCGGGCCGACGGTGATCGTCTCGCCCCTCCTCGCCCTGATGCGGAACCAGGTGGCGGCGGCGGCAAGGGCCGGTATCAGCGCCCGCACGATCAACTCCTCCAACACCGAGGAGTGGGACACCGTCCAGGCCGAGGTGGCGGCGGGCGAGGTCGACGTGCTGCTGGTCAGTCCCGAGCGGCTCAACAACCCCGACTTCCGGGACCAGGTGCTGCCGCGCCTTGCCGCGGCGACGGGTCTGCTCGTGGTCGACGAGGCCCACTGCATCTCCGACTGGGGGCACGACTTCCGCCCTGACTACCGGAGGCTGCGGACCATGCTCGCCGACCTGCCCGGGGGCGTTCCCGTGCTCGCCACCACGGCCACCGCCAACGCCCGGGTGACCGCGGACGTCGCGGAGCAGCTCGGCACGGGGGCGGGCACGGACGCGCTGGTGCTGAGGGGCCCGCTGGACCGGGAGAGCCTCAGCCTCGGCGTGCTCCAACTTCCCAATGCCGCACACCGTCTGGCCTGGTTGGGTGATCATCTCGGGGAGCTGCCGGGCTCGGGCATCATCTACACGCTCACGGTCGCGGCCGCCGAGGAGATCACGGCCTACCTCCGCCAGTGCGGACACCCGGTCACGTCGTACACGGGCAGGACGGAGAACGCCGACCGGCAGCAGGCCGAGGACGATCTCCTGGCCAACCGGGTCAAGGCCCTGGTGGCCACCTCCGCGCTCGGCATGGGATTCGACAAGCCCGACCTAGGCTTCGTCGTGCACGTGGGGTCACCGTCCTCCCCCATCGCCTACTACCAGCAGGTCGGACGCGCGGGCCGTGGAGTCGAGCACGCCGAGGTGCTGCTGCTCCCGGGGAAGGAGGACGAAGCCATCTGGCAGTACTTCGCCTCCGTCGCCTTCCCCCCGGAGGAGCAGGTCCGCCGGACGCTCGACGTCCTCGCCCAGGCCGGCCGTCCCTTGTCCCTGCCTGCCATGGAGCCCCTGGTCGACCTCCGGCGCACCCGCCTCGAGACGATGCTCAAGGTGCTGGATGTCGACGGGGCGGTGAAGAGGGTGAAGGGCGGCTGGATCTCCACCGGCGAGCCGTGGGTCTACGACTCCGAGCGCTACGCCTGGGTCGCGCGGCAGCGGGCCGCCGAGCAGCAGGCCATGCGTGACTACGCGTCCGGGACCGGGTGCCGCATGGAGTTCCTCAGACGCCAGCTGGACGACGAGGAGGCCACCCCGTGCGGGCGCTGCGACAACTGCGCGGGCTCGCGGTTCGACGACAAGGTCTCCACGGCGGCCCTCGACGGGGCTCGCGGCGAGCTCGGCCGGCCAGGAGTGGAGGTGGAGCCCCGCAAGATGTGGCCCACTGGGCTCTCAGCGGTGGGGGTCGACCTCAAGGGACGCATTCCGGCAGGCGAGTTGGCGCTTCCCGGCCGGGCACTCGGCAGGCTCTCGGACATCGGGTGGGGCAACAGACTGCGTCCACTGCTCGCGGCGCAGGCTCCTGACGCCCCGGTCCCCGACGACGTGTCCGCCGCGGTGGTCACGGTCATCACGGACTGGGCCAAGGGCCCTGGTGGCTGGGGGTCCGGGAGGCCGGACGCGGCAGCCCGGCCGGTAGGAGTCGTCACGGTCGCCTCACGCCGGAGGCCGCAGTTGGTCCAGTCGCTCGGCAGCCGTATCGCGGAGGTCGGCCGGATGCCCCTGCTGGGTACGGTCACCTACGCACCGGGCAGCGAGGATCTGCGGATCTCCCAGACCAACAGCGCACAGCGGGTGAAGGCGCTGCACGGGGCGCTCGTCGTGGAGCCCGCGCTGGCGGAGGCGCTCGCCTCCGCGGGAGGGCCCGTCCTGCTCGTGGACGATCTCTCCGACACCGGATGGACACTGGCCGTCGCGGCACGGCTGCTCCGACGCGCGGGAGCGGAAGGGGTGTTTCCGCTGGTCCTGGCGGTCCAGGCGTGACAGGTGGCTTCGTTCGTCGCCACAAGTGGCTTCGTTCGTCGCCGAACGGGCAGGGATATCTGTGTCATTCCGTCAGATACCCGTCAGCCGCGCCAATTGCTCGTTGCCGCCTGCCGGTACGACAGGAAGAATTGGAGTCGCTCCCCGCACGGTCATTTCGCGGGCCCGGAAGGGCTGTGCCGCGGCGCGCCCTCATTCGACCCTGCCCGCACCGTGGGCGCGTAGCGAAGGGAGGACCGTGACCTTCGGATTCGCTCCGTCCGCAGCCAATTCACTGTCGGCGACCGCCGGCTCCGTCAACCACGTCGCCAGGATGCTCGAACCGGCCGAGTGGGCTGCGGCAGGCATACCTCTGCTGCGCAGTCCACGAGAGGTCGTCAGCGGGCTCCACGCACGGCACCGGCCGTCCCCGGCCACCGCGGTCGTCGCCGTCCTCGATCATGAGGAACGGCTCACGGCCAGCGCCTCGTTCGCCCGGCGCTCCACCGCGGCCGCGGACGGCTGGGAGTTCCGCAATGCCCTGCTGGCGCACCTGCGCAGGGTCATCCCGCACGATCTGCGCCGCCGCACCCCGGTGCGCACCGCGGTCCTGCTCTACTGCCGCGAGGGCGACGAGCGCTGGACGGAAGAGGACGGGGCATGGATGTGGGGCCTGCGGGACGCCTGCACCCTGCACGGCCTTCGCTGCGGGGCCTACATCACCCTGACGCGTGGCGGTTGGCAGGTCCTCGGCGAGGGCAGGGGCGGCCGCATGCCGTCGCTGCTGTCCGGACCGTCGGACCTGGCGGCCACGTCCACGCACCACGACCCTGTTCCGCTGCGCACAGGTGGCGGGGCCGCCGAGGCACTGCGGCGGAGCGCAGCCCGGTGAACGCCGTGGGTCCCGGCCGTCCGCGAGGACGGCCGGGACCCACGGGCGTACAACTCAGACTCCGGCACCGAGCGCGGAGTTGATCTTCTCGGGATCGCCGCACACGACCAGCAGTGCACCGGCGCGCTCCCGCACGTCGGACAGCGCGCGGGCGGACGGGCCGTCCAGGTCGCCGTTGACCGCGACGATGACCACGGCCCGCGGGGCGCAGCGGCCGGCGTTCGCGGTGGCCGCGAAGAAGACGTCGTCACCCGCGTCCTGCTGGGCCCAGTACGCGGCTTCTCCGAAGGAGAGCTCGTGCGAGGCCCAGGGGTGCTGTTCGCCGGTGGTGAGCACCAGGATGTCGCCGGGTGCCCGTCCGGAGTCGAGCAGCAGGTCGACGGCCTCGTCGGCGGCGTCGACCGCACCGCCGGCCGGAGCCGGGATCACCTGGAACTGCGCCGCGGAACGGTCCTCCGGCAGCGGCTGCCCGGCGGGAGCCGGCGCGGCGGGCGATGCGGGTGTGGGTGTGGGGTGCGTGCGCTGCACCGGGGGCGCGGGGCGCGCGGGGCGCGCGGGGCCGCGGCCCGGGTTACCGGGACGCGGTGTGGCCGCGGAACGCGGGCCGGGTACGGGACGGGGGGTCGGCGCGGTGCGGCCGGCGGCCGGAGTAACGCGGGGACCCTGGACGCTCTCGGGAATCTGAGGCTCCTCGGGGATGAGAGGCATGAATGGTGGTCTGTCACGGCCGACGCGTGAAGCGTCGGCGAGTAGGTGCGCCTGCGCGATCAGAAGTCGAAGCCGAGCTGGCCCCCGCTTTCCAGTGCCGCCGCCTCGGCGGAGAATCGGACCTTCTTCAGGTGCTGCCACCTGGGCAGCGCGTCGAGGTAGGCCCAGCTGAGGCGGTGGTGAGGTGTAGGCCCCTGTTCCTCCAGCGCGGCCCGGTGCACCGGTGACGGATAGCCGGCGTTCGCGCCGAAGGCGAAGTCCGTGTACTGCCCCGTGCCCGCGCCCAGTTCGGCCATCATCGTGTCCCGGCGGACCTTGGCGATCACCGAGGCCGCAGCGACGGCGATGCAGGACTGGTCGCCCTTGATCACCGTACGGACGTTCCAGGGCGGTCCGAGGTAGTCGTGCTTGCCGTCGAGGATCACGGCGTCCGGCCGGACAGGCAGGGCTTCGAGAGCCCTGACAGCCGCGAGACGGAGTGCCGCGGTCATGCCGAGGTCGTCGATCTCCAGGGGTGACGCATGGCCCAGTCCGTAGGCCGTGACCCACTTCTCCAGCACCGGGGCGAGTTCGGCCCGGCGCTTGGGGCTGATCAGCTTGGAGTCGGTGAGGCCCTCGGGGGGTCTGCGGAGACCGGTGACGGCCGCGCACACGGTGACGGGGCCGGCCCACGCTCCGCGTCCGACCTCATCGACACCGGCGACGGTCCTGGCACCGGAGGTAGCGCGCAGTGAGCGCTCGACGGTGTGCGTGGGTGCTTCGTACGGCATGGCGCCTGCCAGGTTACGCCGATGGCCACGGCAAGAACACCCCGGGGCACCGTCGAGCGGTTCCGCACTCTGGCGGGCGCGCCCGGAACACCGTCTCCCGGTGCGCGGCAGGCGATGACGCACCGGGACGACGCCCTTGGAGTCGTGGGAGCTGCCCCGAGCCCCGGCCGGTGACCTTAGGCCCCTCCCTGGCAAGCCTGTTCGCTTACGCACACATCGACGGGGCGTATGTGCACCCCCTGGGTACTACGAAAATCCCACCCAACGCTGGGAGGAACTTCGTTGGCCAGCCTGGTGGTGTTCCACTCACGGAGGGCCGTCCGATAGCTGCGCCCCTTCTCGAAGCCGTCCCGCGAGGCCGCTCCCGGCCGGACCACATCGCAGGAGCGAACATCTACGTACAGGCTCTCCTCGGCCCGGGCGGACAGCCCGGAGGCCGAGGGCCACCCGTCCGCAGCGGCGTGCGCCCCGGGGCATCGAGGACGTGAACTGTCACCGGACCCGCCGGGTCGGGCACCCGTTCACCGGACACCCGGCACGCAGTCGCACGTCGAGGTGTTCTGTCACGTGACCGAGAGATCGGCGGAGCCCACCGGCCCGGCCCGAGAACAGCCACGCCCAGTGCCCGAGAACATCCACTCCCAGGAACGGCCACGCGCACTCAGCGCCCGGAACATCCACTCCCCGTGCCCCGGAACGGCCGTACTCAGTACGGATCGTAGGAGTGCTCCTCCTCGTCACCGCCCCGCTCGTCGGCCTCCTGCCCGAGGCCGTAGCAGTCGGACCCGTGGTTCTGTACCGGAGTCCTCTCCAGGATGTCCCGGGCCCGGACTTCGCCCCAGCTGGAGGCGTACCACGGAGTGTCCTGCCGGGCGAGGTCGCGCCGGAAGTGCTCGAGCGCGCATGACCTCAGCGGTTCCGGCAGCGTGTCGAGGGCGGGTACGGCATCGGCGGAGAGACTCTCCAGGTACTCGATGTCGATCCTCTTGTCCCTGTCGTACCGGGCGACGTTCTGCTCGGCTATCAGTCCGTCCGGCGAGAGCAGGCCGAAGGCCAGCACACCGATCGCGGCGCTCGCCGCGATCGCACGCGGCAGCATCCTGGCTCCGAGGACACCGGCCGCGATGATGAGGACCAGCACCACTCCGAGCCAGAGCTCGACGGCGGCGACGGAGATCCGCAGCCGGGTCAGCCCGAAGGCATCGACGTAGAGGTCCATACGTCGCAGCGCGGAGGCCACGACGACGAGCGTGAGTACGCACAGCGTGCCGAGGACGCTCCGGACCAGGGTCCGGTCGCGCGGTCCGCCCCGCGGGGCCCAGCGCAGGGCGAGTGCGATGACGAGCAGGGTCAGGACGGTCGCCCAGAGAAGCTGCCAGAAGCCCTGACGGGCGTATTCGGCGGGCAGCAGGCCCGTCTCCTCCCGCACCTTGTCGTACCCGCCGAGGAGCACCACGAGCTGCAGCGCGATGAAGGCCGCGAAGAGCAGGTCGAGCACGATCAGCGGAACTGCCCACTCCGCCCTGTTCCTGGCCTTGCCCGGCCGGACGGTGATGCCGTCCCAGCGCACGGGAGCCGCAGCGCTGTACGCGGCGGCGAGAGCGCCGGCCGCTCCCAGCACGAAGAGGAAGAGGCGCCAGGGGCTGTCACCGACCGAGACGTCGGGAGTGAGCCTGCCGAGCAGGTCGGCGAAGGCGGCGTCCGCGGAGGCGAAGAGCGTGCCGAACACGATGAGCAGCACGGCCGCCACCGCCGCGCTGCGCACCACGGTGCGCACCCGGCCCCGGGAGTCGCCCGCACGGTCGCGCACCCCGCGCCACCCCCAGCGCACACCCCCCGCGACCGAGGGGAACAGCCCCAGCGAACCGAGCAGTACACCGGGCCAGCTGCGGCTTCCGTGCAGGGCGAGCGATCCCAGGGCGAGGGCCGACACCACTGCGAGGAAGACCGGCCATCCCGCTTCCCGGAGCGCCGGAACGGCCAGGAGGGCCATGCCCCCGACGGCCCACACGGCGGTCCAGGGCCGGAGGACACGACCCGCCGAGCGTGCCGCGAAGAACGCCCCCAGGGCGGCCGGCACGGCCACGATGAGCAGGTTGGGCCCCAGGCCGTCGCCGAGCAACAGGGCGCTGAGCAGAGCCGTGGCGAAGACGGACCAGAGAGTCGCCGGCCCGATCGCGGGCGGGGACGGAGTCCGCAGCCGGGACAGCAGGCCGGGCGGCTGCGGGCCCTTTCCCAGCCACACGTCCGGGCGCGGCTGCGTCTGGAGGTAGGCGGGCACCTTCGGCACATCCGGTCCGGTGTCCTGCGGCGGCACAGGCGCGGTGGAAGCCCGGGCGGGCTTCGTGGCCGCCGCGTTCGCGCGGCCGGGGCTCACCCGAGCCGCCCCGCTCACCGCCGCGGGCGTACTGCCGGGCGCGGCTTCCGCCCCGTCACCGGACTCCGGTGACGACTCGGGCCGACCGGACGTGTCGGACGACTTCTCGGACATGGGACCCCTCCCCCCACCGAGGTCCGCTCGCGCGGCACATCGCGGCGCGAGGCCCCGGCGTCTCTAGGCGCGCGCCCACCATGATCGATGAGGGCGGCGTGGCCGAAAGGGTATGGCCGGGCCGGACTCTTCAACCGTGCGGGGCCATCGCTGTGGCAGGACCGTGACAGTAGGGGTTCCGGGCCGCGCGGAGACGGCCCTGCGGACCGCCGGGGAGGGAGAAGGTCAGCGGTGCGCAGGCGCGAGGGGAACCCAGTCGGGCAGGTCCTCGGTCCGTGCGAGCCAGTCGGCGGGAGGAGCGCCGACGGGCTCGGCGGCGATGATTCCGCCGACGATGGCGCAGGTGGTGTCCACGTCGCCGCCCGCCTGCGCCGTCACCCAGAAGGCCTGCTCGAAGTCTCCGAGACTCCGCGCCGCCGACCAGAGGGCGAAGGGCACGGTGTCGTGGGCGCTCGTACGGCGGCCGTTGCCGAGCACCGCCGCCACCGTCCCCGCGTCCCGGTAGTCGAGCATGTCGCGCGCCCTGCGGAGCCCGGCACCGACCGCGCTGCGCGGGACCAGGGCGACGACACCGTCGAGCAGGGCCTCCGGTGAGGGTGGCCCTCCCGGTGCGGCGACGAGGGCCGCCGCCGCCGCGACGGCCATGGCCCCCACGACGGCTTCGCGGTGCTGATGGGTGGTGTAGGACGAGATCTCCGCCTGGTGGGTGGCCTGCTCCGGGTCGTGCGCGTACCAGGCGCCCAGCGGTGCGATACGCATCGCCGAGCCGTTCCCCCAGGAGCCCTGCCCCTGGAAGAGGGCGGATGCCAGCTCCCGCCAGTCCCCGCCTTCCCTCACCAGTCTGAGCAGCCGGTTCACCGCGGGCCCGTAGCCCCGGTCGAAATCGTGGTGCCGTGCGAAGGAGTGGGCGAGCACGTCCTGGTCGATCCGGTCGTGCGCGGCCAGCACGGCCAGCACGGAACAGGCCATCTCTGTGTCGTCGGTCCACTGCCAGTCGCCGGGAGGCAGGTCCCGGCTCTTGAGCAGGGGGTAATTTGCCGGGACGAAGAACTGGGAGCCGAGGGCATCTCCCACGGACAGTCCACGCAGGCTGGCCAGAGCGCGTTCGAAGCGGTCGGAAGCGGGTTCAGCGGTCATCGCCCTGCCACTCTATCCGGAGATGCCGTACGGCTCGGGGGTGCGCCACTGCTCGAAGGGCCGGTCGAGCGTATAGCGGCCGTCCTCGCCGAGCAGCAGCGTTCTGGATTCGCCGTTTCCAGGATTGGACAGCGATTCGAACTCCGCCACCGACCAGTGGAACCAGCGCATGCAGAAGAGCCGCATGGTCAGCCCATGGGTGACCAGCAGGACGTTCGGCGGGTGGTCGGGGGCGTCGAAGCTGCGGTGCAGGCTCTCCAGGAACGCGTCGACCCGGTCGTACACGTCGGCCCCGGACTCACCCTGCGCGAAGCGGTAGAAGAAGTGGCCGTACGCGTCCCGGTAGGCCTTCTGCAGCCTGACGTCGTCCCGGTCCTGCCAGTTGCCCCAGTCCTGCTCGCGCAGCCGGGGCTCTTCCCTCACACGGACGCTCCCGGGTTCGAGGCCGAAGGCCCCGAACGTCTCGTGGGTGCGCCGATAGGGCGAGATGTAGACGCTGAC
This sequence comes from Streptomyces sp. NPDC057287, assembly GCF_042667905.1. NCBI lineage: Bacteria > Bacillati > Actinomycetota > Actinomycetes > Kitasatosporales > Streptomycetaceae > Streptomyces > Streptomyces sp. NPDC057287. The sequence continues at coordinate 75,873 of NZ_JBHUYV010000015.1, read as the reverse complement.
GTGCTCGTCACCGAAGGTCTCCCGCAGCCGGGACCCTGTGGCCCGCGCCTGGCCGAGGCCCTTCGCCGTGAGCCTGAGCGCGTGGTCGGGCTCGCGTTCGTAGACCGTGTCGTCGGCATTGCCCTCGGACTCACCGTGGCGGACGAGAACGATGCGTTGCGGTCGTGCCATGTAGCGACCCTAGATGCCGGGCGGTGCGATCGAGCAATTGTGCGGGCTCGATCGGGCGTATGTGACGAAGGGAACGGCGGGACGCGTCAGACCGTCCATGACGGATCGAGCTGCACCACGTCCCCCGTGAGCACCTCGACGTCCCTCTCGGCCTCCGCGCGAGCCGAGAGCCGGGCGACGCCCTCGGGCCGGTACTTGCCTCGCTCCGCGCTCGACTGCCACATCGACAGCACCAGGAACTCGCGGCCGGGCGCTTCCCCGAAGACCCCGCGGAGCATCCCCGGGGATCCCGCCATGGCCGGGTTCCACACCTTCTGCTGCATGAGGGCGAAGTGGTCGGCGCGGTCCTCGTACACCCGGCTGTGCGCGACCCTGACCACGTCCGCGTCGGTGAAGTCCGGCTCGAAACCGGTCTTCACATCGAAGCGGTACTCGAAGAGCTTCACCCGCATGTCCTTGTACGTGCCGGACTGGGAAGCGGCCAGCCGGTCGTGCTCACGGGCCATGAAGGAGTCGTAGAAGACACGGTTCTCCCAGAACGCGAACACGTGGGCGATCTCGGGCCGCCCTCGGCTCCACCCGCCGCTCTGTCCCCGGAATCCCGGCTCACCGAGCAGCCCCGCCCACTTCCGCTGCCCCCGCTCGAAACCGCGGCGGTCCACCACGGTGCAGCGAATCCACTTGACCAGCACTGCGCCATCGTACGGCGCTCGGCGTGGCGTGGGTCACGCTCCGGACGTGCCGGTGCCGGTCCGGCACCGGCCTCGCACGGTCCCGGCCGCGGGATGGCCCGAATCCGATGCCCGAAACCAACACGGTTGGATCCACGGACAGTTACGGACATGATCTGAGGACGGAAGAGGGACGGTCGGTCCAGCAGCGAGGAGGCACGTCCGATGAGCACTCCCAACAAGGACATCGAGAAGGTCGAGATAAGGGTCAAGTGGGACCCCAGTGGCGCAGGTGAGCCCGCCAACGACCTCGACATCATCGCGGCGGCGTACGGGACGGACGCGCCCTACGGCAGCCCCGCCTATCTCGTGCACTTCGACAGCAGGTCACCGGACGGGACGATCACGCTGAACCGGGACAGCCGGACGGGACAGGGGTACGGCTTCGACGAGGTCATGACACTTGAGTTGGACCGGCTGTCGGACGCGTACGCCAGGGTGGTGGTCGGCGTCGCCATCCAGCAGCGCGACGGCCACAAGACCTTCGGCCAGATAGAGCACACGGCCGTGCAGGTCCGCGAGGGCTACACGAACCTGGCGGAGGACGACTTCTCCGCGGTGGCGGCCGCCACGGCCGCGGTCGTCGCCGAATTCGTCCGGGACGCATCGGGCTCGTGGGGCTTTCACGGGACGGTCCGCGGATTCGACGGCGACCCCGGATCGTTCGCCGCCGTGATGGGGAGCCGGTCCGGCTGATACCCGACGGGGCGGACGCCCCAGACTCCTCCGCGAGGGCGCATGAGAAAGATCCTCCTGATGATGTCGGTGTCTCTCGACGGCTTCTTCGAGGGACCCGGCCGGCAGCTCGACTGGCACCTCGTCGACGAAGAACTGCACCGCTTCTTCAACGAGCGGATGAAGACGGTGAGCGCCTTCCTCGACGGGCGGATCACCTACGAACTGATGGCCGGTTTCTGGCCGACGGCGGACGACGACCCGTCGGCCTCCCCCACCATGGCCGAATTCGCCGGCATCTGGCGTGACATGCCCAAGTTCGTGTTCTCGCGGACCCTGGACAGGGCGGAGTGGAACACGACCGTCGTGCGCGAGGTGGTCGTCGAGGAGATCCGCGCCCTCCAGGCGCGGCCCGGCGGGGACATGCTGGTCGGGGGTGCCGATCTCGCGGCGTCCTTCATGCGCCTGGACCTGATCGACGAGTTCCACCTGTACGTCCACCCGGTCGTCCTCGGCCGGGGCAGACCACTCTTCTCGCCGTCCGAGGCGACGCCGATGCACCTCCGGCACACCGGCACCCGCACCTTCGGCAACGGCGTCGTGCTGCTCCGCTACAGCCGGCCGGACGGGACGTCCTGAGGCGACGGGTCAGGACAGCGCATCCCCGGCCCTCTCAGGAGAGCGGCCAGGGGTGGCCGAGCCGGTCGGCGAACTCCTTCGACCCGCCGCAGACCTCCGCGACCCGGCGGGGGTCCTGCGCGATGATGCGGGCGCAGATGCGCTCGGCCTGTTCGGCGGGATCGTCGCCGGTGACCGGGACGGTCATCCTGAACTGGAGCCAGGGCCGGTCGTCCGCCGACGCCGCAGGGCCGGGATGAAACAGGAGGACGACGATCCGCTCGGGCTCCCAGGGCCATGCGGAGACGGCGGACAGCTCGCACTCCCAGACCGCGAGCCGGTCGGAGTGGGCCCGCAGTCGCGCCTCCAGCAGTCGGGCGACCCTTCGGGCCGGCCACTCCCAGCCGCGATCCGCACCGGCCCGTCGGAGCTCGGCCTCGTACTGTTCCGCGTCGAACCGGAACTCCGGGAGACGGAGGCCGTCGTCATCCGGATTGCGCCATCCGTTCCAGACCACGTGCCGTCCCTCACGCCGGATCGTCACGTGGACGGCGCCGCAGCACCCTTCGGTGCACTCCGCCTCGGCGAGCCGGACCTCACGGGGCGCCTCGGTCGCGTGCAGGGGCGCCTCCGGGCCGAGCAGGTGCCGGGGGTCCGCTGCCGGACCGTCCTCGAAGACATCGGCCAGGATGTCGCGCCCGTCGACGACGGGCCTGCATTCCACCGCCCCGTGAGTCCCGAGCGGGGGCACGACGACGCGGAGGTAGAGGCGCGGTTCTGTGGTCACGGTCCGATGGTCCAGGAGCGGGCACACGTTGTCAGCCGGGTTTCCGCCGGGAGAAGGCGGGAGCCACGGGCCGGACCCACTCGGCGGCAGGGGTCACGGACACGGCGAAGGGGACCGGCCGTCGGCCGGTCCCCTTCGTCAGGCGCTGGTCAGCCGCCCGCGCGGGCCACGCCGGACGAGGTGTCCGGCGTGGCCACGCCCTGGATCAGCTGCACCCGCTGGTCGAGCCGCAGCCCTCGCAGATGTAGCAGGACCCGGCGCGCTGCATCTTCGTACCGCACGAGAAGCACAGCGGCGCGTCCGCGCTGATGCCGAGCTGCATCTCGACCAGCTCGGCCGAGGTGTGCGCGGCCCTGGGGGCCGGCTTCTCCGCGACGGACTCCTCGGGCGATGCCACGGCCTTCAGAGGCTCCACACGCACGGGAGCGGACTGGGCCAGGCTCTCCACGTCGAGCTCGTCGTCCCCGAAGGCAGGCTCGTACGAACCGGTGTCGAGGTGACGCTGACGTTCCTCGGCCGAGTGGATGCCGAGCGCGGAGCGCGTCTCGAACGGCAGGAAGTCGAGCGCCAGGCGCCGGAAGATGTAGTCGACGATCGACTGCGCCATCCGCACGTCAGGGTCGTCCGTCATACCGGCCGGCTCGAAGCGCATGTTGGTGAACTTGGAGACGTAGGTCTCCAGCGGCACGCCGTACTGCAGACCGACCGAGACGGCGATCGAGAAGGCGTCCATCATGCCCGCGAGGGTGGAGCCCTGCTTGGACATCTTCAGGAAGACCTCGCCGAGACCGTCGTCCGGGTAGGAATTGGCGGTCATGTAGCCCTCGGCGCCACCCACCGTGAAGGAGGTGGTGATGCCGGGACGCCCCTTGGGCAGGCGCTTGCGGACCGGACGGTACTCGACGACCTTCTCGACGGCCGTACGAATGGTGTCCTCGGCCTTGGCGGTGACCGCGGCCTTCTCCTTCTCCTTGGTCTTCGCGGAGAGGGGCTGGCCGACCTTGCAGTTGTCGCGGTAGATCGCGAGCGCCTTGACGCCCATCTTCCACGCCTCGAAGTAGACCTCCTCGACGTCCTCGACGGTGGCCGTCTCCGGCAGGTTCACCGTCTTGGACAGGGCGCCGGAGATCCACGGCTGGATCGCCGCCATCATCCGGACGTGCCCCATGGCCGAGATGGAACGCTCGCCCATCGCGCAGTCGAAGACCTCGTAGTGCTCGGTCCTGAGACCGGGTGCGTCGATCACGTTGCCGTTGTCGGCGATGTGGGCGACGACCGCCTCGATCTGCTCCGGCTGGTAGCCGAGGCGGCGCAGCGCCTGCGGGACGGTGCCGTTGACGATCTGCATCGAGCCGCCACCGACGAGCTTCTTGAACTTGACCAGGGCGAGGTCGGGCTCCAGGCCGGTGGTGTCGCAGGACATCGCGAGACCGATGGTGCCGGTCGGGGCGATCACCGAGGCCTGCGCGTTGCGGAAGCCGTTCTTCGCGCCGAGGCGGAGCACGTCCTGCCAGGCCTCCGTGGCGGCGGCCCAGATCGGCGAGTCCAGGTCGTCCACGTGGACGGCCACGGCGTTGGCGTCCGAGTGCTGCTTCATGACGCGCTGGTGCGGCTCGGCGTTGCGGGCGTAGCCGTCGTACGGGCCGACGACCGCGGCGAGCTCGGCGGAGCGCCGGTAGGACGTGCTGGTCATCAGCGAGGTGGTGGCACCGGCGAGCGCGCGGCCGCCGTCGCTGTCGTACGCGTGGCCGGTGGCCATCAGCAGGGCGCCCAGGTTGGCGTAGCCGATGCCCAGCTGGCGGTAGGCGCGGGTGTTCTCGCCGATCTTCTGGGTCGGGAAGTCCGCGAAGCAGATCGAGATGTCCATCGCGGTGATGACCAGCTCGACGACCTTGGCGAAGCGCTCGGCCTGGAAGGACTGGTGGCCCTCGCCGTCGTCCTTGAGGAACTTCATCAGGTTCAGCGAGGCCAGGTTGCACGAGGTGTTGTCCAGGTGCATGTACTCGCTGCACGGGTTCGAGCCGTTGATGCGGCCGGACTCCGGGCAGGTGTGCCACTTGTTGATGGTGTCGTCGTACTGGATGCCGGGGTCGGCGCAGGCCCAGGCGGCTTCCGCCATCTTGCGGAAGAGGGACTTGGCCTCGACCTCTTCGATGACGTCCCCGGTCATACGGGCACGCAGGCCGAACTTCCCGCCGTTCTCGACGGCCTTCATGAACTCGTCGTTCACGCGGACCGAGTTGTTGGCGTTCTGGTACTGGACGGACGTGATGTCGTCGCCGCCCAGGTCCATGTCGAAGCCCGCGTCACGCAGGGCGCGGATCTTCTCCTCCTCCTTCACCTTGGTCTCGATGAAGTTCTCGATGTCGGGGTGGTCGACGTCGAGGATGACCATCTTGGCCGCGCGGCGCGTGGCGCCACCGGACTTGATCGTTCCTGCGGAGGCGTCGGCACCGCGCATGAAGGAGACCGGACCGGACGCGTTGCCGCCGGAGGAGAGCAGCTCCTTGGAGGAGCGGATGCGGGACAGGTTCAGGCCTGCGCCGGAGCCGCCCTTGAAGATCATTCCCTCTTCCTTGTACCAGTCGAGGATCGACTCCATGGAGTCGTCGACGGCCAGGATGAAGCAGGCCGAGACCTGCTGCGGCTGGGGCGTTCCGACGTTGAACCACACCGGCGAGTTGAAGCTGAAGATCTGGTGCAGGAGGGCGTACGCCAGCTCGTGCTCGAAGATCTCGGCGTCGTCGGGGGTGGCGAAGTAGTTGTAGTCCTCGCCGGCCTTCCGGTACGTCTTCACGATCCGGTCGATCAGCTGTCGCAGACCGGTCTCGCGCTGCGGGGTGCCGACAGCCCCCCGGAAGTACTTGCTGGTGACGATGTTGACCGCGTTCACCGACCAGAAGTCGGGGAACTCGACGCCACGCTGCTCGAAGTTGATCGAGCCGTCGCGCCAGTTGGTCATGACGACGTCACGGCGCTCCCACGCGACCTCGTCGTACGGATGCACGCCGGGGTTCGTGTGGATGCGCTCGATGCGCAGGCCCTGCTTGGTCGCAGTCGACTTGGCTCCCTTGGTGCGGGAACCTCGTGCCGGGCCGCTCGCCGTCTCTGTCATGCCGCCTCCCATATGTGGGCAAAAACGCCCTGAAGTGCCCAGTTCTTCCCAGGGCACAGTGTGTGTCTGATGCTCCGGGCGCCGCGCACAGCGCCTCGGAACAGGTCTGGTGCCGCCCACCACCGGCCCCGCAGTCCCTGCGGGCCGGCTCGGTGATCAATCAGCGGCGACTGCGGCGGGGGCGGGGACCTCCGGGGTCCCGCCGCTCCCGCATTGCTCTGCGCGAGGCCGCTGCTCACGGAGTTCCGTGATGGCGGTCTCGAAGTCCTCGAGCGAATTGAACGCCCGGTACACCGACGCGAAACGCAGGTACGCGACCAGGTCGAGCTCCTGCAGGGGCCCGAGTATGGCCAGACCCACGTCGTGCGTCGTCAGCTCGGCGCTCCCGGTGGCCCGCACGGCTTCCTCGACCCGCTGGCCGAGCTTCGCCAGGGCGTCCTCGGTGACCGGGCGCCCCTGGCACGCCTTCCGGACCCCCGAGATGACCTTGGTGCGGCTGAAGGGTTCGGTCACGCCGCTGCGCTTGACCACCATCAGCGAACAGGTCTCCACCGTCGTGAAGCGACGGGAGCAGTCGGGGCACTGGCGGCGCCGTCGGATCGACGTCCCGTCGTCCGTCGTGCGGCTGTCCACGACCCGGCTGTCGGGGTGCCTGCAGAAGGGGCAGTGCATTTCTCCGAACCCTCCTTCACAGCACGACTGAATAGCCCTGTCGGGTCCGCCAAGGACCCTCGAAGACAGCCCCAAGCATAGGCGATGAACTCGACCCCGGAGGACCGGGGACCACTACTTATGGGTGGCGATAGCGGTGCAACCACTACATCTAGGGTTTTGCTCCGCCGCGGCCCCCCGCGCGTGTCGCGGTTCCCCAAGGGCCGGGGGGCAGCCTACGGCCCGCCCCGAGGGTACGGGAAACGCGCCACGACCGAGGCCGCGGGGGCACCGGACGGCGAACCCGCGAGGGCGTGCCGCAGCGCGCCGGGACCACACCCCGGGCGCAGGATCGAGCCGGCGGAACGCTAGCGTGAGGACCGGCAGCCTCCTCGCGATTCAGGGTCGACCGCATCAGCTCATACACCTCTCGGTAAGCCCGCGACGGCCCTTTATTTGTTTTTCACTCGAACGTGTGTTTGGCGCAACCTTTCGAAAGCTACTACCGTTGCCTAACCAGGGAGACCATTCGAGAGGGGCCGACGTGACCACCACCGCAGACAGTGCCACCATCACTGCCCAGGACCACCGCTCCCAGGGCCGACTTGAGCCGGTGCATGCCATGAATGACGCAGTCATGAACGCGGAGGGTCCGGAGCCCACGCGACCCGCACGCTCCTTGCCCGGCCGCCCTCCAGGGATCCGGGCGGACAGCTCGGGGCTCACGGACCGGCAGCGGCGCGTGATCGAGGTGATCCGGGACTCCGTGCAGCGGCGGGGCTATCCCCCGTCGATGCGCGAGATCGGCCAGGCGGTGGGACTGTCCAGCACCTCGTCCGTCGCCCACCAGCTGATGGCTCTGGAGCGCAAGGGCTTCCTGCGCCGCGACCCTCATCGTCCGCGCGCCTACGAGGTCAGGGGCTCGGACCAGCCCAGCACGCAGCCGACCGACACCACCGGCAAGCCTGCCGCCTCGTACGTGCCGCTGGTCGGCAGGATCGCGGCCGGAGGGCCGATCCTCGCCGAGGAGTCCGTCGAGGACGTCTTCCCGCTCCCCCGCCAGCTCGTCGGTGACGGCGAGCTCTTCGTGCTGAAGGTCGTCGGCGACTCGATGATCGAAGCAGCGATCATGGACGGGGACTGGGTCACCGTCCGGCGCCAGCCGGTCGCGGAGAACGGCGACATCGTGGCGGCCATGCTGGACGGCGAGGCCACGGTCAAGCGGTTCAAGCGCGAGGACGGCCACGTATGGCTGCTCCCGCACAACTCCGCCTACCAGCCCATTCCGGGTGACGAGGCGACGATCCTCGGCAAGGTCGTGGCAGTGCTGCGGCGGGTGTGAGCTCCGCCGGTTCGGACCGGGCCCCGGGATCTCTGCGCCGATCCCGGGGCCCTGACGCGTCCGCATGGCACAGGTCGCCGGCCACGGCCCCTCGCCTGAGCGGGGCCGACGGCCCGGGACCGCCAGGGCGGCTCGCTCACTCCGCGGTCCTGGCCGCCGCGTCGATGGCCGCGAGCGAGCGCCGCGCCTGATTCCGGTCGGTCGTGTACCAGAAGTCCGGCAGCGAGGCGCGGAGGTAGCTCCCGTACCGGGCGTTCGCCAGCCGGGGGTCGAGCACCGCGACCACACCCTTGTCCCCCATGGCCCGGACGAGCCGGCCCGCGCCCTGCGCCATCAGGAGCGCCGCATGGGTCGCCGCCACCGCCATGAAGCCGTTGCCACCGGCTTCCTCCACCGCCTTCTGGCGCGCGCTCATAAGGGGATCGTCCGGCCGGGGGAACGGGATCCGGTCCATGACCACGAGCTGACAGCTCGGCCCGGGGACGTCGACGCCCTGCCAGAGGGAAAGCGTCCCGAACAGACACGTCTCGGGATCCGCGGCGAAATTCTTGATCAGCTCCCCGAGCGTCTCCTCGCCCTGCAGCAGCACCGGCTTGTCCTGCCGGCCCCGCATCTCCTCGGCCGCCACCTGTGCCGCCCGCATGGACGAGAACAGGCCCAGGGTGCGACCGCCCGCCGCCTCCACCAGCTCGGCCAGCTCGGCCAGCATGTCCGTGCGGGAACCTTCCCGGCCGGGCGTGGCCAGGTGTCGGGCGACGTAGAGAATGCCCTGCTTCGGGTAGTCGAACGGCGAGCCGACGTCGAGCCCCTTCCACTGCGGGATGTCGTCGCCGGCGGTGCCCTCGGGCGCGAGTCCCAGCGACGCCCCCACACCGTTGAAGTCGCCGCCCAGCTTCAGCGTGGCCGAGGTCAGCACCACCGAGCGGTCGGCGAAGAGCTTCTCGCGCAGCAGCCCGGACACGGACAGCGGTGCGACGCGGACGGACGCCCCGAAGCGGTCGTGGCGCTCGTACCAGACGACGTCGTACTCGGAGCCCTGCGTGATGCGCTCCGCGACGCTGTGGATGGACTCGACCGACGCCATGGCCTGCTTGCGCACCGCGTCCTCGTCCTGGACGGACTTGTCCCGGGTGCCACCGAGGGCGGAGATCACCGTACGCGCGGCGTCGCGCAGAGCCATCAGCGCGTAGCCGAGGTCTTCCGGCACCTCTTCGAGGCGTCCCGGGAGCGCCAGCTCCAGGACCCGCTCGAACCCCTCCGACGCGGTCAGCAGCGCGTCGGCCGCCTTCTCGTTGACCAGCTTCGCGGCACGGCGCACCGCCCGGTTCACCTGGCCGGGGGTGAGCTCGCCGGTCGCCACCCCGGTGACCCGCGAGACCAGCTCATGGGCCTCGTCGACGATGAGCACCTCGTGCTTGGGGAGCACGGGGGCGCCCTCGATCGCGTCGATCGCGAGCAGGGCGTGGTTGGTCACCACGACATCGGCGAGCTTGGCCCGCTCGCGGGCCGCCTCCGCGAAGCACTCGGCGCCGTACGCGCACTTGGTGGCACCGAGGCACTCGCGCGAGGAGACGGAGATCTGTGCCCAGGCGCGGTCCGAGACGCCCGGCGTCAGGTCGTCCCGGTCGCCGGTCTCCGTCTCGTCCGACCAGTCGCGCAGGCGCAGGAGGTCCTGGCCGAGCTTGCTCGACGGCGCCGCCGCCTCGAACTGGTCGAAGAGCCCCTCCTCCTCGTCCTGCGGTGCCCCCTCGTGGAGCCGGTGCAGACAGAGGTAATTCGACCGGCCCTTGAGCATCGCGAACTGGGGCCGCCTGCGCAGCAGCGGATGCAGCGCCTCGACCGTACGGGGGAGGTCCCGCTCCACGAGCTGGCGCTGGAGGGCGAGCGTCGCCGTGGCCACCACGACCCGCTCGCCGTGGGCCAGTGCCGGCACCAGGTAGCCGAGGGACTTGCCCGTGCCGGTACCGGCCTGGACGAGCAGATGGGCGTTGTCGTCGACGGCCTCGGCGACGGCCTCGGCCATGGAGACCTGGCCGGGCCGTTCCGTACCGCCGACGGCGGCTACGGCGGCGTGGAGGAGCTCGGGGAGAGATGGCTTCGTCATAGCCCGTCCACCCTAAGGCTCCCCACTGACACCATCGGCCGGTCCCGGTCTCACGCGGAGGGGTGGAGCGGGTTGGGGACCACCCCGTGGACTGCGGCGTGCGGGCGCTCGGGCCGGTCGCGGTAGCCGTCCAGATGCAGACGGTTGCGGTTGAGGCACAGCCGCTCGATCGTCGGCGTCAGCATGTCGAAGATCTCGAACCGCTCCTTGAGCTCGGGGAAACGGGCGTGATGACGCTGGATCTCGGCACGGACGAGTGACCAGAATTCACCCTCCGGCACGTCCAGCTGCTCCTCGCAGAGGGGGGACAGATAGCGGAAGACGCCCACGAAGAGCCCGGAGTGGATGAACTGGGTCAGGAAGGAGGGGTCCTCCGTGAGCAGGACGTCCCGGACGTCCTGCGGCATCGTGTCGTGCTCGGGCAACGGCCGCGCGCTGACGTTGACGTCGTCGACGAAGTCCTTGATCGCGAGGCGGACGGGGACGTCGTTCTCGTCGAAGACGACGATGGCGTTCTCGCCGTGGGGGGAGAACACCGTGCCGTAGCGGTAGAGGAAGTGCAGGAGCGGGGGCAGCAGGGCCGCGAAGAGCCGGGTCAGCCAGGCGGCGGGGGCCAGGCCCGAGCGGGCGACGAGCTCCGCGGTGAAGGAGCGGCCGTCGGGATCCGTGTGCAGCAGCGAGGCGAGCGTCCGGGCGCGTTCACCGGGTGCGAGTCTCGGCTGGAGGGGCTCCCGCCAGATCGCCCCGAGGATCTCCTTGAACTGGTACGGCGACTCGGGGAGGTAGTCGTAGAGCGGGTGCTCGACCGCCACCGAGGCGACTTCGCCGAGCAGGATCACGCGACAGGTGTCCCGGAGGAACGGGTCGCCCTCGCACAGCCCCTGGACCCACGCGGTCACCGCGGGAGCGGCGAGCGTTCGCTCGGTGGGCAGTCCCCGCCAGACGAGGGTGTTCAGGATCGAGAGCGGCAGTTTGACCGTGTGCCGGTCGGGCCGCCCCACATTGGTGAACGTACGGATGGACTGCTGTGGCAGCCGGAGGTCGTCGTCCGGGTGCAGGGGCACGATCTCGCCGTCCGCGATGGCGGGGGCGAAGAGCGGGACGATCCACTCGTCCCACTGCCACGGGTGCACGGGAAGGAACAGGTAGTCCTCGGGGTCGAGCCCCCGGCCGCGCAGGACGGCGGTGAAGGACTCCCGGACACCGGGGTCCAGTTCCTGGTCGTAGAGGTCTCCGGAGGTGGCCACTCGGCCCACTCCCCGGTAGCCCGCTATGCGTGTGCTGACGGCGATCCAGGGCAGCACGGTGGCCGACCGGGCTTCGGGGGTGAAGCGGGCGGCGTCGGCGGCGGAGAACCCGATGCGGCCCTTGTTCGCGACGAGCCAGGGGTGGCCCGTCTGGTGTCCTTCGAGCTCGGCGTAGGGGAGTTCGGCGAGCTGGGCGACACCGAGTGCGGTGTGGTCGAGCCGGGCGTCGGCGCTGAGTGTGGCGGTCAGTTCCCGGATGAGGTGGCCGAGCGTGGCGCCGTCGAGACCGAGGAGGCGGCAGCCGCGGGCGAGGAAGCGCAGCGGGTCCCGGAAGGGCGCGTGGACGGCGCTTCCGCCTCCGGTGCTCCCGGCGGCGATCTCGCGGATCGTCGTGGGGTCGACGCGCCAGCTTCCGTAGACACCACGCCCGGCGCGGAAGAGCAGGGCCGCCCCGTCGTCGAGAGACAGGGTGTAGTCGCCGGAACGCCCCGCGCCGCCGTCCTTCACCGGTACGGGCAGGATGACCTCCTCGTAGGCGAACTCACCGAGCATCTTGGCGAGGAGCCTCGCCGCTGCCCGGTCCCAGACGGTCCGGTTGAGTTCCGGAGTGTCGAGCGGCGGGCGTGGCTCCGCCGGATGATGGCTCGCGGGATATGTCGGCACGGGGACTCCTCCGGGTGGGACCGATGGGGTTCGAGCGGGCTGTGCGGTGCGGCGAGTCGTTCACAGGTGGTCGCGGTGGGCTCGGTCACGCACCATCAGGGCGGCGCGCTTGTCGGGCAGGTCCACTTCCCCGCAGAAGCGGAACCCGGCGCTCAGGAAGGCGGACACGGACGGGGTGTTACGCAGATCCGGCTCCGCGACGACCCGTCCGCAGGGCGGACGGTTGTCGAGTACGAGGTCGGAGACGGCCCTGAGCAGCACGGAGCCGATGCCCCTTCCGCGGTTGCCCACACCGCCGATGAGGAGGTGGACGCCCATGTCGTGGGGCCGTGCCGGGTAATGGCGGGCCAGTGGGTCCAGATCCGCCCGGTAGATCTCCCAGTAGCTCATGGGCGAGCCGTCGAGGACCCCGAGGCAGGGCACGCTGCGGCCGTCCCCGGCGAGCTGGTGCCGGAGGTGGGCGGCGGTGACCGACTCCGGTCCGGCCAGCTCCCAGAAGGCGGCGACCGCCGGGTCGTTCATCCAGCGGCTGATCAGTGCGAGATCACGTCCGGCCTCGACCGCGACGAGCTGGAACACCCCGGCGGAGGTGGCGACGGGACTCCACGCGCCGGGGCTGCCCACGAGAGCGGAGGCGTCGGCCGCCGCGGGGACCGCGGAGTCGTCACCGAGCAGGGCGAGGAGCTCTTCGGTGAGCCGCAGTTCCAGGGTGTCCTCGCTACCGGTGGCGTCGGGCGGGACGACACCGGTCTCGGGATGGGCGTCGGCTTGATGCACCGTGACGCTCTCCTCTCGTGGGTTCGGGCGGTCCTGGCTCTCAGCTGCGGAGGGGATTGGCGATGGCGACGTAGACGGACTGGGTGTCGACCGGCCCGACCAGTTCGTCGAGGCCGTGCATCCGGGTCAGCAGGTTGGCCTTGCAGCGCAGCTGTGCCGTCTCCAGGAGGTAGGCGGGCAGGGGGGAGCCCAGCGCCACCGCGCCTTCGAGGAAGCGGCGGAACGCGGCGAGGAGGAGCTGCTCGTCGGCGAGCCGCTGGGCACCGAAGGCCCCGATCAGCCCGAACACGTTGTTGATGCCGAGGTAGTAGGCGAGCCGTTCGTCGGTGACGGAGTCGGACACGAAGGTGTCGCTGACGGCTCCGATGCCGGGGAGCCGGCGCTCGAGTGCGCTCCGGTGGGACTCCCGGAAGTAGTACCCCTGGTTGTCGCGGTACCTGCCGCCCACGGGCCAGCCGTCCCGGTCGAGGAGTACGAGCGTGTTCTGCTGGTGCGCCTCCAGAGCGACGCCCGCGTGTGCGTCGAGCCAGAGGACGGGGAGGACCACGCGGTCGAGGTAGCGCAGGAACCACTCGGCGCAGACGGCACCGGTCGTCCTGCCCGTGCGGGCGGCCAGCGAGGAGACCGTGTCGGCGAGCCGCGAGTGGGTGCCGGGACGGCCGGGCCACGGGCGGGGAGCGGTGAGTCCGGCGATGCACACCGCGTCGTCGGCCGGGCCGAACGGGTTGTGGCGGAGCATCACGTCGAGGCCGGGGACGGGGCTGCCGTCCGGGTAGTCGACGGCCAGCCAGGCGGGGTCCCGGACGATGTCGAAACCGGGGTGCGCCTCCCGCCAGCGGTCGGCCAGTCCCGTGCGGAGCAGCCGGTGGACCTCGGCTCCGCGGTGGAGTTCCTTACGGAGGTTCTCCCGGCGGGAGTTGGTGATGCGTACGCCCAGGGAGAGCTTCAGCATGAGGTCGGACCCGGGCCGGTGCACGGTGCGGACGGAGGAGGTGGGGTGCCAGCGCTCCCCGTACGGGCCGAGGTCGTGCAGGAGGCCCTTCTCGCACAGCGCGACGACCTCGGGGCGGCGCAGGACCTCCGCGGCCTGCCACGGGTGGAGCGGGAGGGCCGTGGTCCCCTCGGGGAGGCTCAGCCCTTCGGCGTGGGGTGCGAGAAGGGCCTCCGCGGGGACGGGCCGGCCTGCCTTCGTCCACGACGAGTCCGTCGCCAGCACGGACCGGTCCACAGCCATCCAGTGGAGCGGGAACGAGCCGCGCAACTCGGGCGAGTAGAGGAGGGTCTCGGACTCGGAGAGGCCCTCGCGGCTCTTGGGCGTGGGGTGCAGGGGGTGCCCGAGGACGAGGGACTGCTCGGCGGCGAGGAAGAGGTCGGCCTCGGACGACGAGGTGGGTGCGCCGCGCCGGTCCGCGATGAAGGCCGCGGTGTGCCGCACTGAGTCGGCCACCCTGGCCACCAGGTCGACTCCGGCGCTCCGCGCGCTCTCGCGGCTCAGCAGCGCGGCCACGGTGACGGCGTCGGCGCCCGGGGCGCCGGGGGGCGCGCTCTCGAGCACGGGCGTGCCGAAGCGGTGCCAGCCCGTGGCGGACCAGTGGGCCACCGGGGCCAGCAGGGCTGTGCCGCTCGCGGGAAGCGGGATGCGCAGCGTGGTGCCGTGCGGCCGGGCCAGGTCGTTCTCCCGGGTCCAGCAGCGCAGCAGATTCTCCGTGCCGGCCGAGTCCGCGGCCCGGAGCGGATCCGGATGGTCCAGCGGGTCCGTATGGCAGGGGCGGTCCGCGGCAGCGGCTCCGGCCGGGGCGTCCGCCCCGGCACGCGGGGTTCCGTGCGGTCCGGCCTTCTGACGCGGCACGGTCGTCGACTCGACGGCGAGGAGGCCGTCCGGCAGGTCATGTCCTCGCTGCTGGCTGGTGAGGGGGCCGTCGGCCTCGGGTGCAGGGGTGGGGTTCACGGCGGTCTTCCTTGTAAGGGGTCCGGGATCAGCGGGTCGGCCCGGCAGCGGCCCGGCGGTGCGGAGAGCGCTCGGCCGCTCTCAGCGCGTCGGCGAGGCGGTCGACGACCGCCGCCGCCTGCTCGTCGGTGAGAGTGAGAGGAGGGAGCAGTCGCACCACGGCGCTGTGGCGTCCGCCGAGTTCGACGATGAGGCCCCGGTGCAGGCACTCCTGCTGCACCGCCGCGGCCAGGGCGGGGTCGGGCGGTGGGG
The DNA here is from genome assembly GCF_042667905.1 of Streptomyces sp. NPDC057287. Classification (NCBI taxonomy): domain Bacteria; kingdom Bacillati; phylum Actinomycetota; class Actinomycetes; order Kitasatosporales; family Streptomycetaceae; genus Streptomyces; species Streptomyces sp. NPDC057287. The sequence goes on along the minus strand of NZ_JBHUYV010000015.1, from coordinate 60,792 downwards.
CGGAGCCGCTCTCGGCGGTGACGGTGAGCGGCTCGGCCTCGGGGTCCACGAGCTCGATGCCGATCATCAGGCCGCGGCCCCGGACGTCGCCGATGCTCGGATGGTCCGCGCTCAGTGCCTGGAGCCGGGCGAGCATGCGCGCGCCCAGCGTCCCCGCGCGTTCGGCGAGCTGGTTCTCCCGCACGTACGCGAGGGTCGCGGCACCTGCCGCCATGGCGAGCTGGTTGCCCCGGAAGGTACCGGCGTGGGCCCCCGGCTGCCACAGGTCGAGCTCGGAGCGGTAGACGATCACCGCGAGGGGCAGCGAGCCTCCGATGGCTTTCGAGAGCACCATCACGTCGGGCACGACACCGCTGTGCTCGACCGCCCAGAACGCCCCGGTCCTGCCGACGCCGGTCTGCACCTCGTCCGCGATCAGCGCGATGGAGCGATCCCGGGTGATCTCCCGCATCCGGCGCATCCATGCGTCGGGGGCGGGATTCACCCCGCCCTCGCCCTGGACCGGCTCCAGGATCATGGCCGCCGGCGCGGGCACACCGCCCTTGGGATCGTCCAGGAGGTACTCGGTCCAGCGCGCGGCGATGTCCGCGCCGCGCTCCCCGCCGGCTCCGAAGGGGCAGCGGTAGCTCTGCGGGAAGGGGAGCCTCGTCACCCGCACGTCCGGGGCGCCTCCCGAAGCGGCCAGGGCTCCGGCGGTCATCCCGTGGTACGCGCCGGTGAAGGCGAGGAGTTCGCTGCGTCCGCTCGCCTGCCGCACCAGCTTGAACGCCGCCTCGACGGCGTCCGTGCCCGCGGGACCGCAGAACTGGATGCGGGCGTCGTCGGCCAACTCCTTCGGCAGAGTGGCGAACAGCTCGGTCGTGAAGGCGTCCTTGACCGGTGTGGCGAGGTCGAGCACGTGCAGCGGGGCGCCGGAGTCGATGACCTTCCTGATGGCCTCGAGCACCACGGGGTGGTTGTGGCCGAGCGCCAGGGTGCCCGCCCCTGACAGGCAGTCGAGATAGCGCCTGCCGTCCGCGCCCTCGATGGTCATGCCGCGCGCGCGTACCGGGACGATCGGCAGCGACCGCGCGTAGGTACGGGCCGCCGACTCGCGTAGCGCCTGACGCCGCAGGATGCCCTCGTGAGCAGGGGGAAGTGCCACCGGAGCTGGTTCGGTCACGGCCACGGCTGTCGGTCCTCCTGCTGAGATGTTGCGTTGCGCCTCGGTACGTCCGGCAGAGGGCGGACTGCGCGGATGAACGCAGCCCGGGTGTCCCCCGTACGTACCAACGACGCGGACGGCAGGAGATCACGGGTAAATCGGAAGATCCTTGCGCAGGCGGAACCGTGGCCCTGCCGCGCACCGTCCCCATCGGCACCGGCATAGTAGGGGCCGCACTCGGGACGGAGCCGCCGCTCCGGAGGTGTGTGCCGCGTCCCTCAGGGCCGTGCCGCGCATCCCGAGTCCGCAGTGCGGTGCCGAAGCAAGTGACGAAGTCCCAGGGGGATCACCAGATGCGACCCATGCGCCCGATCGATACCGCACGCCGCGGGGGGAGCGCCCGCCGCGCCCCCCGGGTGTTCGCCGCAGCCGCCCTCGCCGCTCTCCTGACGCTCACCGCCACGGCCTGCGGGCCGGAGGAGGACGGCGCGGCCGGCGAGCCGAGCAGTGCCACCGGTCAGTCCTCGGACGGGAAGGTCGTGATCCCGGACGACCTCAAGGACCGCCTCAAGGAGCACGGGATCGACCTCGACAAGTGGAGGGACGGCGAATGGAAGAACTGGGACAGGGACACCTGGCTGCGTGAGGCCAAGGACTACGTCAACCCGATCATCGAGGACCTCTGGAACCCGGACCGGATGCGCGAGGCCGAGAAGCCGCCGGAGAACCCCGTCGACAACGACATCTCCGGCGACGAGGGAGTGACGGATCCGACCCCCGCACCGGTCGCGGCGGCGAACCTGCGGACGCCGTACCACGGCAACGCGCCGGAGTCCGGCAAGCTCCTGTTCGACGGCCCCGAAGGGTCGATGGTCTGCTCGGCGACCGTGGTGCAGGATCCGGCCCACCCGGGCAAGTCCAACATGGTCTGGACTGCCGGGCACTGCGTGCACGCGGGCAAGAACGGCGGCTGGTACCGCAACATCGCCTTCGTCCCCTCGTACAACGACAGCGGCAGGTCCGCGGCGGAGCTGGAGAACGCCTCGAAGGAGGAGCTCGCTCCGTACGGCGTGTGGTGGGGCCAGTGGGCGCAGACCTCCGACCAGTGGATCAACCAGGGCGCCGCGACCGGCGGGCAGGGCGCTCCGTACGACTTCGCGGTCCTTCAGGTCGCCCCGGAGAAGGGCTCGACAGGCAAGTCCCTGGAGGAGACCGTCGGTTCGGCGCTCCCGGTCGAGTTCAACGCCCCGGCCGTCCCGCAGATCGACAGCATGACGGCGACCGGCTATCCGGCGGCCCCGCCCTACGACGGCCAGAAGGCCCTCCAGTGCACCGACGAGCCGGGACGCCTCGCCGTGTTCGAGGCGCAGCCGACGATGTACCGCATCGGGTGCACGATGACCGGTGGTTCCTCCGGCGGCGGCTGGGTCGCGAAGGGCCAGGACGGTAAGCCGGCCCTGGTCTCCAACACGTCCATCGGCCCGGTGACGGCGGGCTGGCTGGCCGGCCCGCGTCTGGGCAAGGAGGCCAAGGGCGTCTACGAGGCCGTCAGCAAGAAGTACGCCGGGCAGTAGGACCGCGGACGGCGGCCCCCGGTACGGCGGTTGCCGTGCCGGGGGCCGCCGTGCGAGCGCCCGGGTGCCGAGACATGCAGGAGGCCGGACTCCCCCGTGCGACGGGGAAGCCCGGCCTCCTGTGCGTCTGCCGCGTCAGTGGGCCGCCGGGACGAAGACCGCGAGGTCCGCCCCGAGCTCCTCGTGGACGCGTGCCTTGAGCAGTGTGCCCTCCGGGGTGTGCTCCTCGGAGATCACCTCGCCCTCGGCGTGCACCCGGGAGACGAGTCCGCCCTGGGTGTAGGGCACGAGCGCCTCGATCTCCACGGACGGCCGCGGCAGCTCGGCGTCGATCAGCGCCAGCAGCTCGTCGATTCCCGCGCCGGTCCGCGCCGACACGGCGATCGCGTGCTTCTCGGTGCGCAGCAGCCGCTGCAGCACGAGCGGGTCCGCCGCGTCCGCCTTGTTGATCACGACGACCTCCGGGACGTCGACGGCGCCGACCTCCCGGATCACCTGGCGCACGGCGGCGAGCTGCTCCTCCGGCACCGGGTGGGAGCCATCCACCACGTGCAGGATCAGGTCGGACTCGCCGACCTCCTCCATGGTGGAACGGAAGGCCTCGACCAGGTGGTGGGGCAGGTGCCGCACGAACCCGACGGTGTCGGCCAGGGTGTAGATCCGGCCGCTCGGCGTCTCGGCCCGGCGCACCGTCGGGTCGAGGGTCGCGAACAGGGCGTTCTCCACGAGGACGCCCGCTCCGGTGAGCCGGTTGAGCAGCGACGACTTCCCGGCGTTGGTGTAACCGGCGATCGCCACCGAGGGCACCTTGTTGCGCTTGCGTTCCTGGCGCTTGATCTCGCGGCCGGTCTTCATCTCCGCGATCTCCCGGCGCATCTTCGCCATCTTCTCGCGGATCCGCCGCCGGTCCGTCTCGATCTTGGTCTCACCGGGACCACGGGTGGCCATGCCGCCACCGCCGCTGGAACCGCCGCCGCCCATCTGACGGGACAGCGACTGACCCCAGCCGCGCAGACGCGGCAGCATGTACTGCATCTGTGCCAGCGACACCTGCGCCTTGCCCTCGCGGGACTTGGCGTGCTGGGCGAAGATGTCGAGGATCAGGGCGGTCCTGTCGACCACCTTGACCTTGACGACGTCCTCCAGGTGGATCAGCTGGCCGGGACTGAGCTCACCGTCGCAGACGACGGTGTCGGCCCCGGTTTCGAGAACGATGTCGCGCAGCTCCAGCGCCTTGCCCGAACCGATGTAGGTGGCCGGGTCGGGCTTGTCACGCCGCTGGAACACGGCGTCCAGCACCTGGGCACCGGCCGTCTCGGCCAGCGCCGCGAGCTCCGCGAGAGAGATCTCCGCGTCATGGACGGTCCCCGATGTCCAGACACCGACGAGCACCACGCGCTCCAGGCGCAGCTGCCGGTACTCGACCTCGGTGACGTCCTCGAGCTCGGTGGAGAGACCGGCCACGCGGCGCAGCGCCGCGCGCTCGGAGCGGTCGAGCTGCTCGCCGTCCCGCTCTCCGTCGATCTCGTGGCTCCAGGCGACGTCCTCTTCCATCAGGGCGTCGGCCCGAAGGCTTTCGGTGAGGCTCTCGGAGTCGGCTTCCGGGGCGCTCTGCGCGTCCTGCGCGTCCTGGGGAAGGGAAGAAGAGGAGGTCATTGGATCCTTACGTCGATAGAAGTCCGATACGTCAGTCACAACGCGTGACCCCGCCGGAAGATTCCCCCGTGGAGGACCGACCGGCCGGCCGCCGTGCCGACGCGTCGATAGTGACATGTCCCCGCTCGGCACGTCACTCGGGTTTCGGTGCCCGCGCGGGGCTGTGCGCGGCTGCGGCCTTCCGGGGTGCCTCGGTGCGCCAGTCCGGGTGCCCCGGCATCGGCGGGGTCTTCTTCCCGTACAGCCAGCCGTCGAAGAACGCCGTCAGGTCGCGTCCCGCGATCGTCGACGCGAGGGTCGTGAACTGCCGGGTGTTCGCCGATTCGTCGCGGTACGCACGCACCCAGGTCCGCTCCAGGCGGTCGAACGCGGCCTCGCCGATCTCCTCGCGCAGGGCGTACAGGATGAGCGCGCTCCCGTCGTACACGACCGGTCGGAACAGGCTGATCTTGTGGTCGGGGGTGGGGACGTCGGGGCGGGCGGGCGGGCCGCCCGCGGCGCGCCACGTGTCGGAGCGGGCGTACGCCTCCCGCATCCGCCGCTCCAGCGGCTTCTTCGCGTGCTCCTCCGCGTAGCGGGCCTCGTACCAGGTGGCGTGCCCCTCGTTGAGCCACAGATCGGACCAGGAGCGCGGGGAGACGCTGTCGCCGAACCACTGGTGGGCGAGCTCGTGCACCATCACCGAGTCGACGTACCACTCGGGGTACCCGGTGCCGGTGAACAGGGAGCGCTCGAAGAGCGAGAGCGTCTGGGTCTCCAGCTCGAAGCCGGTCTCCGTGTCGGCGACGAGCAGCCCGTACGTCTCGAACGGGTACGGCCCGACCTGCTTCTCCATCCACGCCAGCTGCGCCGGGGTCTTCTTCAGCCAGGGCTCCAGCTTCTCGCGGTCGGCCGCGGGCACCACGTCGCGCACCGGCAGTCCGTGCGGCCCGGTGCGGCGCAGGACGGCGGAGCGGCCGATGGACACCTGGGCCAGCTCGGTCGCCATCGGGTGCTCGGTGCGGTAGGTCCACGTGGTCGCACCCGCGCGGTGCCGCCGGCCGGCGGGAAGGCCGCCCGCCACGACCGTGAACTCCTTCGGCGCGGTCACCCGGAAGGTGAAGTACGCCTTGTCGGCCGGGTGGTCGTTGCCGGGGAAGACCCGGTGCGCGGCGTCGGCCTGGTTCGCCATCGCGAGACCGTCGGCCGTGGGGACCCAGCCCCCGTTGGCCTTGTTCCCGGTGGGGTCGCTCGTGTGCCGGACGGTGATCCGCACGGGCGCCCCGCCCGGGAGAGGGGCGGGCGCGTCGACGACCAGGTCCTCGCCGGCCGTGGCGAACTCCGCTTCCAGCCCGTTGACTTCCACGGACCGGACGGTGCCGCGGGCGAAGTCGAGGTTGATCCGGTCCAGGGGCGTCGTGGTCCGTGCGTCGATGGTGGTGACGGCGTCGAGGGGCTTGGTGTTGCTGCCCTTGTAGGTGAACGAGATGTCGTACGCGAGGACGTCGTAGCCCGGGTTGCCGAGGTGGGGGAACAGGCGGTCGCCGATGCCGAGCGGTTCGGGTGCGGGCAGGGTGGCGGCTACGAGGGTGACCGACGCGGTGGCCAGCAGAGCGGCGCGCAGTCGGCGCGAGGTGAGCGGCATGGACTACGGCTACCAGCGCGCACGGTCCGCACGGAGGTGGCGCGCGCCGCACCACCCGAACGGGGTCCGGGGACGCGGCAAGGAGAGGCCCGCGAGGGGGCCTGCCGTCAGCCGCCCGTGGCGGCAGGCTGCTGGGCCCGGCTCACGTCGTACACACCCGGTACGTCGCGCATCGCCCGCATGAGACCCGGCAGCCCTGCCGCGTCCGGCAGCTGCAGCGTGTAGGTGTGCCGGACACGCTGCTCGCTGGGCGGCTCCACGGTCGCCGAGACGATGGCCGCGTCCGCGGTCGCGATGGCCTCGGTGAGGTCGGCGAGGAGACGGGGCCGTCCGAAGGACTCGGCGACGAGGGTGACCCGGTAGTCGGCGGCGCCGCCCCAGTCGCCCGGGTCGCTCCAGCGTGCCTCGACGGCCGCACGGCCGATCGCCCGCATACGTGCCACCGCGGGGCACTCCTCGCGGTGCACGGTCACGGCCCCGCCGCGCACGGTGAACCCGATGATGCCGTCGGGCGGGACGGGGGTGCAGCAGCCGGCGAGCCGGACCGACGCGCCCGGTGCGTCGACGGCCACGCTCGGAGCCCTGCCACCCGCCCTGGTCCGGCTGGAGGGGTTGCCGTCGGGAGGCTGGACGTGCGGCCTCGGTGTGTCGGCCCGGCTCCTCTGAGGCCCTTGCACGCTGTCGGGATGCGCGTCGAGCCATGCCGTGATCGCGATGCGGGCGGCGGGGGTACGGGCATGGTCGAGCCACTCCGGGGAGGGGCCGGACGAGGCGTCCTGGGCGAGGAGCAGCTGCACGGTGTCGCCGTCGTTCAGGGCGGTGCTGAGCGTGGCCAGACGGCCGTTCACCCGGGCTCCGATACAGCCGTGCGCCTCCTCGCCGTACTGCGCGTAGGCGGCGTCGACACAGCTGGCACCGGCGGGCAGCCCGAGCCTCCCTCCGTCGGTGCGGAAGACCGTGATCTCCCGGTCCTGTGCGAGGTCGGCACGGAGGGTGGCCCAGAACGTGTCGGAGTCGGTGGCCGATTCCTGCCAGTCCAGGAGGCGGGAGAGCCAGCCGGGCCTGGTCGGGTCGGCGCGCTCCCCGTCCGCGGGTTCGGCCTGGTGCGCCGCGGTGGTGCCGTCCTGGGTGTACGGGTTGCCGAGCGCGACGACGCCCGCCTCGGCCACCGTGTGCATCCGGTGCGTCCGGATGAGGACCTCGGCGACGGCGCCCTCGGGTCCGACGACCGCTGTGTGCAACGACTGGTAGAGGTTGAACTTCGGGGCTGCGATGAAGTCCTTGAACTCCGAGATCACCGGGGTGAAACAGGTGTGCAGTTCACCCAGGACCGCGTAGCAGTCGGCGTCCTCGCCGACCAGCACCAGCAGCCGTCCGAAGTCCGTGCCCCGCATCTCGCCGCGTTTGATCCGCACCCGGTGGACGGAGACGAAGTGCCTCGGTCTGATGAGCACTTCGGCGCTGATTCCGGCTTCGCGCAGCGTCGTCCTGACACTGTCGGCGATCTCCGTGAGCGGGTCCTGCGCGCCGTCCCAGGCGGAGATGAGGGCCTGGGTGCGCTCGTACTCCTCGGGGTGCAGGATGGCGAAGACGAGGTCCTCGAGCTCCGTCTTGAGTGCCTGCACGCCGAGGCGTTCGGCGAGCGGGATGAGGACGTCGCGGGTGACCTTGGCGATCCTGGCCTGTTTCTCGGGACGCATCACACCGAGGGTCCGCATGTTGTGCAGCCGGTCGGCCAGTTTGATCGACATGACGCGGACGTCGTTGCCGGTGGCGACGAGCATCTTCCGGAAGGTCTCCGGTTCGGCGGCGGCGCCGTAGTCGACCTTCTCCAGCTTGGTGACCCCGTCGACCAGATAACAGACCTCGTCGCCGAACTGCTCGCGCACCTGATCGAGGGTCACCTCGGTGTCCTCGACCGTGTCGTGGAGGAGCGAGGCCGTCAAGGTAGTGGTCTCCGCACCCAGTTCGGCGAGGATCAGTGTCACGGCCAGCGGATGGGTGATGTAGGGCTCACCGCTCTTGCGCATCTGGCCGCGGTGGGACGACTCCGCGAGGACATAGGCCTTGCGCAGGACGGAGAGGTCACTGTCGGGGTGGTGGGCGCGATGGGCCTCCGCGACATGCCCGATGGCGTCGGGCAGCCGGTCACGGGAGACCGGCCCGAGCAGGGCGACACGGCCCAGCCTGCGCAGATCGATCCGTGGACGACCGCGCTTGCGAAGGGGAGCACCTGGATTGGTGGCCTCTGCGCTCATGGGGCACCTCCGGCAACGTCGACCGGCGGTGGAGAGGTGCGGATACACCTCCGGGCCGGTGCTTGATGCTATCGACCCCACCACGTGGCGCAGTCCAGCTCTCGCTCAGCGTGAAACGGATCACCCATTCGAGCGAAGCTCTAACCGATCACCGTTTCGAGCCAGGCGGAGTCGATGACGCCCTCGGCGACGATCACGGCGGGTCCCGTCATGTCGATCCCGCCGTCCGGGTGTTCGGTGATCACGAGAGTGCCGCCGGGCAGGTCCACGGTGTACGTCGCGGGGGCGCCGGTCCTCGCCGGGTCCACGCCGTCCCTGCGGGCGGCCGCGACGGCCACGGCGCAGGCACCGGTGCCGCAGGAGCGGGTCTCGCCGGAGCCACGCTCGTGGACGCGCATGGCGACGTGCCTCGGCCCCCGGTCCACGACGAACTCGATGTTGACCCCGTCCGGGTAGACGGACTGCGGGCCGAACGGCGGTACGGAGCGGAGCTCTCCGGCGTGTGCCAGATCCTCGACGAACGCGACGGCGTGCGGATTGCCCATGTTCACGTTGCGGGCCGGCCAGCTCCGGCCGTCGACCGTGACCGTGACGCCGTCCTCCGGCAGCTCGGCACGCCCCATGGAGACCGTGATGTCACCGTCCTTGGCGATGTGGACCTGCTTGACCCCGCCCCGGGTCGCGACGGCCAGATCCCCCTCCGCGACGAGACCGGCGCGCTGCAGGTGGTGGGCGAAGACGCGCACCCCGTTGCCGCACATCTCGGCGACCGAACCGTCGGCGTTGCGGTAGTCCATGAACCACTCGGCCTGCTCGGCCATGTCCCGGGCCTCCGGGTGCGCCGCGGACCGCACGACGTGCAGCAGCCCGTCGCCGCCGATGCCCGCCCTGCGGTCGCAGAGCCGGGCGACGACGGAAACCGGCAGGTCGAGGGCGTTGTCCGGGTCAGGGACGATCACGAAGTCGTTCTCGGTGCCGTGGCCCTTGAGGAAGGCGATCTGCGAAGTGCTCACGAGCCAACTGTACGAGGCTTCACCGACAGGCCCCCGATCCGGGTCCGCGGGGACCGGGCGGGTCAGCGGGGGCCGGGCGGGTCAGCGGAGCCGGGCGACGCGCCAGACGGCCAGGGCCACCAGCGCGGCGCACACGGCCACGTACAGCGCGACCACGCGCCAGTCGGGCCGTTCGTCCGATCCCCTGCCCGGCAGGCCGGGCCAGGTGTGGCCCACACGGCGCGCCGCCATCATGCCCCAGCCGGCGGCGCAGCAGCTGATCAGCAGTCCCAGCATCGCGACCACGGCACCGCCGCCGCCGAACTCGAAGGCGAGCGGGAAGGCGAACATCAGGGAGCCGACCGCCGCCAGGCCCACGATGGGCGCGAGCTGCCAGATGCGCAGCCGGCGGGCGGGGCGGAGCTCGACCTCGACCTCGGGGATCACCGCGTGCTCGTCCGGGCCGTCAGGACTCAGACGTCCTGCCTCGTGCTGCGTACCCGGTGCGTCTCGGTCTGTGTCGCGAGGGCCGGCCTCCATCACCACGCGCCCTCCCAACTCGGACTCCACTGGTCGATCGATGCTCGATGATGGCACGGCGGGGGCCGCCGAAATGACGGGCGGAGCGTCCCGATGCCATCACGTGATCAGGCTGTGACCGCTCGTTCGACCAACGCCAGCGCCCGGTGCGGGAGTTCCCCGCGCTGTTCCTCCGAGCCACTCAGCCAGTGGACGCGCGGGTCGCGGCGGAACCATGAGTCCTGACGGCGGGCGAAGCGTTTGGTGGCGCGTACGGTCTCGGTGCGCGCCTCTTCCTCGGTGCACTCCCCGCCGAGTGCCGCGAGGACCTGCTGGTAGCCGAGCGCCCTGGACGCGGTCCGCCCCGCACGCAGGCCCCGGGCCGCCAGGGCGCGGACCTCGTCCACCAGGCCGGCGTCCCACATCCGGTCCACCCGGCTGCTGATCCGCTCGTCGAGCTCGGGGCGTTCGACGTCCACGCCGATCTGGACGGCGTCGTAGACCGCTTCGTCTCCCGGAAGGTTGGCCGTGAAGGGCTTGCCCGTGATCTCGATGACCTCCAGGGCCCGGACGATGCGGCGCCCGTTGCTGGCCAGGATGGCGCTCGCCGCCTCGGGGTCCGCCGCGGCGAGCCGGGCGTGCAGGGCGCCGGAGCCGCGCTCCGTCAGCTCTTGTTCGAGCCTGGTGCGCACCTCGGGGTCCGTGCCGGGGAACTCCAGGGCGTCGATCGCGCCCTTCACGTAGAGACCGGAGCCGCCCACCAGGACGGGGGTCCGCCCTTCGGCCAGCAGCCGGTCGATCTCGGCACGGGCGAGACGCTGGTACTCGGCGACGCTCGCGGCCTCGGTGACGTCCCAGATGTCCAGCAGGTGGTGGGGTACGCCGAGGCGCTCGGGAAGAGTCAGCTTCGCGGTGCCGATGTCCATGCCCCGGTAGAGCTGCATGGAGTCGGCGTTGACCACCTCGCCACCGAGCTCCTGGGCGAGGAACACACCCAGATCGGACTTCCCGGCGGCGGTGGGGCCGACGACGGTGATGACACGGGGAGTGGGAGCTGGTCTTCTCACCGTGACAGTCTCCCAAACTTCGGGAGGCGCCCCGACCGGGAGAGGCCGCGCACGCTTCTCATGGGCCCTTCTCCGTCCGGTTCCCGCCGGGCACGGACGGACACGGCGAGTGACGCGTGTTTGCTCACAGACGGGTAAAATGTGACCCACAGTCCCCCAGCACGGAAGGTGACCCATGGGTTTCCTGGACAACCTGAAGGCCAAGCTGGCCCCGGCCAAGGAAAAGGTCGGCGACCTCGCGCAGCAGCACGGGGGCAAGATCGACCAAGGTCTCGACAAGGCCGCCCGCACGGTCGATCAAAGGACCAAGGGCAAGTACAGCGACAAGATCGTGTCCGGCACGCAGAAGGCCAAGGACGCGGTCGACCGCCTGGGCAACAAGAACGAGGGCGGTACACCACCGCCGCCGCCCGCACACTGACCCGGGTGTCAGCGGAACCGGGGGCCGTGGAGCGACACAGCTCCACGGCCCTCGCGCGTGCCGGTGGCGGACCGGCAGGGGCTCACGACCGGCCGGTGACAGGCCGGGCAGCGTTCACGACCGGTCGGTGACCGGCCGGGCAGCGATTCACGACCAGGCGGCGACGGCGTAGCCCACGCCGTACGGGGCGTCCTCGTACAGCAGCCGCCCTCCGAGGCCCGCACCCCGGGCGGCGCCCGCGAGCACCTGCCACGGTGCCCGGCCCGCCGCCTTCAGTTCGTACGCGAGGGACTCGTCCAGGGCGCTGAGCGCGGCCACGTCCGCGCGGCCCAGCGCCCGGGCCGCCTCGGCGTCGAAGGCGGCTGCCCGCTCGTCCAGGTAGCCGGGCGCCTTGACCGTACGGCAGGCGCTGCCGTCACCCATGACGAGCAGGGCGACCCGCTCCGCCCGGGCGGCCAGGTCGGCACCGGCCCGCAGGCAGCGTTCGGCGGCGAGTGTCTCCCCCACGCCGAGCCCTTCGACAGGGGCGCCGGCCCACCGGGCTCGGTCCAGCAGCCAGGCCCCGACGGCGAGGGACGCCGGGAGCGGGCGTCCCGGTGCGGGTGCCCCCGCGGGCGGCTCCCCCAGCCGCACGGTCAGGCCGACGCCGAATCCGGCGAAGGAACCGGCCGACCCCGGAAGGAACGGGCCGCGGTCGTCCGGCCCGGCGGGACCGGCCACGACGAGCAGGTCCGGTCGCGCGGCGGCGAGCACGCCCAGTGCGTCGAGGCAGGCGTTCCTCGCGGCGTCGAGCTCGGGCCCGGCGCCCGCGGCCACCTCGGGAACCAGGAGCGGCGGGCAGGGACACACGGCGGCGGCGACAAGCATGCCGGTCAGCGTACTCAGTCGCAGCCGCACCCCGGAGTGGCGGCCGCGGCCAGCGGTGCCGGGGCGCCGATGCCGGGCAGGCCGAGCATGACTCCGACGGGCTGTGCGGCGGGAGCAGCCGTGCGCTTCGCCCAGGCGTCTCCCGACCGGGTCCGGCGGACGCCCAGGGGCGCGCCCTCGGCGAGCAGGTGGTGCGGGGCGGCGTAGGTGATCTCGACCGTCACCACGTCCCCGGGGCGTACGTCCTCGGCCGGCTTGGTGAAGTGAACGAGACGGTTGTCGGGGGCGCGGCCGGAGAGCCGGTGCGTGGCACCGTCCTTGCGTCCCTCGCCCTCCGCGACCATGACCTCGATGGTCCGGCCGACCTGCTTCTTGTTCTCCTCCCAGGAGACCTCCTCCTGGAGGGCCGACAGGCGCATGTACCGCTCCTGCACGACCTCCTTGGGGATCTGCCCCTCCATGTCGGCGGCGGGGGTCCCGGGGCGCTTGGAGTACTGGAAGGTGAAGGCGTTCGCGAAACGGGCCTCGCGCACGGCGTGCATGGTCTGCTCGAAATCCTCCTCCGTCTCCCCGGGGAAGCCGACGATGATGTCGGTGGAGATGGCGGCGTCCGGCATGGCGGCACGCACCTTCTCGATGATTCCGAGGAAGCGCTCCTGCCGGTACGAGCGGCGCATGGCCTTGAGGATCGTGTCCGACCCCGACTGCATCGGCATGTGCAGCTGCGGCATCACGTTCGGCGTCTCGGCCATCGCCGCGATCACGTCGTCGGTGAAGTCGCGCGGGTGGGGCGAGGTGAAGCGCACGCGCTCGAGACCTTCGATCGTGCCGCAGGCCCGCAGCAGCTTGGAGAAGGCCTCGCGGTCGCCGATGTCGGAGCCGTAGGCGTTCACGTTCTGCCCGAGCAGGGTGATCTCGCTGACGCCCTCGGCCACGAGCGCCTCGATCTCGGCGAGGATGTCGCCGGTGCGGCGGTCCTTCTCCTTGCCGCGCAGCGCCGGGACGATGCAGAAGGTGCAGGTGTTGTTGCAGCCTACGGAGATCGACACCCACGCGGCGTAGGCGGACTCCCGGCGGGTGGGCAGCGTCGAGGGGAACGCCTCCAGGGACTCGGCGATCTCGACCTGGGCCTCCTCCTGGACCCGGGCACGCTCCAGCAGCACCGGCAGCTTGCCGATGTTGTGCGTACCGAAGACGACGTCCACCCAGGGGGCGCGCGCGACGATCGTGTCGCGGTCCTTCTGCGCCAGGCAGCCGCCGACGGCGATCTGCATCCCGGGGCGCTTGGTCTTCATCGGGGCGAGGCGGCCGAGGTTGCCGTAGAGCTTGTTGTCGGCGTTCTCACGCACCGCGCAGGTGTTGAAGACGACGACGTCGGCGTCGCCGTCGGAGCCCTCGGGGGCGCGCACGTATCCGGCGCCCTCCAGAAGACCCGACAAGCGTTCGGAGTCGTGGACGTTCATCTGGCACCCGTAAGTGCGTACCTCGTAGCTCTTCTGGACGTCCACTGCTTCGCTCCGGTTGCCGCTGGTCATGGGACAAGGGTAGGCGGTGGCCGGGGCGCGCCCCTACGCCGGAGCCGAGGCACGACGCGGACGACGGCCGCGGGGCGGGCCGTCCTCCCGGGCCCGGCCCGTGCTGCGGCGTCCCGGCGCGGAACGCCAAGGCCCGCCCGACTGGGCCCGCGGGTCTGTGGACAACGGGGGCCGGATCGGGGCCGGAGGGCCCGGGGGGCCGTTGAATGCCTCGTTCCGGTCTCTTCCTATGCTGATCTTCCACGCTCGAAAGGTGCATGTCATGGTCCTCTCACTCCTCCGCGGCAGGCGATCGAAGGCGGCCTCCGACGGCGGTGCGAGATTCGCTCTTCCCGTACCGGCCGGGGCCGGCACCGTCACCTGCGAGGTGACCGACCCGATGGGCCAGCCGCTCGGCGGCGCCGAGATCAAGGTGACCGCCCAGGAATCGGCCCGGACGGTCGCGAAGGGCACCACGGACCTCTACGGCATGTTCGTCGCCGCTCTGCCGCCCGGCGACTACCGCCTGCTGATGACGGCCGAGGGGATGCAGCCGGCCAGCTGGACCTTCGGCATCGCAGCGGGCGAGACCCTGTCGATGGGCCGCGTGCAGCTGGACGTCGCCCGGCAGCTGGAGCCCCCGGCCCCCGGCACCTGGCTCTTCGATCCGCCGCACACCGCGATCCGCTTCATCGCGAAGCACGTCGGCATGGCCAACGTGCACGGCCGCTTCACCGCCTTCGAGGGCGGAGTCCGGATCGCACCCGTCGTCGAGGACTCACAGGTCGAGATACGCATCGACGCCTCGAGCATCACCACGGGCAACAAGACCCGGGACAACCACCTGCGCTCGGCCGACTTCCTCGACGTGGAGAACTACCCGCACCTTCACTTCGCCAGCAGGCGCTTCGTGTACCGGGGCGGGAACAACTGGACGGTCCAGGGAGGGCTGACGATGCACGGTGTCAGCCGTTCCGTCTCCCTGGACACGCAGTACCTGGGTGCCGTCAACGGCGGTTACGGCGAGGAACTGCGCTGCGCGGCACGTGCCTCGGCCGAGCTGCACCGCGAGGACTACACCTTGAACTGGCGCAACATGCTCGCCCGCGGCATCGCCATCGTCGGGCCCACGATCCAGCTGGAGATGGACATCCAGACCATGTTCCAGGGACCCGACACCCCGACGCCTCCGGAGTGACGGAAGAGCGAGGGCTCCCGCCCGTCTCCGGAGCGACGGGGACCAGCGCCGCGGCACGGAAGGCCTGATCCGTTCGGCGGGGCCGGCCGTGTCCCGGCAGGTGTGTGTGACTTTCCCGCCCTGGCCAGCACGGGCAGGGAAATGGCAGGATCGCGCCATGCTGCACGCACTGTCCCGCTTCGGCCGGCGACGCACCCTTCAGGGGGGCGTCGCCGCCACGGTCGTGCTCGGACTGCTGCTGTGGTGGGTCCTCCCGATCGGGGATGAGGAACCCAGCGGTTCGCTCACCTTCTCCACCGGCGTGCGGAGCGGGGTGTACCAGCGCTACGGACAGCGGCTGGAGGGTGCGCTGGCCAAGGACATGCCCCAGGTGTCGATACGGCTGCGGACCAGCGAGGGCTCCCAGGAGAACATCGAACGGGTCGCGACGGGGAAGGCCGATTTCACGATCGCCACCGCCGACGCCGTCGCCACCTACCTGCAGAGCCGCAGACCGGGCGCCGAGCGGCTGCGCGGATGCGTCCGGCTGTACGACGACTACGTGCAGCTGGTCGTGCCCAGGAACTCCGGGATCCGGACCGTCGCCGACCTGCGGGACAAGCGGGTCGGCGTCGGACAGAAGGGCTCGGGGGTCCGCCTCGTCGCGGACCGGCTGATGAAGGCGGCCGGTGTCGACCCCACCGCGGACATCACTCCCGTCCACGCCGGCATCGACACCATGCCGCAGAAGCTGGCGGACGACCGGCTGGACGCCTTCTTCTGGTCGGGCGGACTGCCGACCGGCGCGGTGCAGGACCTCTCGGAGAGGTTCGCGATCCGGCTGGTGCCCCTCGACGAGAAGCTGGTCACCGAGCTCCAGGCGGCCGGCGGGTCCACCCGCTACTACCGTTCGGCCGTGATGCCCGCGGACGCCTACCTCGACGCCCAGCAGGGCCAGGCCGTGCAGACGGTCGCGGTCTCCAACCTTCTGATCACCACGGACCGTACGGACGCGCTGACGACCGAGGCGTTCACCCGGACCGTGATCGACAGCCGGGACCGGATCGGCCGCGAGGTGCACTCGGCGCAGCTGGTGGATCTGCGGACGGCGATCTACACGGATCCCCTGCCCCTGCACGAGGGCGCCAGGCGGTACTACCGCTCGGCCAAGCCCTGACGGGCAGGTTCCGGGCTCACACGTGCGGAGGGTTGCGCGGCACCGTCACCGTCACCCGCAGGCCGTGCGGCTCGTGGGTGCCGTAGCCGATCGAACCGCCGCCCGCCGCGAGCAGCGCACGCGAGATGGAGAGTCCGAGACCGGATCCCTTGACGTTCTGGTGCCGGCCGCTGCGCCAGAAGCGGTCGCCGACGCGCTCCAGCTCCTGTTCCGTGAGACCGGGCCCCCGGTCCGCGACCACGACCGTCGCGTCCTCGCCCTCGGATCCGGCCGTGACCCGGACCTCCTCGCCCTCCGGCGTGAACTTCAGGGCGTTGTCGATGACGGCGTCCAGCGCGCTCGACAGGGCGATCGGGTCGGCCCAGCCGGTCACGGCGGGCGCCCCGTCCAGGGTCAGCCGGACGCCCTTCTCCTCGGCCAGCGGGCGCCACGAGGCGACCCGTTCGCCGGTGAGCGCGGCGATGTCCGTGAGCCGGAGGTCCGCGGCCGAGTGCTCGGCCAGCGCGAGGTCCAGCAGGTCGTCGAGCACCTGCGCGAGCCGTTTGCCCTCCGTGCGGACCGAGGCGATCTCCTCGTTGCCCTCGGGGAGCTCGAGCGCGAGGAGCTCGATCCGGAGCAGGAGCGCGGCCAGCGGGTTGCGCAGCTGGTGCGAGGCGTCGGCGACGAAGGCCCGCTGCTGCTCCAGCACGTCCTCGACGTTGTCGGCCATCTCGTTGAACGAGCGGGCCAGACGCCTGAGTTCGGGGGGCCCGCCGGACGCGGCGACCCGGGACCTCATCCGTCCGCTCGCGATGTCGTGGGTGGCCGCGTCCAGGACCCGGACGGGCAGCAGCACCCAGCCGGTGAGCCGGAACGCCGCCCCGACCGCCACCAGCATGGCCACAGCCTCCCCGAGGGCGATGAGCAGCCAGCCGCGCAGGGTCCGCGACCGCATGTCGCCGGTGGGCGAGTCGGTCACGACGACGGCGACCACGTCCCCGTCCCGGACCACCGGGGAGGCGACGACGATCCGGCCGTGCTGCCAGGGCCAGACCTGGGGCGGGTCGTGGGAGCGGCGGCCGAGGAGGGCCTCCTGGAAGGCCTCCCGGCCCTCGCCCTCGACGGGCAGGGTCCAGGAGGCAGGGGCCTTGGCGAGGGCCCGGTCGTCCCGGTAGAAGACTCCGGCCCGGATCCCGTAGACCGAGTCGTAGGCCTCGAGTTCGGTCTGCAGGATGCGCTGCCGTTCGTCGGTGCCCCGGACGGGTTCGCTGACGAACTGGGCCAGCGCGCCGAAGCGCGCGGTGTCGTCGATCCGGTCGATGACGACCCGCTGCTGTTCGGCGGCGGCCACCCGCACGGCGAGCGGGAAGCCGAGGGCGAGCAGCACGGCGGCCATGAGGACGATGAGCAGGGGAAGCAGGCGGGTGCGCACAGGGAGGCTTACGTCCTCAGGCCGACGGGGGGACGAGCCGGTAGCCGACGCCCCGGACGGTTTCGACCAGTGCGGGGAGCCCCAGCTTCGAGCGCAGCGACGCGACGTGCACCTCGAGTGTCCGGCCCGTGCCCTCCCAGCTGGTCCGCCAGACCTCGCTGATGATCTGCTCCCTGCGGAAGACCACGCCCGGCCGCTGGGCGAGCAGCGCGAGCAGGTCGAACTCCTTGCGGGTGAGCTGGACCTCCTGGCCGTCGACACTGACCCTGCGTGTGGGCAGCTCGATGCGGACCGGGCCGATCCGCAGCGCCGCGAGCGGGGTCGGCCCGGTGTCCTCGGCGGCCGTCCTGCGCCGGGCGACGGCGTGGATACGGGCGAGCAGCTCACCGGTGTCGTACGGCTTCACGACGTAGTCGTCGGCGCCGAGGTTCAGGCCGTGGATCCTGGACCGGACGTCTGACCGCGCGGTCACCATGATGACCGGGATCGCCGAGCGTTTGCGGATCTTCCCGCACACCTCGTAACCGTCCTGGTCGGGCAGCCCCAGATCGAGGAGCACGACCCCGAAGGGTTCCTTGTCGGCCGGCAGCAGTGCCTGCAGTGCCTCCTCGCCGCTGCGGGCGTGGACGACCTGGAAGCCGTGCCGGGAGAGCACGGCGGACAGGGCGGCCGCGACGTGGTCGTCGTCCTCGACGAGCAGCAGTCTCATGGTCCCCTCACCGCCTCATGACTTCTCAAGGTGCTTCGCGTTTTCGATACGGCCCGGACCGTACGTGACGGTGCGCCGGTGTTCCGCCCGGCGAACCTTCCCGTACAGCGGCGATTCACGTCATTTCCGTACCAGGGCATCCACTCCGATGACGGGTACGTCAGTCAAGTCCCTGCCCGTTACCACCAGGTTTCCGTTACCCACCCGGTACGCCGACGAGCACACCGTGTCGTCCCGTTCACGCGGTGTGTCCGGTTGCGGCCGGATCGTTATGCTCAATTTCCGCTCAGATGTAATGACGCTGGTAGCACTGCGTCACTAGGGTCCTTGCCTAACCGAGGAGGACGGAGCAAGAAGCCGATGAGCGGAGTTTCAGTGACCAAGGCCGCCGAGGATGCCGCACCTGCGGGAGACGACCTTGTCGTACTGAGCAACGTCAACAAGCACTTCGGCGCGCTGCATGTGCTCCAGGACATCGACCTGACCATCGCCCGTGGCGAGGTCGTCGTAGTCATCGGACCCTCCGGGTCCGGGAAGTCCACGCTGTGCCGCACGATCAACCGCTTGGAGACGATCGACTCGGGCGCGATCTCGATCGACGGCAAGCCGCTGCCCCAGGAGGGCAAGGAGCTCGCCAGGCTGCGTGCCGATGTAGGCATGGTCTTCCAGTCGTTCAATCTCTTCGCGCACAAGACGGTGCTCGAGAACGTGATGCTGGGCCAGGTCAAGGTCCGTGGGACGGACAAGAAGCCTGCCGAGGAGAAGGCCCGGATCCTGCTCGACCGCGTGGGGGTCGGCGTGCAGGCGGACAAGTACCCCGCGCAGCTCTCCGGCGGTCAGCAGCAGCGCGTCGCGATCGCCCGCGCACTGGCCATGGACCCCAAGGTCATGCTCTTCGACGAGCCCACGTCGGCGCTCGACCCGGAGATGATCAACGAGGTCCTCGAGGTCATGCAGCAGCTGGCCCGGGACGGGATGACGATGGTCGTCGTCACCCACGAGATGGGCTTCGCCCGCTCGGCGGCCAACCGTGTGGTCTTCATGGCGGACGGGAAGATCGTCGAAGAGGCGACTCCCGACCAGTTCTTCAGCAATCCGCGCAGCGACCGGGCCAAGGACTTCCTGTCGAAGATCCTTCACCACTGACACCAACGACCTACGACACGAGGATTGTTCACATGAAGCTCCGCAAGTCGGCCGCTGTCGCGGCCATCGCTGTGCTCGCCCTGACCGCGACCGCCTGTGGCGGCAAGGAGGGCTCCGCCGGTGACAAGCCGTCGGGTGTCAAGCCCGGTTCGTCGGCGGCCCCGAAGCTGCCGACGTACACCGTCGCCACCGGCGTCGACCTGGACTCGCCGGCCTTCAAGGACGCCAAGAAGCGCGGCAAGCTGGTCATCGGCGCCAAGGCCGACCAGCCGTACCTCGGCTTCGAGGACCAGTCGACCAAGGAGCGCTCCGGCTTCGACATCGAGATCGCCAAGATGGTCGCGGCCGACCTCGGCTTCTCGGCGAAGCAGATCGAGTGGAAGACCGTCGACTCCGGCATCCGTGAGACCGCGATCTCCAAGGGCCAGGTCGACTACTTCGTCGGCACGTACACGATCAACGACGAGCGCAAGAAGCAGGTCGGCTTCGCGGGCCCGTACTACAAGGCCGGTGCGGACCTGCTGGTACGCAAGGGCGAGACGTCCATCACCGGCAAGGAGTCGGTGAAGGACAAGAAGGTCTGCTCGATCGTGGGTTCCACCCCGCTCCAGGAGATCAAGAAGCCCGAGTACGGCGCGCAGGTCGTCGAGCTGGCCAAGTACTCGGACTGCGTGCAGCAGCTCCTGACCAAGCAGGTCGACGCCGTCACCACCGACGACTCGATCCTCAAGGGCTACGCCGCCGCCAACTCCGGCAAGCTCGAGGTCGTCGGCAAGCCCTTCACCGACGAGCCCTACGGTGTCGGCCTGAACAAGGACGACAAGGTGCTCCGCGAGGCGATCAACAAGTCGCTGGAGACGCACATCCAGGACGGCACGTACAAGAAGATCTACGAGGCGACCCTCGGCCTGTCGGGTTCGGACTACACCGAGCCGCCGGCCATCGAGCGCTACTGACGCAGCCTCGTCGCTGACGTCCGTCACTGACGCCACCGCGTGAGTGAGGCGTCCCGTACACCGCCGTCGCTGAGCACGGCGGTGCACGGGGCGCCGCTTCCCCTGCCCTGATGCCGCTGACCGCCGACGCGGAGACCCCATGAACGTATTGCTCGACAACTTCCCGGAATTCCGCGACGGTTTCATAGGCACCGTGTCGATCACCGCCGTCAGCTCGGTCATCGCGCTGGTCCTGGGCGTTGCCATCGCCGGCTTCCGTGTGTCGCCCGTGCCGCCGCTGCGCTTCTTCGGCACCGCCTGGGTGACGCTGCTGCGCAACACCCCGCTGACGCTTCTCTTCCTGATCTTCTTCTTCGTCGTGCCGGAGATCCTCTTCCCGGGCATGAGCCCCTTCCTGCTCGGCTCGCTGGCTCTCGGCTTCTACACCTCGTCCTTCGTGTGCGAGGCGGTCCGCTCCGGCATCAACACCGTGCCCCTGGGGCAGGCCGAGGCCGCCCGCTCCATCGGTATGACGTTCGCCCAGACCCTGCGCATCGTGATCCTCCCGCAGGCCACCAGGTCCGTCATCCCGCCGCTGAGCAGCATCTTCATCGCGCTCACGAAGAACTCTGCGATCGCCGGAGCCTTCAGCGTCACCGAACTCTTCGGGTGGCAGAAGCTGATGAGCGACCGGGGCTACGAGATCACGCCCGTCTTCATCTGGGTGGCCCTCGGCTACCTGGTCGTCACGTTTGCCATCAGCGGTCTCTTCCGGCTGCTGGAGCGCCGCATGGAGGTCGCCCGATGAGTGCCAGCGTTCTCTACGACGCCCCGGGTCCCAAGGCGGCCGTACGCAACCGGATCTACGCCGTGGTCGGAAGCCTCGCCATCCTGGGCCTGATCGCGGTCAGCCTGATGCGGTTGTCCGACAAGGGGCATCTCGCCCCCGAGATGTGGGACATCTTCAACTACACCGGCATCCGGCAGAACATCGCCGACGCCGTGCTCGCCACGCTCAAGGCCTTCGGGCTGGCGGCGGTCGGCTCGCTCGTCCTCGGCGTCCTGCTCGCCGTCGGCCGGCTCTCGGACCACAAACCGGTCCGCTGGGCCTCCACCACGTTCATCGAACTCTTCCGTTCGATCCCGCTGCTGATCACCATCTACGCCATCTGGGTCGGCTTCCTCACCGACTACTCGATGTGGGCGCTGGCACTCGGACTGTCCGTCTACAACGGCTGCGTCCAGGCCGAGGTGCTGCGGGCCGGCATCAACTCGGTCCCCCGGGGCCAGAGCGAAGCGGCGTACGCCCTGGGCATGAGCAAGACCCAGGTCATGGTCAGCGTGCTGATGCCCCAGGCCGTCCGGGCGATGCTGCCGACGATCATCAGCCAGCTCGTGGTGACCCTCAAGGACACCTCGCTCGGCTTCATCATCCTGTACCCGGAGCTCCTCCAGACGGCGCGTCTGATCGCTTCCAACACCCAGGTCAACGGCCAGTATCCGTACGTCTCGACCATCGCGGTCATCGGCACGATCTACGTGGCGATGTGTCTGCTCCTGTCGGCGCTCGCCACCTGGATCGAGAAGCGCGGCCGGCGGGCCAAGACCGGCATCGCCGTGGCCGCGGCCGCCGAGACGCCCGGTGTCCTCACTCCCGGCAGCCTCACGGAGCCCCGCGCCGACGACGGCCCGGCGAACGGCCCCGAGACGGACAAGGGAATCAGCAAGACCGACTGAGGAAGACCTGGAGCCCGTCCGGTCCTCCAGCCGGACGGGCCAGGTGTCTCCTCCGTCTCCCCCGTCTCCCCCGTCTCCCCCGTCTCCCCCGTCTCCCGTGCCGGTCGGCGAGACTGACGGACCGTCGGTCCCTCCTCTTCCGTCCATGACAGCCCGTCGGTGCATCCGGCGGGCTGTCCGGGTTCCCGGGGGCGGCGACTCCGGGGCCACACGCCTCGCACGACGCGTCGCTCCCGGACAACAGGGGGCGGAAGAGCTGCATGGGTTGCGTGGGGCGGCAACGCGGGCGTCCGTTCCCACGGTCGCTTGACGCGGGCACCGGCAGTGGGTTGCATTCGTTCTGTGATCGCGCCCCGAACCACCGCCGCCGCACCCTCTTCATCCCCCTCGGTCCTCCGCGCGGAAGGGTTCGCATCGTGGACCCGGTGATCGTCGTCGGCGCCGGGCCGGTCGGGCTGGCGCTGTCGCTCGCTCTCGCCGCGCAGGGCGTTCCCTCGGTCGTCCTCGACGAGGGTCCGGGCAAGGACGAACCCCGTCCCGCTCGCACCGTCGTCCTACGGGAGGACACCGCGGACCTGGTGGAACGGCTGGGCTGCCCGGCACTCCACGACGAGGGGCTGCGGTGGGCCGGCTGGCGGTCGGTACGGCGCAAGCAGCTCGTGCGGGCCGTACCGCTGGGCGATGAGGAAGGCGCCGTTCCGCTGCCCTCTCCCGTCCACCTGCCCCAGCACGCGCTCACCGGGGGGCTGCGGGCCGCGGTCGCCTCGGAGGACCTCGTCACCATGGTGCCGTTCAGCAGGATCGACACCCTGGAACAGGACCCGCACGGGGTCACGGTGCACACACGGGAGCCCGGATCGACCTGGTGGCGCGGTAGTTACCTGGTGGGCTGCGACGGCGCGCGGTCAACCGTGCGCAAGCTCCTGGACATCAGGTTTCCCGGACGTACGGCGGTGGAGCGGCACGCCGTCGCCGCTCTGCGGGCCGATCTGCCCTGGCCCGGCGAGGCCGTGCTGCACCGGTCTCCGCCCTGGCGCAGCGGCGGTGCGGAGGTCACGGCGCGACCGCTGCCGGCCGGCGTCTGGCGGCTGGACTGGCTCCTTCCGCCACGCGGCGAGCTCGTCACCCCCGACGCCCTCATCTCCCGGATCCGGGACACCCTGGAGGGCTGGTGCGGTGAGACACCGGCCTACGAGCTGCTGGACACGGGCGTGTACACGCTGCACCACAGGCTGGCGAGGCGGTGGCGGTCGAAGCGCGCGTTCCTCGCGGGTGACGCCGCGCACCTGCTGGGCGCGCTCGGCACCCAGGGACTGGACGAGGGGCTCCGGGACGCGGAGAACCTGGCCTGGAAGCTGGCCCAGGCCTGGCACCAGAGCGCCTCCGAGCTGCTGCTCGACAGCTACCAGGCCGAGCGCAGGGCCGCTGTCGCCTCCCGGCTCCGCGCCGCCGACCAGTCACTGCCGATACTGCGGGGCGGCGCCGGCCTCCGGACCCTCGTGCCCGGCACCGCGCGCGGGCACGACACCCTGCTGGCCGACGGCCATCTGGGATGCGGCCCCCTGGGCGCGCCCCCTTCGTACACGCACTCCCCCCTATCACCTCCACGCACCGCGGCTCACGCGACGGTGGGGACGGCTCCCGGCGCGCCGGTCGCCGATGTGCGGGTGACCGCGCCGGACGGGAAGACGGTGCGGCTGCGCGACCGGCTGGGCCAGGGGCATCTGCTGGTGATCCTGGTGGCGCCCGGTACCGGCGTGTGGGACAGGCGGCACTGGATGACCGCGGGTGTCATGCCCCGGCTCGTCGACGCGGTGGACGCCCTGCCCGTGAAGGCCGAACTGCTGGTGACCGAGGGCTATCCGGGAGCGACGGCCCACACGGTGCTGCTGGTCAGGCCCGACGGGCACCTCGTGGCGGCCTTCGGCGGGGTGCGACCCGCCGAGCTCTTCGCTGCGGCCGACGCGGCGCGCGGTGGCGCGGAGACGGCGCACGGGGACGATGCGCACACCACTTCGAGCTCCGACCGGACCGCGGACGTCAATTGACCGTCGCAGGCGCACATGGTGTACTCCAGATCATGACCGACACCGATGTGCGCCTGTGGCGGAGGGTCCATATGGACCTCGTCCGCTATGCGGGCTGCGTGTGTCGCCCGTCCTGCTGAATCGCCTTTCCGGCCACGCCGTGCTGTTTCCCCGTGCGGCCGTGCTTCCAAGCGAACTTCTCAGGACGGTAGCTGTGTCTGCATCCTCCCCTTCCGTACCCACACCCGCGTCCGCCGTCGTCACGGATGCCGCCGCTCCGGCCGCTCCGGCCGCTCCGGCCGCTCCGGAAGCGCCCACCTCGGTCGCCACCGGCGCGGGGGTTCCCGCCCCGACCGCCGCGGAGCTGCTCGCCTTCGTCCGCCGGACCGCCGAGGACTCAGCGCTCGTGGCCTCGCTCCCCCTCGATCCCGAGGGACGCACCTGGCTCCGGCTCGACGGCCCCGGTGGCAGCGAGGCGTGGCTGATCAGCTGGCCTCCCGGTACCGGCACCGGCTGGCACGACCATGCCGAGTCGACAGGTGCGTTCACCGTCGCTGCGGGCGCCCTCAGGGAGCACTCGCTGGCGGCCCGGCTGCCCACCGACGGCTGGAAGACCCTCGAACTGAGCGAAGGCGTCGACAGGACCCGGCTCCTGGCGACCGGCCAGGGCAGGGCCTTCGGACGGCACCACGTCCACGAGGTCCTCAACGAGTCCGGACGCGAGCACGCCGTATCCGTACACGCGTACTATCCGCCGTTGCCGCAGATCCGCCGGTTCAGCCGCGCGGGAGCGGTGCTGCGCCTGGAGCAGACGGAGCGTCCGGAGGACTGGCAGTGAGCAGCGGGCACGAGGACCGTGAGGCACCGGTGGGCATCGACGAGCTGCTCGACCGGGTGCGGGCGGGCTACGAACGGATCGGCCCCGAGGAGGCCGCGGCCGCCGCTGCCGAGGGGGCGCTGCTGGTCGACATCCGCTACGCGGCGCTGCGCGAGGAGGACGGGCTGATCCCCGGGGCGCTGGTGGTCGAGCGCAACGAACTGGAGTGGCGGCTCGATCCACAGGGCAGCCACCGCGCCCCACAGGCGGTGAGCCACGATCTGCGGGTCGTGGTGATCTGCAACGAGGGCTACGCCTCGAGTCTCGCCGTCGCCTCCCTGCGTCAGCTGGGACTGCACCGGGCCACGGACCTGACCGGCGGCTTCCAGGCGTGGCGGGCGGCAGGTCTCCCCGTCATCGTCTGACCGGAAGAGCCCGGGTTCCGCCGCTGGCGGCTCTCCGCGCCGACGGCCGGGCTCCCGGAGGTGCACCTGGCCTGCTTCCGCTCCGGTGGCCGCCTTCCTGAGGTGACCTTGGCCGGACTCCCGGAGGTGACCTTCACCTGCCTCCCCTCCCGTGGCCGGATTCCCCGAGCCGGCCCGGGTCGGCCACCGCTCCGGTCACCGGTGTCGCGGGAGACAGGGCCGGTGGGTGGCGCTCCCACCGGCCGCCGCGCAGGCAGGACCGAATGGCTCTCCGGCCCACCCGAACGCTGCTCTCCGGTGGAGCAATCGTCGCGCACGACGGACATTCGCCTCATCACTGAGGACCGGAATGTACGGAGATGGCGCGCCGATGGAAACCGCTCACCTCACCCCTGACCAGCTCGACGCACAAGCCTCCCGGCTCCACGACACGGAGGCGTGGCAGCACATCGTCACGGGCTGGGAGCGCACCGCCCCGGAACCCTCACCACCGGCGCCCGCATCGGACGACGGTGCTGCTCCGCCCGTGCGCCCGGCCGACTGGCGCGATCTGCTGTCCGTGCCCGTCGACCGGCTCGTCGAGGACTCCCTGCGGGCCGTGCCGGCGCGGCTGCCCCGCGAGCGCCCCCTGCCCGGGCGCTTCGGCGCCGTGCTGCCCGAGCGCCTGCACGCATGGCGCCGTATCGGACAGCCCGACGTGCGTCCGTCCGTCCATCTCGGCTACGCGCGGCAGATCCTGACCGAGTGGGGCTGGCAGAACACCCCCTACCGCCTGCGCAACGCCCGCGGTGAGCGCTGCCTCTGCGGGGCCATGCTGACCGCCCACCGCCTCGGCTACGGCTCGCTCGGCACCGTGGACCGCGCGGGTGCCTGGCTCATCACCGAGCTGCGCTCGCAGGGCTGGACCGGCCTGATCGGCCCCTGGAACCGGCATCCCGGGCGCAGTGCCGCCGAGGCACTGGCACTGATCGACGCCACGATCCGCCGGGCTTCCCTGGCAGGGCACTGAGCACGGCGACACACGCCCGCCGCGTGTCGCCCCGCCCGGATCAGCGGGAGCGCCCTTACGCCCCCGCCCCGGCACCGGCGCCGGCAGTACGAGCAGCTCCCGGCTCCCGGCAGCCGGTGACTCCGCGGCGGCGGCCCCCTCCGCCACCGCCGCGGACACCAGCTCGCACGACCTGTGCACGCACCCGTCCCCGGTCACCCCGGGCACACACCACGATTCCCGTGCACCTCATCGGTCGGCCCGTCCCCCTGTCCGCAATTCGCGCGTCCGCCGCGCGCCCGTCCCCCGGGGTCCCCCGTCCCCCGGCTCCCCGGTCAGAAGGGCTCGTCCAGCCCTTCCGTGTCCTCCCCCTCGGCCTCGATCGCCTGGCGCACCACGCGCAGGGCCATCCCCTCCCCGTACCCCTTGCGCGCAAGCATGCCCGCGAGTCGGCGCAGCCGCTTGTCACGGTCCAGCCCCCGGGTGGAGCGGAGCTTTCGTGCGACGAGCTCTCTGGCCGTCTCCTCCTCCTGTTCGGGGTCGAGCTGCCCGACGGCCTCGTCGATCACCGCCGCGTCCACCCCCTTGGTGCGCAGCTCCCGCACGAGGGCGCGCCGGGCGAGCCCTCTGCCGTGGTGCCGCGACTCGACCCAGGCGTCCGCGAACGCCCCGTCGTCGATCAGGCCCACGTCCTCGAACCGCGACAGCACTTCCTCCGCCGCCTCGTCGGGGATCTCCCGCTTGCGCAACGCGTCGGCCAGCTGCTTACGGGTGCGCGGGGTCCCGGTCAGCAGCCTGAGACAGATGTTGCGCGCCTGCTCGACCGGGTCTCGCGGTTCCCCCTTCTCGGCCCTCGACGAGGAAGGGGAACCGCTGCTCCTGGAACGGGAGCGGGAACGGCGGCCCGCCCCCTCGCCGAACCCGGCCCCCCGGCCGGGCTCCGGGGAATCCCCGGACGGCTCTGCGGCGTACTCGGGGCCGGAACCCGCACCGGCGGCGTCGGCGCCCGGCCACTCCGTGCGACGCGTCACGGCCTAGCTCTTGGCCGCCGCGGCCTTGGCAGGCTTGGCCTTGGTCGCGGGAGCCGGTACCGACTTGGCCGCCCCGTCCACCGGTGCGCCCGCGGCGACAGCGGCATCGGACGCGGTCTCCGTCGTCGCCTCCTCCGGACGGACACCGACGCCGAGCTTGTCGAGAATCTTCTTCTCGATCTCGTTGGCCAGGTCGGGGTTGTCCTTGAGGAAGTTGCGGGAGTTCTCCTTGCCCTGGCCGAGCTGGTCGCCCTCGTACGTGTACCAGGCGCCGGCCTTGCGGACGAAACCGTGCTCCACACCCATGTCGATCAGCCCGCCCTCGCGGCTGATGCCCTGGCCGTAGAGGATGTCGAACTCGGCCTGCTTGAACGGCGGCGCGACCTTGTTCTTGACGACCTTGACGCGGGTGCGGTTGCCCACGGCGTCGGTGCCGTCCTTGAGGGTCTCGATCCGCCGGATGTCCAGGCGCACCGAGGCGTAGAACTTCAGCGCCCGGCCACCGGTCGTGGTCTCCGGGGAGCCGAACATCACGCCGATCTTCTCGCGGAGCTGGTTGATGAAGATCGCGGTGGTCTTGGACTGGTTGAGCGCGCTGGTGATCTTACGGAGCGCCTGGCTCATGAGGCGGGCCTGCAGGCCCACGTGCGAGTCACCCATCTCGCCCTCGATCTCCGCACGGGGCACCAGGGCCGCCACGGAGTCGATGACGATGAGGTCCAGCGCACCGGAGCGGACCAGCATGTCGACGATCTCCAGCGCCTGCTCGCCGTTGTCCGGCTGCGAGAGGATCAGGTTGTCGATGTCGACGCCGAGCTTCTTCGCGTACTCCGGGTCCAGAGCGTGCTCCGCGTCGATGAAGGCCACCGAGCCGCCGAGCTTCTGCGCGTTCGCCACGGCGTGCAGCGTCAGCGTCGTCTTACCGGACGACTCCGGCCCGTAGACCTCGACCACGCGGCCGCGCGGCAGTCCGCCGACGCCGAGCGCGACGTCGAGCGCGGTGGATCCGGTGGGGATCACCTCGATCGGCTCGTTCGGCCGCTCACCGAGGCGCATCACCGCGCCCTTGCCGAATTGCCGTTCAATCTGTGCGAGTGCGGCGTCCAGCGCCTTCTCGCGGTCGGTTCCTGCCATGGGTTCCACCCGATTTGCTTGAGTCGATCGCTTCACGTCACAGACGCTAACCCCTGCCACTGACAATGGGCCTCGACGTCCTCCCGCCCTGTGGACAACTCCACGGTCGGGCCCGGCAAAACCCGGCCGGAATTCCATGAGAATGGATGTTCGAATTGCGTGTCAAGCGCACCACGCCGGGCCGACACAGCCGAGAGTAGCGGCTTATAACAGTCGACATCGAGCAGGTCAAGGAACTGTGACAGACCTCATGATGGATTCACGGCAATTCCGGACGTCCGGGCACTACCTTTCGGGAAAATCCGACAAGTGAGGGCGCGGCCCGCCTCACTCCCCGCCCGCGCCCCGCGCCCAGCGGCGGATCCGCGTCAGTACCGGCTCGCCACGCCTCCAGCGGTGGCCGCCCTGCACCCTGGGGTCGTCCATGACGTCGTAGCGCTTCACGTACGCCCCCAGGAACGCCTGGAGCGTCGCGACCGCCGGAATGGCGATCAGCGCCCCGACGGCGCCCATCAGCGCGGTGCCCGCGACCACCGAGCCGAAGGCGACCGCGGGGTGGATGTCGACCGTCTTGGACGTGAGCTTCGGCTGCAGCACGTAGTTCTCGAACTGCTGGTAGACCACGACGAAACCGAGAACCCACAACGCGTACCAGGGGTTGACGGTGAAGGCGATCAGCATGGGCAGCGCCCCGGCCAGATACGTGCCGATCGTGGGGATGAACTGCGAGACCAGGCCGACCCAGACCGCGAGCGCCGGAGCGTAGGGCACCCCGAGGACCACCAGCAGGACGTAATGCGCCGCGCCCGAGATCAGCGCCATCAGCCCGCGCGAGTAGATGTAACCACCGGTCTTGTCGACCGCGATCTCCCACGCGCGCAGCACCTCGGTCTGCCGCGAGGGCGGCAGTACGGAGCACAGCGCGCGCCGCAGCCGGGGGCCGTCGGCGGCGAAGTAGAACGAGAACAGGAAGATCGTGAGCAGCCGGAACAGCCCGCCGAGCACGGTCGTGGAGACGTCGAGCACGCCGGTCGCGCTGTTCTGCACGTACCTCTGGAGCCAGTCGGAGTGCAGCAGGCTGTCCTGCACCTCGACGCGGGAGAGCTCCGTGTGGAAGGTCTGGTTGACCCAGTTGATCACCGAGTCGAGGTACTTGGGGAACTCCTCGACCATGTCGACGATCTGCCCGGCGAGCATCGATCCGAGCAGGACGACGAAGCCCACCCCGGCGATCAGCACGGCGAGGAAGACCAGGAAGGTGGCGAGGCCGCGGCGCATCCCGCGCCCGGCCATGCGGCTCACCGCCGGCTCGATGGCCAGCGCGAGGAAGAAAGCGATGAGGATGTTGGTCAGCAGCCCGATGAGCTGGTAAAAAGCCCAGCTGCCGAGCTGGAAGCACCCGTAGAGAGCCAGTGCCATGACCACGGCACGCGGCAGCCAGCCGGGCATGCGGGCGGGGCCGGTACCGGTCGGCGGATTCGGTGGTACGGCCGGCGGGACGGGCGGCGAGGCGGGCGGCTGGGTCTGGGCGGTCTCGTCTGTCGGTGCCACGGGACAAGTCTCGCTCACCGCGGTGACAGCCGGACGCGCGGGCCGACGGGTGCCGCGCGGTGACGCAGGTCACGCGGTCCGGCCGGGGGGCGGAACCGCCGGCCTCAGCGCTTGTCCGGAGGCACGCCGACGGCCGAGCAGACCCCCCGCCAGACGTCCTTGGCCTCCCAGCCCGCGGCCAGCGCCTCATGCACCGTGCGTCCGCCGAGCTCCGCCATGTGGTGATCGCGCGCGAAGGAATCGGCGTACGTCTCGCCGAAGTGATCCGCCATCCGTTCCCAGAAAATCGTCAACCGCATGCCCCCAGTATCCCGCTCCTGAGAGTGCAGCCCGGCCGGGAGGGCCCTGCCGCGGGTGCTTCGCCCTCTACGGTCGGTCCATGGCTGGAACCGGACCAAACCCTCTCGCCCGCGCCGAGCAGTTCATCTGGCTCACCGCACGCGTTCTCGAACAGCGGCGGTTCGCCCACCTCTTCCTGGAGGGAAGCGCGGACGCCGTCGAGACCGCGCTCACCGCCTACCGGAACGAGGACGGCGGCTTCGGTCACGCACTCGAACCCGATCTCCGCGGGCCTGTCAGCCAACCGCTGCACACCGCTCACGCCCTGAGCGTTCTCGACTCGATCGGCCGCTGCGGTGGCCTGCGCGTCGAGCGGATCTGCCGCTACCTGACGGACGTGTCGACCAAGGAAGGCGCTCTGCCCGCGCTCCACCCCTCCCAGCGGGGCTACCCCGCGGCCCCGTTCATCCCCGTCGTCGACGACCCGCCCGCCGAACTGCTGACGACGGGACCGGTGGTCGGGCTGCTGCACCGCAATCAGGTCTGGCACGCCTGGCTGTTCAGGGCCACCGACTTCTGCTGGGCCGCAGTCGACGCGCTGGAACAGTCCCATCCCTACGAGATCGAGGCGGCCGTCGCCTTCCTGGACGGCGTCCCGGACCGGGCGCGTGCCGAACCGGCCGCCGACAGGCTGGGCCAACTGGTACGTGAACAGCGGCTGGTGGTTCTCGATCCGCGACGCCGCGCGGAGTGTCCGGTGGCCCCCGGTTACGCCCCGGGGGAGCATCACTTCCCCTACGACTACGCCCGTACCCCCGGATCGCTCGCCCGCCGCTGGTTCAGCGACGGCGAACTGGAGAGCTCCCTGGACCAGCTGTCCGCCGAACAGCAGGAGGACGGCGGCTGGCCGGTCAACTGGCGGCAGTGGGCACCCGGAACGGCCCTGGAGGGCCGCCCGATCGTGACGCTCAAGGCTCTGCAGACGCTCCGGGCGTACGGTCGCGGCCTGCGCTGAACCGTCCCGCTCAGGACACGGCGCGTACGACGGCGGTGACCAGGACAGCGGCGCCGACGACGACCAGGAAGGGAGCCCGCAGGACGAGAGCGAGTGCCGCCGCGGCGAGTCCCGCCGCCCGGGCGTCCAGCGCGAGGTGCTGCCCGTCGCCGAAGGTCTGCTGGGCGGTCAGCGCGGCGAGCAGGGCCACCGGGAGCAGCGCCGCCATGCGTTGCACGAGGGGGCGCTCCAGGACGCCCGCGGGGACCAGCAGCCCCAGGAGCTTCGCGAGGTAGCAGCCGACGGCGGTGAGCCCGATGGCGATCCAGATGTTCATCGGCCCTCCCCGGGCGTCATGTCCTCGGCGGCGATCTCGTCGGCGGTGCCCCTGCGGCCCTTCAGGAAGAGGACGACCGGTGCCGCCAGCGCGGACACCAGTACGGGCGCGCCCGCCGGCAGCACCGGCAGGAGGCCCAGCACCAGCAGGACGGCGAGCCCCGCCGTGACGCGCTCCGTGGTGCTCTTCAGCATCGGGGCGAGCAGTGCGAGGAACACGGCGGGACTGGCCGCGTCCAGCCCCCAGGCGTCGGTGTCGCCGAGCGCCTCGGCGCCGAGCGCGCCGATCAGCGTGGTCAGGTTCCACAGGGTGTAGAGGGTGAGCCCCGTCACGGTGAACCCGATGCGCGCTGCGCGCCGGGTGGGCTGGGGCAGGGTGACGGCGGTCGTCTCGTCGATGACCCATTGGGCGGCAAGGGGACGCAGCACGCGCGGAAGGGACAGCAGCTGCGACAGCCTCAGCCCGTAGAACGCGTTGCGGATACCGAGGAAGAACGCTCCCGCCGCCGCGGTGTAGGGGTTTCCGCCGGCAGCGAGGGCGCCCACGAGCGCGAACTGGGACGCGCCCGTGAAGACGAGGAGACTCAGCGCGCACGTCTGGAGAAGGGTGAGTCCGGAACCCGCCGAGGTCACGCCGAAGGCGAAGCCGGAGAGACCCACGGCTATGCCCACACCGAGCGCGTCCCGGACGACTGCCGCGTCCGGCTTCTCCTCGGCCGGGCCCCGGACGTCCGGGCCTGCCGTGTGCTGAGGGGGTGCTGTCTGTTCTGCCACGTCCGTGACGCTACGGGGAGAGATCCCGGCCGGTCTTGTACGTTCTTGCGCGCTCACGGCGGTAGGCGCCCGGAGGCACCCCCACGATCCGGGTGAAATGGCGGTTGAGGTGGGGCTGGTCGGTGAAGCCCACGGCGGTGGCGGCCTCGGCGGGGGCGGTGCCCGCGTCGAGCATGCGGCGTGCACGGCGCACGCGGGCATCGGTCAGCCAGGTGTGCGGGGGCATTCCGTACTGCTTCTTGAAGGCCCGCAGCAGCGCGAACGGGCTGGTGCCCAGCTCCGCGGCGAGCACTTCCAGGGTGGGCGGCCGCTCCATCCGTTCCTCCAGCACGGCACGTGCGCGGGCCGCGTCGCGGGCACCGGCGACGTGGGGCGCCCTGGTCGGCAGCACGCTGCCGTGGCGGTCGAGCAGCTGCGCGACCAGGACGCGCAGGACGCTGTCCGCCGCCAGGGCGTTGCCCTCCTCGGCGGCCCGGTGCACCTCGGTGATCAGCCGGGCGGCGCTCGGATCCCTCACGGCTGTCTCGGCGAAGCCGACCGTGCCACGTGTGTCCGTCAGATCGGCAGCGATGTCGTCGACCACCTGGGCGGACGGGTAGAGCGTGGCGTACACCCACCCTTCGGGCACTCCGGCGCGGGCGGTGTGCGGCACCTCCGGGTTGATCATGAGCACGGTCCCCGGCCCGGCGTGCACGGTGCCGCCAGGAAGACCGACATCCTCGACACCGCTGGTGATCGTGGCGAAGACGTAGCCCTCGTGGCTGTGGCGCGGAAAGGTGTGACGGACGTAGCGGGCACGCAGCAGGTCGAGCTCGGGCAGTTCGGCGTGCTGCCAGTGCCTCGCCCATTCCTGTGTCGTGTCCACCTCCGCCATGCTCACATTCTCGCAGGTCCGGGCGGTGGCAGAAGGCCGCGGAGGTGGGCGGCGGGCACGTCCACCGGCCGTTGTCGGTGGTGGGGTGCACGATGGGGGGCATGGCCGGTTCCGCACTCGATTCCTTCTCGCCCGCGACCCGTAGCTGGTTCGCGGGCGCATTCGACGCGCCCACCGCGGCACAGGAGGGCGCCTGGAGGGCCATCGGCCGGGGTTCGGACGTGCTGGTCGTCGCACCGACCGGATCGGGCAAGACGCTCGCCGCCTTCCTCGCCTCCCTGGACCGGCTGGCGGCGGCCCCGCCGCCAGCCGAGGCGAAGAAGCGCTGCCGCGTGCTGTACGTGTCGCCGATGAAGGCGCTCGCCGTGGACGTGGAGCGGAATCTGCGTTCACCGCTGACCGGGATCCGCCAGGAATCCGTGCGGCTGGGCCTGCCCGAGCCGGAGGTGCGGGTGGGGATCCGCTCCGGCGACACCCCTCCGGCCGAGCGCCGTTCGATGGCGACGAAACCCCCGGACATCCTCATCACCACTCCCGAATCACTGTTCCTGATGCTCACGTCCTCGGCCCGGGACGCACTGGCCGGGGTCGAGACGGTGATCGTGGACGAGGTGCACGCCGTCGCGGGCACCAAGCGCGGTGCCCATCTGGCTCTGTCCCTGGAGCGGATGGACGAGCTGCTGCCACGGCCCGCGCGCCGTATCGGGCTGTCGGCGACGGTCCGCCCGGTCGACGAGGTCGCGCGGTTCCTGTCGCCCCAGCGGAAGGTGGAGATCGTCCAGCCGCGGTCCACCAAGGAGTTCGACCTCTCCGTCGTGGTTCCGGTCGAGGATCTGGGCGAGCTGAGCGGGTCCCCGGCCACGGGCGACGAGGGCGGCCAGGCCGAGAAGCCGTCGATCTGGCCCCATGTCGAGGAGCGGATCGCCGATCTGGTCCAGTCCCACCGCTCCACGATCGTCTTCGCCAATTCCCGGCGGCTGGCCGAGCGCCTGTGCAACCGGCTGAACGAGATCGCCCACGAACGGGCGACCGGCGCCGCGTTCGAGGAGGGGGCCGAGGGCGGGCCCCTGGCCGAGGCCCACTCCCCCGCCGAGATCATGGCCCAGTCCGGGGCCGCCAAGGGCGCACCCCCCGTCCTCGCCCGTGCGCACCACGGTTCGGTGTCGAAGGAGCAGCGCTCCCAGGTGGAGGAGGACCTCAAGGCAGGCCGGCTGCCGGCCGTGGTCGCCACCTCCAGCCTGGAGCTGGGCATCGACATGGGCGCGGTCGACCTGGTGATCCAGGTCGAGTCGCCGCCGTCCGTGGCCTCGGGGCTGCAGCGGGTGGGCCGCGCGGGTCACCAGGTGGGCGCCGTGTCCACCGGCGTCGTCTTCCCCAAGTACCGCGGCGACCTGGTGCAGGCGGCCGTGGTCACCGAGCGGATGCGTGAGGGAGCCATCGAGGCCCTGCGGATCCCGTCCAACCCCCTGGACGTGCTCGCCCAGCAGATCGTCGCCACGGTGGCCCTCGACAGCTGGCAGGCCGACGACCTGCTCGCTCTCGCCCGCAGGGCCGCTCCCTTCGCCTCGCTGCCCGAGTCCGCGTTCACCGCCGTGCTCGACATGCTCGCCGGACGCTATCCGTCCGACGCCTTCGCGGAGCTGCGCCCCCGCGTCGTGTGGGACCGCGTCACCGGCACCGTCACGGGCCGTCCGGGCGCGCAGCGGCTCGCCGTCACCTCGGGCGGCACCATCCCCGACCGCGGGCTCTTCGGCGTCTTCCTGGCCGGCGCGGACCCGAAGAAGGGCGGCGGACGCGTCGGCGAGCTGGACGAGGAGATGGTCTACGAGTCCCGGGTCGGCGACGTCTTCACCCTGGGCACCACATCGTGGCGCATCGAGGACATCACCAGGGACCGGGTCCTGGTCTCGCCCGCCCCCGGGGTCCCGGGACGGCTGCCCTTCTGGAAGGGCGACCAGTTGGGCCGCCCGCTGGAGCTGGGCCGAGCGCTGGGCGCGTTCCTCAGGGAGATCGGCGCCCTGTCCGACGAGGACGCCCGGCTCCGGCTGCTCGCCGCCGGGCTCGACGCCTGGGCGGCGGACAACATCCTGTCGTACCTCGACGAGCAGCGCCGCGCCTGCGGCCACGTCCCCGACGACCGGACCGTCCTGGTCGAGCGGTTCCGCGACGAGCTCGGCGACTGGCGGATCGTGGTGCACTCGCCGTTCGGCGCGCAGGTACACGCCCCGTGGGCGCTCGCCCTGTCCGCCCGGCTCAGCGAGCGGTACGGCATGGACGCCCAGGTCATGCACGCGGACGACGGCATCGTGCTGCGGCTGCCCGACGCCGATCTCATGGGTCTCGACCTCCTCGACTTCGATCCGGTCCAGGCGGACGCGGGGGGCGGCGGGGGCGCCGAGCCCGGGCGCGGCAATGCCCGCCCCGGCTTTCCCGACGCCGGATTCGACAGTGACCAGCCCCCGGTGGCGGCCGCCGACGTGGTGTTCGACAAGGGCGAGATCAGCCAGATGGTCACCGAACAGGTCGGCGGTTCGGCTCTGTTCGCCTCCCGCTTCCGCGAATGTGCCGCGCGCGCCCTGCTGTTGCCCCGGCGCAGTCCCGGAAAGCGCACGCCCCTGTGGCAACAGCGCCAACGCGCGTCCCAGCTGCTCCAGGTGGCCTCCGAGTTCGGCTCGTTCCCGATCGTCCTCGAAGCCGTCCGCGAGTGCCTTCAGGACGTCTTCGACGTCCCGGGCCTCACCGAGCTGATGGGCGACCTGGAGGCACGCCGTATCCGCCTGGTCGAGGTGACCACGCCCGAGCCGTCCCCGTTCGCCCGCTCACTTCTCTTCGGCTACGTGGCGCAGTTCCTCTACGAGGGCGACTCGCCCCTCGCCGAGAGGCGTGCGGCAGCGCTCTCGCTCGACTCCCATCTCCTGGCGGAGCTGCTCGGCCAGGCCGAGCTGCGCGAGCTGCTCGACGCCGACGTCCTGGGCGAGCTGGAGCGGGAGCTGCAGTGGCTGAACGACGACCGGAAGATCAAGGACGTCGAGGGCGTCGCCGACCTGCTGCGCGTCCTCGGCCCGCTCACCGACGCGGAGCTGGCCGAGCGCGGCGCGGAGCCCGCATGGGCGCCGGAGCTGGAGACATCACGGCGCGCCATCCAGGTCCGCATCGGCGGCGCCCCTCACTGGGCGGCCGTCGAGGACGCGGGCCGGCTGCGCGACGCCCTCGGCACCGCGCTTCCGGTGGGGGTCCCCGAGGCGTTCACCGAGCCGGTCAAGGACCCGTTGGGCGACCTGCTCGCCCGCTACGCCCGTACCCACGGCCCGTTCACCAGCACACAGGCGGCAAGCCGTCTAGGCCTCGGAACCGCCGTCACGGACGGCGCACTCCAGCGGCTCGCCGCGTCGGGCCGCGTCGTCCAGGGTGAGTTCCACCCCGCGGGCATCGGCCAGGAGTGGTGCGACGCCACCGTCCTGCGGCGACTCCGCCGCCGTTCGCTCGCCGCGCTCCGCCAGGAGCTGGAGCCGGTTCCGCCTGCGGCACTGGCCGGCTTCCTCCCCCAATGGCAGCACGTGGGCGACAACAGCCTTCGCGGGATCGACGGACTGGCCCGCGCCATCGAGCAGTTGCAAGGCGCTCCGGTCCCCGCGTCCGCACTGGAGAAGCTGATCCTGCCGAGCCGCGTCATGGGATACACCCCCGCGATGCTCGACGAGCTCACGACCACCGGCGAGGTCGTCTGGGCGGGAGCGGGCGCCCTGCCCGGAAAGGACGGCTGGCTCTCCGTCTACCTGGCCGACAGTGCGCCCCTGCTCCTGCCGCCGCCACCGCCACTGGAACTGACCGCGTTGCACGAGTCGGTTCTCACCGTCCTCTCCGGTGGATACGGGCTCTTCTTCCGCCAGATCGCCGACCAGGTCCGCGCCACCACCCACCCGGACTGCACCGATGCCCAGCTGGCCGACGCGCTCTGGGACCTGGTCTGGTCCGGCCGTCTCACCAACGACACGCTGGCCCCGCTGCGTTCGCTCCTCGGCTCGGGGCGCACGGCCGGCTCCACCGCACACCGCGCGAGACGCAACGTGCCGCGCGGTCGATACGGATCCCTGACCGCGGCTGCCCGCCCCGCCTCCCGGACCGGGCCCCCGACCGTCTCCGGACGCTGGTCGCTCCTGCCCCCTCCCGAGCCCGAGCCGACCCACCGTGCACACGCCCTGGCCAGGACGCTCCTCGACCGCCACGGTGTGGTCACCCGCGGTGCGGTGCAGGCCGAGGGGGTCGAGGGCGGGTTCTCGGCGATCTACCGCATCCTCGCCGCGTTCGAGGACAGCGGGCAGGCCCGCCGCGGTTACGTCGTCGAGGGGCTGGGGGCGGCCCAGTTCGCGATGGACGGCGCCGTGGACCGGCTCCGGGCCGCCTCCACCGCACGCGACCGTGCCGACCCCGGCTCGGTTCCCCGCGCCCTGGTCCTCGCCGCGGCCGATCCCGCCAACGCCTACGGCGCCGCCCTGCCCTGGCCCGAGTCACCGGACGGCGCGGGACACAAGCCGGGACGGAAGGCCGGCTCGCTGGTGGTCCTCGTCGACGGTGAGCTGACGCTCTACATGGAGCGCGGCGGCAAGTCCCTCCTCGCGTGGCCGACCGACCCCGCCGACCCGGCACTCCGCGCCGCGGCAGAGGCGCTCGCGTCGGCCTCCCGCGCGGGGACGCTCGGCACGGTCACGGTGGAGCGCACCAACGGCGCCTCCTCGCTGACGTCCCCGCTGGGCCGCACTCTGGAAGCCGCCGGCTTCCTCGCCACGCCGCGAGGGCTGCGTCTTCGCGCCTAGGCCCCGCCGCGGGGAAGCGAACGCCCGAGGAACGGCGCGGGGCAGGGGCCGCGCGCAGCCCCGTCCGCGCATGATGGAGTCATGCCCGAAGGTGACACCGTCCTGCAGACCGCCCGACGTCTCGACACAGCGCTGGCAGGCCAGGTGCTGACGGTCTTCGACCTGCGGGTCCCCCGGTTCGCCACCTCGGATCTGACCGGTCGCACGGTCCTGGGCGTCGCCGCCCGCGGAAAGCACCTGCTCACCCGCTTCCAGGGTGGCCTCACCCTCCACAGCCACCTGCGCATGGAGGGCGCCTGGCGCGTGTACAGCCGCGGGGAGCGCTGGCGGGGTGGTCCCTCCCACCAGATCCGCGCCGTCCTTGCCACCGCGGAGAACACCGCCGTCGGCTACCGGCTGCCCATCCTCGAACTGCTCCGCACCGAGGACGAGGAGGAGGTCGTCGGCCACCTCGGACCCGACCTCCTGGGGCCCGACTGGGATCCGGACACCGCCCTGCGCAATCTGCTCGCAGACCCCGGACGCCGTGTCGGGGACGCGCTCCTGGACCAGCGCAATCTGGCCGGTATCGGCAATGTCTACATGTGCGAGCTCTGCTTCATGGCCCGCGCGACACCTTGGCTCCCGGTGGGCGAGCTGCCCCTGCCCGTCGCCACCCGCCTGGTCAGCACGGCCAAGCAGCTCCTGGACGCCAACCGCGAACGTCCGATGCGGACCACCACGAGGGCGACCGCGGCGCTGTCCCGCAGCCGGACACGGGAGCGTCTCTTCGTCTACGGTCGGGCGGGCCGCCCCTGCCTCCGCTGCCGCACACTCATCCGTGTGGCGGACCGCGACGATCGCCCCACCTACTGGTGTCCGCGCTGCCAGTCGGGGCCCACCGGCCTGAGCGGCCCGGACCACCGGCCGCATGCATCCGGACCCACTACCTGAATGACCTTGGCCGCCACGGCCCCGGCCCCACACCGTCGGGCCGGCCTCGCCGGGAAGGCTAGGAGGGCTCGGACGGCTCGGAGGGTATCTCCGTTCGATCCGTCCCGGGCTCTTCGAGGACCTTCTCCGCCCGCGACGCCGCCGCCACGTGTACCGGCAGGAGGCTCAGCCCCCAACCGCCGGCCGCCACCGCACCCTCGACCACTCCGGCGTGCTCCGGTCTCAGGAAGAGCCGCAGCACCGCCCACCACCACACGCCGCCGAGGACGAGCGCCGGCACCCATCGCCGCACCATGGCTGCCTCCTCCGGCCGACGCTAGTACGGCACGTTCACCTGACGGGAGGGCGCACCGATGCGCGACCGGCGTGCGCGGCGGAGGCGGGACGACACTGCGCGCCCTTTCCCAGCCGCTTCGGGAGGTATGAACCCTTGGGAACCCGTGGCCCTCCCCCGCAGTTTCCCCCGGGTCGGCGGCGGCTGCATCCCGCGTCCGGCGGGAAGCGGGCAGGCGCACACGCGTGTGCCCCCGCCGATCGCATCGGCGGGGGCACACGTGCCCGTGGCAGACACTCCGGCCGGGTCTCCCGACCGAGGGTGGATCCGTCCTGCCTGAGCGTCGAAAGCCGGTCGGTCGGGGCTAGCGCCCGTCGTCGTCCTTCATGGAGTCCTTCACGCCCTTGGCGCGTTCACCGGCACCGCCCAGGGCGCCTTCCGCCTTGGCCTTGGCCTGGTCCGCCTTGCCCTCGGACTCCTTGCGGCGGTCTCCGGTGAGCTTGCCCGTCGCTTCCTTGGCCTTGCCCTTGATCTTGTCCATGGCCTTGTCGTCAGTCATCTCGTACTCCTCACTCGCTGCCGGTCACCGGTACCCGCGTTCCGGGTCCGGCCGTCACCGCAGGTCAGGCGCTCTCGGCCTGGAACATCCAGGCGTGCTTCTCGAGGTCCGCCGTCAGCGTGATCAGGATGTCCTGGCTGACGGGGTCCGGCTCGGCGGTCGCGTCGATCCGCTCGCGCATGCGGTCGATGACCACACGGAGCGCATCGACCAGTACCCGTACCGCGTCCCCGTCCTTGATCCAGCCGTCGGGCACGGAGTCGATGGCCGTGGTCTTCGCGAGGGTCCGGGACCGCCCGTCCGGGTTGACTCCCATCGCGGAAGCCCTCTCCGCGACGGTGTCCGAGTGCTGCCGCGCCGTGTCGACGACCTCGTCGAGCTGCAGATGGACGGACCGGAACCGGGGACCCACGACATTCCAGTGGACCTGCTTGGCCGCCAGGGAGAGGTCGATGAGATCCACCAGGGCACCCTGCAGAGCGTCTCCGACGACCTTGCGGTCGCTGTCGGCCAACGCGCTCTTCACGACAGACATGCAATTCTCCGATCGGATAGCTGCTCGGCCTACCACCCGTCCACGATGGCACAAATAACATAAAACAGTCATTCGGATGGACTCCCCGAGGGGCTCCCACCCGGCCTCACTTCGCGCCTGCCCTGCAACGAGCTCCGCACACACCCCGCACACGCGAAAGCCCCGGCCGGCCCCGTGAGGGGCCGGCCGGGGCTTCGTACACCACGAACCGCGTGGTCAGGCGGCGACGACATCCACCGCTTCCGCGGGCGCCTTGATGGTCACCCGTCCTGTCGGTACGCCGGCGACCGACGCAACGGAGACGGAATTGAGCATCGGGCGTACTGGCACAGGCACCGCATCACTGGCCGCTGCCGACTCGGCCAGCT
The DNA here is from genome assembly GCF_042667905.1 of Streptomyces sp. NPDC057287. Taxonomy (NCBI): domain Bacteria; kingdom Bacillati; phylum Actinomycetota; class Actinomycetes; order Kitasatosporales; family Streptomycetaceae; genus Streptomyces; species Streptomyces sp. NPDC057287. The sequence continues at coordinate 20,151 of NZ_JBHUYV010000015.1, read as the reverse complement.
CAGCCAGCGACAGTTCATCGCTCACTTCACGCATGAGCTCGGACATCCGTACGTCCAGCGCGTCGCAAATGGCGGAGAGCAGTTCGGAGGATGCCTCCTTCTGCCCCCGCTCCACCTCGGAGAGATAGCCGAGCGAGACTCGGGCGGACGAGGAGACTTCGCGCAGAGTACGGCCTTGGCGCTGGCGCTGCCGACGCAGCACGTCACCAAGCAGGCGACGGAGCAGAATCATCGGTGGCTCCCTCCTCGGACCGCGTAGCCGCATCCTTCACGCCCCACCGTACCGCCTCGCGCTGCGGCCGTGCGGGGAGCGATGTCGTGTTCACTCAGGGCTGCAAACATCAATTCTCCCCGTTCTGTTCCGTATCCTGTGCCCTCGCATTTTCACCGAGTTCGCCGGAGAGCAGCTCCAGCAGGCTCCGCACACTCTCCTTACGGATGTCCGCCCGCCCGCCGTTCAACCTCAGCTCGGTGACTTTCCGTACGTCGCCCGGACCGGAAACGGCTATGAAGACCGTTCCCACGGGCTTGCCGTCCTGCGGCTCGGGTCCGGCGACCCCCGTGGTCGAGATCCCCCAGTCAGCACCCAGGACCCGGCGCACGCCGGCGGCCATCGACTGGGCGACCGAGGGGTCCACCGCTCCGCGTTCGGCCAGGAGCGCGCCGTCGACGCCCAGCACGTCCCGCTTGAGGGGTGTGGCATACGCCGTGACGGACCCGCGGAAGGTCCGCGAGGCACCGGGGACGGAAGTGAGCTCGGCGGCCACCAGACCGCCGGTGAGCGACTCGGCGACGGCGAGCGTCTCACCGCGTTCCTGAAGCTGCCGCAGCACCCGGGCCGCCCCGGACGTCACCGCTCGGTCTCCGCAGTCCCCCGGCCGCCCGCCACGCGCTCCCCGACGGGCTCCCCGAGGGACTCCACCATCGGCTCCACGCCGTGTTGCGCCTTCACGTCCACGTCATCGGCGGCGCACTCGCCGCCCACGGTCCCCTCGGCTTCCGCCGCCGCCGCGACCGCCTCCAGGGCGGCGGCCTGCTCGGCCGCGAGCCCGTGCCCGCGCAGCACGATGGCCTGCCGCACGTAGTCGAGGCCCGTGACCACCGTCAGCACGACGGCGACCAACATCACCCAGAAGCGCAGGGTCGCCAGGGGCCCCGTCAGCGCCAGGACGTACATGCCCACGGCGATGCCCTGGGCGAGGGTCTTCACCTTCCCGCCGCGGCTGGCCGGGATCACCGAGTGCCGGATGACCCAGAAGCGCATCAGCGTGATGCCGAGCTCGCGGAAGAGGATCACACCGGTGATCCACCAGGGCAGGTCACCCAGCGACGAGAGGCAGATCAGCGCCGCACCCATGATCGCCTTGTCCGCGATCGGGTCGGCGATCTTGCCGAAGTCCGTGACCAGGTTGTACGTGCGTGCCAGATGGCCGTCGAAGACATCGGTGATCATCGCGACGGCGAAGGCCGCCCAGGCGAACGCCCTCCACACCGGGTCGTAGCCACCGTCGTGCAGGAGCAGCACGACGAAGCCCGGGACCAGCAGCAGCCGCACCATCGTGAGGATGTTCGCGATGTTCCACAGGCCGGCCTGGTTGACCGCCGCCGCACCCAGCTTGCCGCCTCGGGGAACCGGCGTCGCGCCGGAGCCGCCTGCCGCGGATGCCGGGGCTCCCGTCATCTGGCTGCCTCCGCAAGCTCGTGGTGTTCGGCCACGAGGTCCACTCCCTCGGTGCCCACTGCCTTGGCTTCGACCATACGGCCCGGCACGAGCCCTTCGCGTGTGGTGAAGACGACCTGGCCGTCCGTTTCCGGCGCCTGGTGGGCGGCTCGGCCCACCGCCACGGGCCCGTCCTCGTCGGACTCCACGGACTCGACGAGGACCTGGAGGGTCTCGCCGACCCGCTCCTCGGCACGCTGTGAGGTCAGCTCCTCGGCGAGCTGCGAGATGTGTGCGAGGCGCTCCGCGATGACGTCGGCGTCCAGCTTGTTCTCGTAGCCGACGGCCTCGGTGCCGTCCTCGTCGGAGTAGCCGAAGACCCCGATGGCGTCCAGGCGCGCGCCGGTGAGGAAGCGCTCCAGCTCGGCCAGGTCGGCCTCCGTCTCGCCGGGGAATCCGACGATGAAGTTCGACCGGGCACCGGCCTGCGGAGCCTTGCCCCGAATGGTGTCCAGCAGTTCGAGGAAACGGTCCGTGTCGCCGAACCGCCGCATCGCGCGCAGGACCCCGGGAGCGGAGTGCTGGAAGGAGAGGTCGAAGTACGGGGCGACCTTCGGCGTCGAGGTGAGTACGTCGATCAGCCCCGGCCGCATCTCCGCGGGCTGCAGGTAGCTGACGCGGATCCGCTCGATCCCGTCGACGTCGGCGAGCTCGGGCAGCAGGGTCTCCAGGAGCCTGATGTCCCCGAGGTCCTTGCCGTACGAGGTGTTGTTCTCGGAGACGAGCATGACCTCCTTGACACCCTGCTCGGCGAGCCAGCGGGTCTCCTGGAGGACGTCGGAGGGGCGCCGCGAGATGAACGAGCCGCGGAAGGACGGGATGGCGCAGAACGAGCAGCGCCGGTCACAGCCCGAGGCGAGCTTCACGGAGGCGACCGGGCTGGTCCCCAGCCTGCGGCGCAGCGGTGCCCGCGGCCCCGAGACCGGCGCGACGCCTTCCGGCAGGTCCGCGGGGGCGGGCGCGATCTCCTGGGCGTGCCCCGGCAGCGCGACGGCGGCGTCCTGCCGCTCGGCAGGGCTGATCGGCAGCAGCTTGCGCCGGTCGCGCGGGGTGTGCGAGGCGTGGATGCCGCCGTTGAGGATGGTCTGAAGACGGTCGGAGATGTCGGCGTAGTCGTCGAATCCGAGGACTCCGTCGGCTTCCGGCAGCGCCTCGGCGAGGTCCTTGCCGTAGCGCTCGGCCATGCAGCCCACGGCCACGACGGCCTGGGTTCTGCCGTGGTCCTTCAGATCGTTCGCTTCGAGGAGGGCGTCGACGGAGTCCTTCTTGGCAGCTTCGACGAACCCACAGGTGTTGACTACGGCGACATCCGCGTCGGTGGCGTTCTCGACGAGCTCCCAGCCGTCCGCTGCCAAGCGGCCTGCGAGCTCCTCCGAGTCCACCTCGTTACGGGCGCAGCCAAGAGTGACAAGGGCGACGGTACGGCGTTCGGGCATGGGCTCAAGACTACTTTGTCCCGGCACTCGTCCTACCGTGCAGGGTTGCCCGCTACAGGGAGTGACCGAGCACGCGGTGGATCCGAGGGAGGAGAGGGCGAACGCGGACGGTGCGTGCCCGGCAGGACTGCCGGGCACGCACCGTCGGGAACGCGAGGGTGGGAAGAGGTCAGCCGACCTCGGGGTCACCCTTGGTGTACGAGAGCCGTTCGACCTGACCCGACTCGAACTGGTCGTCGACCTTCTTGCCGTTGACGAAGAGATCGATCGCCCCGGCGTCTCCGAGGACGAGGTCGACCCGCTCCTTGTCCTGGAAGGTCTTGGAGTCACCCTGGTCCAGCAGCCCGTCGAAGAGCAGCCGTCCGTTGTGGTCCTTGGCGGAGATCCAGCTCTTGCCCTCGGTGGCGCTGAGCCTGACCGTCACCTTGTCCCGGGGGGCCGCGGCGATGGCGCTCTCGGAGGGAGCGGGCTTGGGGTCTGCGGGCTTGGTGGCTGTGGGCTTGGGAGTGGTCTTGTCGGGGGTGGAGCCTTCGGCGACCTGTGCCGAGCCCGACCCCTCGTCCTCGCCGCTGAAGAGCGTGAAGCCGACGAAGCCGACGACGGCGACGATCGCGGCGACCATGGCAGCGGTCCAGTTGGGCCGACGGGGTTCGGAGCGGATCCGCTCCGCCTCGAACAGAGGTGCCGCGGGGGTGGGCGCGGGGCGCCCACCGTGCTCGGCGTCGAACTCCTCGATCATCGGATCGGGGTCGAGCCGGACGGCACGGGCGAGCATGCGGATGTGGCCGCGTGCGTAGACGTCGCCGCCGCAGCGGGAGAAGTCGTCCTCCTCGATCGCGTGCACGATGGGGATGCGCACCCGGGTGGAGCTGCTGACTTCCTCGACCGTCAGACCTGCGGCGATACGAGCCTGCTGAAGCGCGCGACCGATCGAAGGCCGGTCGTCTTCGGGGGAGTTGCCGATGGACACGGGGGCGCCTTTCGAGCGTGAGCCACCTGCTGGATGTTCAGTCTAGGGGTGGTACGAAAGGGTGGGGCAACCGGGAGCGACGACTTTGTACGCCATCGGGTTCGCCGGGCAGCCCCTCGGGCAGGACGGAGGGCGGAGAGCACAACGGATCATCCCGCTGCTCCTCCCTTCAACTTGACGTACGGCCGGGCGAAACGGTTGCCCGCAAAACTCCTACGAAGCGGTTTCCCCACGAATGACGGCCAACACACCGTCGAGCTCGTCCGGTTTCACCATGACATCGCGCGCCTTGGAACCCTCGCTGGGACCCACGATATTGCGCGACTCCATGAGGTCCATCAGCCGACCGGCCTTGGCGAAGCCGACCCGCAGCTTGCGCTGGAGCATCGATGTCGAGCCGAACTGGGTGGACACGACCAGTTCGGCCGCCTGGCAGAGCAGATCGAGGTCGTCGCCGATGTCCTCGTCGATCTCCTTCTTCTGCTTCGTGCCGACCACCACGTCCTCGCGGAAGACCGGCGCCATCTGATCCTTGCAGTGCTGGACGACGGCCGCGACCTCGGCCTCGGTGACGAAGGCCCCCTGCATGCGGGTCGGCTTGTTCGCCCCCATGGGCAGGAACAGACCGTCACCCTTTCCGATGAGCTTCTCGGCGCCCGGCTGGTCGAGGATGACCCGGCTGTCGGCGAGCGACGAGGTCGCGAAGGCGAGCCGGGAGGGCACATTGGCCTTGATCAGCCCGGTCACGACGTCGACCGACGGGCGCTGCGTGGCGAGCACCAGGTGGATGCCGGCGGCGCGGGCCAGCTGGGTGATGCGGACGATGGAGTCCTCGACGTCGCGCGGGGCCACCATCATGAGGTCCGCCAGCTCGTCGACGATGACCAGCAGGTACGGGTAGGGCGAGAGCTCCCGCTCGCTCCCCTCGGGCGCCTTCGCCTTGCCGGTGCGTACCGCGTGGTTGAAGTCGTCGATGTGCCGGAAGCCGTAGGCCGCCAGGTCGTCGTAGCGGAGGTCCATCTCCCGTACGACCCACTGGAGCGCCTCGGCGGCCTTCTTCGGGTTGGTGATGATGGGCGTGATGAGGTGCGGAATGCCCTCGTAGGCGGTGAGCTCGACACGCTTCGGGTCGACGAGGACCATCCGTACGTCCTCGGGCGTCGCCCGCACCATGACCGATGTGATCAGACAGTTGATGCAGGAGGACTTGCCGGAGCCGGTCGCACCGGCGACCAGGACGTGCGGCATGTTCGCCAGGTTGGCCATCTCGTAGCCGCCCTCGACGTTCTTGCCGAGCGCGACCAGCATCGGGTGGTCGTCCTCGGCCGCGTCGGCGAGGCGCAGGACGTCCCCGAGATTGACCATCTCCCGGTCGGAGTTGGGGATCTCGATGCCGACGGCGGACTTGCCGGGGATCGGGGAGATGATCCGGACGTCGGGGCTGGCGACGGCGTACGCGATGTTCTTGGTGAGGGCGGTGATCCGCTCGACCTTGACGGCGGGTCCGAGTTCGACCTCGTAGCGGGTGACCGTCGGGCCACGGGTGAATCCGGTGACGGCGGCGTCGACCTTGAACTCCGTGAAGACGGTGGTCAGTGAGGCGACGACCGCGTCGTTGGCGGCGCTGCGCGTCTTGCCGGGGCCCCCGCGCTCCAGGAGGTCCAGGGAGGGCAGCGAGTAGGTGACGTTGCCGGAGAGCTGGAGCTGCTCGGCCCGGGCGGGCAGAGGCAGCGACCGCTCGGGGACCGGCTTCGTCAGATCGGGGACGCCTCCGGTGGAGGAGCTCTTCTCGGCGCCCCCGTCGCCGGACGGGACCTTCCCGGACGAACGTGCACCGGGGACCGGGGTACCGGCCCGTTCCCGCTCGGTGGAGACGCCCTGGGTCAGATCGGCGACCACCGGGGAAGGGGGCATGCCGTTGAGCACCGCCCCGTCGAGCGCGGCGGCCGCGGCGGCCGCGACGTCCACCGCGTCCATGGTGCGGTTCATCGCGGGCTGGGCGGACGTCCTGCGGGACCGGCGCCGCTTGGTCAGCGCCTCGCCCTCGGCCTGGTCCGGGTCGTACACGTCCGGCCCCACGCCGCGTGCCGCCGGCCTCCGGGAGCTCTCGGGCAGCGCGTCGCGCCACTGCTCGTCGTACCGCTCGTCGTCGCTCCCGTCCTCCTCGTCCGGCAGGTACACGGGGTCGACGATGCCGAGCTTGACGCCGAGCTGCCGCAGCCGGCGCGGGATGGCGTTGACCGGGGTGGCGGTGACGACCAGGAGTCCGAAGACCGTCAGCAGCAGGAGCAGTGGGACTGCGAGGACCTCGCCCATCATGAAGACGAGGGGCTGGGAGGCCGCCCAGCCGATCAACCCGCCCGCGTCCTGCATGGCGCCCGTGCCGTCCTCGCGGCCCGGCGATCCGCAGGCGATGTGGACCTGGCCGAGCACGCCGATGACGAGGGCCGAGAGCCCGATGACGATACGGCCGTTGGCCTCGGGCTTCTCGGGATAGAGGATCAGCCGCACGGCGACGGCACCCAGCAGTATCGGCACCAGCAGGTCGAGCCGGCCGAACGCGCCTGTCACGAGCATCTCGACGAGATCGCCGACTGGGCCCTTCAGATGCGACCAGGTGCCCGCAGCGACGACCAGCGCGAGGCCGAGGAGCAGCAGGGCGAGCCCGTCCTTGCGGTGTGCGGGGTCGAGTCCCTTCGCTCCACGCCCTATGGAGCGGAACACCGCCCCGACGCCGTGCGCGGTACCCAGCCACAGCCCACGGACGAGCCGGTACACGCCCCCCGTGGGAGACGGCGCGGGCTTGGGCGCGGGTTTCCTCGCCGCCGCCTTCCTGGCGGGCGCCTTTCTGGCGGGCGCTGTCTTCTTCGCCGCCGCCTTCTTGGCGGGCGCGGCTTTCTTCGCCGGTCCCTGGGTACGGCCGGCGCGCTTCGCGGTGCCCGCCGTGCCCAGGGAACCCTTGCCGGACGTACGTGAGGCCATGTGACTGAGGTTACCGGTGCCGACGCCGGTGGACACGTGTGCCTACGGCTTCACCCGTCCGTGTCGCCCTTGCACAGGCGCCGAACTGACTCACCCTCAGGCCGTCGCCGGTCAGCCCTGCGAGGGCAGGTGGGCCGCGGAACCGCCCGCGCCGGGCTCCAGCGCGTCGAGCGCACGGCGCAGTCCGGTGAGCTTGCGCTCGAGGTGGGCGGCGGTGGCCACGGCTCCCGCGTCCGCCGATTCGTCGTCCAACTGCTTGGAGAGGGCCTCGGCCTGTTCCTCGACCGCGGCGAGCCTCGCCGACAGCTCCGCGAGCAGACCGGCCGGCTCCTTCTCCTCGGCGCCCTGGTGAGCACCGCCTTCGAGCTGGAGCCGCAGCAGCGACGCCTGTTCACGCAACTGGCAGTTCTTCATGTAGAGCTCGACGAAGACCGAGACCTTGGCGCGCAGCACCCAGGGGTCGAAGGGCTTCGAGATGTAGTCCACCGCGCCCGCCGCATAACCCCGGAAGGTGTGATGCGGACCGTGGTTGATCGCCGTCAGGAAGATGATCGGGATGTCCCGGGTCCGCTCCCGCCGCTTGATGTGCGCAGCGGTCTCGAATCCGTCCATACCGGGCATCTGTACGTCCAGCAGAATGACCGCGAAATCGTCCGTGAGCAGCGCCTTGAGCGCCTCCTCCCCTGACGATGCCCGTACCAGTGTCTGATCGAGCGCAGAGAGGATGGCCTCCAGCGCCAGCAGATTCTCCGGCCGGTCATCGACCAGGAGGATCTTGGCCTTCTGCACCATGGCCCGTCCTCCTCGCCCCGGAATCGCACCGGGTGCCGCCCCAGAGGACGACTCCCTTACGCCGTCCGTCCTTGTGCCGGTCATGGTAGCCGCACCCCGCCCGTCACCACACCCTGTCACCGCGATGTCACTGTGCACACAGCGAAAACGCGGTCGAAGACCAGAAGGTTCCCCGGAATCCGCTCGCTCACACCCCTGCGGGCGCAGTCGCTCGACGGATCCCGGCGAACCGTTCCTCGTACCGTCACTCTCCGCGCATCCACTTCTCCATCACCGACAGCAGATGATCGGAATCGACCGGCTTGGTCACGTAGTCGGAGGCTCCGCAGTCGATCGCCTTCTCACGGTCGCCCTTCATCGCCTTGGCGGTCAGCGCGACGATCGGCAGACCGGCGAACTGCGGCATCCGGCGGATCGCAGTCGTCGTGGCGTAGCCGTCCATCTCGGGCATCATGATGTCCATCAGAACGATCGTCACATCGTCATGCTGTTCGAGGACTTCGATGCCCTCGCGCCCGTTCTCCGCGTACAGCACCGACAGTCCGTGCTGCTCCAGCACGCTGGTGAGCGCGAAGACGTTGCGGATGTCGTCGTCGACGATCAGCACCTTCTCCCCGTGGAAGCGGAAGGTCCTGCGGGGCTCCTGCTCCTCCGGCGCGCTCTTCACCCACTCCTCCGGTGCCGCGCCGGTCGCCTCACCGGAGCTGCCGTTCGCCAGGGCGGGGCGCTGCACCGATCCTCCGAGGGCCTTGCGCCGGCGGCGGAACACCCCTGCGGAGTTGGCCGGGTCACCCAGGGGCTGTTCGCCCCCGTTGCCCTGCGGTGCCTCCAGACGCAGGGCACCGTCGCCGGAGCCGCCGTGGACCTCGATGGGCCCCGGCCCCATCTGCGGGTAGCCCTGAGGTGGCAGCTCGCTCGGGTGCAGCGGCAGGTACAGCGTGAAGGTCGAGCCACGTCCCGGTTCGCTCGCCGCGTGGATCTCGCCGCCCAGCAGGCGGGCGATCTCCCGGCTGATGGAGAGGCCGAGGCCCGTACCGCCGTACTTGCGGCTGGTCGTGCCGTCCGCCTGCTTGAACGCCTCGAAGATCACCAGCATCTTGCTGGAGGCGATGCCGATCCCGGTGTCGGTGACCGAGAACGCGATCAGGTCACCGTCTGCGTCACGCAGCGAACCGGCCTCCAGCAGGTGCTCCCGGATCGAGTTCGGCACATCGGCGCCGGCCGGCCGGATCACCAGTTCCACGGCGCCGCCGTCGGTGAACTTCACCGCGTTGGAGAGCAGGTTGCGCAGGACCTGCAGCAGCCGCTGCTCGTCCGTGTGCAGCGTGGCGGGCAGCTCCGGAGACACCCGTACGGAGAAGTCGAGCCCCTTCTCCGCGGTGAGCGGCCGGAACGTCGCCTCCACGTAGTCGACCAGCTGGACCAGGGCGATACGGGTCGGACTGACGTCCATCTTGCCCGCCTCGACCTTGGAAAGGTCCAGGATGTCGTTGATCAGCTGGAGCAGGTCGGAGCCCGCCCCGTGGATCGTCTCGGCGAACTCCACCTGCTTCGGCGAGAGATTGCCCTCGGCGTTGTCCGCGAGCAGCTTGGCCAGGATGAGCAGCGAGTTGAGCGGTGTGCGCAGCTCGTGCGACATGTTGGCCAGGAACTCGGACTTGTAGCGCATCGAGACGGCCAGCTGTTCGGCACGCTCCTCCAGGACCTGCCGTGCCTCCTCGATCTCGGTGTTCTTCACCTCGATGTCGCGGTTCTGCTGAGCCAGCAGTTCGGCCTTCTCCTCCAGCTCCGCGTTGGAGGCCTGCAGCGCCTTCTGTCGGTTCTCCAGCTCCTGCGAACGGTCACGCAGCTGCTCGGTGAGCTCCTGGGACTGCTCGAGGAGCTTCTCGGTCTTCGTGTTGACGCTGATGGTGTTGACGCTCGAGGCGATCATCTCGGCGAGCTGGTTGAGGAAGTCCCGCTGGATGTGGGTGAACGGCTGGAACGAGGCCAGCTCGATGACACCCAGCACCTGCCCCTCGAACAGCACCGGCAGCACGATCACATGTGCCGGCGGCGCCTCGCCGAGGCCGGAGGAGATCTTCAGGTATCCCGGCGGCACGTTGTCCACCTGGATCGTCCGCTTCTCCTCCGCCGCCGTGCCGATGAGCGTCTCACCGGGCCGGAAGGAGGTCGGCATCGAGCCCGCCGAATAGCCGTAACTGCCGCGCATCCGCAGCTCGTACGCGCTCTCGTTGGCGCTGTCGGAGCCCACCTCCTCGCCGTCACCGGTGCTGATGGCCAGGAAGAACGCACCGTGCTGCGCGGACACGACCGGGGTCAGCTCGCTCATGATCAGCGAGGCGACGTCGTCCAGATCACGACGGCCCTGCATCAGACCGGAGATCCGGGCGAGGTTGCCCTTGAGCCAGTCCTGCTCCTTGTTGGCGAGCGTGGTGTCGCGCAGGTTGGCGATCATCGTGTTGATGTTGTCCTGCAGCACCTGGATCTCGCCGGCCGCGTCGACGTCGATCTTGAGGTTGAGATCGCCCCGGGTCACCGCGGTGGCGACGGCGGCGATGGCGCGCACCTGACGGGTCAGGTTCCCCGCCATCTCGTTCACCGACTCGGTGAGGTCGCGCCAGGTCCCGTCGACGTCCCGGACCCTGGCCTGGCCGCCCAGCTGCCCCTCGGTACCCACCTCGCGGGCCACCCGGGTCACCTGCTCGGCGAAGGAGGAGAGCTGGTCGACCATCGTGTTGATGGTGTTCTTCAGCTCCAGGATCTCGCCCCGGGCGTCGATGTCGATCTTCTTGGTGAGATCGCCCTTGGCGATGGCCGTGGTGACCGTGGCGATCTGCCGGACCTGCCCGGTCAGGTTGGACGCCATCGAGTTCACCGACTCGGTCAGGTCCTTCCACGTCCCGGAGACCCCGGGGACGCGCGCCTGACCGCCGAGCTCGCCCTCCGTGCCCACCTCGCGGGCGACTCGCGTCACCTCGTCGGCGAACGAGGACAGGGTCGTCACCATCGTGTTGACGGTGTCGGCCAGTTCGGCGACCTCGCCGCGCGCCTCGACGGTGACCTTCTTCGTCAGGTCGCCGTTGGCGACCGCGGACGAGACCCGGGAGATGTTCCGCACCTGACTGGTCAGGTTGTTGGCCATCAGGTTGACGTTCTCGCTGAGGTCCTTCCAGATGCCCGTGGCACCGCGCACCCTGGCCTGGCCGCCGAGGATTCCCTCGGTGCCCACCTCACGGGCCACCCGGGTCACCTCGTCGCCGAAGTTCATCAGCTGGTCGACCATCGTGTTGACCGTCGTCACCAGTTCGAGGATCTCGCCCTTGGCGTCGACCGTGATCTTCTTGGAGAGGTCGCCCTTGGCGACCGCGGTGGTCACCTCGGCGATGTTGCGCACCTGAAGGGTCAGGTTGTTCGCCATGCCGTTGACGGACTGGGTGAGGTCCTTCCACGTACCGGAGACGCCCTGCACCTCCGCCTGCCCGCCGAGGATGCCCTCCGTACCCACCTCACGGGCCACCCGGGTCACCTGCTCCGCGAAGTTCGAGAGCTGGTCGACCATCGTGTTGAGGGTGTTCTTCAGCTCCAGGATCTCGCCCCGGGCGTCCACATCGATCTTCTGCGACAGGTCGCCCCGCGCCACCGCCGTGGCGACCTGCGCGATGTTACGGACCTGGGCGGTGAGGTTCCCCGCCATGCCGTTCACCGAGTCCGTCAGGTCACGCCACACGCCTGCCACGCCGGGCACCTGGGCCTGGCCGCCGAGACGGCCGTCCGTGCCCACCTCGCGGGCCACGCGCGTCACCTGGTCGGCGAAGGCGGACAGCTGGTCGACCATCGTGTTGATGGTGTTCTTCAGCTCCAGGATCTCGCCCCGGGCGTCCACATCGATCTTCTGCGACAGGTCGCCCCGCGCCACCGCCGTCGTCACCTGCGCGATCTGGCGCACCTGCGAGGTGAGGTTCCCCGCCATGAAGTTGACGGAGTCGGTGAGTTCCTTCCACGTGCCGGAGACACCGTCGACGCGTGCCTGACCGCCCAGACGGCCCTCGGTGCCCACGTCGCGGGCCATCCGGGTCACCTGGTCCGCGAAGTTGGACAGCTGCGCCACCATCGTGTTGACGGTGTTCTTCAGCTCCAGCATCTCGCCGGCCACGTCGACGGTGACCTTCTGCGACAGATCGCCGTTGGCGACGGCCGTGGTCACCTGCGCGATGTCGCGCACCTGGCCGGTGAGGTTGCGGAAGGCGGTGTTCACCGAGTCGGTGAGGTCCTTCCAGGTGCCCGCCGCCCCCGGTACCTCGGCCTGACCGCCGAGACGGCCCTCGACGCCGACCTCCCGGGCCACCCGGGTCACTTCCCCACCGAAGGCCTGGAGCTGGTCCACCATCGTGTTGACGGTGTTCTTCAGCTCCAGCATCTCGCCGGCCACGTCGACGGTGACCTTCTGCGTCATGTCACCACTGGCCACCGCCGTGGTCACCTGCGCGATGTCGCGCACCTGCGTCGTCAGGTTCCGGAAGACCGTGTTCACCGAGTCGGTGAGGTCCTTCCAGGTGCCCGCGGCACCCGGCACCTGGGCCTGGCCACCGAGCAGACCCTCGCCACCGACCTCGCTCGCCACGCGCGTCACCTCGTCGGCGAACGTACGCAGCGTCTCCGTCATCTGGTTGATCGTCTCGGCGAGCTGCGCGACCTCGCCGCGGGCGCTCACCGTGACCTTCTGCGACAGGTCACCGTTGGCGACGGCCGTCGTCACCTCTGCGATCCCGCGTACCTGGGAAGTGAGGTTCCCCGCCATCGTGTTGACGGAGTCGGTGAGGTCCTTCCAGACCCCGGCGACCCCGGGCACCGTCGCCTGCCCGCCCAGCTCGCCCTCGGTGCCGACCTCACGGGCGACCCGCGTCACCTCGGAGGAGAACGACGACAGCTGGTCCACCATCGTGTTGACGGTGTTCTTCAGCTGGAGCATCTCACCGGCGACATGGACGGTGACCTTCCGTGACAGGTCCCCCTTGGCCACGGCCGTGGTCACCAGGGCGATGTCGCGCACCTGCGCGGTCAGCCGGTAGGCCATGGTGTTCACCGAGTCGGTGAGGTCCTTCCAGGACCCGGACATGCCACGCACCTGGGCCTGGCCGCCGAGCTTGCCCTCGGTGCCCACCTCGACCGCGACGCGCGTCACCTGTTCGGTGAACGCGGACAACTGGTCGACGAGGTTGTTGACCGTGCGGGCGACCTTCAGGAACTCCCCGCGCAGCGGGCGGACGGTCTCGTCCGCCGTGTGGGTGCGCAGCTCCATCCGCTGCTCGAGATCACCGTCGGCGACCGCGGAGAGCACGCGTCCGACTTCGGACACGGGCCGTGCAAGGTCGTCGACGAGCTCGTTGGAGGCGTCGATCGCCGCCGCCCAGGAGCCCTCGCAGGCGCCGGTCTCCAGGCGCTCCGTGAGTTTCCCCTCGCGCCCGACCACGCGCCGCACGCGGGCGAGCTCGCCCGTCAGATGCAGATTGCGGTCGGCCACCTCGTTGAAGACCGCGGCGATCTCCGTGAGCACGCCGTCGCCGGAGACGGTGAGCCGCCTGCGGAAGTTGCCGTCACGCATCGCCACCAGGCCCGCGAGCAGTCTGTTCAGAGCTGCCGCGTCCACGTCGATGGTCCCATTGCGCTGCTTTTTCACGGACTGCCCGCCTTTTGTGCGCGTTCCTGAACCCCGCGCCGCCACGCCAGACTCCACCGTGTCCCTCCCGCAGGGGTTGACCGTATCGCTCGGGCCGTTGTCGGAAGCTTGCCCACTTCCACTTTGGCTCACCGCCACAGCACACCGTCAACGGGTGACTATGCGGTCGTCAAATCGTTGAAACGTACCAGGCCGGAGCGGCGGGGCGAGGAAAGTCTCGTGGTCGTCCCATTTCCCTCACCGGGGGACCCATAGTTGTGCGCCCGGCGCACAACCGCCGGGTGCTCTGAGCACCCAAGTCCGCCCTCGTGTACCCGGGACACCTGGCGAGCGTCTAGCCTGGCAGGCGAATCGAAGCGGCGATATACGGGCACAGGACTCGGGGAAGCGACGAGACACCAAATGGGGAGTGCTGTGATCACCGCGCGCGCGGCTGCCACCTTCGATCCGGTCGGACGCTCGGTCGCGACCGCCCGCGCGTTCGTCCGCGACACCCTTCAGGGGTGGGGTTACACCGACGTCGTTGACGACGCCGTCGTTCTTACCAGTGAACTCGTGACCAACGCGGTCGTGCACGCGGGCACCGCCGCCGATGTCCTCTGCCTGCGCACCGAGGACGGCGTACGCGTCGAGGTCGCCGACCACTACCCGGAGCGGGAGGTCCCGCTCCAGAGCTCGGGCCTCGACTTCGGCAGCCCGGACCGCGAGGGCGGTCGCGGACTGCTGCTCTGCGCGGCCCTCGCCTCCCGCTGGGGCGTCGAGTACACCCCGACGCACAAGCACGTCTGGTTCCAGCTCGACCTTCCCGAACGGCCCGTGGGTGTCCGCTCCGCGAGCCCGGTGCTGCCCACCGCGCTGCTGCCGGTGGCGGAACCGCGTGTACGGGTGGCCGTCGTCCAGATCGACGGCTCCGGATCCATCGCCTCGTGGAACGACGACGCCTCCTTCCTCTTCGGCTACGCCGCGGAGCAGGTCGACGGCAAGCAGCTGACCGACTTCGTGGCCTGGCCGCACACCCCGGGCACCAACACCGGCATCGCCGACGCCCTGCGGCTCTCCCGGTGGGAGGGCAGCTACGGCATCCGCGGCGCCGACGGCCGGAACATCCCCGTGTACGCCTCGCACCTCAGAGTCCGCGACGCGGACGGCGAACCGTCCACCGTCTGTCTCCTCGTACGCGACTACGAACGTGCCGTCCTCCAGACGCCGGTCCGTACCCCCGTCTCCGACACCACGTCCGAGAACCGCAGTGCGGACCCGTTCGAGATCTTCATCGGCTCCCCCGCACCCGACGACCTCGACGGACTGCTGCAGCGCACGGTGGAGCGGGCCCGCGACATGCTGGACGCCGACGCCGCCTTCCTGCTGCTGGCCACGGACGACGAGACCGAGCTGGAGGTCCGGGCGACGACCGGCCTGCCCTCGGCCCGCCAGCGCTTCGCACGGGTGCCCGTCGAGGCCGGCACAGGACGCTACGGCTCCGCCCGCATGCCCGCCGTCCACGAGGACCTCACCGTCGTACCGGGCGCAGTACCGCTGCTCGGCGACACCGGGATGCGCTCGGTCGTCACGGTCCCGCTCAAGGTCGAGGGCCGCCTCACCGGCTCGCTGGGAGTCGCGGCCGAAGCGGCGGGGCGGTACTCCAACGAGGAGGCGCTGAGGCTGCAGTTCGCCGCGGACCGCATCGCGCTGGCCGTCGAGTCGGCCAGACTCGGCGAGCTGGAACGCCTGCGCCGCGGTTCGCTGTCCTTCCTCGTGGAAGCGTCCGACCTCCTCGCCGGCACGCTGGACAGGGATCAGACACTGGCGCTGATGGCACAGATGACCGTGCCCACGCTGGCCACCTGGTGCGCCGTCTACACGATCGCCGACCAGTCCTCGGAGCCGTATCTCTCCTACGTCCTCCACGAGGACGAGGAGCTCATCGACGGCCTGAAGGCCCTGCTCTCCTCCATCGACCCGCCCGACCCCGTCCCGGCCCCCGGCGCCCGCCTCTGGCCTGTGCCCACGGAGGCCGGCCACCAGGCCGCCCTGCGGACCTCCAAGCGCACCCTGGGCAGGGACGCGCCCCTGAGCATGGGAGCGGCCGCCCGCACGGTCCTGGCCACGGCGGCTGCCGTGGGAGGCGAGACCGTCGTCCTGCCGCTGGTGGCGAGGAACCGCGTCATCGGCATGCTCACGCTCGGCAAGCCGTCCGACGAACACTTCCGCCAGGAGATCCTGGAGCTGGCGGAGGACCTGTCACGACGCGCCGCTCTGGCCCTCGACAACGCCCGCCTGTACTCGGAGCGCATGGCCATCAGCCAGTCGCTCCAGCGCAGCCTGCTCCCGCCGGGCCTGCCCGACGTGCCCAACGTCGAGATCGAGGTCATCTACCGGGCCGCGGGCGAGGGCAACGAGGTCGGCGGCGACTTCTACGACGTGTTCCCCATCCGCGACGGGGCCTACGGCTTCGCCATCGGCGACGTCTGCGGTACGGGCCCGGAGGCGGCGGCCGTCACCGGCCTCGCCCGGCACGCCCTGCGCCTGCTGGCCCGCGAGGGGTTCGGCGGCCCGGCGGTCCTGGAGCGGCTCAACGCCGCGATCCTGGACGAGGGCGCCCGCAGCCGCTTCCTCACCCTGCTCTACGGGGAGCTGTGGCCCCAGGAGGACGGAAGCGCCCTCCTGAAGGTCGTCTGTGCCGGGCACCCTCTCCCCCTGCGTCTGCGCCAGGACGGCTCCGTGGAGGCCGCGGCCGAACCGCAGCCGCTGCTGGGCGTCATCGAGGACCTCGAGCTGTACGAGCAGGAGGTCACTCTGGAGCCCGGAGACGTCCTCCTGTGCGTCACCGACGGAGTCACCGAACGCCGCGAGGGAACCCGCATGCTGGGCGACGACGGCCTGGCCGATGTCCTGGCCATGTGTACGGGCCTGACGGCCGGCGCGGTCGCGGGGCGCATCCTGCGGGCGGTCGAGCGCTTCGCTGCGGAGCCCGCGTCCGACGACATGGCCATCCTGGCCATGCGTGTCCCGGAGCCGCAGAACATCTAGTGCTCTGACCGGGTTGGTTCGCCGGGTTGGTGGTCGAGGCAGTTGGATGTGCGGTGACGTCCGATCCGACCGGTGGAGGTGCGGTGGCCGTGCCCTGTCCGTGTGCGCGGATTGACCGACCAGGAAGGGCAGAAGCTGCAGCAGGTCGTGCGCCGGGGCAGCACCGGTTCGGTGCGCTACCGGCGCGCGATGACGCTGCCGGCCTCGGCTGGCGGGAACCGCGTCCCAGTCATCGCCCAGCTGGTGCAGGCGGACGAGGACACGGTCCGCGACGTGATCCACCGGTTCAACGAGATCGGCCTGGCCTGCCTGGACCCTCGCTGGGCGGGAGGCCGTCCCCGCCTGCTCGGTCCTGACGACGAGGACTTCGTCGTCGCGACGGCCATCACTCGCCCGACCAGGCTCGGCCAGCCCTTCACGCGCTGGTCGATCCGCAAACCCGTCATCTACCTGCGGCGCGTTCACGGCCGCGTGATCCGGATCGGCAGGGAGGCGTTACGGTGCCTACTCGCCCGCCGCGGCGTCACCTTCCAGCGTACGAAGACCTGGAAGGAATCCCCGGACCCGGACCGCGACGCCAAGCTCGACCGGATCGAGCACGTCCTGGACCGCTTCCCCGGCCGGGTCTTCGCGTTCGATGAGTTCGGACCCCCGGGAATCCGCCCGGCCGGCGGCTCGGGCTGGGCCGCCTCCGGACACCCCGAACGGCATCCCGCGACCTACCACCGCACCCACGGGGTCCGCTACTTCCATGGCTGCTACTCAATCGGCGACGACACCCTGTGGGGCGTCAACCGGCGATCCGTGCCTGGGCCAGGAAGAACCGGGTCGAGCTGTGCTTCACCCCCACTTACGCGTCCTGGGCGAATCCGATCGAGGCGCACTTCGGGCCGCTGCGGCAGTTCGCCGTCGCCAGCTCGAACCACCGCAACCACACGGTCCGGACCAGGGCTCTGCACGCCTATCTGCGCTGGTGCAACGCCAACTCCCGCCACCGCGATGTCCTGGCGGCCGAACGCCGCGAACGCGCCCGGATCCGCAGCGAGAAGGGGATTCGCTGGGGCGGACGAGCCCGGATGGCAGCCTGATCATTCGCTGACGTTCGTCGTCGCGCACCCCGCGACGCCCAGTTCGGACAGCACGCGCTTCAGTCGCTCCAGAGCCACGGCAGCGTCCAGACTCTCCGCGACTTCAAGGTCGAGGTGGCAACGACCCATGCCGCTGCCCGCCCCCGTGACCTCGCCGTCGAGCTCGAACGCCGCTTCCAACGCCTCCTCGACCTCGTCACGGTCGATCGGCAGCCCCACGAAGACGATCTCCACGAACACCACAGTCCTCCATCTCAACCCGGCGAGCCATAGCGGTCACAGCACTAGTCGAGCCATGCCGCGGCGGAGGGCTCCCGTCGGGCCCCCGCCTGCGGCGGACCGCCGGTGCTCATCTTGTCCCCGGTGCTCACCCGCCCCGGCGGGGCAGCCCGCGTCCGTGGATCAGCCGGTGTCGCCCGTCGCCCCGTCGGTCCGCTCCCGCAGAAGGTCTGCGTGACCGTTGTGCCGGGCGTACTCCTGGATCATCACGACGTACACCCATCGCAGGCTGAGAGGGACTCCCCCGCCCGACCGGAACGTCTCGTCGAGGTCGTGCCCGGCAGCTGCCGCGTCACTCAGACGAACCTCGGTCCGGAACGATTCGAATGCCCGAGCCGCATCCGCCGCCTCGACTCCGTCCAGCCCTTCATCTCCGTCCTCCGGGCCGGTGAAGACGTCGCCGAGAGCCTCACCCGCAAAGCTCCTCCGGAACCACCAGCGCTCGATCTCCGCCATATGACGGACGAGGCCGAGGAGACTGAGCGTGGACGGCTCCACCGTCGTGATGGCCAGGTCCGCCGACTCCAGCCCGGCACACTTGACCATCAGCGTCTCCCGGTGCCACTGCAACCAGCCCTCCAGCATCCGACGCTCGGGGACGCTTCCCAGACTGGCGACCTCCACGGTCCGGACGACGGGCGGTGCTGTCCATGCCATGCGCTCACTCCGGCTGTCGTGGTGATCGGATTCAACAAGGAGGCCCGCTCCGGGATGGCAGCATGCCGCCATGGCCATCTTCCCGCCCGACGGCGACTATGCGATCACCACGATGTACTCCGTGCCCGACGACTCCTGGTACCTGGAGCTGGATCTCGTTGCCGACAACCGCACCCTGGTCACGGCGATCGTCCCCGACGAGGATCCGGCACGGGAGCCCACGGTCTGCTTCGACGTGCACGGAGAGCACCTGGACATCCCGTACACGGTGATCCGCTGGTTCATGGACCAGGTGGACGCGGAGATCCGCACATCGCGTGCGTGGATGCGCCTGCGACCGGAACTCGTCGAGGTCATA
Organism: Streptomyces sp. NPDC057287; assembly: GCF_042667905.1. Taxonomy (NCBI): domain Bacteria; kingdom Bacillati; phylum Actinomycetota; class Actinomycetes; order Kitasatosporales; family Streptomycetaceae; genus Streptomyces; species Streptomyces sp. NPDC057287. The sequence goes on along the minus strand of NZ_JBHUYV010000015.1, from coordinate 1,159 downwards.
CGCGAGTTGCGTCAGGAGTTCCTCAGCGTCATCAGCGACGACGAGTTCCGCGAGGTTCTGCCGGACATACGCGCCCGGGTCACGGAAGCAGACCTCCCCGCGGTTCTTGCAGCCTCCTTCGGACGGAGACCTGACGGCACCACCACGGACGATGGGGAAGAGTCTTGACCGGCATCGTGGGAAGGGGCGGGCGAATCCGTGGACAGTGACCTGCGGCGTGCGGTCGTCGTGCTGCTCGGCGAACTCGGGCGAAGCGACGACTGGCGTGACCGGGCGGATGCCGGTCACGGCCTGGCAGGGTTCGCCGAGATGCCGGAAGCCTCGGAGCCGCTCCTGGGGCTTGTGCTCGATCCTGGTGACACCTTCGTCACCCGGCGGACCGCGGAGGGCTTGCTCCGGCGAAAGGACAGGGCCGGACTGACGATAGTCGCGTCCGCACTGGCAGCCGCCGACGACAACCACGCCGATCACATCCACACCGCGATCGTCGATGTCTTCAGCATCTTCTCGGACGACCTGGGCGAGGCGCTACGGCTCTGCGAGGAGATGTCGGGCGACATCGACGATCGTGTTGTCCGGGGGGCCCGTCGACTGCACGAAAGCCTGGCGGAGATCGATCCCGTTCTCCGCCCCCTGTAGCAGGGGTTCGATCGCCGTCGTGAGAGTGCAGATCCTCGCAGGGCCTGTTGCTGTACCCACCTCGATCATCTGCCGGCGATCCCCAGCCGGGGTACAGAAAAGGCCCCCGCCACAGGCGGGGGCCTTTCTCTGCTGAGCCCCAATGCGGAATCGAACCGCAGACCTTCTCCTTACCATGGAGACGCTCTACCGACTGAGCTATTGGGGCCTGCTGCCTTGCGGCAACGAGGTAAAGCATACCCCGAACACGGGGGTGCTCAGAACCACCAGTTCGAAGACATCCTGGACGCGTCGCAGCGGGCTTCGGCTGCGGTCGTGGCCTCGGGCCTCAGCTCCGTCCGGGCAGGCCGCACGCCCGCCCCTCGGGCCGGCCGTCCTCGCTCGTGAACTGCTCGGCCCCGGAACGCAGGAAAGCCCCGTGCCAAAAGGGCACGGGGCTTTCCCGGAATAATTGTTCGGCGGCGTCCTACTCTCCCACAGGGTCCCCCCTGCAGTACCATCGGCGCTGAAAGGCTTAGCT